>JACAWG010000051.1 GCA_017160915.1 Aggregatibacter actinomycetemcomitans
CGCGTCTGTCTGCCCAGTTTGTCATAACTGAGATTAAGCGGATTGTGATTGTTGATTTGGAATTGGCTCAGTTCACCATATTGATTAAAAACTTGTGAAATTCTGACCGCACTTTCCGGGTCATTCGGGTCTTTCGGTTTGCCGTTCGGCAGACTTAATGCCGTTTGTCTGCCGTATTTGTCTAAGCTGATTTCAACCCGTTCACCGTCCTGAATTTCTGCTATCAGGCGATGTTGTGCGTCATATTCAAACTCGGTGATATGCTCTGCAAAGTACGGCAAATATTGGGTGTTGACGGTTTTTGTCAGCTGACCGGTTTTCTTTGTATAGGTATAGCTGACCTCATGAGCTAATTCATAGCCTTCAGGATTGATACCGTCTAAAAGTGCGGTTGGTTTTTTAGGCGTTTTTTCGTCTGTGTTGACTGCACCCTTTTGATACTTCGGTTGCCACGTTTGGCGGCTAAGTAATTTATCGTCTTCATCATACGCATAGGTTTCAACACTGCCGTCCGCCTGCGTACGTCTCGTTAGTCTGCCTACCGGGTCATAGGCATAGTGACGCACTCTTCCCGTAAAGTCCGTCTCACTGATGAGTTGCCCCACCTTATCGTATGCGTAGCGATAGCTGTCGCCCTGGCTGTTTCTCACTTCTGTGAGGCGGGTCAGCTTGTCATAGTGAAAGGTTAAGGTTTCACCGTTCGGCAACGTTTGACTTTCCAGTAAATCGTAAGCACCGTAGCCATATTTCGTTTTGTTACCGTTGCCGTCAATCGCTTCTTTGAGAAGACGCTCGCTATTGTAGCCAAACTGTTGGGTCGAGCCTTCCGGCGTCGTGACTTTGGTCAGGCTGCCATTCGGATTCGCATGTGCTTCACTATACTCATAACGATACGTCGAACCGTCCGTCCTAACCAAGGTCGTAATTCGGTCAAACATATCCCGTCGATATTGCGTCTGTTCGCCTTTACTATTACGAACCCCCGTTAATTGGTTTTCCTCATTATAACCATAACTCCAGTAATTCCCGTCCGGTAACTGTTGGCGAGCAACCTGATAACGTTCGTTATAACGATACTCCCATTTCAATTTATTCGGCGCTATCACAAAACGCAATTCATTGTGAGTACCATAACGGTATTCCCAATATTCGCCCAGTGAGTTCTTTA
>JACAWG010000052.1 GCA_017160915.1 Aggregatibacter actinomycetemcomitans
CCCGGATTCAAGTCAACCATCTCACCCAATATCACAACACTCTTACCCATCAGGTCAATATTACCGTTCTTAAACAGGGTCAGCTTAGCGCCGGCAGTCTCAAACACAATATTATCCGCACCCGACTTCATCAACAGCTCACCCGTGACATTCAGCTGATAATCCTGTCCGACATAAATCTCCTGATTCTTGCCGATAGTCTGCACCTCATCACCAACCACTTCTTTATAACGGCTCTGATTCACACTGATTTTCTGTTCGCCTTTCACCGTCTCGGTATGATTTCCGCCCACATTGGTGGTGCGGTCATTAAGCACCAGGGTATTCATATCATGTTGGGCATGAAAATCCAAACGCTGTTTACCCTGCTCATCTTCCATCATCATCCCGTTATGTCCGCCGCCCTTATAGGTCTGTGACATCAGGTGCATCTGGGTTTTGTTCTGCGGCAGTTTGCCCGGCAACGGCATATTGGCATGATAGGTGCGTCCGGTGACAATCGGCTGGTCCGGGTCGCCTTCCAGGAAGTCCACCAGCACTTCATATCCGACCCGGGGAATCGCTACCATCCCCCAGCCTTTACCCGCCCAGGGTTGGGTCACCCGAATCCAGCAGGAGCTGTGGTCATCCCGTTTTCCTTCCCGGTCCCATAAGAAGTGCAGACGAATACGCCCGAAGTTGTCGGTATAAATCTCCTCACCTTTCGGTCCGGTGACAATCGCCGGCTGCGGTCCCTCCACCAACGGCTTGCGTTTGACTGCCGGGCGCCAGGTCTGATGACGGGGTAAACATTCGAAGGCGGCGGTTAAATGGGTGCCCCGTTCACCGGCTTCACCCTGTGCGCCCTGCGCCTGTTCGGCATGGTAATGCACCCGGCTTAACTGCCACAGGGTGTTAAACGCCCCATTGGGATGACGCTGTAAGTCGATTAATCCGCCCGCCATCAGCAACGGGCTGTTACTTTCACCGCGTCCGTTATGGGCATCACGGCGTAAGCTTTCCAGGCGGTAACGGCTATACTGCTTACCGCGCCCGTCTTTAAAACGCCCCGGAAAGGCATAATGCTCATACATGGCACGTTGTGCCCCGGTGTCTTTGGCTTCTTCGCTAAAGGCGGCTTCCCATAACGGCTTTTTAAAGGTGTAGTCCTTTAATGTCGTCTTAGAGACCCTCACCCGCTCACTGTGGGCAAAGCGGGTAACGGTGTTTTCCTGTAACTGCGCGTTCTTGTTGGGATTGTAGTTTAAGGCAACGGCTTTTTCATTATTTAAGGTGGTTGCATCGTCGCTGATAACCAACACGCCTTGAGCGTCGAAATAATAGAATAACCCTTCCTCGGCACTTAAACGTTCAAAGAACGCCAAATCGGTTTCGCGGTATTGCACGCAGAACTCCCGTTCGGGATGGGCGTCGCGCAGCATAAAGCGATAGTCGGTGACTTTATTTTCATTCAGTAGGGTGGAGAGAATGGTTTGGATATCTTTTTGCTGGAAGATACGGGAATTGGAGCGCAGGCTTAAACGCCAAAGGGCGGGGCGCAGTTGCAGGCGATAGAAAGTGTGATGGAAACCCCGGTCGCCTTGTTCGAATTCGGTGACGATGCCGGTGAGACGTCTGACTTCCTGCCCGTTTTGCCAAAAGGTGAGATAGCCTTCATTGTCCAATACGGCGGCGAAAGGCACCGCCTCATTTTTACTGCTCAGTTCCAGATTCAGGGTAAAGGCTTCGCTGTAGCCATCCCATAAATCAAACCCCAAAACCTCAAAGCTGTCGGCAGGTAACCCGGCGGAGTGAAACGTAAATTGCAGACCGCTCGGCGAACGCCCGAGTAATGCGGATAGTGCCGACTGAACGGAAGGTGCGCCGCCGACCTCGCCGCCAATACCGCTCAACGGCGGTTTTTTGCCCCATTGCTGAACCCGTTGAATCACCTCTTTACCGATAGCCACGCCCTGTTGTACCTGCGCTACCCGTTCCTGTACCCGAGCCGCCCGTTTCGCCAGTTTCTCATCGCCGATGACTGCCGCAACTAAATTGGTTTTGCCGGCAAGGGAGCCGATGTCGTTTAATGTGGGCGGGGTTACACCGGCAGATGAAACGGTATTTTTCTTTATTCTATTGTCCGTTCTGCCGGAGGTGGCGACTAAGGTTTCTGAATCCGGGCGCTTTGTCATGAGATGATCCTTATACGGTTATTCAAACTTTACGGGTGAATATGATACATGAATGTGATACAAGTTTTAAACGTCAAAAAAACGATATATCTGAATTAACTTGCTTTCTTCTCAAATAATTTTATCAATGGGAGTACAATTAAACAACAAATTGCCCCGACAACCAAGCCGGTGGCAAGTGTGGCGATTTGTCCAAGCCAGCCTTCGGCGAGGTGGAGGTTTTCCCAGAAGTGGTGAATGGCTTCGACGTTATGAACGAAAATGCCGCCGCCGACCAGGAACATGGCGAGTGTGCCGATAAAGCTCAGTGAGCGCATGAATTTCGGCATTAAAAACAGAATGCCTTTGCCGATATTGCCTGCAACGCCACCTTTCTTCATTAAGAATAAACCGACGTCATCGGCTTTGACGATAAGCGTTACCACGCCGTAAACAAAAATGGTGATACCGATGCCGATAAGGGAGAGCGCGATGATTTGGACGGGAATCGGTGATTCGGCAAGTTCGCCTAAGGCGATAATGATGATTTCGGCGGAAAGAATGAAATCCGTGCGAATGGCGCCGCGGATTTTGGCTTTTTCATCAAAGACGCTTTTTTCTTCGTGATGGTCGTGGGCGAAAAATTTATGCAGGATTTTTTCCACGCCTTCAAAACACAAATACGCGCCACCGATCATTAATAAAGGGATGATCAGCGCCGGCAAAAATGCCGCCAACAGTAATGCAATGGGGATTAAAATCACTTTATTTAGAAAGGAGCCTTTCGCCACCGCCCACACAATCGGCAGTTCCCGTTCTGCCGTGGCGCCGGTCACTTGATTGGCATTCAGCGCCAAATCGTCCCCCACCACACCGACGGTTTTCTTGGCGGCAACTTTGGTCATCACCGACACATCATCCAACAATGAAGCAATATCATCCAATAACGTAAACAACGAGCTAAAAGCCATTTTCTTTCCTTGCGTTAAAATAAATAAACAGGCGCGTATTGTGGAGTGCGCAGGCAGTTCCGTCAACGGGAATTTGAGGAAAAGTGCGGTCGGTTTTTTCAAACGTTTTTGTGGGATAATCTGTCTTATTAATGGTATATTTAGCGCGATTTATGAAAAGGAAAGGCAGGTTATGTGGCAAATTTGTGAAAGAAAAGGTTGGGGCAAATCCCTTGTGGGTAGAAGACGTATAAAAACACTTGGAATTTTCACCGCACTTTTATGTGCCGCGCCTTCTCTTTTTGCCGCGCAGCAGGATTTGTCGAAAATTCACCAGCAAATTAAGCAACAGGAACAGAAAATTGCTTCGCAGAAAGCGGAGCAACAGAAGTTGCAATCCACCCTGAAAACACAAGAAAATCAAATCAATAACGTGATCGGGCAGTTGCGTCAAACGGAATCGGATTTGAAAGAAATCCGTAAAAATATTAGCGACACCGATAAGCAAATCAAACAATTACAAAAGCAGGAAAAAGAACAAAAAGCGAAACTGGCGAAGCAGTTGGATGCCGCCTATCGTTCCGGCGCTAACCCTTCCGTGGCGGAGCGGATATTGTCCGATAAAGGGCAAAATGCGGATCGCATGAAAGCGTATTATGTCCATTTGAATCAGGCGCGCATGAAGCTCATTGCAGATTTACAGGATACTCAGGTGCAGTTGGCGAAACAAAAAGAATCTATCGCCGAGCAACAGAAAACCCAACAATCGCAGCTTGCGGATCAGAAGAAACAACAACAGGCATTGCAGAAAGTTCAGCAGGAGCGACAATCGACTTTGAATCAGCTCAATCGCAATCTGACCCGTGACGAAAGCAAGCTGGAAGCGCTGAAAGCCAATGAAAACGCCTTGCGTCAGGAAATTCAACGGGCGGAACAGGCGGCGAAACAACAAGAGCAACGTGAGCGTGAAGCGCTGGCGCAGAAACAACGGGCGGAGGAGACCAAAACCCATAAACCATATAAGCCGACGGAGCAGGAAAAGCGTTTGTTAAGCAGTACGTCGGGCTTAGGCGCGCCGCAGAAACAATATGGCTTTCCGGTGGCGGGTAAGGTTGTCAACAGTTTCGGTTCGACCCAAATGGGCGAATTACGCTGGAAAGGCATTGTCATTGCCGCCGGCAGCGGCACGCCGGTGAAAGCCATTGCCGACGGGCGGGTGATTTTAGCTAACTGGTTGCAGGGCTATGGCTTGATGGTGATTGTAAAGCACGGCGACAGCGATTTAAGTTTGTATGGGTATAATCAATCCTTGGCGGTGAAAGAAGGGCAGTTGGTGAAAGCCGGGCAAAAAATCGGCGAAGTGGGGAACAGTGGCGGGCAGTCAAAAAACGGACTGTATTTTGAAATTCGTCGCAAGGGCGTCGCAGTCAATCCGGTAGGTTGGTTACGATGAAACGGAAGAGCGTAAAAACGCTGATTTTTTTGACCGCACTTTTAGGCGCTTCTTCTGCCTATTCCGCCAAACTTGCCATCGTGATTGATGATTTGGGCTATCATCCGAAAGAAGACGCACAAATTCTTGCTTTGCCGAAAGCGGTTTCCGTGGCGATTATTCCTGCCGCACCTTATGCCAAGCAACGCAACCAACAGGCGTATCAGCAAGGGCGCGACATTTTGATTCACATGCCCATGGAAACCGTCAGCAAAATGAAAATTGAAGGCGGCGGTTTGCATTTGGGTATGAGCCAGGAGGAAGTGAATCATCGCGTAGAAACGGCAAAAGCGATTGTGTCTCACGCCATTGGCATGAATAACCACATGGGCAGCGCCGCCACGGCGGATGAGCCGTTAATGACGAAATTAATGGTCGCACTTCGAGAGCGTCATTTGTTTTTTCTGGACAGCCGCACCATCGGGCGCAGTGTGGCGGGGAAAATTGCCAAAGCGCAAGGCGTACGGGCGTTGGATAGACATATTTTTTTAGATGACATCGATGATTTCGCCGATGTGCAACGGCAGTTCCGCGCCGCCGTACAATACGCGCAAAAACACGGCACCGCCATTGCTATCGGGCATCCGCGGAAAAACACCATTGCCGTCTTGCAAGCCGGCATTGCAAACCTGCCGTCGGATGTGCAGTTGGTCTCTATGGGCAGTTTATGGCGTAATGAAAAGGTTATCCCGCCGAAGCCGTTTATTTTCCTATTTAGCGAAGCCGCCGCACCGACTTCTGTCCCGCCTTATGAAAATGTGCCTTCATTACGTGGAGTGCCTTAATATTCCATAAAAAAGCCCCTCATTAAGAGGGGCGTTGACGGTCAAATTAACAAGGAGCAATTGTTATTACCAAATTGTACCGTCGGTTTTTGCACCTTCAAAGTTCGCATTGGTCGTATCTGCGCCTTTGAGGTTGGCGCCGGATAAATCGGCACCTGCAAAGTTAGCGTTAATTAAAATGGCGTTTTCTAAGTTCGCATGACTTAAGTTGGCTTTGCGTAAGTCTGCATTGGTGAAGTCTTTGCCTTTAAAGTCTTTTTTGGAAAAATTTACGCCTTGTAGTTCGGCATTAATAAAATCTTCCGCATCGGCGGTTACCGGCGCTGATTTTCCGTGGGTTATTGTGGTTTTGCCATTGACTGTGGTGACTGTACCGTTAATTACGGTACTGCTTCTGCCGGGAAGGTTTTGTTCGGATACGGAGCCCGGACCTTCAGCTTTGTTAATGATTGCACCGTTTACGGAAACTTTTTGCTCGTTTGCCATGGCAACGGTTGAGGCGGAAACCAATAATGTGGCAACAAGTACATTTGTTAATGATGATTTCATTGTTTTCTCCATTGATTGTGTATTATTTGGTGGACGAAACCGGACGTAGCGATAACAGATTTTCCAAAGGATCATCTTCCACTAATACCGTTCTTGGCGCGGCATGAACGGCGGTTTCACCCTGGCTAGTGCTATTAGGCGTTAAAATAATCGGTGGTGTGGCAACCATATTTGACGTTTCCTGCATCCACAAACTATTCAAACTTGTCCCCGATTGATTTTGTTTCGATAAAATAATCGGCAATATTTTACGTGCTTGGGCGTTGCCCTGACCGGCGGCAACACGGTATAAACGAATGGCCTCACCAAAGTTTTTTGGTGCACCGACCCCTTTGTGATAGCGGGTTGCCAATTCATAGGAGGCTTGTCCGTTACCTTCTTGAGATTCTTTTCTTAATTTTTGCAAATAATCCATATTCGCCGCAGGCGGGCTGCTGATTGCCGTAGTAGTGGGTTTGTTTCCGCTTGCCAGCGTTTGTTTATTTAGCACGGCGGCGTGACTCCCCAATGTAATGGCTTTGTTATTCCAAGACATAGCTTCGGCGATGTTACCTTGGTGGTAATACAGGTTTGCCAGTGCGTTTGCACCGACAGAATCTCCCATATCCGCCGCTTTTTTAAACTGACGAAGGGCGAACTGATTAGTTGGCTGTGCGCGCTGTTTACTTTCCAACAAACCTAATAAGGTGTATGCCCGAGCAAATCCCATTTTCCCCGCTTTTTCCAGGTAATATTTAGCACCGGAAAAATCCGTTTCGGTGCCATATCCCATAAAGAGGAAATAACCGGTTGCCAACAACGCCTGCGGATTACCGCTTTCCGCATAAGGCGCGAATTGATTATAGGCTTTGTTGTAATGGGCACGTTTGTAATCGCTAAAGGCTTTATTTAATGCCATGGATATGTTGGTATCCGGTGTGCCTTCTTCTGCTGTTGTGCCGTCGGTCACCTCGGGCGGCGGCGTATTTTCCGTTAACTCGACAGGTTTATTGATCACAATCTCCGCATAACTGCTCACATTAAATGCGAGTAGCGTTATGCCTAAGCAGGTGATCAATAAAGTGCGGTTAAATTTTCCGGAAAATACATACATTATTACGCCCTCATCGTTGTTATCTAGTTAACCGTGTAAGTAATCGTTTGAGTGCCTTTGATTTCACCTTTAAAGGTTTCTTTCAAAATGTCGGAAAGTTCACTCATACTTTTCACATCAATCGGATTAAACGGTTCGCCTAAAGTCTGAGCCAGTCTGCCTTGCAATGAGCTGTAAGAGGCGATACACATAACAGATTCATTACCCTTACCGCTTAAATCCAATGAGAAGGAATTATTGCCCGGAAGTTGTAACGGTTTATCCAGTGATAAGGTTTCCTCCGCTTGTAACGGATTCGGATAAATCTGCGCAATGCTGTTATTGGCATCCTGATAGAAACAGCTTAAATGGGAACCTTCTTTATCCACATTGGCGGTTAACTCAAGTTTCTCGCCTACACTGTACTGCGATTTGCTTGATGCCATGTTAATGCTAATCGGATCGCCTTTATCCGAGTGGAAATAAGGGAAACCACCACGAGGTTCGTTAAGCTCATCACCTTTCTTACCGCTCGGCTCAATACCCACTTTCTTAATATTGCCGTTCGGATCGACACGGGCGTAGTTTTTCATCATGCGTTCGTATGTTTCAAAATTAATGAAGCCGGATGGCGTCGCTTTATTGTCTTTTTGGAACTCGGTTAACGCAGATTTGAATTCTAAGGAGTTCTTGCCGCTCAGTTCACCGTTGTAATAACCAAGATTACGCAAACCGGTTTGGAAGAATTTAATTTTTTCCGTTTCTCCCATACCGTCATACCAATCGAGCAATTCACGTTGGAATTCCGGATGCGATTGATCCAAAGATAAGCATTGCCAGTAAGGCACTTGGGAATATTTACCGATTAATTCAATCATACCCAAATCGGTGAGGGTTCGGATCGCGCCGCCGATCCCTTGGGAGAGATTGCGCTCAAAGGAAAACTGAACGCCGACTTTTCTGATTTTTGCGCCGGAGTCAAAACCGAAACCTTTATTCGCCGCCACAATTTCATTGGCGGAGTCGATTCCCGGATAAAGCGTTCTGGTGGCGAAATCACCCACATGCAATTCCATACCCAGTGCGGTTGTAATTAAGTCGTTGGATAAACCGACTTCCACATCATCACTGACGGAAAGTCCTAGTGCGTTAGATTTTTTCAATACGCTTTGATCTACATAAGAGACGGCGCCGGAAATATAAATTTGTGGGGGAGGAATTTGCATACCGCCGGTCGGCAATAAAAGACTGGTTAATGTTTGGACGGTATCTTGTTTAATCGGGTTAATTTCAAAATCGACGACTCGGAATGCGCCACTGGTCCGGGACATTTGAGACAGCGCGGTGACAATCATTTCATTTGTTGCCACCGCCGCTTTCCCTGACGGGTCATTAAGATTTTTTATGGCAACCACCGTTTGTCCGGCATTGCTTTGTAACAGTAAATTGTCCATACAATTTAAACTGTCGCTGAAGCTTGTCATTGCTCTGACAGGCTCTGTTACAGGCCGGTTATGTGTGGTTGTGGATTCAATATAAGGGCGATCATCATGTAATTGTGTACCTGTTGTACAACCCACCAAGTTTAATAGCACGAAATACGAGCAAAACGAACGATAGATTTTCACTTTATTATTGTTCCTGGATGAAAATTGAATGAATGCGTTATTGTTGGATTTGATGTTTTACTTACAAAGACTGATAACATCGCCTTTTACTACGACTATATTGTCGGAGTTACGACTTGGACCGTATTTGCCGGAACTAATGCCTTTAGCGGCGGAACGGGTACCGATATTGGTAGTACAATTTCGAGAGCCGCCAATAGAGGAAGAAATCCCTCCGGGAGTATTTGAATCGGCAGAATCGGATACGTCCTCGGCATCCGCCTCTGCAGTCCCCATACGCGCCCAGTTTTGTGCTTGTACCGAATGTATTTTGGCGCGATCTAACGGAGACATACCGATGCGTGGTGCTAATTCTGACGGACCGGAACCGGCGGCATAGGCAAATACTGAAAAAAGAAGCGAACTTAATATGATGCCATACCGATAAAAATGTATTGTAGTTTTCATATGACTCATCCTTAATATGAGAAACTATCGGGAAATAACAAATGATTCCCCGATAGTGATTCACCATTACTCTTCGTGGTTAGATGCCATATTTTGAGTAGCTGTACCACCACCCATTGCGAAGTTAGAGATAGCACCTTTTACGGTTACGGTTTGTTTGTTATCGCCACCGATGCTAACTTTACCGCTGTTGGAAGCTAAGTTTTGAGTTGCTTTACCGCCACCCAATGCAAAGTTGGATACCGCACCTTGAACATCAACGGATTGTTTGTTGTTACCGCCGATGGTTACTTTACCGCTGTTGGAAGCTAAGTTTTGAGTTGCTTTACCACCACCCATTGCAAAGTTTGATACGGCACCTTTAACGTCAACGGACTGTTCATTTTTACCGCCGATGCTGATTTTGGCGTTTGCCGTGCCTACTGCGAATAATGCGATTGCGCTAACTGCAAGAGTTGTTTTCAATAAGTTTTTCATGACTTACTCCTATAAGTAATGTAAATGAATAAAATTTATTTCAATCCTATTCTTATTTTCCATTTAAGAACCCGAGGGTTCACCGTTATAGATAAGTGGTTAGTCTTTGACGACCGAACCAATGTTAACTTCTGATTTTCCTCCTCCTGATGCTGAATTCACAATGGTACCTACAGATACGACCTGATTGGTTCTACCTGCATAATTTACGGAAGACCCTAAATTGATACCTGCTTTGCTATTGGCACCGGTCGCAGTATTTACCAAAGAACCTTTTACGGTTACCGTTTGGCTATTCTGATTGCCGACGACACGACCTACCGTCGAGCCGACATTCACGTTGGCATTGCTGCCGACCGCATCAGATTTATTAATAACACTTCCTGTAATGGTTACATTCTGTGTATTGACCGCATGAGATACCATAGCAATAAATAATGTGGTTAGAGCGATTAAATATTTCGTCATATTGTTAACCTTTATTAACCATTATTCTTGGTAAATCCATGATGGAGATTGCCAGGAAATTTGATTTACACAAATTTACGTAAACATAGATAAACTTACATTTAACTACAGTTTTGTTTACGTAACCTGTGACAGAAGGGTATTTTGAGAAGTTCAGTAAATTTTCCTATTTTTGTTGTTTTTTTGATCGAGTTAACATTTTTAGCCTTGTTTTAAACAAATTTTATAAAATTTAACTCATTGTATTTAAATGGTATATTTTGGTTATTGCGTGTATTTTGAGCGATTAAAAGATTTCTTAATAAATTCTTAAGGAATCTCTGTTTTTGATTAAAAATTAATCTATTTATGTGGGGTGTTGATGATTAATTGTTCAGCCGTAAGGTCTGGGGAAAAATGCATATTGTAAGTTTTGTGTAAATTATAGCAGGTTTTATTGGTGAACGTTACATCAGAAAAAAAGTGCGGTCGGATTCAAAAACAATTTTAAATCCGACCGCACTTTTTGCAGACAAAGGATAGCCCGCTACCTTTGTTACATTGATTCCTTCGCCAATTTCTGTAACAACCTGTCCATTGCCCGATAACCCAGGGCTTCGGCAAGGTGGCGTTGGTTGATGTGTTGCACTTCGTCTAAATCGGCAATGGTGCGGGATACTTTCAGTATGCGGTGATACGCCCGTACGGAAAGCCCCAGTTTAGTCAGGGCGTTTTCCAGGAACAGCGCGTCTTTGTCGGTCAGTTTACAGTCCCGTTCGATTTCTTTGCTATTTAAGTGGGCATTAATTTTGCCGGCGCGCTGAAGTTGAATGGCTCGGGTTTTTAATACTTTTTCTCGTACCGCTGCGCTGGATTCGCCACGATCACCGCTATTTTGTAAGCTGCCTTGTGGTAATAAGGGTACTTCAATAGATAAATCGAAGCGATCTAAAAAAGGGCCGGACAAGCGATTCAGATAACGCATAATTTGTTGCGGTGAGGTGCGATTATGGGTGCCTTGATAATGCCCTGTCGGGCTGGGATTCATTGCAGCAATCAGTTGAAATCTTGCCGGAAATTGAATCTTGGCATTGGCGCGGGAAATGATAATTTCGCCACTTTCCAGCGGTTGACGCAGCGCGTCCAGTACTTTGCGTTCAAATTCAGGCAACTCATCTAAGAAAAGCACGCCGTTGTGGGCAAGAGAAATTTCGCCCGGTTTTGGAATGGAACCACCGCCCACTAATGCCGGCGTGGAGGCACTGTGATGGGGCGCACGAAAAGGGCGTTGTTTCCAGTTGTGAAAATTGAGTTCGTTTTGTACCAAACTTGCCACGGACGCGGTTTCAATGGCTTCCAGGTCGGTCATTTCCGGTAATAATCCCGTTAAACGGCTGGCAAGCATGGTTTTTCCGGTGCCGGGCGGACCGAGAAATAACAGATTGTGTTGCCCGGCGGCGGCGATCATGAGTGCCCGTTTGGCGTGTTGTTGACCGATAATATCCGTGAGATCTTTCGGATTTTCATGGCAAAAATCCACCGCACTTTGTTGTGCGATTTCACCGGCAAGGGACAATTCGCCCTGATTATTGAGAAATTGCACCACTTCTAATAAAGAGTGGGCGTAATAAGTTTCCTGATCGGAAACCAATGAAGCCTCGTTAGCGTTGCCTTGCGCGATAATACATTTTCGTTTCGCCTGTTTTGCCGCCAGAATGGCTGGAATGACGCCGTGCACTGCGCGTAATTGCCCGGTGAGGGCGAGCTCGCCGATGAATTCAAATTGTTTCAGTTTTTCCGCATCAATATAACCGGAAGCGGCAAGCATACCGATGGCTATGGGCAAATCGAAGCGTCCGCCTTCTTTAGGTAAATCAGCGGGCGCGAGGTTGACGGTAACGCGTTTGGCGGGGTATCTGAATTCGGCATTGAGTAAGGCGCTACGCACCCGATCTTGGGCTTCTTTGACGGTTTTTTCCGGCAAGCCGACGAGAGTGAAACCGGGTTTGCCGTTACTTAAATGCACCTCAATGGTGACCAACGGCGCCTGAACGCCCATGGAGGCGCGGCTGTAAACGATGGCTAAAGACATGTTTGGCTCCGTAATACTGAACAGGGAATGCGGAGCGACAATATAAAAAAAGTGCGAAATGAAAGAAATTCATACCGCACTTTTTTGCGATCGGGATCGCAGAAATCATCTTTTTTAGGCAAAAACCGGTGCAAACCACCCGTCTAATTTTGCCGCTAGGCGATCGATACCGGTACGTTTTAACGCAGAAAAGGCTTCTACCTGAATGTCGCCCTGAAACGGTAAAATCGCTTCCCGCACCATTTTCACCTGTTTGCTGCGTTCACTTTGGCTTAATTTATCCGCTTTGGTTAACAGCAATAACACCGGCAGTTGGGACGCCACCGCCCATTCAATCATTTGCTGATCCAAATCTTTAAGCGGATGACGAATATCCATCAAAATGACAATACCGGCAAGGCATTCGCGTTTTTGTAAGTACTCACCCAGTGCCTGTTGCCATTGCAATTTCATTTGCTCCGGCACGGCGGCATAACCATAGCCCGGCAAATCCACTAATTTACACTGCGGTTCCACTTCAAATAAATTAATGAGCTGGGTGCGCCCCGGCGTTTTAGACGTGCGGGCAAGGTTTTTTTGATTGGTTAAGGCGTTCAGCGCCGTGGATTTCCCCGCGTTGGAGCGGCCGGCAAAGGCGATTTCAATGCCGGTGTCTTCCGGCAAACTTTTCAAATTCGGTGAGCTGGTTAAAAAATGGGTTTTGTGATAATTCAGTTTAATATCCGACATGGTTTTCTCGTGTTCAACAATAGGATTTGGCGGCTAGCATACTTTATCGACAGGAAAAAAACGATAAAAAAATGCAAAAAAGCGGGGATTATGCGAAAATACGCGCCGATTTTTTTATTTCATTTTTAACCTAAGTAAACCTAAGTATGACCGAACAACGACCTTATCAATGGCCTGATCCGCTTTTGTTATATCCGGATCAAGGTAAAAAATCTTACCGTATGAAGCGTTTTCGCTATCATTTACGTTCGCTGTTACATTGGCAAACCATTAAAAAATTTGAGCGTTTTGTAAACCAAAATCCGTTGTTGGTGACGTTGCTCAATGCACGCCCGAGTTTCAGCTATCCCTTGGTTCATCGCTTTTTGGATAAGCGTTTTAATACGAAACAACGTTTTGAAGAAATGTGCGATAACCTGACATTTTTACCGGAAAAACTGACCGCACTTCATCTCCCTCCTTTATGGCAACAGCCGATCTGTTTCGGCGAAGTGATTGCCGATTTTGAATTATATTTAACGATAAACGATTATCAGGCGATGGAAGGTTATTGGGCGTTGGAGTTGCGTCATAAGCCGACGCAGGAATTGATTTATTTGCTGACCTTCGGGCGGGTGCAAAAAGCCTTGTTGATCGCCGTAATTCAAGGTCCGAACTTTGACGGCTCAAAGGAAATGGTGAAATCGCTGACCAAAAAATGCCACGGTTTACGTCCTGCCTATTTGATGGTGGAAGCCATGAAAGCCCTTACCCATGTTCTGGGCTATACCGCGTTGTGGGGGATTCCGCATAAATATCAAAACAAATCCCGTATCGTGCAAAGTAAGCGTTATGTGGTGGATTATGATGCGATTTTCGCCGAATCTGCAGGAACGTTAAAAGATTATTGGGAACTGCCATTGCATTTTGAAACCAAGAAGATGGATGATATTCCGAGCAACAAACGCTCAATGTATCGCAAGCGTTATGCCATGTTGGCACAATTGCAGGAAAATATGGCGGAAGCACTGAAAGTGCGGTAGATATTTGAGTTAAAAAACATCGTAAAAAAACACCGCACTTTTAAAGACATTTAAGCCCATCACAGGATGGGCTTTTTGCTGTCGGTTTAAATGTGTTATCGGTTTAGGTTCACTGCGCCTTCATAACCCAGCTGGCGCCAGGCTTCGTATACGGTGACGGCAACGGAATTGGAGAGATTCATGCTGCGGCTATTAGCCGTCATGGGAATACGGATTTTTTGTTCCGGCGGCATCGTATTCAAAATGGCCATCGGAATGCCACGGGTTTCGGGGCCGAACATTAAATAATCCCCCAATGCGAATTTCACTTCGCTGTGTGCCGGCGTGCCTTTGGTGGTGAGTGCAAACAGGCGTTTGGGCTGTTCGCTTTGCAAAAATGCGTCAAACGTTTTGTGCTTTTTGATTTGCGCGAATTCGTGGTAATCCAAGCCGGAGCGGCGTAATTTCTTGTCGTCCCAGGTGAATCCCAAGGGCTCGATTAAATGTAACCGAAATCCGGTGTTGGCGCATAAGCGAATGATATTTCCCGTGTTCTGCGGAATTTCCGGTTCGTATAAAACAATATCTAACATGATGTTCTCGGTAGAATAAAAATAAACGACCCATTATAAGCGTAAACCTTGCCGGCTAAAAGCGCCCATAAAAAATCCTCGGCACAACGCGAGGATTTGATGGACGATTTTGGGCGGATTAAACGTTATACCAGCCCACTAAATAGGCTTCTGCCAGAATATGCCCTTGCATGGCGTAATGCAAGTCATTGAAGCGAAAGCCCTGTGGCAGGTTCAGTTTGGTATCCAACGCATATACATACAGTTCATAACGATGATTGGAATTTGGTGGCGCCATGCCGCCGTAGGCGGAGGCTTCTTTGATGTCGAATTTGCCTAGCGCGCTTGCCCAACTGTTTGCGCCCTGCACAAAATCCGTGGCGGTTTGGCTTTCATTTTCCTGCACGGAAGTACGTTCTAAATCGGCAATCAGCCAATGGATCCAGACAAAACCGGAAGCCGTGATGGCATCTTTGTCTTCCAGCACTACGGCGAAGGATTTCGTGCCGGCGGGCGCGTCGGTGATTTCAAAGGGAATGGAGTAGGTGGGCATACCGTTTGGGCTGAATTGGCTGCCCCGTTTGCCGTATTGGTCGGCAAAATGCCCGTTTTCAATGGCTGAACTGGTGACTTTCATCTTGATTTCCTCCTTAAAAAACGCTGAAAAAAACAACCGCACTTTTTGCCCTTAGGAGCCGAAAAGTGCGGTCATATTTTACGGTGTTTTTAGCGGGGCTTCAAATTACCAGCCTTTTACCACGCCGTCTTTAAAGTGTTTTTTCGCTTCTTGTTCCACTTCCGGGGTTTGGTAGGCTTTCACAAAATCCTGTACGGCTTTGCTGTCTTTGTTATCGGTACGTGCCACGATAATGTTCACATACGGCGAATCTTTATCTTCCACAAAGACGCCATGATCTTGCGCATTTAAGCCCACTTGACCGGCGTAGTTGTTATTCACCACCGCCAAATCAACGTCATCTAACGCACGCGCCGCAACGGAGGTGTCCACTTCTTTGATTTGTAAATGTTTCGGATTTTCAACAATATCCATTGAGGTGGAGAACAGGTTGGTCGGATCTTTTAATTTAATTAATCCTTGTTTTTCCAATAAAATCAATGCACGGGCAAGATTGCTCGGATCATTTGGTACCGCAACCACAGCGCCGTCTTGTAAGTCATTTACGCTTTTGATTTTTTTGGAATAACCGGCTAACGGATAAACAAAGGTGTTACCTACGATCACTAAGTTGTTCAATCCTTTCGCTTGGGAATCTTTGTCCAAATACGGTTTGTGTTGCATTGCGTTGGCGTCTAAATCGCCTTTAGACACCGCAGTGTTTGGTAAGGCGTAGTCGTTAAATAAAACGTATTCTACGTCTAAGTTATATTTTTCTTTTGCCACTTTCGCCGCGATTTCAGCCACTTGGTGTTCCGGCCCTGCCATCACGCCCACTTTGATTTTTGCCGGGGCTTCCGCTGCCGGTTTGTCTGCCGGTGCGGCTTCCGGTTTTTTCTCTTCATTACAAGCCGTTAAGGCGAATACGGAGGCTAATGTTGCTACGCCTAATAATTTTTTCAAGTTCATAAAAGATCCTCTTTTTATGTCAGTGTGAAATTGATTAACGATGATCGACACGTTTTGCCAAGTCATCGCCAAGTTTTTGTGAAATCATGACGAATACCACGATAATAATGGTGGCAACCCATTTTACATAGACCATATTGCGATATTCACCGTAGTTAATGGCAAGGCTGCCCAAACCGCCGCCGCCGACGATGCCCGCCATGGCGGAATAGCCCACGAGGGTGACCAGCGTCAGGGTGATACCGTTAATGAGTGTCGGCAAGGCTTCCGGCAAATAGAATTTACGGATAATCTGCCAATTGGTGGCGCCCATGGCTTTTGCCGCTTCCGTTAAGCCTTTCGGGATTTCAACCAAGGCGTTGGCGGTTAAACGCGCCACAAACGGCATGGCACAAATGCTCAGCGGAATAATGGCAGCAGTGGTGCCGAGGGTGGTGTTCAACACAAAACGGGTAAACGGTAACAAAATAATTAACAGAATAATGAACGGAATCGAACGTCCGATGTTAATCACGATGTTGAGTATCAGATTTAAGCGGGCATTTTGTAAAATTTCGCCTTTGCCGGTCAGGAATGTCAGCACGCCGAAGGGTAAACCGACGATGACCGCCAGAAACGTGGAGGCAAAGCTGATATACACGGTTTCATAAGTGGAAACCCACACTGCTTGCCACATTTGGGGCGTAAGTTGCGTTAAAAAATCATTCCACATAGCCGAGTACCTCAACGCGTACGTTATTTTCCATTAAATAGATTTTTGCTTGGGTAATGGCGTCTTCATCGCCTTCCACTTCTGCGACGGTAAAACCGAATTTCACACCGCCGGCATATTCAATTTGTGACGTTAAAATGCTTAATTCCACGCCGAATTTTTTCGAGGCTTGTGATAATAACGGCGCATCCACGGAGCGACCGGTAAATTCAAATTTAATAATCGGGTAGGATTTGGCGTGTTTTGGCGTTTGTAACAGATTATCTAGATATTCGTCAGGCAAATTGACGTTGAAGGTCGAACGAATAAATTGTTGTGCCAACTCGGTTTTCGGATTGGAGAAAATATCGCTGACGGAGCCTTGTTCCACTAATTTGCCTTGATCGATAATCGCCACCAAATCGCAAATGCGTTTGACGACGTCCATTTCGTGCGTGATTAACAGAATTGTGATACCTAAAGTGCGGTTGATTTCTTTTAATAATTTTAAAATGGATTGTGTGGTTGCCGGATCCAATGCGCTGGTGGCTTCGTCGCACAATAACACTTTCGGATTGCTTGCAAGTGCGCGGGCAATGGCGACCCGTTGTTTTTGACCGCCGGACAAATTCGACGGATAAACGTTTTCTTTATCACTCAGACCCACTAAAGAAAGCAGCTCGCTGACTTTGGATTTAATTTTTTCTTTTGGCGTATTTTCTAATTCTAAAGGCAGGGCGACATTGCCGAAAACGGTGCGGGAGCTTAATAAATTAAAATGCTGAAAAATCATGCCGATATTACGGCGTTCTAATACGAGTTCCGCATCGCTGAGTTGGGTGAGATCTTTACCGTCGATAATTACGGATCCCATGGTCGGTTTTTCCAACAGGTTAACGCAACGAATCAGGGTGCTTTTGCCGGCACCGGATGCGCCGATAACGCCACAGATATGCCCCTTCGGAATATCTAAAGAAACGTTATCAAGTGCGGTCAGTTTTTTGCCTGAAACGTCGAAAATTTTACTTACATTCTTTAGCTTAATCATATAAGCCCTTTTGGTGTTTAATTTTTTATCGAAAAGAGTTTTGTATTCTAGACGTCTAGAATGCCGTGTCAATATTTATCAGCCATATTCTTATAATTATTTGTTTCCATTTAGAACAAAATGGCAGAAGGTTTGCACGGCATGAAAATAAAGCAGATAATCAGCAAAATAATTTATAGACAGGATGAATAAAAATGAAAAAAGCGGTTTTTTTAGATCGTGACGGTACGTTAAATATTGACTATGGTTATGTGCACGAAATTGATCATTTTCGTTTTATTGACGGCAGTATTGAAGCACTAAAAAAATTAAAAGACATGGGTTACTTGTTGGTGTTGGTCACAAACCAATCGGGAATTGCTCGAGGCTATTTCACGGAGCAACAATTTTTACAACTGACAGAATGGATGGATTGGTCGTTAGCCGATCGTGGTGTCGATTTAGATGGCATTTATTACTGCCCGCACCACCCAGAGGCGAAAATTGCCGAATTTAAGCAAGATTGCGATTGTCGTAAACCGAAATCAGGGATGTTATTGCAAGGGATTAAAGAACTGGAAATTGATCCGAAACGATCCATTATGATCGGCGATAAAATAGAAGATCTTTTGGCGGGAAAAGGCGCGAAAATCGGCACGAATATTTTAGTGCGAACCGGCAAAAACATTACGCCGGAAGTGGAGAGGGAAGCCGATTACGTGCTTGATTCTATCGCAGAACTGCCCGGGTTAATTTCTGCGCAAAAGATCTAAAAAATAACCATTCAAAAAGATTTTTACAAAAAAATCGCAAAAAGGGGTTGCAAGG
>JACAWG010000053.1:0-20719 GCA_017160915.1 Aggregatibacter actinomycetemcomitans
TGAGAGTAGGTCACCGCCAAGCCTGATAGGAGCCCCTGATGTGAATGCATCGGGGGTTTTTGCTTTTTGGGGTAAAGGGAAACTGCGGGAGAGGATAAGAAAGCAGGAGCAAAGAGCCGAAGGGAAAAGAAAAGTGCGGTTAGTTTTTAAAGTGTTTTTACCCTTTGCTTTCTTCTTTCCTAAACCAGTTTGTTTTACCGGCAAAGACTAATTTGTTAGATGTATGCTTGATTTCAGTAAGGGAGATTTCCCAAATATCGTTATTCATTAATTTGGCTAACGGTTGCTTTTTCGTATACAGATTAATTGCTTTTTTGCGTTCATCTTTGTTTTCCAATAAACGGGCTATACCTGAAAATTGGATCCCTTCCATTTCTGTGACTTTTTTTGTTTGTTCTACAATAGTCCCTACAACATGAGCATTTTGGAGCATGATTTGTCCATGCCGGGTAGAGGTTTTAGTCATAATGATCAAACGAACGCGTTCTTCATCAAAAGCATAAAAACAATTTGCCGCCCAAAAATCATCTTGACTATATGTACTGATGCTCACGATATGTTTTTCTTTTAGGCATTCGCTTATTTGTTTTGGTAAGGGCGTCATTGCTGAATTCCGGTAGTTAAGAAAGTCAGTAGTATAGTATTTTAGTCGGATAAATGGAATTGGAATTTGGGTTTATAAAGTGGATTTTGATTTAAAAAAACACCGAAATTTTTTACCGCACTTTATTGGTTAGATCTTCATCTTTCCAGGATGAATCATCCAGAATTTTACCAAAATGGCTCTCAACGAGGCGTTTGGTTACATCGGTTTTAGGAGCGGTAAATAAGGAATGCGTATCGCCATATTCAATCATTTTCCCGTCTTCCATCACGAGAATCGTATCGGCAATGTGTTTGATGATACCGAGATTTTGTCCGACATAAATATAGGCAAGTTTGAGTTTTTCCTGCAATTCCAACATGAGATTGGTCAGCTGTGTTTTTACTGTGGCATCTAATGAACCAAGCGCATCATCAATAATAACGACTTCCGGATTTAAAATCAGTGCGCGGGCTAGGGCGATACGTTGCTTTTGGCTGACGGAAAGCGTATTAATTTTTATATTGGTGTGATCCGGGTGCATTCCTACGAGTTTTAAAATATCAAAAATTTTCTGATTGCGTTGTTGCTCATCAAATTTTGTCGTGAGAAGTAGGGGGGCATCCAATACTTGGCCAACATTTAGACGCGGATTAAAGGCGGTGTTCGGATCTTGGAATACCATGCGAATATGCTTGGCGCGATAATGATAATCGCCGAATACGAGGGGATTGTCTTTAAACAAAATGTTTCCTGATGTGGGTTTTGTGATACCCACAATCATTTTGGCTAAGGTTGATTTTCCTGAACCGTTTCTTCCGATAATTGCCAGGGTGTTACCGGCTTCAAGACTGAAGCTGATTTGTTCCACGGCGTGAAAGTGCCCGGTACTAAAGAGGCCGAAGCTGTCTTTAAAAGATTTTGTCAGATCTTCCACTTGTAATAACGGCATTTCTTATTCCTGTTTATCGGTGTTTAGGGTGAGAGGTTGAATTTGCTCTTTTTCTTTGATTTTCTTTTCCCGCAAATTGATCGGGAAATGGCAGAAAAATTCATGTTGTTTAATACGAAGTGCGGTCGGTTTTACGATGCATTTTTTTTGCGCGAAAGGGCAACGGGGACCAAGGCGACAACCGATCGGCATTTGCTCCAATAAGGGTACCGACCCCTTTAACGTACCCAGATAGCCTTTAAACGGTAAGGGCTGTGTAAAATCCGGGATGGAATGCAACAAGGCTTGCGTGTAAGGATGATGAGGATTTTCCAAAATATTTTCTTTCGGTCCCGATTCCGCGTTTTGTCCGGAATAAAGCACAATAAAAGAATCACACCATTCACTAATACTATTAATGTCATTGCTGGCAAGCAAAATAGAAGTGCCTTGGTTTTGATTCATGCTGGATAAAAGGCGGAATATTTGTACCCTTGTAATGGATTCCACGGAATTTGCCGGCTCGTCGGCAATAAGTAAACGCGGTTGGTTTGCCACAGCGATGGCAACCATCACTTTTTGCCCTTCCCCTTCGGTCAGTTCGTGCGGGTAGCTTGCCATGATCTCTTTGTGTTCTTTGATCCCTACGCGATGCAATAATTCGATGGCGCGACGTTTTTTCCAATTGAATAAGCGTTGCCACCAGTGTCCTTTAAACGTCCAGTTCGGGATGCTTTCAATCAGTTGTTTGCCGATTTTTTGGCTGGGATCAAGACAGGTGAGCGGATCCTGAAACACCATAGAAATTTCTTTGCCGACAATTTTGCGCCGTTGGGTCGGTGTGAGTTTGAGTAATTCAATGTCGTTAAAGCGAAAGCGGTCGGCAGTGACAATCCAGGAATCTTTGAAAGCATTACAAATGACTTTGGCAATTAAACTTTTACCGGAACCGGATTCGCCGACCAAGCCGCAAATTTCCCCTTCGTTTAAGGTTAAACTGACGTTATCAACGATCCGAATAAGCCCTGCCGGCGTTTTAATATCAATGCGTAAGTTGCGAATATCCAATAAAGCCATTTCTTACCTACTCATAATATTTATCAATGGCTTTGCAGAGCCCGTTGGTGAAAATTAAGCTGATTAATACGCTCAGAATGATTGCCAGTCCGGGTAAAATCACGGTCCAAGGGGCGAGGTAAATCAACTCTAAAGAATCCCGAATCATCGCGCCCCATTCCGGTGCGGGACGTTGTGCGCCGAGGGCGATAAAACTCAAGGCGCTTATGTCTAAAATGGCGATATTGAAAGCGCGGGAAATTTCCTGAATATAGCGGGTGGCAATATTCGGCAAGATGGTATCTTTTAATAAAAGCCGTTTTGAAATGCCATCCAGACGCAGCATAAGCACGTATTCTTTCTTTAATTCCTGCTGAATGCTGAGATAGATTTCATGTACGAAATACGGCAACAACGCCAAGCTAATTGCCAACATTGCGTTGATTAAATTCGGTTCCATGAGTGTTGCAATAATAATTGCCACTAAAAGCACGGGGATGGTTAGAAAGGCATCAAGAAAATGCCCCAAAACACGGGATTTAATCCCTTGTGACATCCCCGCCAAAATGCCCAGTCCGCCACCGATAAGGGCGGTAATGATGGCGACAATAACCGCGGCGCCGACGGTATAACTGGTGCCGATAAGTATGCGACTGAATACGTCACGTCCAATATCATCGGTGCCAAAGAAGTAGGCGATTTGCCCGTCACTTGCCCAAGAGGGCGGTGTCAGTTCTTTGCCGACAGATTGCATTTCACTTGGATAAGGCGCAAGCAACGGTCCGAAAAGTGTGGTCAAAATTAGCAGTAAAAATGCGTAGAAGCCGAATAACGCAATGCGGTCTTTACGAAACAGCTGCCAAATATGTTTTAAGGTTGCGGTTTCACGAAAGTCTTCCGGTTCTCTATCTTGCATACCAACCCTTCTTATTTAACGGATCTAAAATAAAGATTAAGCTTTCGGAGAATAATTTGATGAAGATAATACATAATCCGATTGTAATAATGCCCGCCGAAATACTGTTGTAATCCTGCTGGGTGACCGAATCGATAAGCCAGCGTCCGATTCCCGGCCAACCGAGGGTACTTTCTACCAGCATACATTGTGTGATGACTAAGGTGAATAAACGGGTCATTTGCGGAATAAGCAGAGGCAGGGTATTGCGTAAAATATATTTGCGTAACACCTTAAATTTTGACCAACCGCGGGTGGCAGCCACTTTAACGTAATTTTGCTGAAAAATAGTTTCCGCCTGTTGCTGTACAAAACGGACAATTTCCATGGTCGGCAGAATGGTTAACACTAAGGTGGGCAATGCCAAATGTTGCAGCACGTTTTGAATGATTTTGAGCCGATAAGGCGCTTCCACAAACCACACGTCAATAATAGGGAAACCGGTTATCGGTTTGATTTCATAGAGTAAATTGTATTGCCCGATTGCGGCGATTTCCCAGCCGTTTATCGCGGAAGCGTATAATAAAATCGGCGCAATCCAGAAGACCGGCATTGCCAACCCCATGGATGATAAAGTGCGGGTGGTTTTTCCGATGAAATGCGATTGATAAATGGCGCCTAATAAGCCAAGGGGAATACCGAACAGCACCGCCAACAAAATGGCGCAAAAGCACAATTCAAGGGTGGGCGGCAAAACGGTAAAAATCGTGGATTTTAACAGCTGCCCGCCATTGTAACTGATACCCAAATCGCCACGGGTAAGGTTGCCCAGATAATTAAAATAACCGTTATAAAAATGCGGTGTCGCTAGTTCGGCATTTAACGGATCCTGCATTAAAATAACGTAACTTATCAATGTAAGGATAATTGACGTTAAGACGAGAAAAACACATTGTCGAATCAGTGAATTAAACATTATTTGTGTCCTTTTCGCAGGGAGAGGGTTGAAAAGTTCAGGCTACCGAAAGGGCTCATGTCGATATTTTGAACACGCGAACTGGCAACTAAAACCCGCTTAACGTTCGCGATCGGAATGATCGGTAACTCCGATAGAATTAACGCCTGCGCCTGATTATACGCAGCGGAGCGTACGCGCTGATTGGACGTATCCAACGCCTCATCCATAATCTGATCAAATTTTTCGCTGCACCAGTTGGATAAGTTGGTGATTTCATTTGAGGTGCTACAACTTAAAATCGGGCGCATAAAACTGTCCGGATCCAAATTTCCCCCCAGCCAGCCGGTTAAAATCATGTCGTAATCTTCGGCTTTTTTATGTAACTGTTCAATTAAAAAGGTGCGGGTAACAGAACGAATATTCACCTCAACACCGGCATTGGCTAAATCCGCTTTAATGAGTTCCGCTGTTTTTAATGGCGCAGGGTTATACACCTGTTCTTCATTAATCACCCACATACTCAGGCTTAACTTCTTATCCTGTAAGATTTTTTTCGCCTGTTGCGGGTTGTAATCATAGTCAAAATCGGGGGTGTTCACCGCGGAAGCCCAAGAAATGTTTGGGATGATATTATTCGCCACGGTTGCCGTATTGTGGTAAATGGTTTTGATAATCCGTTGCCGATTAATCGCTTGCGAAATGGCGCGGCGTAATTGTTCGTCTTGAATGGCGGTTTTCTGAAAATTAAACGCCAGATACGCTAAATTCATGCCTTCGGCACTTTTAATGTAATAACGTTCGTCATTTTCCCGTAATAAACCCAATTGGCTGACTTCGGGATAAGAAGCAATCTGGCATTCGCCGTTGAAAAATTTAATTAACCGCCCCGTACGATCCGTTGAGAGGTCAATAATGATGTCGTTAATTTTGGCATCTTTTTTCCAATACTCTTTATTTTTTTCTAAACGCACATACTGATTACGAAAGTAATTTTTCACTTTATACGGACCGGTTCCCACGGGCAACGTATCCAATTGTACCAAATTGTCGTCCGCATTGAGCTGTACGGCATATTCCTGCGAGAAAATAATGGCGTATTGGCTTGCCAAATGGGACAAAATGGAGGAATCCGGTTTAAATAAGGTAATTTCCACCGTGTGCGGATTAATGGCTTTTACCGATTCGATTTTTTGATTCAGTTTAATGCTTTCAAAATAAGGAAAGCGCACCTTTTTTGCCTGCTCGTGAAAGATACGATACTGCGGGTTTTTATAGCTGACCGAGGTTTGTTCTAAGGTCGGTAAATAGGTTTCATAGCCCAGCACGCGATTTAGCGAAAAAACCACATCATCGGCATTGAAATCACGGGTCGGTTTAAACCAATCGGTGTGGTGAAATTTAATGCCCCTGCGTAAATGAATCGTAATGACTTTGCCGTCAGGCGAGAGAGAATAGGACTGCGCCAATACCGGCGTCGGCACCGCACTGGTATTGGATATTTCAAAAAGTTTATTATAAATCTGCTCGGTGACCACATTCATGCTGGTGCCGGCATCGGCTGTTTGCGGATTAAAGGAAAAACCGGAAGCATGAGTACAATAAATCAATCCGTTGTTTGTCAACTCTTCCGGTACGCGCGGCGCCGCCATTGCGGAATTAACCGCAAAAGCGAGCAAACAACATGACGTAAGGATTCTTTTATTCAACATAACAAACAGATTTCGCGGTTCTAAAAAACGAATGCCAAATTGTAAAATATATTCCGTGGATATTCTAGCGAATATGCCTTTTCTCAGAATTCACCGTAGAAAATGACCGCACTTTTTGGGAGAAACGTCGTTAATTTAAGCCTATCTTCATTTTTTCAGTATAATATTCGTCATGATCATTGCGCTATTGCACAAATATTGAAGAACGAAAACCATGCTAAATCATCTGCAAAAAGAATTAAACGATCTGGTTAATCGCGGATTAGACCGCACTTTACGCATTGCTGTGACGGGGTTGAGCCGAAGCGGGAAAACCGCGTTTATCACGAGCTTGATTAACCAGTTGTTACATATTAATCGCGTGGATAATAGCCATCTGCCGCTCTTTGATGCGGCACGCCGGCACGGGATTATTGCGGTAAAACGTATTCCGCAACCGGATTTATCCGTTCCCCGTTTTGATTATGACGGCAATCTTAATGCGTTGTCGCAGCAACCGCCCGTTTGGCCGCAATCCACCAAAGGGGTAAGCGAAACCCGTCTGGCGATTCGTTATCAGCGCAGTTCGGGCTTATTGCGTCATATTAAAGAAAAAGGCACGTTGTATCTGGATATTTTTGACTATCCGGGCGAATGGTTGCTGGATTTGCCTTTGCTGGAACTGGATTTTCAGCAGTGGTCGCAGGAATTACAACGCCAGCTCAATGCGACTCATCTGCAGTTGGCGCAACCTTGGCTAGATAAAGCAAAGAAAATCAATTTAACCGATGTTGCCGATGAGGACATTTTGGCGCAGCTGGCTAAAGTCTACACGGAGTATTTGTGGCAATGTAAAAAACAGGGATTGCATTTTATTCAGCCGGGACGATTTGTGTTACCCGGTGAACTGGATGGCGCTCCTGCCTTGCAATTCTTCCCTTTGTTATATTTAACCGAGTCACAATGGCAACAGGTAAAAAAAGAAGCGAAAGAGAACAGCTATTTTGCCGTACTGCGAAAACGCTATGATTATTACCGTCGGCGGATTGTGAAGGATTTCTATGAAAATTACTTTTCCACTTTTGATCGGCAGGTGATTCTGGCGGATTGTTTAACGCCATTGAATCATAGTCGTGAAGCCTTTGGCGATATGCAGTTGGCATTACATCAGCTCTTTCGCAACTTCCATTATGGAAAGCGCCATTTTCTGAATCGGATTTTTTCACCGAGAATCGATAAATTGATGTTTATCGCAACCAAGGCGGATCATATTACTACGGATCAGTTTGCCAATTTGGTCAGCCTGATGCGCCAATTGGTACAGGAAGGCGGGCGGTATGTGGAATTTGCCGATATTGCCACCGATTACACCGCCATTGCTGCCATTCGGGCGACGCAACAGGTGATAGTGAACCAAAACGGTCGCCAATTTAAAGCCATTCAGGGCGTTCGTAGTAGCGATCAGAAAAAGGTGACGATTTATCCCGGTAGCGTGCCGGGTAAATTGCCGAGCGCCGATTTTTGGCAAACCCGGAAATTTGAATTTGATCAGTTTGAACCGCGCCGTTTAGCACAGGGCGAAAATATACCGCACTTACGTATGGATGCCGTGTTGCAGTTTTTGCTGGGCGATAAGTTATAAAAGGAGCGAGGAAATGGATAAGAAAGTGTTTGACCAAGCCGATGACCTAGAACAGCAGGAGCCCTTTATCGCCAAGCAGGAATTTCGTGAAGAGCAGGCTGTGCCGGATATGGAAGCGGACAATGTGGCGCCGGAAGGGGAACTGTTAGAAGAGCAATTTGAACAAAGCATTCGACCGCAACCCCGCTGGTGGAAACGCGTGCTTGTCGGCACCGCACTTTTGTTTTTTACGGCGACAGTGGCGCAATCGGTGCAATGGCTGATGGATACCTGGCAACAAAATCAGTGGATCTATTTTGCGTTTTCCTTGGTACTGTGTTTAGCGGTGTTGCTTGGTTTATCCGCCATCATCGGCGAATGGCGACGCTTGGTGCTGCTGCGTAAGCGTGGCGAAATGCAAAATCAAAGCCGGGAATTGCTTAAAAGTGCGGTCGTTTTTTCAGGTGAATTTTCAAGTGCAAACAATCAACAAGCGATTGCGCTATGCGAACAAATCGGCAAACTGCTACACCTTGAATCACAGCAAGACGGCTTAACGCAATGGCGGCAGCAGGTAAATGAATCTTATTCGGCGCCGGAAGTGTTGCATTTATTTAGTCAGAATGTGCTGCAATCTTTTGATAAACAAGCGAAAAAACTAATTAACAAAGCCACTGCCGAATCGGCGGCTCTGGTGGCAATCAGCCCATTGGCGTTGGCGGATATGTTTTTTATCGCGTGGCGTAATATTCGTTTGGTGAATCGAATTGCGCGTCTTTACGGCATTGAACTGGGCTATATTAGCCGTCTTCGTTTATTACGTATGGTGTTGGTAAATATGGCGTTTGCCGGTGCGACGGAGTTAATTCAGGATCTTGGCGTGAATTGGCTCTCGCAGGATCTTACAGCCAAACTTTCCGCCCGCGCGGCACAAGGCATTGGCGTCGGTTTGCTGACGGCACGTTTAGGCATTAAAGCCATGGAATTTTGTCGCCCGCTGGCATTTCAAACCGATGAAAAGCCGCGTTTATCGCAAATTCATAAGGAATTATTAAGCCATCTCGGCTCAACCATTTTTGATAACGTAAAATTTAAACAGAAAGATAAAGTGTAAACTGTAAATAAAAGTTGCCAAATAGTTGGTGATTTTGCTTTGTAGCGGTATGATTATGCCGTTTTCTATTTATTGAGGCACTTATGGCAACTTCCCCAAACACCGATCCTTTTTCACTCATTGTGACCCAAAATCCGCGTATGCGGGATGTTATTGCGAAAGCGAAGAAATTTTCGTTATTGGAGGCGCCATTGGTGATTCAAGGCGAAACCGGCACGGGAAAAGACGTGATTGCCAAAGCCTGCCATGATTTTAGTGCGCGCCGAAATAAAACATTTCTTGCCGTAAACTGTGCCGGCATTCCCGGTGAAGACGCGGAAACGGAAATGTTCGGACGGCGTAATAAAGACGGCGAATTTATCGGCTTCTTTGAATATGCCGATGGCGGCACGGTGTTATTAGATGGTGTCGAGGAGTTGCCGCTGACCTTGCAGGCGAAACTTCTGCGTTTTTTAAGTGACGGCACGTTCCGCCGTGTTGGTGAGGAAGAAGAGCATTATGCCGATGTACGCGTAATTTGCACGGCGCAGCAGCCGTTACAGCATTATGTGGAGCAGGGCAAAATGCGTAGCGATTTGTTCCATCGGCTAAATGTGCTGACGTTGAACCTGCCTTTACTGCGTGAGCGTGTAGAGGATATTGAACCCCTCGCCCGCCAATTTATCGCTGAAATCAGTGAAAAACTCCGCATTTCCGCACCGCACTTTGACGTCGAATTTTTGCATTATCTTCAAAAATATCCTTGGCTTGGCAACATTCGTGAACTTTATAACGCGCTGTATCGCGCCGTTTCATTAGCCAAAGGAAATCGTTTATTTATTGAAGATTTAGGGCTGGAGACGCAAGTTTCTACATCGCAGGATATGGACGGTTTTGTTATGGAAGGTGAAACTTTATACGAAATCATGGGGCGATTTGAAGCGGCGGTGCTAAAGAAATTTTATGCGAAATATCCCAGCTCCAGAAAACTTGCCGCCCGTTTAGGCGTATCCCACACGGCAATCGCCAATAAATTACGCCAATACGGCATTGGCAAATCTTAGTCTTCTTCAGGCTGAATCGGGTTAAATGCCGCAAGCGGGGCAAAGCGTTTAATCAGTTTCAGCCATTCCACTTTTTCAAGACGAATATTCAGCAAAAACTCACCGAATTCGTTGATGTCTTCTTTTTCCACACAATTCAGCTCATACAACGCATGACGAATTTTGCCTTCCTCCGGTGATAAACGGATGGGTAAATTAAGAATATGTGCGGTTAAACGCGCACAAATGGCTTCCAATAACAGGTCGAGTCCGGCGGCAGAATTGGCGGAAATATAGACCGCACTTGGTTGTTGGTTTTCATCGTATTCAATATGCGGTTCAACATTGTCCAATTGGTCGATTTTGTTGTAAACCAACAGCTTCGGTACGTCTTGCGCACCGATTTCTTCCAACACCTGATTCACGGCGGCGATATTTTCTGCTTTGCGTGTATCGGCACAGTCGATAACGTGCAGCAATAATGATGCTTCCGTGGTTTCCTGTAAGGTGGATTTAAAGGCGGAAATGAGATCATGCGGTAAATCTCTGAGAAAGCCCACGGTATCCGCCAAAATGGTGGTGCCGACATCTTGTAACATCAGCCGACGCAATGTGGGATCTAAGGTGGCAAATAGCTGATCTGCCGCATACACATCGGCGTTGGTAAGTAAATTAAACAGGGTGGATTTTCCGGCATTGGTATAGCCCACCAGCGAGATAGTCGGAATATCGGCTTTTTGTCGGGTTTGGCGATTTTGATTGCGCTGTTTGGCGACTTTCTCCAGGCGGTTCTGTAACTGGCTAATACGCACTTTAATTAAACGGCGATCGGTTTCCAGCTGGGTTTCGCCGGGGCCGCGTAAACCCACTGCGCCTTTTTGCTGATCCAGCCCCGTTTTACGCCGAACCAAGCGTGTGGCAAGATGCTTTAACTGTGCCAGTTCGACTTGCAGCTTGCCTTCGTGGGAACGAGCCCGTTGGGCGAAAATATCCAAAATTAATCCGTTACGATCCACCACGCGACAATCGCACAAACTTTCCAGATTGCGGGCTTGTGCGGGGGTTAAACTGTGATTAACCAAAATTAAATCGGCGTGATGTTGTTTAACGGCGTCGGCAATTTCTTCTGCTTTGCCCTGTCCGACAAAATATTTGGCTTGCGGCGTGCTGCGGGTTGTGGTGATGACGGCTAAGATATTGGCTTGGGCGGATTTCGCGAGCAGTTGAAATTCGTTTAAATCATCCGTATTTTTTTGCGAATCAAAAAAACAATGCACGATAATGGCATTGTTCAATCCATGATTTTCATGTGATGAGGGATTATCAGACGCAAAAAGTGCGGTGGAAATTTCCGTAGAATCCACCGCACTTTGGCTTAAATTATCGGGTAAAGGGTTCAATATTTTCAGCTTCGTTATTCTGCTTGAGCTTCAACATTGTTTTCGGCAGAAGCGGTTTCTTGCTGTTGTCCTTGATGTTGCTGCTGTTGGTTAGCATTATGATGAGCGACGGAACGCGCCGGCACAACAGTAGAAATGGCGTGTTTATAAACCATTTGATTTACTGTGTTTTTCAGTAAAATCACGAATTGATCGAATGACTCGATTTGCCCTTGTAATTTGATACCGTTTACTAAATAAATTGAAACGGGAATGCGTTCACGACGAAGTGCGTTCAAGTAAGGATCTTGTAAAGATTGTCCTTTTGCCATTTTTTCTTTCCTTCTATTTTCTACAAAATTTTATTAAAAAAACAATACAGCTAAGCTGTATGGCCTCCGAGATTCAATATAACAACAATTGTACAGAAAGTCACTAGGCGCAATAGGGTTTTACGCTTTATTTGAGAGCGACGTTAATACTTTCTCAAGCGCTTGAGCCGGTTGTAAACTGTCCAGCCATTGAATCGGTGATTTCCAACCGCGTAACCAGGTAATCTGACGTTTGGCTAACTGGCGGGTGGCGCAGATACCACGAAAAACCATTTCATCATGATCATAATCACCACGCAAATGTTCCCACATTTGACGATACCCCACACAGCGAATGGAGGGCAAATTCTCGTGCAAATCAGCGCGTCGGTACAGTTTTTCGACCTCTTGTTGAAAGCCAAGTTCAATCATTTTGTGAAAACGTTGCTCAATGCGCTGATGCAACAGCTCCCGTTGTTCTGGCGCAATGGCAAATTGCAGAATGTCATAAGGCAATGCGTCGCCTTTTTGTTCGGTCAATTCCGTTAAGGTTTTGCCGCTTAAATAAAACACTTCCAATGCACGGTTAATCCGTTGCGAATCATTCGGGTTAATGCGTTGTGCCGAGGTGGGATCGATTTTGCCTAGTTCCTGATGTAATGCAGTCCAGCCGATACGTTCCGCTTTCGCTTCAATTTCTGACCGCACTTTTTCATCGGCGGAGGGCAATGGCGATAAGCCTTCGAGCAACGCTTTGTAATACAACATGGTGCCGCCCACCAATAACGGAATTTTACCTTGCGAGGTAATGTCCTGCATTTCACGTAGGGCGTCGGCGCGGAAATTGGCGGCGGAATAGCTTTCCGCCGGATCGCAAATATCAATTAAACGGTGGGGCGCCAGTGCCAGTTCGGTTTTTGAGGGTTTTGCCGTGCCGATATCCATGCCGCGATAAATGAGGGCTGAATCCACGCTGATGACTTCCACCGGCAGATGTTGACGTAATTGAATGGCTAAATCCGTTTTGCCGGAGGCGGTCGGGCCCATTAAAAAAATCGCCAAAGGTTTTTGTTCGGAATCTTGCATAGTTAGCGGGGCGGTTGTGTCAGTTGGGTTAAATAAGGCTGCCAATCGATTTCCACAAGTAAATCTACGAGGCGAATTTGCTGCTGTTTGGCAAGTAATTGTTCCGTGTCGGTGAGTAGATTTACCGCATCGGCAAGCACGGTGATGGGCGTGAATGCTGAAGACGCCAAAAGTGCGGTCAAAAATTCAGGTAAATTTTTTACGGACTGATTTAACAGCGCGATAATCACCTGTTGTAAATTTTGCCGGCGTAAATGTGCCGATACTTTTTGCAGCGTTATTTTGTGCTGCGTCGCCTCTTCCGTAAAAACAAAACCGATTTGCTCAAAGAACGTTTTTTGCTGTAACCATGCCTGCCATTGGTCATCGGACAAGCGAAAAATAATCGGGATTAACAATGGCTGAGACGTTGGCACCAAGGTTAAATTCAACTCCAATTTTAAATGCTGCAAACGGGCTAATGACAACAAATAAAAATGCTGTTCTTGCTGTAACAATAATGCCTCGTTGTTGATGAGCGCAAGGGCGTGCAAAAAATCGGCATTGGGTTTGCTGACTTCCGTTACGCTCATTTCCGTTTGAGGTTGGGTTTTTAACGCCGTCCACAAGGTCTTGTGAGCATTCAACACGTTCTGCGTAATTTGTTCGCGATGGGCGCTTTCACGAGAAAAGTGCGGTGGATTTTGCCGGTGTTTTTGCGTGCCGTCATTCTTATTTTCGGCGTAGGCAGCGGCGGAATAACCTGCAGTCGGTGCGAACATATTTTGCCCTGCCGCCGAGCGATTAGGTTTGGTGTAAGTCGGTGTCTCCCACAAACCCGCCGGTTCTTCTACGGCATTTTCCATTGGTGACGGGTTCAAGTGCATTTGTTCGGAAGCCAGTGCGTTACTAATGCCTTGAGTAATAAAATCATGCACCAAACGGGATTGCTGGAAACGTACCTCATGTTTGGTCGGGTGTACGTTGACATCCACCTCATTCGGATTGAGATCGATAAACAACACAAACGCCGGGTGTTGATCTGCGGTTAAATAGTCCGCATAGGCTTGACGAATGGCATGTGTAATAATTTTGTCACGCACCATGCGCCCGTTGACATAGCAGTAATTGAAGTCGTTTTGCGGGCGGTTAAACTGCGGCAGCGCCACCCATCCGGATAAATGCAGGTCATCGTGTTTCCAGTCGATTTGTAAGGCGTTTTGAATAAAATCCTCACCGCAAATAGCAGCGACACGCTTTAATTTTTGCTCATGAGTGACCGCACTTTTATACTGTCGAAGCACTTTCCCGTTGTGTGTCAGAGTAAAGTTAATGTGAAATTTGGCTAGCGCAATGCGACGAATGACTTCATCAATATGGGAAAATTCGGTTTTCTCCGAACGTAAAAATTTACGACGGGCGGGCGTGTTAAAAAATAAATTTGCCACTTCAACGGTGGTGCCCACAGGGTGAGAGGCGGGTTGAATGGTGGTTTCCATATCCCGCCCTTGGGCATAAACCTGCCAGGCTTCACGTTGTTCGGCTGTGCGGGAGGTAAGGGTTAAGCGGGAGACGGAACTGATACTGGCGAGCGCTTCGCCGCGAAATCCCAGGCTTAAAATGGCTTCCAGATCCGCTAAATCGACAATTTTGCTGGTGGCATGGCGTGCAAGGGCTAAAGCCAATTCCTCTTTAGCGATACCGATGCCGTTATCACGAATGCGAATCAGCCCTGCGCCCCCGTTTTCAATATCAATTTGAATTTTATCGGCACCGGCATCAAGGCTGTTTTCCACCAATTCTTTCACCACCGAAGCAGGGCGTTCAACCACTTCCCCGGCGGCAATTTGGTTGGCTAATTGTGGCGATAAAATGCGTATGGTCATTATTTTTTCCCGTGTTTCTCTTCAACCAGTCGGATTTTTTGCCCGCTTAACACTTTGCCGTTTTTTAATTGCGGGTTCAGTTTTAGCAAGGCATTTGGCGAAAGATTATACTCACGTGCAATGGCGTAGAGCGTTTGATCTTTTTTCACCACATGGAAAGTCGGCACAGCTTGTTTTACTTCCGCTTTGCCTTTCCCCGAGGTGTTTTTGTCTTTAGTTTTCGTATCTTCTGCCGTTTTCCCTTTTTCCGTTTTGGCTTCGGTTTTCACGGCGTTTTCTGCTTTGGCGACGGCAGGAATTTTAATGGTTTCACCCACTTGTAGTTCTTTACGCTTTAATTTATTGAGGGTAAGAATATCGTTACCGGAAACCTTATATTTCGCTGCAAGTTTAGTTAACGTTTCGCCCTTTTTCACTTTATGGCGAATGCCGCTGTCTTTAATTTCCGCACTTTTCACCGGTTTAGTTTCGGTGTTTTCTTTCGTGTTGGTCGCGTTGTTTTTGCCGTTATCCGGGATTTTAATGGTTTCACCCACCCACAATTCTTTGCGTTTTAATTTGTTTAAGGCAACAATATCTGCGACTTTGACATGGTATTTCTCAGCCAATTTGCCCAAGCTTTCACCTGATTTTACCTTGTGGCGAATACCGCTGTCCGTTACGTCAAGTGCGGTGTTTTTTTCAGGTGTTTTTACGGTCGGAATTTTTGGCTCGTCTTTATAATTTTGACGACGATATTCAACCAAACCGTTATAAATGGCTTTTGCAATTTTTTTGCGGTAGGCGGGAGTGCTTAATTTCTGTTCTTCATCCTGGTTGGAGAGAAAGCCCGTTTCTACCAAAATGGACGGAATATCCGGTGAACGCAAGACGCCAAGACTTGCATGGCGTGGTGTCGGGCGGCTTAAAGAAGCGATTTGGGAAAAATGGCGTAGCACGATACTGCCTAATTCATAACCCACCCGTTGGCTATGCCCGAATTGCAAATCTAATACCGTTTGATCCAGATATTTTTCATTATGCGAGGCGAGTACGCTACCCGCTCCGCCCAAAAGCTCCGAACGTTTTTCATGATCTTCCAGCCATTGTCCCATTTCGTCATTGGCGCGGCGGTTCGACAACACCCAGACGGAAGCGCCGCGTAAATTCGGGGTTTCGGAGGAATCCGCATGAATGGAAACCAAATAATTGGCTTTGTGTTTACGCGCGATTTCGGAGCGTTGCGGCACGGAGATAAAGTAATCGCCGTTGCGGGTTAATACGGCATGAAAACGCGGATCCTTATCTAAAAGGGCTTTTAGTTCACGGGCAATAGAAAGTGTCACATTTTTTTCATAAATTTTTAAGTTGCGCCCGATCGCACCGGGGTCTTTCCCGCCATGACCGGGATCAATGGCAATCGTCCATGCGTTATCGGCGAGAACGGGCATTGCAAAGAAAAAAACGCTGTTAATAAGAAATACTTTAAAGATATTGCCGAGTTTCATTGTGGTACATCTACATCATCGTTATTTAATTGTTCAATAATCTGTCTGCCGATTGGCGATTGGGCAACCAATTCAATATGACGGGCAGTTTCCGCATAGGCAATGTTGACCAACAAATCTGCCGCCATAAGCATGCCTGCTCCTTTCTCCGCCCACTCAATCAAGCAAAGCGTGTTTTCGCTAAAATAATCACGAATGCCCATAAATTCCAATTCTTCAGGATCGGCAAGACGATACAAATCAAAATGGTAAACGATTTTGTCGCGGAATCGATATTCTTCCACTAACGTGTAAGTCGGGCTTTTTACTTTACCTTGATACCCCAAAGCTTGAATTATCCCACGGCTTAAGGTCGTTTTCCCCGCGCCAAGATCACCATTTAAATAAAGTGCAATGCCTTGCTTATTCGGGACATGACTTATCGCATTGATAAGTTTTGCCCCAAAGGCGGACATGGAATTTTCATCAGGAATGTATTGATTGAATCTATCAGTCATGCTGTTTATCGGTTAGAAAATGGTTGGGAATTGTACCGCACTTTGGGGAATTTACATAGCATCTAGGTGAACCGGGAGGGGCATTTGAATGAGCCATCCCAAAGTGCGGTCAAATTTTTAAACGTTTTAATGAAATAAAAAGGGATAAAATCAAAATTTATCCCTTTAAATTAATAATAAGTTATTGGTTGAAATATCCGTATTTATATTCGGTGATCATATTACTATCAGTAATTGTTTCTAATGATCTGTTTAATTTTGAAAAATCAATATTTTCATAATCAATAAGTGGGTTTGTAAAAATATTATTAACGCCTTTCTCTAAGTCTTCCTGTGAACTAAAGACGTTGTTTCCATTTTCCCATTTTAATCTTGATAACCCGAAATTAATTTGATCTTTGGTTAATGTCATAATTGGACTCAGTGAGGCTAATGACATATTCATATATTGATAAACATGAGGAAAAACTTCTTTAGATGTGTGGTATGCATCATATGATCCCGTTGTATTGAAATAGACAAAACCATTTTCATTTAAATGTGATTTTGTTAATTCTAAAAACTCTTTACTAAGTAAATTAGATGCGTAATTTCTCCAATGGAATGTAGTATTCATTAGAATAAAATCAAATTTTTTCTCCGGATTACGGTTTAACCAACGACGACCATCATCAGTGATGAGATTAACCCGCTTGTCTTGCAGGAATTTACCCATTTCAGGATACATTCCGGCTAGTTGAGGATAGCCGGGATTTAGTTCAATAACAGTCATTGATTCCAATTCAGGCATTGACGTTAAGACCCTCGTCCAGGAGGCTGTACTTAAACCGATAACAAGGATATTTTTTGCATGGGGTGCAATTATTGGTAATAGATAAGCTCGTTCAATACCATTATGGCTATGATTTAAGTTTGTATTTAGCATGCCATCGTAAACATTACCACCAAAGACAAGTTCATCATTATTATCATTTAAATATACTTGAATAAAGCCGTGTTTATTTTCTATAAGTTTCTCTAATTTTAAAAATTTCCCATTTTCATCTTTTTTCTGTGCTAATGAATAAACTATATGCTCAGGGAAAATAAAGGTTGTAGATAGAATGATAACTGTAGTAACAGCAGTTATACTTTTTAGCCATTTTTCTTGTATGCAAAATGTAGCTGTAACTAGCGTAATAAAAATAATGATTAAATATGTTTGTTGCGTAGTAAAAATGTCAAGGAGATAAAATCCAATTAATATCGGAGAAATTGTACACCCAAGAACATTAGCAAAATAAACATTAGAAATTGCTGCACCTGTTTTTTTCTGTTCCGCACCTAAATGGTGGACAATTGGGAATACAATGCCTCTTAATAGTGCACTTAAAAATATGCATACGATAAAAATACCTAGCATACCTTCAATAGGGAAATTAATTATTATTAAGATCGTTAAGCAATCAAAGATTGAAGATAATAGAAGAGAATAACCAATATATTGAACAGTTCCTTTTCCCGATTGGCATAGTCGTTTACCAATTAAAGAACCACAAGCAATACCTAATAAGAATAAGGCAAGTGTTAAAGAAAATATTTGAGGTAAAGAGATACCATAAAAACCAAAAAGTCTAATCCAAATTACTTCTAATCCTAAGCTTAGGAAACCGCTTAAAAAAGATAATATTATTGCTTTTTTAGTGATTGTCATGATTGCTCCCTCTCTTTCCATATTTTAAGAAAATGATAGCAGCTACAAGATAATTAATAATTGCTGCTAAGTATATTACTTGTGTGATTGTAAAATAATTAAATAAAATAAATCCGGTTGCTATACAAGCGAACGCGGCACCTAAGGTATTAGTAAAATATAACCATCCTATATTATTCCCAATATTATCAAAGTGCTGATTCAAATATTGTGTTAATAAGGGAAGTGTACTTCCCATAAGAAAAGTAGGGAATAGCAATAAAATAAAGTTAGAAAAGGCAACAGTCAGAAGCGCTGAATGTAAAAATAAGGTCTGAGTTAAACTAATTAGTGTAGGACTTAAGAAACCGAATGAACCAATCCCAATTTCAGTTAGTGCAAATAATAAAATAATCTGTTTAGGAAATTTGTCTGCAATGCGTCCACCAAAATAAGCCCCTATGCCTAAACCCGCCATAAAGACGGCAATAATAACGGTGATTGATTCTAAATCTACGCCAAAAGCGGTAAATAACATTCTTTGCCATGCTATTTGATAAATCAGGGCAGCAAAGCCTGACATAAAAAATACAGTTTTTATTGTTTTAGCACCATATTGATCCATTTTAATATCCTATGTGAGTTATAATTTAAAAATTTGGTATATTGTCATTTTTTAATTTTTCATAAGAAATATTTTCTTTGAAATTAAATACTTTAATATCTTTGTCGTCTTTATTTGAGAAAAAGCCATAATTATTGTTTAATTCTTCTGTCTTTATTCCAAGCCATTCTGCATAACCATAGATGAAATTAAATGCACTTCGCTTAACATTAACTAAATTTCTTGATGTATCATCACTGGAAAGTTTTACGAAAGGTACTTCAAAGTTTTGTTTTGATTCTTCACCAAAATCTAAATCTATTTCTTTTTTGTTTTCTTTATTTGTATGTGATAACCCATGATCTGAAAAATAAATTAAAGAATAACTTTCATTTTCTGATTTTAGTAAGGAGACAATTTCTTCAATTAGTTTATCTGTTTTTAGAATGCTGTTTACATAACAGGATAAACTTTCATTAATAAATTCTAACTTCCTTTCATCTTTTTTTACTCTCTGACAAAAGTTACGATGAGAGCCCATTAAGTGAATGACAAACAGTCTTGTATCATTTTGATAATCTTTCTCTTTAAGTTTGATTTTGAACTCATCCACTAATTTAAGATCATCAGTATTATTCGTAATAAATCCGCCTTTTTTAGTGAAGTAATGAAAATCTGCACCTGCGCCTAATCTACTGGCTAACGTATCATATTTACCTATACTTCCTTGATTTGATAGCCAGAAGGTTTTTATACCGGCAGCTTTAGCCAATGTAATAATATTAAAAGAATAATCTTTCTTTCCTTTGTCTTTCGGTTTGAAGTGCAATGTATTTAACAAAGAATGGTATGTCGCCGGTGCGGCAGAAATATAACCTGCATTAATATATCCATTCGTTTTATCTAAAAATGGCGTTGTAGGTAATTTAAAACCATAGCTTGACATATAATCTCTTCTGGCACTTTCACCAATAATTAATACATAATTTTTATATTTAGGTTGGCTGGAAATAATATGCCAAGGAGGTAGAATATTTTTAGCCGATTCTAAATCTTTTTTATCGGTATAATAATCATTCACGCTGTCGATTATATTGGCATAAAAAGAAATTAAGTTTACTGGACTATTGGCTAACGTCCAACGAGAATCTATTTGTTCTTTGGATACATAATCAAAATAATGTTTGGTAGGAATCCAAGTAGTGCTTAGAAGTACCAGTGCCGTTAATACATATTTTAGTATTTTTTGATATTTTATGTCCTGTTGAGTTGGGGGGATTTCAGGTATAGCTTGTTTTCTCAATCTATATAAAATATATCCGGATAAAATAAATAAAAATGGTAGTAAAAATTGATCAAGTTTTAATTTTCCTAAAAACTCAAAAGACTCAGCCATGTTTGTTTCAAAAAAGGCGGCAACAACTCCGGAGTTTAAACTTCCGTAAGATAAATATATAGGCTGATAAATAGATAATGTTATGATCACAAATGTGATAAAGAACCAGAATAATCTCTGATTTAGTGTGAATATTAAATAATAGATGATATATATTACAAATACGCCATAATAAATACTATTCTCCGGCGATATAATAAGCGTAACAAATGAGAAAAAGAGAAGCCAAATCCAAAAGATTCGGCTATTCAAATAATTAAGAAATTTTTTTAACATAAACTGGTTCTGAGGTGTAAAACTAAACGTAACAGAAAAGGCAAAATAGCGGTGCGAATTTTATACTCAAGTGCTTCCAACCTCAATAGCATCAAGGGTATATCCGTGTAAAGATAAGTTAAAGATTTGTCAGTTTGTATTGAAAAAAACATGAGAAATTCTGACCGCACTTTTCCGCCTCAAAGTAGTGGACAGAATAAAAAAATCCCCCGCTAAAAAGCGAGGGATTGTGAATTTGGAGCGGGAAACGAGGCTCGAACTCGCGACCCCAACCTTGG
>JACAWG010000053.1:20769-58816 GCA_017160915.1 Aggregatibacter actinomycetemcomitans
CCGACCTTGGCAAGGTCGTGCTCTACCAACTGAGCTATTCCCGCGTTCACATAAAATGAATGAGACGGCATTATACGAATATTTTTGTGTAGTGCAAGTATAAAATCAAGAAAATAGCACGCTTGTTTATATATTCGACGATTTAGTCCATCTTCAAAAAATGTTCACGATAATATGCTAACTCGTTGATAGATTCACGAATATCGTCCAGCGCTAAATGAGTATTTTGCTTGCTGAAGCCGTTTAAAATGTCCGGTTTCCAGCGGGTGGCAAGTTCTTTTAAGGTGCTGACGTCAAGGTGTCGATAATGAAAATAGTCGGCAAGTTCAGGCATGTATTTAAACAGGAAGCGTTTGTCCTGCGCGACGCTGTTGCCGCAAATAGGGGAGGCGCCTTTCGGGACGTATTTTTTTAAGAAATCGAGTGTTTGCAACTCTGCCGCGCGTTCGTTGAGTTTGCTGGCTTTAACGCGCTCAACCAAGCCGTTCGCCGTGTGGGTCTTTACACACCATTCGCTCATTTTATTCAGTAGCTCATCGGGCTGGTGAATAGCAAGGACAGGCCCTTCGGCAAGGATGTTTAAATTTTTATCGGTCACGATGGTGGCGATTTCAATAATACGTTCTTTTTCCGGATCAAGTCCGGTCATTTCTAAATCAATCCAAATCAGATTTTGTTTATCGAATGACATGATATAAGGTATCCTATGCAAAATTTTTGTTATTCTAGCGAAAAACGCCCCAAAAAACGACCGCACTTTTATGAGCAAACCTAAATTAACCCAAAATCAAAAACGCCGTATTCAATCCAACAACAAGAAAGTCTTGCATCGCCATCAGAAAAAAGAGATTGAGTGGCAGGATGATATGTTGGGTGCGTCGCAAGAGGGCTTGGTGGTGACCCGTTATGCCCGTCATGCGGATGTGGAAAATGCGCAAGGGGAAATTTTCCGTTGTAATTTGCGTCGGACCTTGGCGGGTGTGGTGGTCGGCGATCGTGTAATTTGGCGACAAGGCAACGAACAATTGCAGGGCGTGAGTGGGGTGATTGAAGGTGTGCATCCGCGTCAAAATGAAATTTCCCGCCCGGATTATTACGATGGCATGAAAGTTATCGCCGCCAATATTGATCGCATTATTATCATTTCTTCCGTCTTGCCGAGTTTATCGTTAAATATTATTGATCGCTATTTGGTGGTGTGTGAAGAAGCCAAAATTGAACCGATCATCGTGTTAAATAAAGCAGATATGCTGACGGAGTCGCAGTGGCAGGCGGTGGATTCGCAACTGGAAATTTACCGTAAAATTGGCTATCAAACGTTGATGGTGTCTGCTCAGAGCGGAAAAAATCTGGAAAAACTGACCGCACTTTTATCCGACGGTGTATCTATTTTTGTGGGGCAATCCGGCGTGGGAAAATCTAGCTTGATTAACGCGGTGTTGCCTCATGTCGAAGCCCAGGTTGGGGAAATCAGTTCCACTTCAGGTTTGGGACAGCATACCACCACATCATCCCGTTTATATCATTTGCCGCAAGGCGGCAGTCTGATTGATTCGCCGGGCATTCGGGAATTCGGTTTGTGGCACCTGGAAGATGAGCAGATTACAAAAGGTTATCGTGAATTTCAGACCGTGCTGGGAACCTGTAAATTCCGTGATTGTAAGCATTTAAATGACCCGGGGTGCGCTTTGCGACAAGCGGTAGAAGAAGGAAAAATCAGCGCTGTACGTTATGAAAATTATCACCGCTTACTCACCAGCCGAAAAGAAATGAAATCACAACGGCATTTTTCTGTTGAATGAGATGGTTTACCGCTTTTTAGGTATGAAATGTTAATATTTGGTTAAGAGATTAATCGATTTTGCGGTTTTTTTGTGATCTAATTCAAACTTTTGGGTAAAACGGCTTGCATCAAAAGCGGAGACACAGGATACTGCCACTTATTTATTTTAGTGTTTTAAATAAATATTTGACAAAATACTGAAATGAATTAAACGCATTCTATTAACTTTTTAGAGGAAAGTAACATGTATTCAAAAGATGTTGAAATCACTGCAGCTAATGGTTTACACACGCGTCCGGCAGCGCAATTCGTAAAAGAAGCGAAAGCTTTTGCTTCCGACATTACGGTCACATCCGCCGGTAAAAGTGCCAGCGCAAAAAGTTTGTTTAAATTGCAAACACTGGCGTTAACCCAGGGAACTGTGATTACTATCTCGGCAGAAGGTGAGGATGCGGAAAAAGCGGTTGAGCATCTTGTTGCATTAATTCCTACATTAGAATAATTAAGCAGCCATAATTTGCCTCCTTATTGCTAATCAGCGTTTGGATGGCGGGTTATGGCTTTTATTCTATTTAGTTAGTGATTGATTTTTGTTCGGTTTAATTTTTTGTTCAGTTTAATAAGAAGGTTACTATGATTTCAGGAATTCCGGCTTCTCCGGGTATTGTTTTTGGCAAAGCACTTGTGCTTAAAGAAGAAAAAATTGTACTTGATACGCAAAAAATTAAAGACAGCCAAATTGAAGATGAAGTGGCACGCTTTTATGCGGGACGCGATGCCGCGGTTGAACAGCTAAACTCCATTAAAGATCGGGCTTATCAATCTTTAGGTGAAGAGAAGGCGGCTATCTTTGAAGGTCATTTAATGATTTTGGAAGATGAGGAACTGGAAGAAGAAATCATTGATTATCTTCGTTCAAATCATGTTAATGCTGCGGTTGCCGCGAATGTGATTATCGATCAGCAAGTGGCGATGTTATCGGAAATTGATGACGAATATTTGAAAGAACGCGCCGGCGATATTCGCGATATCGGTAATCGTTTAATTAAAAATATTTTAGGTATGCACATCGTTGATTTAGGCGAAATTAACGAAGAAGCGATTTTGGTTGCCTATGATTTAACCCCTTCCGAAACGGCACAGTTAAATTTAGATAAAGTATTGGGTTTTGTGACCGATATCGGCGGTCGTACCTCCCACACTTCAATTATGGCGCGCTCTTTGGAATTGCCGGCAATCGTGGGAACCAATAACGTTACCCACAAAGTGAACACCGGGGATTACCTGATCCTGGATGCGTTAAATAATGTGGTTTATGTGAACCCTTCCCAGGAAGACATTCAACGCTTGAAAGCATTACAAGCGAAATTGGCGGAAGAAAAAGCCGAATTGGCAAAATTAAAAGATTTACCGGCGCTCACATTGGATGGTCACCGCGTAGATGTGGTGGCGAATATCGGTACAATCCGTGATGTGGAAGGTGCTGAACGTAACGGCGCGGAAGGTGTCGGTTTATACCGTACCGAATTTTTGTTCATGGACCGCGACCAACTCCCAACCGAAGAAGAACAGTTTATTGCGTATAAAGAAGTAGTCGAAGCCATGAACGGTAATCTCGTGGTGTTGCGTACCATGGATATCGGTGGCGATAAAGAACTGCCATATTTGAATCTGCCGAAAGAAATGAACCCGTTCCTTGGCTGGCGTGCAATTCGCATTGCGTTGGATCGTCGTGAAATTTTACATGCGCAATTAAGAGCCGTATTGCGTGCTTCCGCTTACGGAAAATTGGCGGTGATGTTCCCGATGATTATTTCCGTGGAAGAAATTCGCCAGTTAAAATCGGTAATTGAAGAATTAAAAGTTGAATTACATAACGAAGGCAAAGCTTTTGATGAAGATATTCAAATCGGCGTAATGGTTGAAACCCCGGCGGCGGCAGTCAATGCCAAATTCTTAGCAAAAGAAGTGGACTTCTTCAGTATCGGTACCAATGACTTAACGCAATACACATTGGCGGTTGACCGTGGTAACGAGTTAATTTCCCATCTTTATAATCCAATGAGCCCATCTGTGCTGAACTTAATTAAACAGGTGATTGACGCCTCCCACGCGGAAGGTAAATGGACCGGTATGTGCGGCGAGTTGGCGGGTGATGAGCGTGCAACGATTCTGTTGTTGGGTATGGGCTTGGATGAATTCAGTATGAGTGCCATTTCCGTACCGCGCATCAAGAAATTAATTCGTAACGTGAATTACCAGGATGCAAAAGCACTGGCAGAAAAAGCGTTACAGCAACCGACGGCTGCTGAAATTGAAAGTTTAGTCTCCGATTTTTTGCGTGAAAAAGCATTAAATTAGATACAATTTTCAGATTTTAAGCTAAAATACGACCACATTTTTTAATTTCAGGAGAGTAAAAATGGGTTTATTTGACAAATTATTTGGTTCAAAAGACAAGAAAGCGGTGGATGTGGAAATCTATGCACCGCTTTCCGGAGAAATCGTGAACATTGAAGATGTTCCGGATGTGGTATTCTCTGAAAAAATCGTCGGTGATGGTGTTGCAATTCGTCCGACCGGTAATAAACTGGTTGCGCCGGTTGATGGCGTAGTCGGTAAAATCTTTGAAACCAACCATGCCTTTTCAATGGAATCAAAAGAAGGCGTTGAATTGTTCGTACACTTCGGTATTGATACTGTTGAATTGAAAGGTGAAGGTTTCACCCGTGTTGCGGAAGAAGGTCAAACCGTAAAACGTGGCGATACCATTATTGAGTTGGATCTTCCGTTATTAGAAGCAAAAGCCAAGTCCGTGTTAACACCGGTCGTGATTTCTAATATGGATGAAATCAGCAATATCGAGAAAAAATCCGGTGAAGTGGTTGCCGGCGATTCCGTTGTATTGGTTCTGAAAAAATAACTTGGTCCTATAAAATAAGAAAAGGCTTACTTGTCATGAGTAAGCCTTTTTTCATGGCAAAAAACACCTAAAATAATGACCGCACTTTATCGCCTGAAGGAAAAAGTGCGGTCGTTTTCAGCGGCGTTTTTTAATTTGCAATGCCTTTGTGGCGGAGTAACGCATCTAATTGCGGTTCACGACCACGGAAGTTTTTGAATAATGTCATCGGTTCTTCGGAACCGCCTTTGGTGAGGATTTCATCCAGGAAGGATTGACCGGTTTTCGCATTGAAAATGCCTTCTTCCTCAAAGCGAGAATAAGCATCCGCCGATAACACTTCCGCCCATAAATAGCTGTAATAGCCCGCCGCATAACCGCCGGCAAAAATGTGGCTGAAGCTGTGCGGCATTCTTCCCCATTCTACGCCCGGAATCACCGCCACTTGGCGTTTCACGGCATGTAGCATATCCAATACTTGATTTTGTTTGTTCGGATCAAAAGTATGATGTAAACGGAAATCAAACAACGCGAATTCCAGCTGACGCAAAACAAACATTGCCGCTTGGAAATTTTTCGCTTTGAGTAATTGGGTCAGTTTTTCTTTTGGCAGCGGTTCGCCCGTTTGATAATGACCGGAAATAAATTGCAACGCTTCTTCTTCCCAGCACCAGTTTTCCATAAATTGACTTGGCAATTCCACGGCATCCCAAGGCACGCCGTTAATGCCGGCGACATCTGCCACATCAATTTTCGTCAGCATATGATGTAAACCGTGCCCGAACTCATGGAACAGGGTTGTGACTTCATCATGCGTGAATAACGCCGGTTGATCGCCGAGCGGGCGATTGAAGTTACAGGTTAAGTAGGCGACCGGTTTTTGCAGGCTACCGTCAATGGTTTTGCGGCGACCGATACAATCGTCCATCCACGCGCCGCCGCGTTTATGTTCACGGGCATACAAATCCAAATAGAAACTGCCGCGGACTTCGTCGTTTTCGTCGATTAAATCAAAGAAGCGCACATCTTTATGCCAGGTTTCCACATCATGGCGTTCTACGGCGCGAATGTTGAAAATACGTTTAATCAGTTCAAATAAGCCGCTAAGGACGCGATCTTCCGGGAAATAAGGACGCAATTCTTCATCGTTAATGGCGTATAAATGTTGCTTTTGTTTCTCGCTGTAAAAAGACAAATCCCAAAGTTCAAGTGCGGTCAAATTATAGTGCGTTTTGCAGAAATCTTTTAATTCCTGTAATTCACGCTCGCCTTGTGCTTTGGAGCGGGTGGCGAGATTTTCTAAGAAGTCCAACACCTGTTGCGGGTTTTCCGCCATTTTGGTGGCAAGGGATAATTCGGTGTAGGTGTGGAAATCCAGCAATTTCGCCAATTCAACACGCAGGCTCAAAATTTCCTGCATGATCGCAGAATTATCCCATTTGCCCGCATTCGGACCTTGATCAGAGGCGCGGGTGGCGAATGCACGATACATTTCTTCGCGCAATTCACGGTTTTCGCAATACGTCATCACCGGTATGTAGCTTGGGAATTCCAGCGTAAAACGATAGCCGTTTAAACCTTTGCTTTCCGCCGATTGTTTTGCCGCTTCCAGAGCGGATTCCGGCAAGCCTTTAAGGAGGTTTACGTCTTCAATGACTTTTTCCCAGCCCATGGTGGCATCTAATACATTATTGCTGAATTGAGAGGTGAGCTCCGATAAACGCGCGGCAATTTCGCCATAACGTTTTTGTTTTTCCGGCGGCAAAGAGATGCCCGATAATTTGAAATCACGCAAGCTGTTTTCAATGGCTTTTTTCTGGGCTTGGCTGTAACCGGCGAATTCAGGGGCGTTTTTTAATTGCAAATAGGCTTCATATAATCCCTGATGTTGCCCGACCCAGGTGCTGTACTCCGCCAATAATGGTAGGCAGGCTTGGTAGGCTTCGCGTAATTCGGGACTGTTTTTTACCGAATTTAAATGGGAAATCGGCGACCAAACTTTGCTTAAACGATCGCCGGCTTCCGTTAACGGCAGAATGAAATTTTCCCAGGTAAAGTGCGGTTGTTTTACCACGCGTTCGATGGTTTCGCGGTTTTCTTGAATCAATTGCTTGATGGCGGGTTCAATATATTGCGGCTCGATTTTAGAAAATGCGGGTAAGGCAGTGGGCGTGAGTAATGGATTTGTCATTCAAATGTCCTTTTATTATAGAAAAAGCGAATATTATAGAAAAAACTGATTAATTAAATTGGGCTCGATTTTATGATTTCAAGCTTGAAAAATCTACCAATTCAAGGATAATTGCGAACAATTTTTATTTTGAGGTTCTCAATGAAGTATCTTTACATCGGACTTGGCTTTATCTTTTTGGCATTGGGTATTGTCGGTATTGTTGTTCCATTTTTGCCTACCACGCCGTTTTTATTGTTGACGTTATTTTGTTTTGCCAAAGGTTCCGAACGTTTGCATAACTGGTTCGTCGGCACAAAAGTCTATCAAAATCATCTGAAAGATTTTCATCAACAACGCGCGCTAACCAAGAAAGCCAAAATCTATATTTTGAGCTTTTCCACCTCTATGTTGTTGTTAGGCTTTTATTTTACGCCGAGCATCATCGGCAAAAGTATTATTATTACCGTCCTCCTGATTAAATATTGGTTCTTCTTTTTCTGGATCAAAACCCTCGAAGAAGAATAAACAATCAAACAGACTGGTGTATAATGTGCGCATTTATTTCATTGAATTCATTTAAATGCGTATTTTCCACTTTAAAAGTGCGGTGCTTTTTTTCAGTGTTTTTTGGTTGAATGGATGTGACGACCAACCCCAAAAGCCCGCCGAGCCAGTTTCAACGGTTGACATACCAACCGAACAACCCTCACCTCAAGCGAGCCGCCAATTATTGGTGCGCGGCGTTTATTCCGACTTATCCTTGGACCCGTTGCAAGCTTCAAACGTTGAACAAATCGCTTTTCTGCGCGATATTTTTGAAGGTTTGGTGATTTATGATATCCAAGGCAATGTGGTGCCGGCGGTGGCGGAAAGCTGGAAAACCAAAGACAACAAAATCTGGCACTTCACCTTACGAAAAGAGGCAAAATGGTCTAACGGCGAGCCGGTGACTGCGCAACAATTTGTTGCAAGCTGGCAACGGCTGGCACAATCGGATTCTCCTTTAAAGCACTATTTACGCTACCTTAACCTAGCCAACGCGGAGAACGTGTTACAACAAACTCTGCCGCCTGAGCAGTTGGGAATCGTCGCGGAAAATGACCGCACTTTACGTTTAACGTTAGATAAAGCGACCCCTTACCTGCCGCAAATGCTGGCGCATATCAGCCTGTTGCCGCAATATTTGTTGCCTCATGAAGGCATTGTGACCAACGGGGCGTATCAAGTGATGAGGCAGCAAGGCAATCTCATTCATTTGGAAAAAAGCCCGCAATATTGGGCGAAAGAAAAAGTGGCGTTTAAAAATGTGGATTATCAGAAAATCGCACCGCAACAGGACGTCAGCGCCTTAGATGTGGTGTGGCAGCCGCAGCAACAAACGGATCAAACGCAATATTTCCCGCAACTTTGCACCTATTTTTACACCTTTAATTTTAACACGCCGCAACTGGCGCAAAGCCCTGTGCGCAAGGCATTGGCAATTATGACATCCGCCCGCAATTTATTGCCGGAAAGCAAGAATAGGATTCCTTTAACGGATAATTTTTTACCGATTTCAATGCAAACCATCGAAAGTCGATGGGAGCAAACGCCGGTTGAACAATTATTAAGTCAAGCGCGAATTAGCGATAAAGCACCGCTCAAATTGACCTTAAGTTACGAGCAATCGGAACTGCAAACTCAACTGGTGCAAGGATTGATTCGCATGTGGTCACAATCGGACATGATTCAGATTATCGGCGAAGGAATGCCGAAACAACAATTGCTGGAGAACATTGCTAAAGGTGAGTTTCAAATCGCCCGCGCCGGTTGGTGTGCCGATTATAATGAACCCTCCGCATTCTTAAGCCTGTTCTACAGCCGTAGCCCGGATAACAAAAGCGGCTATCGTAACGACGAACTGGACGGCTTATTCGAACAAAGCCTGAAAGTCATTCCGCCGGCGGAACGCACCGCACTTTACGGACGGATCGAGCAAATCCTGCAAGAAGAAAATGTGGTTCTGCCGTTATACCAATCCACCGTTCCCGTCTATCTCAACCCCACACTAAACGGCTACGCCCCCGCCAACCCGACGGAAGTGATTTATAGCAAGGATTTGTTTCGGCGGGTAAGGTAGTTGGGGAGATTTTTTGTATGGCTATATAAAAAGGAGCAATATTCTTGCTCCTTCTTTTTTATGAACGTTTAATCCGATATTTTTTATCGTCAATCTAAATTATGGAAGAAGATCCACCGTCACATTCCCTTTCAACTGACAACTGCACGCCAATACATAACCTTGTTTGATTTCTTCTTCCGTCAGCGGACCGTTGGTGCTGACGTCGTAGTCACCGTTTAATACTAAGGTTTTGCAGGAGCCGCAAATGCCTTCGCGGCAGGCGGCGATGATAGGTGCTTTGTGTTCTTCTAGCGCGGCGAGGAGTGTCATGCCGACCGGTACGGAGAAGGTTTGTGGCACCGGATTGGTAATCGAAAGTGTGACTTGTTTGCTGTTATCCAGCATACAATTTTCGGCGGAGGAGTGGAATTGCTCCAGGAAGAAACGTTCCGGCGGAATGCCGAGGGATTCGGTCATGGCGCGCAAGTCGTTCATGTAGCTTTCCGGTCCGCAGGTGAGCACGGTGTAGTCGGCAATGTTCGGCACGAGATCGGCGAGCATTTGGCTGCTCAGACGCCCTGAAATAAAGCCTTCTTCCGCATCCACAGATGCATTCATAAACAGTTTTAACTGCGGGAATTGTTCTTTTAGTAACGTCCATTCCCGTTTGAAAATCACATCTTTCGGCGAATGTACGCTGTAAAGCACGACAACATCCACGTTCGGTTTGTTTTTCAGTAACCAGCGGGTCATCGACATAATAGGCGTCACGCCACAACCGCCGGCAACCAGCAGATAACGGTCGCTGACGATACGTGTACAGGTGAATTTTCCCATTGGGTCGGAAAGCCAAATTTGATCGCCTTCTTTCACTTCAGAGGTGATCCAATTTGAACCTACTCCGTTTTCAATACGACGCACGGTTAAGGTGACAAAACGGCTCATCCCGGGCGTGGAGGAAAGGGTGTAAGCGCGCACGATATTCGGCGTGTTACGAATGCTCACCAAAGCGTATTGACCGGGTTCGTAAGGATAAAAATCCTGCGCGATCAGTTCGATGGTATAAACATCATCCGTTTCCTGATGAATGGAATGTACCTGCATTTCGTTGTAACACAACGGATTTTGGTTGTTTGACATAGTGTTTCTCTTTGCGTGTTTGGAAGTGCGGTGGGATTTTGTGACTTTTCTTGCCTTCCCCTGCTTGCGGGGGAAGGTGCCCGAAGGGCGGAAGGGGGCTAACATCGTAATCCCCCCTCAGCCTACGGCAGCTCCCCCCGCAAGCGGAGGGAGCGAAGGTAAAAAAATACCTAAATAACCAACCGCACTTTTCTCCATTAACCTTTATTTCGCTAAGGCTTCCGCCATATCCTGTTCTGGCGTGGTTAAGCCGCGTAAGCCGAATTTTTCGTTGAGCAATGCCATCACGTTATCGTTTAAGAACGCAGGCGCGGTTGGACCGGTGTAAATGTTTTTCACGCCCAATGCCAACAAGGTTAACAAAATCACGATGGCTTTTTGTTCAAACCAGGAAAGCACGAGGGTTAACGGCAATTCGTTTACGCCGATACCGAGTTTTTGCGAAAGGTTCACGGCAAGCATAATGGCGGAGTAGGCATCGTTACATTGACCCACATCCAACAAGCGCGGTAAGCCTTCAATGGCGCCGAAATCTAATTTGTTGAAACGGTATTTACCGCAACCTAAGGTTAAAATTGCGCAATCTTCCGGCACTTGACGGGCGAAGTCGGTGTAGTAGCTACGTTCGCCTTTGCTACCGTCACAGCCGCCCACCAAGAACACGTGGCGCAATTTGCCGCCGGCAACGAGGTTAATGACCGCATCAGAAGCATCTAACAAGGTTTGGCGACCGAAACCGACGGTGATTTGGTGTTCCAATTCATCATACGGGAAGCCTGCCATTTCTTGTGCTTTGGCGATGACTTGGCTGAAATTGCGATCTTCAATGTGTGTGACGCCCGGCCAGCCCACGATGCTGCGGGTGTAAATACGATCTGCATAATTGCCGGCGTTCGGGTCGATAATACAGTTGGAGGTCATGATTACCGGGCCAGGGAATTTGGCAAATTCTTTTTGTTGATTTTGCCAGCCGCTGCCGTAGTTACCCACTAAATGTTTGTATTTTTTCAATTCCGGATAACCGTGCGCCGGTAGCATTTCACCGTGGGTGTAAACGTTCACGCCGGTGCCTTCGGTTTGTTCTAATAGCGCTTTTAGATCTTTTAAATCATGACCGGATATTAAGATACATTTGCCCGCCACCGGTTTCACGTTCACCGTTGCCGGTACAGGATTACCAAAGGCTTCGGTTTCGCCGGCATCCAACAGGCTCATGACTTGGAAGTTCATGTTGCCGATGCCGAGGGCTTTTTCCAATAATTCGTTTAAATCGCTTGGTTGTGTGCCGAGCCACGCCATAAATTCGTGGAATTGGCGATACACTTCGTTATCGAATTTGCCTAAAACGTGGGCGTGTTCCATGTATGCCGCTGCGCCTTTTAAGCCGTATAAGCACAACATACGCACGCCATGCACTTCTTCGCCGATTAAAGTGCGGTCGGAATTGAGCGCAAAATCCGCGGCTTGTTTGGTGAGATCGGCAATGGTTGTGCCTTCAAGTTGTAAATGGGCTAACGGATGGTTCACATCAATACTTGGATTCACCGCGCGGCAACGTTTAATTAAATCATCACGATAGGCGATGGCTTGTTGTGCATAGTCCACAATACGTTGGGAATCGAAGTTCACGTTCGTTAAGGTAGAGAAGAACGCTTGTGCCGCGAAAGCATCGATTTCGTTGTCGATGATGGCTAAATCACGGGCTTGAATCGCCCAAGCGGAAAGGCTTTGCAGGGTGGCGACCAATAAATCTTGTAAGTCAGAGGTTTCAGCAGTTTTACCGCACATGCCTTGTGAGTAACTACAGCCGTTACCCACCGGTGTGCGCATCGTTTGTTCACATTGTACGCAATACATAATAAAGTCCTTTTGAAAAGTAGAGTAGTAAAGTAAAACGTCGTTAGGAAACGAAATCCTACCTGTTCAGTAGGGTTTGTCGGGAGGATAGTAAAACGTTTGTTTTCATGGCGCAAAAGAAAGTTTTTATTACTTTTGCTTTTTTTGATCTGAGCGAAAAGTTCTACTAATTATGGGGTATTTCTATATGATGATGAGAATAAATCTCAATAAAAATAAGAGGATATAAAAACGCTAATAAAAACGACCGCACTTTTGGAACAAGCGCGAAAACGAAAACAGCCCCGAAGGGCTGTGCGATGTATGCGCAATAAAAAACGGCTTAAAAATAACTCACCAGTTCACTGTAATTGACGGCTTTTTTCTCCCGTTCCGCTTTTTCTTCGGCGGAACCGATCATAACGAAACCGATAATTTTGTCCTGTGCCGAACAATGGAAGGCTTCGCGCAATGCGGCGCCATCCAGCCACGGACCGCTGAGCCAGACATTTTTAAAGCCCAAAGCGTTGGATGCCAGTTGAATGGCGTAAGTGGCGCAACCGGCGCAGAGTAACTGTTCCCATTCCGGCACTTTTTTAATGCTCGGATCCAATTTCGCCACCACGCCGATAATCATCGGCGCACGAGTCGCCAGATTTTCCGCTTTTTTCAAACGTTCTTCGCCAAGGTCGAATTCCTGCACGGCATCTTTTAATAACTCGCTGAAGTCATTCATTTTTGCCTGTTCAATGACGATAAAACGATAAGGTTGCAATTTGCCGTGATCCGGTGCGCGTAATGCCGCCTGAAAGATCAGATCCAATTGTTGAGGCGTCGGGGCGGGGGCGTTGAGTTTTTTTTCCGAACTGCGTTCGGTGAGTAATTGTAATGCGTCCATTTGCTTATCCTTTATGTAAAAAGTGCGGTGGATTATAGCATAGTTTCTTGAATTCACAGGTTTATTGTATTGGCGGATTGTGGTATTTTAGACGCCATTTTGTTGATTTTCCGAGGTTATATGAACTTTATTTTTTCCATTATTAAATTTGCCTGGCGCGCATTAAATTTTATTCGTGATTTGGTAATGAACCTAGTGTTCCTGGTTTTCGTTTTATTATTGCTGACGATGTTGTCTTTTGTCGTCGGGCTGGATAAGCAGGAAACCGTGGTGCTAAAAGGCGATCAAGGGGCATTATATTTAAACCTTGACGGTTATTTGGCGGACAATCGCGATAACCAAGGCGGCGTGAAAACGCTTTTAAAAGAATTGGATAATCAACATATCCCGCAGCAATATTCCACCTTTGACGTGGTGTACGCCATTGATTCGGCGGCAATGGACGACAATATTCGTGGCTTGGTGCTGGATTTGAATTATTTCCAGGGCGGTGATTTGCCTTCATTGGAATTTGTGGGTGATGCCATTGAAAACTTCAAGAAAAACGGCAAGCAGGTTATCGCGTATTCCGATAATTACAATCAGGCGCAATATTTTTTAGCCAGTTATGCCGATGAAGTTTATATGAATCCGGTAGGAACGGTGTCGATTGACGGCTTGGTGATGGAAAATCTGTATTACAAAGATATGCTGGATAGCTTGGAAGTGAACCCGCACGTTTTCCGCGTCGGCACTTACAAATCCGCGGTCGAGCCGTTTTTGCGCAACGACATGTCCGACGAAGCCAAAACCAATTTGCGCCGTTGGCTGGATATTATGTGGAACAATTACAAACAGCGTGTAGCGGAAAATCGTAACGTTAAAGAAGAGGCTGTTGCACCGAATGCGCACACCTATTTAACCGAATTAAAAGCCTTGCAAGGCGACATGACGGCTTATGTGAAACAACGTAAGTTGGTTAACGGCGTGTTGGACCGCTTTAATTTTGATAAAAAACTGACCGCACTTTTCGGCGAAAATGAAGATAAACAACCGAAAATGGTGGATTACGACACTTACCTTGCTTCCTTGCCGGATCGTATGTTGGGCGACACCAAGAATAAAATCGCCGTGGTGAACGTGGAAGGCGCGATTATCGATGGCGAAACCGATGAAGAAAATGTCGGTGGCGACACCATCGCAAACTTGTTACGCAACGCCTATGACGATAACGACGTGAAAGCCGTCGTTCTGCGCGTTAACAGCCCGGGCGGTAGCGCCTTTGCATCGGAAATCATTCGTCAGGAGCTCAGCCACTTACAACAAGCCGGCAAACCGGTGGTGGTTTCCATGGGCGGCATGGCGGCTTCCGGCGGGTATTGGATTTCTTCCACCGCCGATTATATTGTGGCGGATAAAAACACCATTACCGGATCTATCGGCATTTTCGCCGTGTTACCGACATTCGAGAAAACCATCAAGAAAATCGGTGTGTCCGCCGACGGGGTGAAAACCTCCGATTTGGCGTTAGGTTCCGCGTTCTCGCCGTTATCTTCCGAATTAAATGATGTATTACAGTTAGAAATTGAACATGGTTACGACGAATTCCTGACGAAAGTCAGCCAAGGTCGCCACTTAAGCAAAGCGCAGGTGGATAAAATCGCACAAGGTCAGGTTTGGCTGGGTTCCGAAGCGATTGAACATAAATTGGTGGATGAGCTGGGCGATTTGAATACCGCGTTAGGCAAAGCCATGGAATTGGTGAACGAAAAACTGGATGAAAATAGCAAAATTCAGGAAGAAGATTTTTCCGTAGAATGGCTGGATGACGACAGCGGTTCGTTCTTCAAAAAATTTATGCGTGATTTCAAAGGCGATAGCAAAGCATGGGTAACGGGGCTGGTGACCGAAGCCGTCGGCTTGCCGAAAGAATTTACGCAGGTGAAAAAACAACTTGGTTTGTTGAATACCTTTAACGATCCGAAAGGGCAGTATTTATATTGCTTAACCTGCGGCAAAGTGCAGTAAAAGTGCGGTCGTTTTTTCAAATGTTTTTTAGATGGGGATAACATGGAACGCTTGGCGGAATTAAGAAAGCAGATTGATTCATTGGATCAGGAACTGTTGCAACTGTTGGCGAAACGGCAACAGGTGGTGCACAAAGTGGGAGAAGTGAAACAGCAACACGGGCTGCCCATTTATGTGCCGCAGCGTGAAGCGGAAATGTTGCAACGCAAGCGTGAAGCCGCCGAGCAAATGGGGTTGTCCCCCAACTTGATTGAAGATGTACTGCGCCGCATTATGCGAGAATCCTATGTCAGCGAAAATCAATTCGGCTTTAAAACCGTCAATCCGCAAATTCGGAAAATCGTTATCGTGGGTGGACGAGGCAAACTCGGGGGCTTATTCTGTCGCTATTTGCAGGGTTCCGGCTATCAGGTGGAATGTCTGGAGCAAGACGATTGGGCGCGCGCCGAGCAAATTTTGCAGCATGCCGATGTGGTGATTGTGTCCGTGCCCATTGCCAACACGCTGGCGGTTATCGAACAGCTCAAACCTTATTTAACAGAAAATATGCTGTTGGCGGATTTCACCTCCGTGAAACGCACACCGTTGGAAAAAATGCTGGAAGTGCACAAAGGCGCGGTGGTCGGCTTGCACCCTATGTTCGGACCTGACGTGGCGAGCATGGCGAAGCAGGTCGTGGTGTGCTGCGACGGGCGTTTTAGCGAGCGTTACCAATGGTTGTTGCAACAAATTCAAATCTGGGGCGCAAAAATTTATCAGGTTGATGCCGCCGAACATGACCATCACATGACTTATATTCAGGCGCTGCGCCACTTTTCTACCTTTGTTTATGGCTTGTATCTGTCACAACAGCCGGTGGATTTGGAAAAATTACTGGCGCTTTCTTCACCGATTTATCGTCTCGAACTTGCCATGGTCGGGCGTTTATTTGCGCAAGATGCGGCATTGTATGCGGACATTATCGCCGACAAGCCGGAAAACCTGGCGGTTATCGAACATTTGAAAAACAGCTACGAAGCCGGTTTTGCTTTTTTCAAAAATCATGATCGTCAAGGTTTTATTGAACAATTTAATCAGATTCGTGACTGGTTCGGTGATTATTCCGAGCAATTTTTACAGGAAAGCCGCCAGTTACTTCAGCAGGCCAATGACTCTCGAAATGTTTAGGAAAACCTGAACAAAAGTTATCTCACGGGAAATTAAGTGTGTATAATAACGCGTCTATTTACTCGGAGAGTAAGCCAATGAGTCAATTTTTTTATATTCATCCGGAAAATCCGCAAGTTCGTCTGATTAATCAAGCGGTCGAAATTTTGCGCAACGGTGGGGTGATTGTATATCCCACCGATTCCGGCTACGCCTTGGGTTGTATGATTGGCGATAAGCACGCGATGGACAGAATCGTGCACATTCGTCAATTACCCGAGGGACACAATTTTACGCTGGTGTGCAGCGATTTGTCGGAATTATCCACCTATTCTTTGGTAACCAATTCCGCTTACCGTTTGATTAAAAATAACACGCCGGGGCGTTACACGTTTATTTTAACGGCGACCAAAGAATTGCCGCGTCGCCTGATGACGTCCAAGCGCAAAACCATCGGCATTCGCGTGCCGGATAACCAAATTGCGCTGGATTTGTTAAAAGCCCTTGGCGAGCCGATTTTATCCTGCTCATTGATGCTGCCGAATGAAGAACATTTGACGCAATCGGATCCGGAAGAGATCCGCGATCGTTTGGAGCATCAGGTGGATTTAATTATTCACGGCGGTTATTTGGGACAAGAACCGACAACGGTGGTGGATTTAACCGAAGACACGCCGGTGATCTTGCGCGAAGGCAGCGGCGCGGTTACGCCATTTATTTAAATTAGACACTTAGTTAAATTAACACAGACGCTTGGGAAAGCGACACGAGGATTTATGAAACCCACAACAAAACGCACTCAAAATCGACCGCACTTTTCGCCGAATAAAGATAAAAATGCGACGGCGAAACCGCGTCCGATCGGCAGCACAAGCAAAACCCCAGCAGCAGAAGGCGAAAAATTACAAAAAGTGTTAGCTCGCGCCGGGCAAGGTTCGCGCCGTGAAATCGAAGCCATTATTGCGGAAAATCGTGTTAGTGTGGACGGTAAAATTGCTACTTTAGGTGATCGGATTAACGTGCATGCCGGCGTAAAAGTGCGTATCGACGGACATCTGATTAATTTAACCCAAGCGCAGAAAGAAGTGTGTCGTGTGTTGATGTATTACAAACCGGAAGGCGAGTTATGTACCCGCCATGATCCGGAAGGGCGCGCCACCGTTTTTGATCGCCTGCCGCGTTTAACCGGCGCCCGCTGGATTGCCGTAGGGCGTTTGGATATTAACACCTCCGGTTTATTGTTATTTACGACTGATGGCGAATTAGCCAACCGATTAATGCACCCGAGCCGCGAAGTGGAGCGCGAATATTCCGTGCGCGTATTCGGGCACGTGGATGACGCCATGTTGAATCGCTTGAAAAAAGGCGTGCAACTGGAAGACGGTCCGGCAAATTTTAAAGAGATTAAAGTCGTTGGCGGCGTAGGCATGAACCAATGGTTTGACGTGACCTTAATGGAAGGGCGCAACCGTGAAGTGCGCCGTTTATGGGAATCGCAAGGCATTCAGGTCAGCCGTCTTATTCGCATTCGTTACGGCAACATTAAACTGATGAAAACGTTGCCGCGCGGCGGCTGGCAGGAAATGGAACTGGCGGATGTGAATTACTTGCGCGAACTTGTCGGTTTGCCGCCGGAAACGGAAACCAAATTGAGCGCCAATAAAACCCGTCATAAACCGAAAGTCAGTCAAATCCGTAAAGCGGTAAAACGTTACTCAGAATTAAATAAACGTTATAAAAAGTAGCAAGAATAGCTATAGATAAAAGAGGAGCTTATGAAATTTCAGCAACTTCGTTACGTGGTTGAGATTGTGAACCAAAATTATAATGTCACGGAAGCCGCGCATGCGTTATACACCTCCCAGCCGGGGATCAGTAAACAGGTTCGTTTATTGGAAAATGAGCTTGGTTTGGAGATTTTTGATCGTAACGGCAAACACATTAAAGGGCTCACGCCCGCCGGCAAAAAAATTGTGAGCATTTCCCGTGAATTGATGGTTAAAATGCAAGCGATTCGTTCCGTGTCCGACGAATATACCAAACCTGATCACGGTGTGCTACGCATCGCCACCACAAACACCCAGGCGCGTTATATGTTGCCTCATGTGGTAGAGCGTTTCGCTAAACGTTATCCTGACGTGAGTTTACACGTTCATCAGGGTTCTCCAACGCAGATTTATGACGCGTTATTGTCCGGTGAGGTGGACTTGGCGATTACCACGGAAGCCCAATATTTATTTGACGGCGTGGTGTTGCTGCCATGTTATATGTGGAATCGCTCGGTCATTGTGAAGCCCGATCATCCGTTAGCCAAATGCGAGCTGCTGACTATTGAAGAATTAGGCAAATATCCTTTAGTTACTTATACTTTCGGCTTCACCGGCGTTTCCGATTTGGATTATGCCTTTAATAGTGCCGGTATCCTGCCGAATATTGTATTTACCGCCACCGATGCGGATGTTATCAAAACCTATGTCCGCCTAGGTTTAGGCGTGGGCATTATGGCATCCATGGCGCATACGCCGGCGGATGTCGATTTGGTGGCTCTCAAAGCGGATCATTTGTTTCGCGCCAGCATGACGCAAATCGCCTTTAAACACGGCGCTTTCCTGCGTAATTATATGTATGATTTTATCAATTATTTTTCACCGCACTTAACCCGCGAAAACGTGGAGCGGGCAGAGCGTATGCACGACAATAATGCGGTGAAAAGACTATTTGATTACGTCAGATTGCAAACCTTGTAATTGAAAAGCCGCCTTTTTATACATTGAATTTGCAACGACAAACACCCGAATCCCCTTTTTATTAACATTGATATAGGAAGCAAAATGTCAAACTTACAACAACTTATTGAAAACGCTTTTGAAAAACGCGCTGAAATCACACCGAAAACCGTTGACGCACAAACCCGTGCGGCGATTGAAGAAGTGATTGAAGGCTTGGACAGCGGCAAATATCGTGTTGCCGAAAAAATCGACGGCGAATGGGTGACTCACCAATGGTTAAAAAAAGCGGTCTTGTTATCTTTCCGCATCAACGACAATCAACTTGTTGACGGTGCAGAAACCAAATACTACGACAAAGTGCCATTGAAATTTGCCGATTACACCGAAGAACGTTTCCAACAAGAGGGTTTCCGTGTCGTGCCGTCCGCCACCGTACGTAAAGGCGCATACATTTCTAAAAACTGCGTGTTAATGCCGTCTTATGTGAACATTGGCGCTTATGTGGGCGAAGGCACCATGGTGGATACTTGGGCAACCGTAGGTTCCTGTGCGCAAATCGGTAAAAACGTACACTTATCCGGCGGCGTAGGTATCGGCGGCGTGTTAGAACCGTTACAAGCCAACCCGACCATTATCGGCGATAACTGTTTCATCGGCGCCCGTTCCGAAGTGGTGGAAGGCGTTATCGTGGAAGACGGTTGCGTGATTTCCATGGGCGTATTCATCGGTCAATCCACCAAAATCTACGATCGTGAAACCGGCGAAGTGTATTACGGTCGCGTACCGGCAGGTTCCGTGGTGGTTTCCGGCAGCCTGCCGAGCAAAGACGGCAAATACAGCCTCTACTGCGCGGTTATCGTGAAAAAAGTGGACGCGAAAACCTTAGGCAAAGTGGGTATCAACGAATTATTACGTTCTATTGAAGAGTAATAAAAACACCTAAAAAAATGACCGCGCTTTACATCACAAAATGCGGTCATTTTCTTTTCTAAATCAACAGATTACTTCTTTTTTGCCAACATTGTCACAAATTTCATTTTAATGCGATTGCCGTTTTCGTCGGTTTTGTGCAATTCGCCCATGTTTTCGTTGTATTCAAGAAATTCCCAGTCTTTATAGTATGCTTTTAGCTCGTTTTCGGCGAAAGTAAAAGAAAACGGCAGCGGACAAGGGACTTCCGGTGTGGACATGGCGGCAACAATTAAATTATAACCGCCCGGGTTAGTGTGGCTTTGCATATTTTCGATAATTGTCGGCACGCGGGCACGATCCAGGAACATGAAGACCACCGTGGAAACGATGAAATCATAGTTTTCTTGAATATTGGCATCGTTGATGTTGTAAAGTGCGGTCTGAATGTTCAGATTTTCTTTTTCTTTGGTTTCATTTAAAAACAGGAGACTGTTTTCATTGTGATCCCAAGAGGTCACGTCATAACCGAGCAAACTTAAATACAGGGAATTACGTCCTTGCCCGCAGCCTAAATCCAACACTTTACACGGTTTGATGATTTTAGCGGCGTCCACCACATCGCCGTGGGTGGCGGTCATGTTGTATTTTTTGCTGAAATAGTCTTCTTTGGTGCAATAGAATTCGAGGAAGCATTCTAAATCATCGGACAGCGCTTCGACGCGGTGCCAAAGTTGCGGTTCGACGAAAGGCGTTTCATCTTGCGGGGTGAAAATGTGTTCGCTGATCACATCGCCGTCTTCGGTCAATACATAAAATTTTAATTTCCCTTTTAGCACGGTAATTTTGCCCCAGGTGCCGGCTTTGGTGTTGTGCTTTTCCTGAAACATTTTTGGCAATGTGTCTTTGGTCCAAACAGGCATTTTTTTATAAGAAATAAGTTCGTTTTGCATTTTTTTCTCCAACATAAAATAGTTGAGCGTAATGGTAGGTTAATTCGCCTTACTATGCAATATTTTACGCGCATTATGTGGCGGATAAAAATGAGGAAAAATAAAATCGGGAAAAGTGCGGTCATTTTTTTGATTACTTTGGCAAATCATACCGATTTGTGATTATTTAAAAATGAACGGCGAACAGGATATTTTCTGGCTTAGCGTGAAAAATCACTACCATTTTTTCAAAAAATCTAATAAGATTTACATTATTTGTTAAAAATTTGTGATGCTTATTTTTTATACAAAAATCGCGTAGAAAGTTTTGACAGATTAAACGTATTTTAGTTATCAATTCGTTGTTTAATTTCTACCAAAAGTAGGTTAAACGTACTTCTAACTTAACAAAGATAAGGAAAAAACTATGTCAGAATTATTAAAAAATGACGTAGATCCGATCGAAACTAACGATTGGTTGGCAGCAATTGATTCGTTAATTCGTGAAGAAGGTGTTGAGCGTGCGCAGTTCATTATTGATCAAGTGATGCAGCAGGCTCGTATTGGCGGCGTTTCTTTGCCGACAGGGATTACCACAGATTATGTGAATACGATCCCGGTTTCCGAACAGCCTGAGTATCCGGGAAATTTAGACATTGAACGTCGTATTCGTTCTTATATCCGCTGGAATGCCGTGATGATGGTATTGCGCGGTCAGAAAAAAGACCTTGATTTAGGCGGTCACTTATCTACTTTCCAATCTGCCGCAACGGTGTATGAAGTGTGTTTCAACCACTTCTTTAAAGCCGCAACCGAGAAAAACGGCGGCGATTTGGTCTTCTTCCAAGGCCATGCCGCGCCGGGTATGTATGCGCGTGCATTCTTAGAAGGGCGTTTAACCGAAGATCAATTAGACAACTTCCGTCAAGAAGTGCACGGCAAAGGCTTGTCTTCTTATCCGCATCCGAAATTAATGCCTGATTTCTGGCAATTCTCAACCGTATCTATGGGCTTAGGTCCGGTGAATGCGATTTATCAAGCCCGTTTCTTAAAATACTTGGAAAATCGCGGCTTGAAAGATACCGCGGATCAAAAAGTATATGCGTTCCTGGGCGATGGCGAAATGGATGAAATCGAATCCAAAGGTGCATTGACATTTGCCGCCCGCGAACATTTAGATAACTTAATTTTTGTCATTTCCTGTAACTTACAACGCTTAGACGGACCGGTAAACGGTAACGGTAAAATCGTTCAAGAATTAGAAGGTTTATTCGTCGGCGCAGGTTGGGAAGTGATTAAAGTCATGTGGGGCAGCGGCTGGGATAAATTATTCGCCAAAGACACCACAGGTAAACTCACCCAATTAATGATGGAAGTGGTTGACGGCGACTACCTCACATTCAAATCAAAAGACGGCGCTTATGTCCGTGAACATTTCTTCGGTCGTTACCCTGAAACTGCCGCTTTAGTTGCCGACATGACCGATGATGAAATCTGGGCGTTAAGACGTGGCGGTCATGATCCGAAGAAAGTGTTTGCCGCATTCAAGAAAGCGCAAACGGCAGGCAAACCTGTAGTGATTCTAGTGCATTCCGTGAAAGGCTATAAAATTTCCGAAGCGGAAAGTAAAAACACCGCACACCAATCCAAAAAAATGTCTCTCGACAGCCTTAAAGCCTACCGTGATTACTTCCACATTCCGGTGAAAGACGAAGATTTGGAAAAACTGCCTTACATGACCTTCCCGGAAGGTTCGGACGAGTACAATTACTTGCACCAACACCGTAAAGCATTACAAGGTTATTTACCGGCACGTCAACCGAAATTTGACGTTGAATTCAAGGTGCCTGAGCTTAGCGAATTCGCACCGCTGTTAGACGCCCAACCGCGTCCGATTTCAACCACGATGGCATTTGTGCGTTTCTTAAATACCTTATTGAAAGATAAAAATATCGGTAAAAACATTGTTCCTATTGTTGCGGATGAAGCCCGTACTTTCGGTATGGAAGGCTTGTTCCGTCAAGTGGGTATTTATAACCCGCACGGTCAAAACTATGTTCCTTCAGATCGTGACCTTGTGGCGTACTACCGTGAAGCGAAAGACGGTCAGGTATTGCAGGAAGGCATCAACGAATTAGGTGCGACATCTTCCTGGTTGGCGGCGGCAACGTCTTATTCCATCAGCAATGTGCCGATGATTCCGTTCTTTATTTATTACTCTATGTTCGGCTTCCAACGTGTTGGCGACTTATTGTGGGCGGCGGGCGACCAATTGGCGCGCGGCTTCATGATCGGCGGTACATCAGGCCGTACGACATTGAACGGTGAAGGCTTACAACACGAAGACGGTCATAGCCACATTCAATCCTTAACCATCCCGAACTGCGTATCTTATGACCCGGCATTCGCTTATGAAGTAGCGGTCATCATGCAAGACGGTATTCACCGTATGTACGGCGAAAAACAGGAAGACGTGTTCTATTACATCACCACCTTAAACGAAATTTATGATCAACCGGCTATGCCTGCCGGTGCGGAAGACGGTATCCGTAAAGGTCTGTATAAATTTGAAAGCGTTGAATGCAAAGGTAAAGGCGCCGTGCAACTATTAGGCTCCGGTGCGATTTTACGTCACGTTCGCGAAGCGGCTCAAATCCTGGCGAAAGATTACGGCATCAGCTCCGACGTTTATAGCGCTCCGTCTTTCACCGAAGCGGCTCGCGAAGGTGCAGACGCGGTACGTTGGAATATGTTACATCCAACCGAAACCCCGCGCGTGCCATACGTTGCGCAAGTGATGAACGACAAACCGGCAGTGGCGGCAACGGACTACATGAAACTGTTCGCCGAGCAAATTCGTGCCTATGTGCCGTCTAAACACTATCATGTGTTAGGTACCGACGGTTTCGGTCGTTCCGACAGCCGTGAAAACTTACGCGATCACTTTGAAGTCGATGCGCACCACGTTGTTGTTGCGGCATTAAATGTGTTGGCGCAAGAAGGCACGGTTGATAAGAAAGTTGTTGCCGAAGCAATCGCTAAATACGGTATCGATCCTGAAAGATTGAACCCGCTATACGCATAAAAAATACACGAAAAAACCACCGCACTTGAGTGCTCGACATGAAAAGTGCGGTCGGTTTTAAAAACGTTTTTTAAAGGTAAAAAAGAAATGGCTAAACAAATTCAAATCCCGGATATCGGTAGTGATGAAGTTACCGTAACCGAAGTGATGGTAAAAGTTGGAGATAGCATCACTGCGGATCAATCCATTATTAATGTTGAAGGTGACAAAGCTTCTATGGAAGTACCGGCACCGGAAGCGGGCGTAGTAAAAGAGATTTTAGTAAAAGTGGGCGACAAAGTGACTACCGGCACGCCGATGTTGGTGTTAGATAGCGCCGATGCCGCACCGGCTCAAGCGCCTCAAGCTGCTGCACCTGCACCTGCACCGCAAGCCGCGCCTGCCGCCGCACAAGTGGTGGATGTTAATGTACCTGATATCGGCGGTGACGAAGTGAACGTGACCGATGTGATGGTGAAAGTGGGTGATCGTGTTGAAGTGGATCAGTCCATCATCAATGTGGAAGGCGATAAAGCTTCCATGGAAGTGCCTGCACCGGTGGCGGGTATCGTTAAAGAAATTCTTATCAAAGCCGGCGATAAAGTGTCCACAGGTACTTTAATCATGCGTTTTGAAACGGCGGGCAGTGCGCCTGCAGCCGCCCCGGCAGCTTCTGCGCCTGCTGCAGCACCGGCGGCTCCGGTAGCGGGTGGTGTGAAAGACGTCAATATTCCTGACATCGGCGGCGATGAAGTAAACGTGACCGAAATTATGGTAAAAGTAGGCGATAGCGTCACCGAAGAACAATCTTTAATCACCGTTGAAGGCGATAAAGCCTCTATGGAAGTGCCTGCACCGTTTGCCGGCGTGGTAAAAGAAATTTTAGTGAAATCCGGCGACAAAGTATCCACCGGTTCTTTAATTATGCGCTTTGAAGTCGCGGGCGCAGCACCAGCCGCCGCGCCGGCGCCGACTGCACAAGCGACAGCGCCACAAACCGCACCGGCACCGACAGCACAGGCTTCCGCGCCGGCAGCCGCCTCTTCTTCTCAAGCGGATGTTGAAAGTGCGAAAAGCTATGCTCATGCCACACCGGTGATTCGTCGTTTAGCGCGCGAATTCGGTGTGAACCTGGATAAAGTGAAAGGCACGGGGCGTAAGGGTCGTATCTTAAAAGAAGACATTCAAGCCTATGTGAAAGCCGCCGTGAAAGCTTTAGAAAGCGGTGCTGCGGCAACAGGCGCGGCGAATGGTGCAGGTTTAGGCTTGTTACCATGGCCGAAAGTAGATTTCAGCAAATTCGGCGAAATCGAAGAAGTGGAATTGAGCCGTATCAACAAGATTTCCGGCGCGAACTTACATCGTAACTGGGTCATGATTCCGCATGTTACCCACTTCGATAAAGCGGACATCACCGAGTTGGAAGCATTCCGTAAAGAACAAAACGCCTTGGCGGAAAAACAAAAACTGGGCGTGAAAATCACCCCTGTGGTCTTCATTATGAAAGCCGTTGCCAAAGCGTTGGAAGCCTTCCCGCGTTTCAACAGCTCCATTACCGAAGACGCACAACGTTTGATCCTGAAAAAATACATCAACGTGGGTGTGGCGGTGGATACGCCGAACGGTTTGGTTGTGCCGGTCTTTAAAGATGTCAACAAGAAAGGCATTATCGAACTTTCCCGTGAATTGATGGAAGTATCCAAAAAAGCCCGTGACGGTAAATTAACCGCAGCGGATATGCAAGGCGGCTGCTTCACTATTTCCAGCCTTGGCGGCATTGGTACAACACACTTTGCACCAATCGTGAATGCACCTGAAGTCGCGATTTTGGGCGTATCCAAATCCGCTATGGAACCGGTCTGGAACGGCAAAGAATTCGCTCCGCGCCTGATTCTGCCGATTTCCTTATCCTTCGATCACCGTGTTATTGACGGTGCGGACGGTGCGCGCTTCATCAGCTACATCGGTTCCGTATTAGCCGACTTACGTCGCTTAATTATGTAATTTGCTACGCCTCTCGTTTTGAGGGGCGTTGTTACATTGACACTGATCGCCAAAAAGTGCGGTCAGAAATTTCAACGTTTTTACGAGGTAAAAATGAGTAAAGAAATTAAAACCCAAGTGGTTGTACTTGGTGCAGGTCCTGCTGGTTATTCCGCTGCCTTCCGTTGTGCCGACTTAGGCTTAGAAACCGTCATTGTAGAACGTTATTCCACCCTTGGCGGCGTGTGCTTAAACGTCGGTTGTATCCCGTCCAAAGCCTTATTGCACGTTGCGAAAATTATCGAAGAAGCAAGACACGTGGAACATCATGGTGTGGTATTTGCCGAGCCGACTATTGATTTAGACAAAATCCGAGCCGGTAAAGAAGGCGTGGTTTCCCGCTTAACCGGCGGTTTGGCGAACATGGCGAAAATGCGTAAAGTGCAAGTGGTGCAAGGCGAAGCCAAATTTGCCGATTCCCACACTTTAGCGGTGACCGACAAAGACGGTAACGTCACTAACGTAAAATTTGATAATGCGATTATCGCAGCGGGTTCCCGTCCGATTGAACTTCCATTCATTCCTCATCATGATCCGCGCGTTTGGGATTCCACCGACGCCCTTGCTTTGCGTGAAGTGCCGAAAGATTTGTTAATCATGGGTGGCGGTATCATCGGTTTGGAAATGGGTACCGTGTATGAAGCCCTGGGCTCCAAAGTTGACGTGGTAGAAATGTTCGACCAAGTGATTCCGGCGGCAGATAAAGACATCGTGAAAATCTTCACCAAACGTATCGAGCAAAAATTCAATTTAATGCTTGAAACCAAAGTGACTGCGGTGGAAGCCAAAGAAGACGGTATTTACGTTTCTATGGAAGGCAAAGCGGGCAATATCACCAAACGTTATGATGCAGTGTTGGTTGCCATCGGTCGTACGCCGAACGGTAAATTAATCGACGCGGAAAAAGCCGGTGTGAACGTTGATGAGCGCGGCTTTATTCGTACCGACAAACAAATGCGTACCAACGTTTCCCACATCTTCGCCATCGGCGACATCGTGGGTCAACCGATGTTAGCGCACAAAGGGGTACACGAAGGTCACGTTGCTGCTGAAGTGATTGCGGGCAAAAAACACTATTTCGACCCGAAAGTGATCCCGTCCATCGCTTACACCGAGCCGGAAGTGGCATGGGTCGGTAAAACCGAGAAAGAATGTAAAGCCGAAGGCTTAAACTATGAAATCGCCAACTTCCCATGGGCGGCTTCCGGTCGTGCAATCGCTTCCGACTGCGCCGACGGTATGACCAAACTGATTTTCGATAAAGATACGCATCGCGTACTTGGCGGCGCCATCGTCGGCACCAATGCCGGTGAATTGTTAGGCGAAATCGGGCTTGCCATCGAAATGGGTTGTGACGCGGAAGACATCGCATTGACTATCCACGCCCACCCGACTTTACACGAATCCGTCGGTCTTGCTGCCGAAGTGTTCGAAGGTTCGGTCACCGATTTACCAAATCCAAAAGCGAAGAAAAAATAATTTGCTTCATTAAAAATAAAAGCCTTTCCCTTTGGAAAGGCTTTTTTGTGGGTGTCTTAATGATTTCAAGGAAACGGTTAAATCCAGAAAAAATAAGCCAGCCCGCCGATAATCAGAATCGCACCGATATTCATATAGAAACCGATTTTTGCCATTTCACTCTGGCGAATATGACCGGTTGCAAAGACCATCGCATTTGGCGGGGTGGCAATCGGCAACATGAAGGCGCAGGAGGCACCGGCGGCGATAATTTCGGCGAGTCCGACGGTGGATAAATTGAGAGATGTGGCGACGGAAATAAAAATCGGCATTAATAGCGCCGCACTTGCGGTATTGGAAGTGAATTCCGTCAGAAAAACAATAAATGCGGCTAAGATTAACGTTACTAAGAGCAAATGCTGCCCGTCCGCAATGTACATAATGCCGTCGGCTAAAATTTTACTCGCACCGGTACTCTGTAATAAATTACTTAAGACCAACCCGCCGCCGAACAGCAATAAAATGCCCCATTCCGTTTCTTGCTGAATTTCTTTCCAATGGGCGACGCCGGAAACGCAGATTAACACCACAATAAAAAGCGATGTTAAGCTGTCGAAATTTTTAATCGGCGCAATGCCCATTAGCCCGCTGACCACCGGTTCCACCAATTTGCTGAAAATCAACATAAAGGCAAATAACGCAAAAATTGCCAACGTAATTTTACGCGGGCGCGTCATGGGAATATCTTCCATTTCCACCGCAAAATCCACATTGAAATTAGGGCGTAATATCACCGCCATAATGTAAATCGTGAGAGGAAGCAGCAGTAATAAGTCAGGCATACCATAAGGTAGAAAATCCACAAAGCTGATGTTGGTTAATGAAGCAAGCAACGCATTAGGCGTACTGCCGACTAATGTCCCAATCCCGCCGATACTGGCGCTGTAAGCGATCCCGAGTAAAACAAAAGCATAAAGTTTTCGGTTTTTGGTCACATCGATTTTGCTTAAAATCCCGATGGCTAACGGCAGCATCATCGCTGTGACGGCAACATTGTTGATAAACATCGAGAGGGCTGCGGTGGCGCCGAATAAATAAATGATGGTGGTTTTTAGCCTCCCTTTGGCTAAGCGAATAATGTGTTGCGCAATCCAGAGATCGATTTTTTGAATGGTGAGCACGGCGGCGATAACAAATCCCCCTAAGAACATAAAAATGATGGGATTGGAAAAGGGCGCAAACGCCTGTTGTGTGGTGGATACGCCGAGTAATACGGCAAAAATCGGCACCATTAATGCCGTAATCGTGATATTAAAGGCTTCGGTCAGCCAGAGCACGCCGACAAAAACTAATAACGCCAAGCCTCGATTTTCGTCGGGAGTAAAAGGTAAAAATTTGAGAAGCAACAAAAAAATCACAAAATCGACGGCGAGAATTAATATTCCGCGTCTGTGGGGCGTAGGATAATTATCGATACTCATCGGGTACCTCCTGATAGTAAAGTGAATAGAATTATATGTATGATGTTGTGTTGCTTTATCGTTAAAGCATTATTTGTGAAGTTTGTCAAGCTGTGAGTAAGAAGGGATAGAGGGTAATGAAACGATAGGGTATTCGAGGATAAGGTGAAATATTGAAGAAGGAATCTTAAAAAACAATTGAAAAAATAACCGCACTTTAGAGAAAATAGGCACGCGTTGGGAAACGCGCGCCATCTAAAAATAATTTGCAAAATATTTTTAGGTGACTATAATTAGCGCCGTTTTTTAATGAGCTGGATAAGCGAACACATCAAGAACCCGATAGCGTCGGTGATCGTGGGCGGCGAATACGCCTCGCCGGAAGCGATGGTGGATTCTTCGCTGCTGCTGATGCACCTGATAATGGGCGCGTTCGGCAGTCTGCAGGCGGCGACGAGCAATGACAACGGCAGTGCGCTCGCCAATTTCATCATGGCCAGCGGGGTGGCGCAGGGGGCGCCGGCGGTAGTGGCGGGGGCGTTGCTGCTGCTGAACGAAATCGCACTGTCGCTGGCGATACTGACGGCGCCGGCGTTCATCCTGTGTTTGCTGTATGATCCGACCAAGCAGTATTTCCAAGGGTGGCTGAAGTTCTTTTTAGGTTCGCTGTTGACGATGGCGGTGCTGTCGGTGATGGTAACGATAGGGTTGAAGGTGATGCTGGTGCATGCGACGAAGGTTTTGGGCGAGTACGGGGTCGGCGCGGCGATGGCGGGATCGGCATCGCAAGACCGTCCGGGCATTGCGCAGATTACGATCATGCAGGGTGGTTTGGGGCTGATGATGAGCACGCTGATGATAACGGCGCCGCTGCTGGTGGGGAATCTGATCGGGTCGTCGTTGGGGTTCAATACTTATAACCCGCTGCAAGGCGGAAACAGCCCGACCAATTCGGATGGGTCGCCTAGGGTGAATAAGAATAGACAGCAGAATGATAATGATAAAAATGGACAACTTCAATAAGGGCATGAAATGAAAAAAATATTTTTAATTATTGCATTGTTTTTATCTAATTCTTTATCTTATGCTAACGAAATGAATAATCCGTGTGTTTATCATCCTAATTTACCAGGGTGTGCTGGAAATAACCGCGCCATCGGACAAAGCAACCGCGTTGTTAATATACCTGATCGTTGGGGAGCGATATATCTGAACCCTGCAAATGCAGCAATAGGTTATTCTGAAAATAATACGGAAGGTTATCGTTCGGCTAATAAAGAAGCACTAGCAAATTGCATTAAAGCAGGGGGGGGGAATCCTATAGGAAAAAGTGGGAAGGGATGCCAATTGATAACACAATATCGTAATACATGTGGTGCGATTGCGATAGGTGGAGTTGTTGGAAATGGAGGATATGGGACTTCAACCGATATGGATGTTCGCAGAGCGGAAAAAGGTGCTTTGTTAGAATGCAGTAAGCATTCCAATGAATGTACCATTCGTTATTCAGGCTGTTCCCGTCACCCCGACTACCTTCGTTACTAAATGATTTTTTCAGACGGCCCCCACGATAGCGCGCGTCTCCTGACGCGTGTTTATTTTTAGGTATCGGGGACACGCGTCAACCTCATATATTTTATTTAAAAGTGCGATTATTTTCCCCATCGTTTTTCAGTACCACAACGGTTTGAAAAAATACAATGGCGACGTGAAAATGAGTTATGGAAATTGAAAGTCTTTCAATTAAAGTGTGCGTTTTAACTTATGGATACATGGATACCTAAGTGGCGTTAGCTGTCTTTGCGCTCCGGGGAACTGGTTTAAAGGTTTATGTTGTTTGGTATTCTTTTATGTTAGTTGAAAATCCGCGTAAAAAGAAACATCAAGATTCGTTATTCACCCAAATTCAAGTGAAGGAAATTGATCCTTTAACTTTACGTATCGCCACACCTTTTCGGCGAATTGCGGCAACACTATTAAATGTGCTTTTGCCTTTTACTTTTTTTGCCATCGCGGTTATTTATAACAAGACTCACCGACAAATCGGTGATGTATTTATTTTATGCATACCGATTTGGTTTATTATGCAATTTTTTCTTATGCTATTTTTACGCCAAACTTTTGGTAAATGGGTGATGAAAATCAAAGTGGTAGATAGTCAAAGTAGAAAAAAAATTTCATTTTGTCGTTATTTATTGCGTGAATTCATCGGCATTATTCTTTATACCGTCTTCCCGCTTACTATTCTTATCGACACTATCGTCTTACTTAAAAGCGGTGAACTGAATACTTTTAGTCGCAGTATCATTTCTTCAACGGTAGTCAGTACGCATTTAACCAACGATACATAAAAATGAGTGTTATGTATTATAATGCCCCACGATAGCGTGGACGTTTTAACCATCAACGTCAATCATCCAACCCATTCAACGCATTAATCAATCTCACTTCCTCAAACAAATGCAAATCCGTGGCTAAAATCGACCGCACTTTTATGCGCCCTTGGGCGAGTAATGCTGCCCGTTGGGTGCCTTCGAGTAGGGGAGTGTCGGGGGTGAACCATTGGGTGTTTTGGCGGAAGATGAGGTTGCCGATGGAACAATCGGTGACGTAGCCGTTTTTGATAATCATGATTTCGTCGCAGTCGCCTTTTTGTGCGAGCAGATCGTTTAACAAAGTGCGGTCGGCATATTTTAATCCGTAGTCAATGTGGTCGCAGACGATCGGCTTAAAAGTGCGGTAGGTTTTGCGCGTGTAAGGAAAATAACGGCAAAGGATTTGCTCGGCGTTGTAATCGATTCGGCAGCGAATCAGCGGTTCGGCGCGCAATGCTGTCGGCACCTGAATCTGTTCGGCAAGTTGAAAAACGTTTGGAAAAACGACCGCACTTTTGCCGTAAAACGCCTGCAAACTGCGTTCGTAGCGTTGTTGATGACGTTCGATGTTGCGAACTTTGCCTTGTGTTATGGCAAGGGTTTCAAATAGGGGAAATTCCATGATTAACCTCGTTGTAACGGCACATACACTTTTTGAATCAGCTCGCGATATTCTTCCTGCGCATCACTTTGAATGGTAATGCCGCCACCGCTGCGGAAGAATAACCCTTTTCCCGTCTGTTCGATAAAACGAATTGCCACCGCACTTTGCAGCGATTCACCGTCAAAAATGCCGAAAATCCCTGTGTAATAGCCGCGCGGTTGCTGTTCCGCCTGTTGAATGATTTGCACGGTTTTTTCTTTCGGCGCACCGCTGATGGAGCCCGCCGGCAGTAAGTTGGCGAGGATAGAACCAATCTGCCCCTGCCGGTTTTCCTCCACTTCGCCGCAGATTTCCGAGCTGGTTTGCAAAATCGCGCCTTGCTCCGTTTGGATTTCTTCCACATAACGAAAACGCGTCACCTGAATATTTTTCGCCACCGTGGCTAAATCGTTGCGCATTAAATCCACGATGGTGTAATGCTCCCGCTGTTCTTTGGGATTATTGAGCAAAAGGGTTTGCGCGTCGGGCAGGGTAGCATCAATGGTGCCTTTCATGGGATAAGTAAAAATACGGTTGTCGCGTACATTCACAAAACATTCGGGCGAGAAGCAAACGAACTGATCCTTGAATAACAATTTATATTTCGCCCGGCTTTGCCAAAACAGTTGGCGCAGAGAATAATTGGTTTCAATGGGCGTCGGGTAGGTGAGATTCAGCAAATACGAATTGCCGAAATGCAATTCCCGCTGCACTAACTCAAATCCCGGTTGATACGCCGTAAAATCCATGGGCTTCTTGTGTAAGCAAAAGGCTTCGGGGGTGGCTTCCTGCCAATTTACGTTGGTATAGCCCGGAAATTGCACGAAAATGCTTTGTTCTGCCGTTTCATTTAATGGGCAGAGTATCGGTTTTTGTTGTTCAAAATCGATTAGAAAGAAGAAAGGCGTTTTTGTTTTGCCAAATCGGTTCGCCAGTTGAATAAAATCTTGCCACATAACGGTATCTCGTGAAAAAAACGGCAAAAATTTTAGCCTAAATCGGCGTAAAATTATATACTTTCGCGCCTATGTGACGCGCCTGTCTGCCGAGAGAGAATTTATGTCTTTACTGATTATTAACAACCACGATTCTTTTACTTTCAATTTAGTGGATTTAATCCGCCGTTTGGACGTGCCGTTTCAGGTGGTGAATGTGGAAGACTTGGATTTGGACGCGGTGGACAATTTCTCTCATTTGCTTATTTCGCCCGGCCCCGATGTGCCGCGTGCATATCCGCAATTATTTGCCTTGTTGGAACGTTATCATCAACGCAAATCCATTCTCGGCGTATGTTTGGGGCATCAAATGTTATGCGAATTTTTCGGCGCGGCGTTATATAACCTGCCGTCGCCCCGCCACGGGCAGGCAACGTCGTTGCACTTTGTGTCGGATTCCCCGTTATTCAAAAATTTGCCGCCAACTTTTCAAATCGGTTTATATCATTCCTGGGCAGTGAGCGAGGCGCATTTCCCCGCACAATTACAGATTACCGCCCGTTGTAGCGATAACATCATCATGGCAATGCAACACAAAACCCTGCCTATTTACGGCGTGCAGTTTCATCCCGAATCCTACATTTCCGAATACGGTGAGCAGATTTTACAAAACTGGTTACAGGCATCATAAATTCTTGAGCAAAAAGTGCGGTGGTTTTTCTCAGCGTTTTTTAGATCGGGATCACACAAATCACAAAAATCCCGCCATTCCCTTGTTTTTCATCAACGGCTTCTTTAAGGTTATGAATCGCATTCAGCATTTATTACGCATGATTTGTTACGCACAAAAGGAGTTTTTGATGAATATTGTTTTTCTAGATCGCACCGGCATTCCCGCCAGCCACGACATCCCACGTCCGAGCTTCCCGCATACCTGGACGGAATATGACCGCACGTTACCGGAAGAAACCTTTGAACGCGCCAAAGAGGCCGACATCGTGGTGACCAGCAAAGTGGTGTTCGATCGCGATCTCCTCAGCCGCTTGCCGAAATTAAAACTCATCGCCATCACCGCCACCGGCACCAATAACATTGATTTGGAGGCAGCGAAAGATTTAGGCATCGCCGTGAAGAACGTCACCGGTTATTCCAGCGTCACCGTGCCGGAACACGTTTTGGGCATGATTTTTGCGCTGAAACATAGTTTGATGAGCTATCACCGCGATCAAGTCACTTCCGATCGTTGGGCGACCTGCGGACAATTTTGCTACACCGATTACCCGATTACCGATGTGCGCGGCGCAACCCTCGGCGTATTCGGCAAAGGCAATATCGGTACGGAAATTGGGCGCTTGGCGCAGTTGTTAGGCATGAAGGTATTGTATGCGGAACACAAAGGCGCCGACCGAATTCGTGACGGCTACACCGAGTTTGAAACCGTGCTGAAACAGGCGGACATTGTGACGCTCCATTGTCCGCTCACCGACACCACCAAAAATCTTATTAACGCCGACACTTTGGCATTAATGAAACCGACGGCGTATTTAATTAACACCGGTCGTGGTCCGTTGGTGGATGAAAGCGCCTTATTGGCTGCCCTGGAAAGCGGCAAAATCGCCGGGGCGGCGTTGGACGTGTTGGTGAAAGAACCGCCGGAAAAAGACAATCCGCTTATTCAGGCGGCAAAACGCTTACCGAATCTTTTACTGACCCCGCACGTTGCCTGGGCAAGCGATTCCGCCGTTACCACGTTGGTGAATAAAGTGGCGCAAAATATCGAAGATTTTGTGGCGAACGGTAAGTAATTTCCGCGTCCTGTGCTATGATACGGCGCCGAAAAGGGCGCCATATTTTATGGTAAATCTCACTTTTAAACTTGAAGACAACGCAAAATGAAGAAAAATCTGATCACAACTGCAATTTTATTCAGCCTTCCTGCCGTCGCTTTCGCCGATGAAACGGAAAAAACGGAATTATCGCCAATCCATGTTTATTCCGCCTACGCCACGCCGGTCAACCAAGACCAAACCGCTTCCTCCGTCACCGTCCTCACCGAAAAAGATTTCGCACAGCGCAACGCCACTTATGTGAGCGATGTATTGAAAACCGTGCCGGGTGTGGCAATCAGCGCGAGTGGGGGACGTGGCACATTGACTAATGTTTATCTGCGCGGTGCAGATGCTAACCACACGGCGGTGATTATTGACGGCGTGAAAGTGAATCCGGTGAGCGGCTATGGTTTTGATTTCGGCGGATTGAGTTTAAGCAATATTGATCGCATTGAAGTGTTACGTGGCGAACAATCCGCGCTTTGGGGCAGCGATGCCATGGGCGGCGTGATTTACATCACCACCAAAAGCGGCTTGTATAAAGATAAACCCTTTAACGTAGATTTTGATTTCGGCGCAGGATCGCACCGCACTTTTGATGGCTCCGCAACGGTTTCCGGCTATAACGACGGCTTTTATTATGCTTTACACGGAGATAGCTACCGCACAAGAGGAATTTCCGCCTTAAGTAAAAATACCTTTAACTACACCGCAGAAGACGGCACGCTTGTTTCTGTCGGCGGAGCAAAAGAAAAAGATAAATTCCATCGCGATAATACCTCATTACGTTTTGGTTATGATGACAACCAAAAAGGTATCGAGTTATTAAGCTCGCATTCTTCTCAAACGGCACATTTTGATAATAGCCTCACAGATGAAAACGGACATTACACCCGCACCCGTGAAACCTTGTTTAAATTAGGCGGTTATTGGGGAAATGCACAGGATTTATTTAAACATAAGGCAAGTATCAGCCACATTAAAACCGACAGCGATACCACCGGCATGGCAAGTGCTTATGATGCGAAAAAACTGAATGCCAATTATCAATTGGATATTAACTTTGATCGCGAAGGACCGATTACTCAAGGCTTAAGCCTGTTGGGCGAGTATCAAAAAAATACCTATAATTCGAGTTATTTCCTTACCAATGAGAAAAAACTGACAGAAAAAAGTATCGCCACAGAATATCGCCTCTTCAGCGAGCAGGATCATAGCCTGGCATTAAGTGGTCGTTATATTAATAGCTCCGAATACGATAATTCTTTCACCGGGCGTATTTCCGGTGCCTATCGCTTATCACCGAATTTTAAAACGCACGCCAGTTTCGGCTCTGCCGTTCAAAATCCGACGATTACCGAATACTTCGGCTACAACGGCAGTTATATCGGCAATCCGAATTTAAAACCGGAAAAAAGCCGTGGCGGCGATATCGGCTTGCTCATTGAAACAGCGGATAAATCCCATAGTTTGGATGTCACGTATTTTTCCCGTCGCGTGCAGAATTTTATTTCTACGGAATATCAAGGAAACTGGCCGAATATCGTTTCTCGTGCGATTAATCTTGATGGGAAAAGCAAAATTAAAGGCGTTGAAGTGGCTTATAACGGCAAATTAACCGATGAGTTAACCGCGTATGCCAACTACACCTATACCCAAACGAAAGATAGCCAAGGTATGCAATTAGCCCGCCGCCCGAAACATACTGCAAATGCGGGTCTGGCATATCAAATTACGGAGAAACTGGGTTCGGACGCCAATGTCTCTTATGTTGGTAAACGTATGGATAATTACTATGAAAGCGTGCCGCCATACGCAACAAGAAAGGTTAAATTGCCTTCATATACCTTAGTCAATTTGGGTGTGAACTACCAACTTCTTCCAAACCTTAACATTTACGCAAACTTAAACAACGTATTTGATAAGAAATACGAAAATGTGCTTGGCTACGGTCAAGACGGTCGTAATGTTTATGTCGGATTGAAAGGTTCGTTCTAATCGTAGGGTGGGACTTGTCCCACCTTTTTTACGTAGATTAAGTCGGTGGGATAACTCCCACCCTACCAAAATGTCAAAAACACCCGTAATTTTAACCGCACTTTTTCTCTCGCTTCCCGCGCATGCCGAGCAATTCGTCTCGCTTACCCTGTGCAGCGATCGCCTGCTGATTGAGCTGGCACGCCCCGAACAAATCGCAGCGATGTCGCCTTATTCCAAAAATCCGCGCATGATGTTGGATAAAATCAATGAAAACAAACCGACCCTTGAACCGCAACTGACGGCATTGTTGCCTTATTTGGATAAAACCCTGCTCATCAACGAAACTTTTTATCCGCAATTGGTTGCCGATTTGAAACGGCTTGGCGTGAAAATTGTACCGATTAACGACAGCCCGCAAACACCTGATGAACTGTTCGATTTAATGCGCCAACTTGGCAAACTCACAGGCAACGAAGCCCATGCCGAGCAGCTGATCGCCAAATTAAAAACACAACATACCCGCCTCAATGCGTCGCTAACGGATACGCTGATTTTGTCGGAAACCGGCGTCGTAGAACCGATTTCTCCGCAATATCAAACCCTGTTAAATTTACTGGGTTTAACGCCGCTGAAAACCACCTTAACGGCACAAAATTTTTCTCTGGAAAAAATGCTGTTAAGCCAGCCGAATTGGCTGATTTCCTTAACGGATAACCGAGGCTACAATGAACAGGCGGAAGTGCTTAACCACCCGCTGGTGAAAAAACACTTTAAAAATCGACCGCACTTTACGCTCCCGATGAAATATACGTACTGCTTCGACCACGGCGTGTGGATGGGAGCGGAGGGGATTTATCGTCAAGCTTATTCCATTAATTAAGGAATCTTTAAATGAAAAAATACATATTGGGTTTCGCTTTATGTACTGTGATAGGTGCAGGCATTGCATTTTCAATGTTAAAGCCGTTACCTAGTGATGATATGTTAAAAGGCGAAAAAGAAGCAAATCCGCTGGTTTTCAATATGCAACCTTTGCCTAGTAGTACAACAATTACGCGTTTAGTGGTGTTTAAAAGCGAACGCCAAATGTGGGCGTACGATCAAGAGAGATTAATAAAAATTTATCCGATTTCTCTCGGTAAAGCTCCTGTCGGACATAAACAGTTTGAGGGGGATAAAAAAACACCTGAAGGCGTTTATCGTATTAACGAACGTAACCCCAATAGCAGTTATCATAAAAATCTAGGTATTTCCTATCCGAATGCAGAAGATAAAGCCTATGCCCAATCACAAGGAAAATCGCCAGGTGGACTGATTAAGATTCACGGTTTACCCAACAAATTTTTAGATATTGGTCGCCAACATTTACGTCGCGACTGGACAGATGGTTGTATCGCGGTCACGAATGATGAAATTGATGAGTTGTTTAACGCCGTAGTGCATAATGCGGAGATTGATATTCGCCCGTAGGGTAGAGTGGAGAGGATTTATAATCAGTGGAATGTAAATAGAAAAACGTTATAAATTAATTTCTTCGTTAATGGCTTCTGCCAAATCTCCCCTACCCCTCTTTGCTAAAGAGGGGATTAGAAAAGGTAAAATCAAATTTTGGTAGCTCATATAAATATTACTTAAAATTGATATAAATGAGTCTGTTGGATTTTTGTATTAAAGAATTCCCCTCTTTAGCAAAGAGGGAATCAG
>JACAWG010000054.1:0-14749 GCA_017160915.1 Aggregatibacter actinomycetemcomitans
TTAAAAAGGGCAAAATTACCAACTATTTTGTCTACTATGCCTCATATCATCGGGTTATCGGGCAGACATAAAGTCTGTCCGATAAATTTGTCATTATTGACTACTTCACCTGCATTCCTGCCGTCACGCCCTCGTCGGCGGACAACAAGAATAAATCTGCGCCGCCCGTTCCCGCACTTAAAATCATGCCTTCGGACACACCGAATTTCATTTTGCGCGGCGCCAGGTTTGCCACCACAATCACAAAGCGACCTTCCAGTTCTTCCGGTTTATCATAAGCGGCTTTAATGCCGGAGAACACTTGGCGTTTGTGGTCGCCTAAATCCAATTCAAAACGCAATAACTTATTGGATTCCGGCACAGCTTCACACTTAAGCACTTTCGCCACCCGTAAATCCAATTTGGCGAAATCGTCAATGGTGATAGTTTCCGCAATCGGCTCAATGCCACCGGCAGATTCACCGCCATTTTTGACCGCACTTTTCGCGGCGGCAGGCGCAGCATTGACCTGTGCATTTTCGGCTTTAGAGGCGTCAATCATGGCTTCAATTTGTTTGCCGTCCAAACGGGAGAACAGCGCTTTGAACGGGGCAATTTGGTGATTTAGCAACGGTTGCGCCAAATTCACCCAAGTCAATTCCGATTGCAGGAAGGCTTCCGCCCGTTCGGCAAGTTTCGGCAACACCGGTTTTAAATAGCCCATGAGTACGCGGAATAACTGGATTCCCATAGAGCAAACCGCTTGTAATTCCGCGTCTTTGCCTTCCTCTTTGGCAATCACCCAAGGGGCTTTGTCATCAATGTATTTATTGGCTTTGTCCGTTAATGCCATGATTTCACGAATGGCTTTGCCGAATTCACGGTTTTCATAATAAGCGGCGATTTGTGCCGATTGTGCGACAAATTCATCGAATAAAACTTGATCATCCAAGGTTGCCGCCAATTTACCGTCGAAACGTTTTTGAATAAAACCGGCATTACGGGAAGCCAAATTGACGAGTTTATTCACCAAATCCGTATTCACGCGCTGTACGAAATCCTCTAAGTTCAAATCTAAATCGTCAATGCGATTGCTCAGTTTCGCCGCATAGTAATAACGCAAACATTCCGGATCCAAGTGCTTCAAATAGGTTGCCGCTTGAATAAAGGTGCCACGGGATTTCGACATTTTCTCGCCGTTCACCGTCACATAACCGTGCACGAAAATGTTGCTCGGTTTACGGAAATCGGCGCCTTCCAGCATTGCCGGCCAGAACAGGCTGTGGAAATACATAATGTCTTTGCCGATGAAATGATACAGTTCCGCGTCGCTGTCTTTGCGCCAGAAACTATCAAAATCAATATGACTTTCGCGTTTACACAGATTTTTGAAGGACGCCATATAGCCAATCGGCGCATCCAACCACACATAGAAATATTTGCCTTCCGCATTCGGAATCTGGAAGCCGAAGTACGGCGCATCGCGGGAAATGTCCCATTGCTGCAGACCGGCTTCAAACCATTCCTGCATTTTGTTAACCACTTCCGATTGTAAGGAACCGGAGCCCAGCCAGTTTTTCAGCATGGCTTCAAAACTCGGCAAATCAAAGAAAAAATGTTCGGAGTCTTTCATCACCGGCGTCGCACCGGACACCACGGAACGCGGATTAATCAATTCCGTCGGGCTGTAAGTTGCCGCGCACACTTCGCAGTTATCGCCGTATTGATCAGGCGATTTACATTTCGGGCAAGTGCCTTTCACGAAACGATCGGGTAAAAACATCCCTTTTTCCGGATCATATAATTGAGAAATAATGCGGCTTTTAATAAAACCGTTTTCTTTCAATCGGTTGTAAATCAATTCGGAAAGCTCGCGATTTTCTTCGCTGTGCGTGGAGTGGTAGTTATCAAAACTGATGTTAAAACCGGCAAAGTCCGCCATGTGTTTTTGGCGCACATCATCAATTAATTGCTCCGGCGTGATGCCCATTTGATCGGCTTTCAGCATAATCGGCGTGCCGTGCGCGTCATCGGCACAAACAAAGTGAATTTCATTGCCGCGCATGCGTTGAAAACGCACCCAAATATCCGCTTGAATATGTTCCAACATATGACCTAAATGGATCGGGCCATTGGCATAAGGCAAGGCACAAGTCACGAGGATTTTACGTTTATTATTCGACATAATATAGACCTTAAGAATTCGTGAAAAACAGGGAAAAAATTGGCGCTTATGTTACCTTATTGAGGGTATTTTTTCTAGTTTAATCATGGTTTAGACATTTTTAACTTAACAGATAAAGGCGGGCGTGATTAAATATAGCGAACGAATTTACTACATTAGAAAGGACGACATTATGGCGACGTTATTTTCAGAAAATTTAACGGAACAACAAAAGGAACGGATTGTTCGGTTATTCAAAGACTTTCAACACCCTACCCTACAAAAAGATCTCATTTCCCTCAACACCTTAAAAAAAGCCGAAAAAGGCGGCGACACCTTACGCATTGAGCTGACAATGCCTTTCGCGTGGAATACCGCCTTTGCGGACTTAAAAAATGCCTTGACCGCGCCGTTAAAACAGGCGGCGGACGCGGAAAACGTGAAATGGCAGCTTAACTACCAAATCGCCACCCTGAAACGCGCCAACAATCACCCGGCGGTGAAAGGCGTGAAAAACATTATCGCCGTGAGTTCCGGCAAAGGCGGCGTGGGTAAATCCACCATTTCCGTGAACCTTGCCATCGCCTTGCAACTACAGGGCGCACGCGTGGGCATTTTAGACGCGGATATTTACGGCCCGTCCATCCCGCATATGCTCGGCGCACCGCACCAACGCCCGACATCACCGGACAACCAACACATCACCCCTATTCAGGCGCACGGTTTATATGCCAATTCCATCGGTTTCCTCATGGACGAAGACAACGCCACCATTTGGCGCGGTCCGATGGCAAGCAGCGCCCTAAGCCAATTATTGCAAGAAACCTTATGGCCGGACTTGGACTATCTCGTCATCGACATGCCGCCGGGCACCGGTGACATTCAGCTCACCTTGTCCCAACAAATCCCGGTTACCGGCGCGGTGGTCGTCACCACACCACAGGACATTGCCTTACTGGATGCGGTAAAAGGTATCGCCATGTTTGAACGGGTTTCCGTACCGGTGTTGGGCATCGTGGAAAATATGTCCATGCACATTTGCAGCAACTGTGGTCACCAAGAAGCCATTTTCGGCACCGGCGGCGCAGAACGCATCGCGGATAAATACAACACCAAAGTATTAGGTCAGCAACCGCTACACATCCGCCTCCGCCAAGATCTGGATCGCGGCGAACCGACCGTCATCGCCGCCCCGGACAGCGAAATCGCTCACAGCTTCCTACAACTGGCAGAAAAAGTTGCAAGCGAACTCTACTGGCAAGGCTCCGTAATCCCGAGTGAAATTATGTTCAGAGAAGTGAATTAGGAAGGGATAGGTGAAAAGTGCGGTTGGTTTTCCAAATGTTTTTTCATCACTAAAAACACCGAAAATTTTGACCGCACTTTTGCATGGTTTGTCAGGCTCAATATGCTTCTACATATTAAAATTATTGTTCAGGAGACCAAGAAATACCAAACTAAATCATGATTGTTTTAGCTAAAATACGTTGCTATTCAGAAAACTATCAAATAAATAACTTACCATCTTACAAACCCGAATAAAAATCAACTATAAGAATTTATTACTTTCTTTATTCTTACGAAGCTCTGTAAATGATTTAATAGTTCGTATCGTAGCGTTTTTTAGGTTTGTAATTCTTCTGTTCTTCTATATTTTTCTGAATCTGAGGTGGTGTTTCCGGTGGCCATTTCACACCTTTTTCAATTAAAAAATCTCTTACTTTTTCTTCATTTCTAAGAATTTCTTCTACATGTGAAACATCTTTATATTTGTCTCCCCATACCGTTTTCCCTTCTTCAACTAATTTCTTAGACTGAATACTATCTTCAATATTCTTATAAATTATATAGGGCACAGTTATTCCATTTACCCCAACCGCATAGGGATCTGCGCCTCGTTCTAAAATATATAACGTATTTTTAGGTCCAACATACGCGGTTTCAATAACTAAAGGTGTACTTTCCTTATAAGCATTAATATTTGCACCATAATCAATAAACAATTTAAATTTTTCATGATCAACATCATTGGTTGTTTCAAAAATAACCGGAATATTCATAAATCTTTTTTGCTTATAGTTAGGATCTAATCCACCTTTCAATAAAGCTTCCAATATTTGAGGCGGTGCACCGGATAATAATGCCGTCATTAACGGAGAATCGTTTGTATTTTCCCCTTGTTCCTGATCCGGATCTGCCCCATTCCTGGTTAGAATGGTAATTATCTTATAATAATCTTCATTATTTCCATCTAAATTTTCTGAAATCCGGACAATAGGTAACATGAGCAACGACATATTCTTTTTACTCAATGTGTGCAAATCGGTATGCGGCGCTAACTCTTCCACTTTTTTAATATCTTTTTGCCAAATAGCCTCTGCTAATTCTTTCTGGTTTTTTCCATAAAAATCATATACTGAGTAAGTCATAAAAAATCCTCTATTAAAATATACTATGATAATAAGAACGAGGATAATTATAGTGACTACTTTTTTAAACATAGCATTTTCTCAATAATTATACTTAGAACTCTTAAACAAGATAAAATAAAAGTGCGGTCAGTTTTCCAAGTATTTTTTATCACTAAAAACATCGAAAACTTTGACCGCATATTTATATGGATTATCAGATCTAACCGACTTTTCTACATTAACATCATTGCTTAGGTGGCCATTCAATACCTTTTTTAATCATAATGGATTTAATTTTCCGTACCGCATCCAAATCATCTTTTATAGCACTTAAATCCCCTTGAGTTTCTTTACTCTGAATACGTTTAACACTTTCTTCCAAAGACTTTTCTTTTCTAAATACAGCCATTGCAAGTGATTGACCTGTAAATTTATTTTTACTATGAATATTTGCCCCTATTGATACTAAATAATATGAGATTTGTGGAGCTATGACTATTGCATCGTGTGCGGGAGTTTCTCCATTGCTATCCATTAATTCAATATCTGCACCATACTTCACCAATAGCTTTATAGACTCTAATTTATGATCATTTAACAATTCAAAAATAATAGGGACATTATAATTAGTTTTAATTCTAAAATTTGGATCTAATCCGCCTTCTAACATAGCTCTTAATAAAGCGGGGTGTTCTTGCATTAATGCCATATTTAATGGGGTCTCATCAAAATCACCCCGTTTATCTACCGGAGCTCCGGCTCTAACTAACTCTGTAATTATTTGTAAGTGTGGTGTGATTTTATCTCCATTTAAATCATCTAGAGCCTCATAAATAGCTGCCGTAAGCAAAGGAATACTTTTATTAGACATTAAATCCAAATCTGTTTTTGCTGCGAGCTCTCTCACTTTTTCTACATTGCCGTCTTGAATAGCTTTAACTAATACTTTTTGCGATTCAGAAAAACCATCTAATGGATAACTTGTGGGCATACAACCTCCAAATAAAAATAGAACTAAAATTAACCATAAATATTTCATTACTTTTTCCTCTAACGAATAGCATCAATTGTACCTCGAAACTCTTCTTCTAAAGCAGGAATCACTTTATCCATACCGTGATCATCAACAGAATTCATAATTGAAGGCCAGTTATCTGTTGTTTGTTGTGGTAAAGGATAACGAGTCGTATAAACAGCATCTGGCATAGCTTTGGATAAGACAAGATCGCCAACATTACTTGCAGGAGATGAAGCAAGACTGAGACCATCATACTCTTGTAAACGAGTCAGTATCTCTCCTTTAACATAATACGCCTCAATGTTACTTGGCATTACTTCTTTTACCGTAGAATTATTTAATCCCGCTGAGTTAAATGTTGTTGCATTAGCGCCTGAAATTCTTGAAGCCGCAGAGGCTAGCCCCCCACCAAGAGAATGCCCCACAAACTCAACATTCGCAGCATTACCGGAATTCTTTATTCTTTGACCAATTGCCAATGCTTTTTCATAGTAATCGGACTTCAAACCAGCTCCCTGCCTAAAATTATTTTTCCAATCCTCCATTTTTTCAGGACGCGTACCTCTGAATACAATACTTGGTTTCATGTCATTACCAAATACTGCAGGGTCAGGAACAAAAAAGCGTGCCTGAAAACCTTGTTCATTAGGAAAATTTTCTGGCTTCAGGCCATATTTTTTCAATTCTTCTGGACTATTACTAATCTCCTTCCAGCCTACCGGAGGCTCACTTCCAATAGGATCATAAACAGCTTTTGCAAGTGCAGCCTTCTGTAGTGCTTTACGTTGTCTATCTAACTCATTAGCTAATTCATGCTTTCCTTCGCTATGTAACCGCTCAATTTCGCTGGAAGCAGCTTGCCATGCTGCAGCAAGTTGCTCTGGCGTCAAGTCAGGAGATAAAAGAGCACGCATAATTGCAACAATATTATTATTTACCATCCCATTATTAATATGAATACTCTCCTGACCATTTATTTTCACCGTCCCGCTACCCGAGATAAACACATTCCCTTCTTTATCTAAAGCTATTGAAGCACCACCCGCAACCAACGATATTCCGCCCGTTTGTGATGACACAATCAACGTCTTCTCTGCCATCAGGCTATGGTCAACTTTAACCTCGTTTATGCTGTTCTTCGATAACGAAACCAACTCCGCTTCCGATACATTCTTGTTTCGGTTACCCTGCACCTTAATATTTTGCGCCTTCGCCACCGATTCCGAATGCTCATTATTCACCTGCGTACTCTTATTATTCAGCACATCCGTCGTCATGTCTTTTTGCGCCTGAAAATCCAAGCGCTGCGCCCCCGGTGAATCCTCCATCATCACACCGTTATAACCGCCGCCTTTATATGTCTGCGACATGATGTGCATCTGGGTTTTATTCGCCGGTAAGCCCGCCGGGGACAGATTATTCGCATGATAAGCTCTGCCCGTGACTATCGGTTGGTCCGGGTCGCCATCTAAAAAGTTAACCACCACTTCGTGTCCCACCCGGGGTATCGCCATCATCCCCCAGCCTTTACCTGCCCACGGCTGGGTAACACGCACCCAGCATGAACTGTGGTCATCATATTGCCCTTCTCTGTCCCACAAAAACTGCAATCGAATCCGTCCGAAATTATCCGTATAAATCTCTTCCCCCTTCGGTCCCGTCACTATCGCCATTTGCGGTCCCTCGATACGCGGTTTCGTCCGCTGCGCCGGGCGCCAGGTCTGATGGCTCGGAATAAACTCAAAATTTACCATAAGGGTTGTGGCGTTTCCGCCCGCCTCCAACTCCGAAGATTGCGGTTGTTGTCCTTCATAACGCACACCCACCGGTTGCCATAAGGTATTTAACGCCGCTTTCGGGTGTCCCATTAAACTGAACAATTTGCCCACCTGTAAATTCGGGCTGTTGCTCACCCCTTCCCCTAAATGCGCATCTTGTCTTAAACCGTCCAAACGGTATTGCGTATATTGTTTACCTCTGCCGTCTTTAAACCGTCCCGGATAGTCATAATGCTCATACCCCGTCCCGCTCTCAAAAGACGCCTGCCAATTCGGCTTTTTAAACGTATAGTCTTTTAATTCCACCCGGGAAGGGCGCAACTGCTCGCGCCGTCTGAAAGATGTAATACATTTTTCCTGTAATTGCGCGTTTTTGTTCGGATTATAAGGCAGGCTGACGGATTGACCCAAGGTCGCCACATCATCCGTTAATATCAGACGATGCTGACCGTCTTGATGTTCAAAGTAGTAGAAGATTCCTTCTTCTGCCGTGAGGCGTTGGAAAAACTCAAAGTCCGTTTCCTGATATTGCACGCAGAACTCACGATTCGGGTGAGAATTTCGCAGAATAAATGCATAATCCATCACTTTATTTTCTGACAATATCGTCGAGAGTATCGTTTCTATATCTTTTTGCTGAAAGATTCTTGAATTATGCCGTAACGTCGCACGCCATAAATCAGGGCGTATGGTTAAATGGTAATGGGTTAAACGAAACCCGCTATCCCCTTGCTCAAAATCAGATACCATGCCTGAAAAAGTTTGTTGTAATACGCCGTCCTGCCAAACCGACAAAACTGCATGGTTATCTAACACATTCGCTGCGTCAATAGCGGAATCCGGGCTGCTTACAGCAACCTCTAAACGATCTAATTTATTATAGTGGGATGAAAAGTTAAAACTGATAACGGAAAATGTTGTCGGGGCTAAAGTGCCAGCTTCCAGCGTAAATTGCAGTCCGCTTGGTGTGCGCTTAAACAATGCGCTTAACAGTTCGAAAGGTGAGAACGAGGTGTTCACGGTTTCATTACCGTTTATTGACTTGAGCGCTTTGCCGGCTTGACTTCCAACACTTTTTACCCGATGAATGACATCACCTGCCATTGAGACGGCTTGCTTGGCTTGCGAAACGGTTTGTTGAACTTTCGCGGCGTTCGCTGCCAATTTTTCATTACCGGTTAACCCCGCAATAGCACCGACATTACCCGCAAGGGAATCAATAGATGTGGACGTTAAACCCTGTTGCGCCACATTTTTGATATTATTAATCGTATTTTTTGCAGTAGAAACCGCATCCGAAGCCTTAGCCACTTTATCCTGAACCTGATGAATCTTTCCTGCCAGTTCATCAGCCCCGACTAAATCTGCAGCGCTACCGATTTGACTTGCTGATGAATTAATTTTATTGAGCTCTGATAACAACTGTTCTTTAGACATAAAAATTCCTTTAGTTTCAACCGCACTTTTATGATATTACATACAGGTTATTGGTAAATAGATAATTGCGCTATCTTACTGTATTCACGCAGTTTTGTATATGATTGTTTAGAGGGAAAAGCATAGATTCGTCGATAGAGAAATGCCCGTTCGGCAAAGCGGATAATAAAATGAATAATTAAGCGGAATACGTAATAAAGTGCGGTTATTTTTAGCGGTGTTTTTATCTTGTGAGCCAATTATAAGAAATTCCTCATTTTTTAACGTAACCAAATTCCATAATTGATTAAAAGATTTCCTAAAATATATACACTTAAATAGATATTTCCATAAAAATTCAGTATTCGGTTTAATTTTAAATTGGCACTTCCCAAGAAAAATAAAATCCGATTCATTATGAGAATAAATAAAAAATCCACTAAAAACGCCAAATAGAGAACAAGAGAATATTTTACAATTTCCCTATACATTATCATTTCATCTTTAGGGTAATAAGAAATCATTTTTGCCAAAAGATATATCAACAAGAAAAATACAAAAGTAATGACAACAATGCGTTTTACAACAAGTTTCTCTCTGACATACAAAACCAAAATAGCAATAATCATTGAATATATAAAACCCAACACCCGATACACTCCTTGGTCGCGACATCTACATCCGTTTAACAACACCCGTGCGAAGGAAAAAACGAACAAATGTATTTATTTTTTCCTAACAACTGAAAACACCCCTAATCCCCATTCGTCTTCCGAATCACCGCTTCCAATAAACTTTTTGTGTTTTTCTGAATTGTTTCGCCTTTCAGCGCTTTTGCGTCTTCTCCCCAGATGGATAATGCCGCGCCGGCGATGTCATGGGTGTTTTGTACGCGGTTTTGGGTATTTTGTCCGTCCCAAACGCCGAGATCCCAGTTGGTCAACACGTCTTTCGTGGCGAAGGCGGTGTCTTGTGAAAAGGTAGATGGTGCTTTGGGGTTAATGTAGAGGTAATACGAATTATAGTTTAAGACAGTAAAACCTTTCGCCAACAACTCCGGCAGGCTGACACGCATATCGCGACGTTCAAGGGCTTCGTGTTTGTCTTGCGTATCGCCGTCGTAGCTCCAGTAAGTAATTTCAATATTCGGGTTAAGCTGTTCAACGGTACTTTTAATTAAGCCGTCATTCCACATGCGGGTTTTTCGCCCTTTTTTCGCCAGAAAATCGGACAATCCGTTGGCATAGGTGATAAATTCATGGTTGCTGTTTTCGTCATAGCCAAATTCGTCGCCGCCAATGTGTATATGCTGACTGCTGTCGCCGAAAGCGTCGATGACTTCGCTGAACAACGACTCCATAAAAGCAATGCTGTCGGGGTTGGTAATGCTGATTTCATCCTCCGCCTGCGGTGATTTCAGACTTTGCAGATATTGCTCGCCTCTTTCTTTTTGTAAGAGTGTGAAAATCGCCGTCATGTGGTTCGGGCTATCCAGTTCGGGAATCAGTTCAATGCCTTTTGCTTTGGCATGGGCTTTGATGTCGTCCAGTTGCTGATAGCTCAGAAAAGGCTTATTGGTATAAGGATTCACGTAAATACCGTCTTTGCCTAAGACAGCGTTTTCCGGGCGTTGATTCAACAAACGGCTTTCCAGAGCATAGTTTTCATGGTCGGAAAAATGCAGATGCAGAAAAGTGCCGCCGGAAAGGCTGATGGTATCAATAAAGGATTTAATCACCTCGGGCGGATAAAAATGCCGGGCGATGTCGAGCATTAATCCGCTTTGTTTGGTTTGTGTTTTTTGTGTGGTATTGATTTCCGCACAACAATTCAAGGCGCCTAAAAGCCCCAAGCATAAAATAGAAAAAAGAATTTTTTTAATTTTTGTCATAGTCATCATCGTTATCTTACAGGCGCATGCCAAAAAACGCGCACCATCATTTACCACTCAAAAAAACACCTTGAAAATCGACCGCACTTTTTTGATCGAAGTCGAGAAAAAAGCCATTCTGCTTTCACAAAATGGCTTTTTGTTCTCGCTTAATAATCAGTTATCTCATCATTTACGAAGAAATACGCAATTTCACGGGCGGCGCTTTCCGGGCTGTCGGAGCCGTGTACGGAATTTTCCCGTTGGCTTAAGGCGAAATCACGGCGAATCGTGCCTTCGGCGGCGGTTTCCGGGTTGGTGCTGCCGATTAATGTGCGGTAATCCTGTACGGCGTTTTCTTTTTCCAGCACGCTAACCAGCACCGGCGCAGAGGTCATGTATTCCACCAACGGCGCAAAAAACGGTTTGCCTTGATGTTCGGCATAAAAGCCTTCCGCCTGCTCTTGCGTTAAATGCAACATTTTTGCCGCCACAATTTTGAAGCCCTGTTGCTCAAAGCGCCCCAAAATCGCGCCGATTAAGTGACGTTTCACCGCATCCGGTTTAATAATGGATAAAGTACGTTGTAAGCTCATTTAGCGTCCTCTTATTGCTGTTAGGCTTTGGTTAATAATAAATTCGCCAGGGTTTGTACGCCGATGCCGGTGGCGCCGGTCGCCCATAAATCGCTTGGTGTTTTGCGATAAGTGGCGGAACAATCGATGTGCAACCAATGTTGCTGATAATTTTTCACGAAATAGGATAAAAAGGCGGTGGCGGTACTGGCGCCTGCGCCGACGGGAACCGTGCCGGTGTTGGCGATGTCGGCGAAAGCGGTTTTAATTTGTCCGCGATGTAACTCGGCAAACGGCAAACGCCAAAACGGCTCCTGTTCCTGCTCGGCGGAACGAAATAATTCGCCGACCAGGTTATCATCCATAGACAACACGCTGTGATAATCGTTTCCCACGGCGACTTTCGCGGCGCCCGTTAAGGTGGCGCAGTCCATGATAAATTGCGGTTGTTGCGCGTCGGCGTCAATTAAACCATCCGCCAACACTAAGCGCCCTTCCGCGTCGGTATTCAGAATTTCCACGGTCACGCCGTTGCGATACCGGATAATGTCGCCTAATTTGAAGGCGCGGCTGCTAACCAAATTTTCTGCGCAGCAAAGGAATAATTTCACCCGCTGATTTAAGCCGCGTAAAATTGCCAAGCCCAACGCTCCCGTTAATAACGCCGCACCGCCCATGTCGGTGCGCATGGTGCTCATGCCGTCGCTCGGTTTAATGCTGTAACCGCCACTGTCAAAGGTAATGCCTTTGCCCACCAAACACGCCAACACGGGCGCATCAGGGTTGCCTGTCGGGTTGAAATCCAACTGCAACATTGCCGGCAGATTTTGCGAGCCTTTGCCGACCTGCCATAAGCCGTGGTAACCGCGCTCAAGCAATGCCTCACGCGAAATGATGGAAAAACCGACCGCACTTTTTTTGCCTTGTTGCTCCGCCGTTTGCGCAATAAACTTCGCCGCCCGTTGGGCAAGCTCTTCCGGGGTTAAAATGGCAGCAGGTAAGTTAATGATTTCACGCACGAAATCACCGCATTGAATGCGATGATTCAGTTCTTGTTGTTGCGCGGCGGATAAGGTCGGGAATTGAACCTTGAAATGTTTCTTGGCGTTATAAAAGCCCTGATAAAACGCCCAGCAATTCTCCAACTGCCAATGTTCGCCGCTTAATGTGACATTGGAAATGCCTTGATTTTGTAATTTGCGCGCGGCTTTTTGTACGGAAGTGCGGTCGGAAAAATCGGTTAAATGAATGGTGGCTTTATCTTCGTTGAAACTGATTAACGCTTTTTCGCCCCACGCGGCAGATGCCGGTCGGTTCGAAAGCAAAACGTGCATAGACATAATTTCTCCCTTTGGAAACGGATGATAATCGTTTGTAATATATCAGTTTTCACGGCGTTTCTCATCATGAATCGAAGAAAAAACCGATTCCGGCAGGCTTCTGATTTAAAAAACTTTCTTGCCATCGACAAAAACGGTATAATCCGCACCGACTTTTTGTACAAGATTCCGCCAACGGAAGCCGGCGGTAACACTGATTAATTATTTTAGAGGATCAAATGGCAAAAGAAGATTCCATTGAAATGCAAGGCACGATTTTAGAAACCTTGCCAAACACCATGTTTCGCGTTGAGTTGGAAAACGGTCACGTGGTAACCGCTCACATTTCCGGCAAAATGCGTAAAAACTACATTCGTATTTTAACCGGCGATAAAGTCACCGTGGAAATGACTCCATACGATTTAAGCAAAGGTCGCATCGTTTTCCGCAGCCGTTAATTTTCGGCTTAATCTCCCAAACAAAAACACCGGCGTTTATCCGGTGTTTTTACTTTTCATTTAGTCTTTTTGCGCCTTTCTCAGCATGATGCGCTGAAACCACATTCCCAATAAATGCAACAAGAAAAACACCGCACTTAAGGCATACAACGGCATATTGCCGAACACGGCATAGGGCGTTTTGCCTTCGGTCGGCGCGATTTTATGGGTTAACACCGTTTCCACGAATTGCGGTGCCTGCGCCACAATGCTGCCCTGCGCATCAATAAAGGCGGTAACGCCCGTGTTGGTGGCTCGAATCACCGGTTTGCCGAACTCCAACGCGCGCATTTGCGCCATTTGCAAATGTTGCCACGGACCGATGGAATTGCCGAACCAGGCATCGTTAGAAATGGTGACGATAAAATCGCTGTTTGCCGTGAGATTTTGTTGTAATTGCGCGCCTAAAATAATCTCGTAACAAATCGCCGCCGTGAAATTCAGGTTCTTCGCCCGTAACGGTTTCTGCACCGCATCGCCGCTTTGGAAAGCGGACATCGGCAAATTGAACACCGAACCGAGCGGACGCAAAATGCTTTCCAGCGGCACATATTCACCGAACGGCACGAGATGATGTTTGTTATAACGGTTATCGGTTTGCATACGGTATGGCACAGTCTTGTTGCCCACCACCACAATGGAATTAAGCAATTTGCCTACGCTTTCATCCTGATAAAGCGTGCCCACCATCACTTCCGTATCCGCTTTTTCCGCCAGTGATTGCAAGGCTTGGAAAAAAGGCTGGATGTCATTTTCGTAGGTCGGAAACGCCGCTTCCGGCAAAATAATCAAATCCGTTTTGCCCAGATTATCGCCAATCAAACGCCCGTAATTTTCCATGGTTTGATACAAATAATTGGGATCCCATTTCAGATTTTGTTCGATATTGCCCTGCACCAAGGTGATATTAAGGGCTTTTTGGGCGTTCTCTTTTACATAGCTGAGTTGCGACGTGTAAGCGGCGACGCCACCGACAATCGCCAAAACCAACGCATTCGCCACCGCTACATTGATTTTTTTCGGCGGATTTTTCAACGCAGAAACGATGTTAAAAACGACCGCACTTATAAACATCACGAAGAAGGTTAATCCCGTCACGCCAAAAATCGGCGCCAGCCCGGCAAAGGGACTGTCTATTTGGGTATAACCGAATTGTAACCAAGGAAAACCGGTAAACACCCAGCCGCGCAAGAATTCGGTAAACGTCCATAACACGGGGTAAAGCACCGCCCGTTGCACCTGCAAACGACGCACGAAATACGCGAACAGGAGCGGATACAAAGACAAATATGCCGCCAGCAACACCACCAAGAAATAGCTCAACGCCAAGGGCGCGTCGCCGAATTGGTGAATACTGACGTGCAGCCAGTTCACACCGAAGGTGAAAAAGCTCAAGCCCCATAAAAAGGCGGACAAAAGTGCGGTGGATTTTTGCGGTGTTTTTATTACCCAAATCAATCCGAACAACGAAACGTAGGACAAGCCCCAATAATGAAAAGGCGCAAAGGCAAACACGCCGACGGCGCCTGAAATGAGTGCGATAAGATAAGTGAAATATTTGTTCATAAACGGAATGGCACGCGTCGGAAGACGCAAACTCCTAAATTTTCGTTATGTAATGAAATAAACGGCACGCGTCGGGAGACCACAGCGGTTCGAAATATTATAACTATTTAATAAAGAGAAAAACTTGGCTCCCCTCGTTTACGGGGGGAGCTGGGC
>JACAWG010000054.1:14799-20096 GCA_017160915.1 Aggregatibacter actinomycetemcomitans
TTCGGGCACCTTCCCCCGTAAACGGGGGAAGGCAAGATACTTTTTAAATATCAATATATTACAATATTTCGAACAGCTGTAGTCGGGAGACGCGCGCCATCGTTAAGCTTTCCCTAAAAGGAGATATTTGAGGTGCGCATTGGAAAATGCACGCCGTCAATAAATCTATTCTGTAACCTCTTCCTCTTTTTCCATCTCCGGCAAATGCTCGTCCGGTACGGTGACGCGGAGTTGGATGATACGGCGGCTGTCGGCGGAGGTGACTTTAAAATGCAGGTTATCCAGCGTAATTTCTTCGCCACGTTTCGGCAAATAGCCGAATGCCTGCATCACCAAACCGCCGACGGTGTCCACTTCTTCATCGGCGTATTGGGTATTAAATTGCTGATTGAAATCTGCAATATCCGTCAATGCCCGCACGGCATAGGTGTGGCGCGAAAGTTGACGAATATCCGCTACTTCTTCTTCATCGAATTCGTCTTCAATATCACCGACGATTTGCTCCAACACATCTTCAATGGTCACCAAACCCGACACCGCGCCGAATTCATCCACCACAATCGCCATGTGGAAGCGCTCGGAGCGAAAATCTTTCAGCATTCTGTCCACGCGCTTGCTTTCCGGCACGATCATGGTCGGGCGAATCATCGTCAGCAAATTAAATTCTTCCGCATTGGCACGCAGAAATTTCAATAGATCTTTGGCGTGCAAAATACCGACAATATTGTCGCGGTCGTCCGCATCGGCAATCACCGGGAAACGGGAGTGGGCGGATTCGATGATGGTATCCAAACAGGAATCCAAATCCTGATCGGTTTCGATAAACACGATTTGGGAGCGCGGGATCATGATGTCGCGCACGCGCAACTCGGCGATTTCCATCACGCCTTCAATCATTTCGCGGGTATTTTGGTCGATTAAATCGTTTTGTTCGGAATCTCGGATCACTTCCACTAAATCATCGCGATTTTTAAGCTCGCCTTGAAAGAAACGTCCGAAAAGGGATTGGAAAAAAGATTTTTTAGTAACTTCAGATTGGTTGGTCGAGTGTTCTTCGTTCATAAAAATTAAAAATATTACCGTCGGATTGACAGGCGAAAAGTATCATATTTGCCCCCAAAGCGCAAAAGGAAGAACAAAAGTGCGGTCGTTTTTTTCCGCGAATTTTGTGCTACGTCACAAAATCATGGCAAAAAAGAAAATTCGCAGAAAATTGAGCAAAATCAACAATACTCCTTTTGTGTTAGCAAAAACGATGAAACTCAAGTAAAATACGCCCACTTTTTTTCGTTTTTTCTCGGAGGGCAAATGCAGTTTGAGCGACTATCTACGGCGCATAAAGATCTCAGTGCCATCCGCGAATTTTTAGCCAAAAACGAATTGAATTTAGATGCGCAAATCGAGTATTTCATCGTGGGTTATGACGATGCGCAGCAGATTGCGGTTTGCGGCGGTTTGGCGGGTAACATCATCAAATGCGTCGCCATTGACGAATCCCAGCGCGGCAATGGTGTCGCCTTGCAGCTTGGCACCGAATTAGTCAATCTCGCCTACGAACTCAATCGCCCTCACCTCTTCATTTACACCAAACCCGAATACGAAAAACTTTTTAACGCCTGCGGTTTTTACACCATCTCCGATGCCTATCCTTACGTCGTGCTGCTGGAAAACAGCGCCACCCGTCTGAAAAAACAATGCGAAGCATGGCGTGCCATGCGCGTGGCGGGCGAGAATATCGGTGCCATTGTGATGAACGCCAATCCGTTTACCTTGGGGCATCGGTATTTAATCGAACGGGCGTTACAACAATGCGCTCACCTGCATTTATTCGTGGTGGGGGAAGATGCCTCGCAGTTTTCTTACGAGGAACGTTTTACATTAATCCGACAAGGCATTGCCGATTTAACCAATATCACGCTTCATTCCGGCTCCGACTACATTATTTCCCGAGCCACCTTTCCCGATTATTTCCTAAAAGACCAAAAAATTACCGACGACAGCTATTTTGCCGTAGATTTGAAATTATTCCGCCGCTATATCGCGCCCGCATTAGGCATTAATCGCCGTTTTGTGGGAACGGAGCCGACTTGCGCGGTGACGGCGGAATACAACCGCCAAATGTTCTACTGGCTGATGGAAGCCGAAATGGACGCGCCGAAAATCGACGTCATTGAAATCCCGCGCAAAACCCTCAACGGGCAAGCCATTTCCGCATCCGCCGTCAGACAATTGCTGACCGAAAAGAATTGGACGGCATTGGCAGCGTTTGTGCCGACAACGACGTTGAATTACTTACAAAAGTGCGGTCGTTTTTAAAAACGTTTTTTAAATATCGTGTGGGGGGTATCCCGCCACAAAATAAGTGACGCAAACGGTAGGATAACGCCTACCTGCAAGAAATCTGTAATTATCACTCAATAGAAGGAAAAACCTATGAAGATAACGAAAGCAGCCGTTGCCGGCACGCTGGAATCCAGTGACGTGCAAGTGCGGATTCAGCCTTTTGATTCATTAGATATTGAAATCAACAGCTCCGTCGCCAAACAATTCGGCGAACAAATCAACGCCACCGTACGCGCGGTTCTGGACAAATTGAACGTCACTGCGGCACAAGTGATTATTGAGGACAAGGGCGCCCTGGATTGCGTGTTACAGGCACGCGTGAAAGCGGCGGTATTACGCGCCACAGAGGAAAACATTAACTGGGAGGCGGTGCTATGAAATTAAGAAGAAGTATGCTGTTTGTGCCGGGCTCAAATGCGGCAATGTTAAGTAACAGTTTTATTTATAAACCGGATTCCATCATGTTCGATCTAGAAGATGCGGTGGCGTTAAAAGAAAAAGATACCGCCCGTTTATTGGTGGCGCACGCCCTGCAACATCCGCTGTATAAAGACATTGAAACCGTGGTGCGGGTGAATCCATTGGATTCCGAATTCGGCGTGGCGGACTTAAACGCCGTGGTGCGTGCCGGTGTGGATGTGGTGCGGATGCCAAAAACCGAAACAGCACAAGATGTGATCGATATGGATCGCGAAATCACCGAAATCGAAAAAGCCTGCGGGCGTGAAGTGGGTTCCACCAAAATGCTCGCCGCCATCGAATCGCCGTTGGGTATTACCCAAGCCAATCAAATCGCCACCGCGTCCAAGCGTTTAATCGGTATTGCGTTGGGCGCAGAAGACTATGTGCGTAATCTGAAAACCGAACGTTCGCCGGAAGGTATCGAGCTTTTATTCGCCCGCTGTTCCATTCTTCAGGCGGCGCGTGCGGCAGGCATTCAAGCCTTTGATACGGTGTATTCCAACGCCAACAATGAAGAAGGTTTCTTGAAAGAAGCGGCGTTAATTAAACAGCTCGGCTTCGATGGCAAATCCTTAATCAACCCGCGTCAAATCGAATTGTTACACAACTTGTTCGCGCCGACACAAAAAGACGTGGATCAGGCAAAACGCATTATTGAAGCGGCGGAAGAAGCGGAAAGACAAGGTTCCGGCGTGGTTTCATTAAACGGCAAAATGATTGATGCGCCGATTATTGATCGTGCGAAACTCGTGTTAGAACGCGCAAAATCAGGCATTCGTGAAGAGTAAGGGAGATAAGAAAGATGACAACAAGAGAACAACGCATTGCAAAATTCAATGCCAATCGTCCGGTGTATCAGGCAGTACCGAAAGCGGAATCCCTTGCCCGCACGGCGAAAGATCGCAAAATCTGCGATTCCTTAGAGGACGCTATTAAACGTTCCGGCTTAAAAGACGGCATGACCGTTTCCTTCCACCACGCCTTCCGCGCCGGTGACTTTGTGGTCAACATGGTGATGGACAAAATCGCGGCAATGGGCTTCAAAAATTTAACCCTTGCCTCCAGTTCACTCATCGACAGCCACTCACCGATCATCGAACACATCAAAAACGGCGTGGTCACCAAAATCTATTCCTCCGGTTTACGCGGTCAATTAGCGGAAGAAATTTCCCGCGGCTTATTGGACGAACCGGTCAACATTCACTCCCACGGCGGTCGCGTGCATTTGGTGAAATCCGGCGAACTGAAAATCGACGTGGCATTCTTAGGCGTGCCTTGTTGCGATAAATTCGGTAACGCCAACGGCTTCAGCGGTAAAAGCAAATGCGGCTCCCTCGGCTATGCCCGCGTAGATGCGGAATTTGCCAATAAAGTGGTGTTATTAACGGAAGAATTTGCCGACTACCCGCACCACCCGATTAGCATTGCGCAAGACCAAGTGGATCTTATCGTGCAAGTGGATGCCGTGGGCGATCCGAAAAAAATCGGCGGCGGTGCCACCCGCATGACCACCAACCCGCGCGAATTACTCATTGCCCGTAAATGTGCCGAAGTGATTTTCGCCAGCGGTTATTTCAAAAACGGTTTTTCCTTACAAACCGGTACCGGCGGCGCTTCCCTTGCGGTCACCCGCTTCCTTGAAGAAAAAATGGTACGCGACGACATTAAAGCCGACTTCGCCCTCGGCGGGATCACCGCCAGCATGGTGGATCTACACGAAAAAGGCTTAATCAAAAAACTCATCGACGTACAAAGTTTCGACGCCGTTGCCGCCGAATCCCTGGCGCGCAACCCGAACCACATTGAAGTGTCCGCCAACCAGTATGCCAATTACAGCTCCAAAGGCGCTTCCGTAGAGCGTTTGGACGTTGTGGTGCTTTCCGCTTTGGAAATCGACACCAAATTTAACGTGAACGTACTCACCGGCTCCGACGGCGTGATTCGCGGCGCCTCCGGCGGTCACTGTGACACCGCTTCTTCCGCCCAAGTGGCGATTATCGTTGCGCCGTTAGTGCGCGGACGTATCCCGACCGTGGTGGAAAATGTGATTACCTGCGTTACCCCGGGCGAGAATATCGACATTTTAGTCACCGACCATGGCGTCGCCGTGAACCCGAAACGTCCGGATCTCATCGAGGCGTTAACTGCCGCCGGCATTCCGTTATTCACCATCGAACAACTGTGCGAACGCGCCTACAGCCTCACCGGTAAACCGAAAGAAATCGAATTTACCGACAAACCGGTAGCAGTCGTGCGGTATCGTGACGGCTCGGTGATTGATACGGTTTATCAGGTGAAAGAATAAGGGCGACTTTCTCCGCTCAACCGATAGCGCGCGTCTCCTGACGCGTGCTGATAAAAAATAAGAAGATGAAGGCACGCGTCGGGAGACCACGACGGTTCAAAACATTGTAATTTACTTAAATAAAAAGAAAAAATTTGGCTCCTCTCGTTTACGGGGGGAGCTGGGCGAAGCCCTGAGGGGGGCAAAA
>JACAWG010000054.1:20146-202807 GCA_017160915.1 Aggregatibacter actinomycetemcomitans
CCTTCGGGCACCTTCCCCCGTAAACGGAGGAAGGCAAGATATTTTTGAAATATCAATATATTACAATGTTTCGAATAATTGAGGTCAGGAGACGCGCGCCATCTTAATAAGTAACGGTTACTAAAATAAGTGGCAGTGACTAAAAATTCATAAAGTGCGGTCGTTTTTACAGTTATTTTTATGACAATATCCCTAAAACATTTTTCCACAGCAGGAACCGAAATCTCCCTTGAGCAGCTTTTATCTGCGCGGGAAGCGCGTGCGTTGCTGCAACAAAACCTGTTGGCGCAGTACGGTCAAACGTTGCTTTGCGTCACGCTGACCGCCGTGGGCGGTGTGAAAAAAAATGCCTTGCTGGATTATGTTTTTGAAAAAACGCTGGAAAAACTCACCGCACTTTTTGCGCAGTTTGCCGTGACACCGAGCGCAGAACGGATTCGTCCGTTGGAAACGGGGCATGAGGCATTTTTTGTGTTGCCCATGGATGCCAAAGCGTTGAAGGCGGCAATGATTGAACTGGAAGAAAGCCTTCCCCTCGCCCGCCTTTGGGATTTGGACGTGTTCGATCATGAAGGCAATTTGCTTAGCCGAAGCGATTTCGGGCTGCCGCCGCGGACCTGTTTGGTGTGCGGTGCGGATGCCAAAGTGTGCGCCAGATCGCGTGCTCACGCCGTGCCGGAGATTCTGGTGGAAATGCACAAATGGGCACAACAACATGATTTGGCGGAACAAATCGGCAACGTGGCTTATTCGGCGTTGGTTCAGGAAGCCCGTTTGTCGCCGAAGCCCGGCTTGGTGGATGCCGTCAATAACGGGGCGCACAAGGACATGAACCTGCAAACTTTCGAGCAAAGTGCGGTCAGTTTAACGCCTTTTTTTACGGCGTTCGTGTTAAAAGGAATGCAAACGGCGTCTCTGCCGCCGGAGCAAATTTTGGCACAGGTTCGTCCGTTGGGCGTGCTTGCCGAAAAGGCGATGTTCAAAGCGACCCACGGGGTGAATACGCACAAAGGCGCGATTTTTTCTTTCGGCTTGGTGTGTACCGCCATCGGGCGCTTGGTGCAGCAACAGGATTTATCGCAAAGTGCGGTGGTTTTTGAGGTTAAATCCATTTGCGATTTGGTGGCGCAATTTGCGCAGGGCTTAACTGCCGAACTACAACATTATCCGGACCATTTGCCGATCACCGCCGGCGTTCGGTTATTCCGTCAATTCGGTCTAACCGGTGCGCGTGGCGAGGCGGAAAGTGGTTTTCAACAAATTCAGGCGTTGTTACCGCTGTTGGATGAGGATCATCAACAGGATCGGGAACATCGCCTGCGCATTCTGTTATTGCACTTAATGGCAACCAATGCCGACACGAACGTGGTACATCGCGGCGGGATGGACGGGTTACATTTTGTGCAGCAAACAGCTAATGATCTGCTTAAAGATCAAACCCTTGTGTCGGATAAAGCGAAACTGACACAAGCCTTAATGAAATTTGATGCCGCCTGCATTGCGCGAAATTTAAGCGCAGGCGGTAGCGCCGATTTGTTGGCGCTGATGATTTTCTTTCAAACTTTAAGAGGTAATTCACATGGCATTATCTAAAAATGCAAAACTGGCGATCTTGGTAGCCATACCGTTGGTCACCTTTATTTTGCCGGCGCCGGAGGGACTTTCTCTGATCGCCTGGCGCTTACTTGGGGTTTATATCGCCACCATCGTCGGCTTGGTGCTAAAACCGTACGGCGAGCCGGTTATCTTGCTGGCGGCGGTTGCAGTTTCCGGCGCGATTATCGGTAATACTAGCGGTGCAGCAGAATTCCTGAAAGCCGGCGACATCCTCAACGGCTATAAATCAGGCACCACCTGGCTGATTTTCACCGCTTTCACATTAAGCTCGGCATTCGTTATCACCGGTCTCGGTAAACGTATCGCTTATCACATGATCGGCGCCATGGGTAGCACCACATTGCGTTTGGGTTATGTGACCATGTTCCTGGATTTACTGCTCTCCCCTGCAACGCCGTCCAACACCGCGCGTTCGGGCGGGATTATTTTCCCTATCATTAACAGTGTGGCGGTAGCATTAGGTTCCGACCCGGAAAAAAGCCCGAAAAAAGCCGGTCGCTATTTGATGATGAACGTGTACATGGTGGTAAAAACCACATCTTACATTTTCTTAACCGCCATGGCGCCGAACGCACTCGCCCTTTCCTTAATGGCGCCGATTCTCGGCTTCAACATTGACTGGCTACACTGGTTCTTAGCCGCGTCCGTACCGGGCTTGCTATGCTTGTTCGTGATTCCGTTAATCTGCTACTGGGTTTCCCCGCCGGAAATGAAAGAGGTGGATAACAAAGCCATCTCGAAAAAAGGTTTGGAAGAACTCGGCCCGATGTCATTCCGCGAAAAAGCGTTAATCGTGTTATTCGTCATCGCCCTCTTCGGCTGGATTTTCTCCTCCGCGTTAAACGTCAACGCGACCATCGTGGCATTAATCGTGATGGTGTGCTGTATTGTGTTAAATATCGTGTCTTGGGATGACATTCTAAAAAGCAAAGGCGGCTGGAATACTTTAATTTGGTACGGCGGTATCATCGGAATGTCCGGCTTGCTTGAAAAAGCCAAATTCTTCGACTGGTTAGCCGAATCCTTAAAATCCGTTCTACAATTTGAAGGACAAGGCACGTTAGCCCTTATCGTGATCTTAACCCTCAGCGTCGCCGTGCGTTACTTATTCGCCTCCGGCGGTGCGTATGTCGCCGCCATGGTGCCGGTATTCGCAACCGTCGGTCATGTTGCGGGCGCCCCTGCGGAATTATTAGCGTTAGGCTTATTATTCGCCAACTCCTACGGCGGCTCCGTCACACACTACGGCGGCGGTCCGGGTCCGATTGCATTTGGTGCAGGCTATAACGACATCAAATCCTGGTGGACCGCCGGCGCGATCATCGCTTTCGGCAGCTTAATAGTCCACTTAACCGTCGGTATGGCGTGGTGGGAATTCCTGATTAACCTGGGTTGGTTGTAAACAACGCGCCTCACCTAAAACCATAAAACAAAACGGTGCAGACCTTGATGATCTGCACCGTTTTTTATTTGGTGTCCGCGACAGGACTTGAACCTGCACACCGATTAAGGCATTAGGACCTGAACCTAACGTGTCTACCAATTCCACCACACGGACATTTTTTCTATTTTTGCGATAACGCGTTAAAACGTTGCCGATTATACAAAAATAAAAACCGTTAATCAAAAAACATGTGAAATTTTCACCGCACTTTTACGCTTCAAAAGACGTGTTACGAAAAAACATAGATTATTCTCAATGAAATAAAGCCCTCCTGCCCGCGCATTATCCAATTGACCAGTAGTTATCAGCTGAAAATATGGATTTTTCGGCTATAAACTCATAGTGTGATCACGATCAAATATTTTTCCTAACAAACCTTATAGGATAAATTTTGCCGTAAAAGCAAATCTCACCATCAATAGTTATATTTTATTGATTAATCTAAAGAATTTATTTTCAAAGGGGCGTCAGTATGAAATTAACAAAAAGAACTTTTCTTAAATCTCTCATTGCAACATCCGTTTTCTTTGCTGCCGGACTTCATTCAAACCTAGTATATTCCAGCTCTTCCGAGCCTATTAAATTAGGCTACTTGGTTAAACAACCTGAAGAACCATGGTTCCAAACGGAATGGGCGTTTGCAGATAAAGCTGCGAAGGATCTTGGCGATGTACAAATTATTAAAATTGCCGTGCCGGATGGCGAAAAAACATTAAACGCTATCGATAATCTGGCTGCCAGCGGTGCGAAAGGTTTTGTTATTTGTACGCCGGATCCCCGTTTAGGTCCTGCCATTATGGCAAAAGCCCGTTCTTATGATTTGAAAGTGATTGCCGTCGATGATCAATTTTTAAATGCTGCCGGCGAGCCGATGGTTAAGGTGCCATTGATTATGATGGCGGCAACAGAAATCGGTGAACGTCAAGGACAAGAATTATATAAAGAAATGCAAAATCGCGGCTGGGATGTGAAAGACACTGCCGTATTAGCCATAACCGCCGATGAATTAGATACCGCCCGCAGACGTACCGAAGGTTCGATTTCCGCCTTAATCAAAGCCGGCTTTCCGGAAAAGCAAATCTATAAGTCACCAACTAAGAGTAATGATATTCCGGGAGCCTTAGATGCAGCCAATTCCATGTTGGTGCAACATCCTGAAGTGAAACATTGGCTCATTGTCGGTATGAACGACAATACCGTTTTAGGTGGCGTGCGTGCAACCGAAGGTCAAGGCTTTAAAGCAGAAAATGTAGTGGGTATCGGTATTAACGGTGTTGATGCCGTAAACGAACTTTCCAAACCGAATGCGACCGGTTTCCTGGGATCGCTGCTACCAAGCCCGGATGTTCACGGCTATCGCAGTACCGAAATGCTATATAAATGGGTCAAGGACGGTGTCGAACCTGAAAAATACATTGCCGTAAAAGATGTCGTTTTCTTAAAACGCGATAACTTCAAAGAAGAACTTGCCAAAAAAGGCTTGTAATTACGCACTATCCGTCTCCACTGTTGGTATTCAGCTCTCGAATACCAACAACCTCCCGAAACCATCTGAAAGAGGAGTTCCATATGCAGATTCCCTATTTAGAGTTTGACAATATCAGCAAAACCTTTCCCGGCGTTAAAGCCTTACAGCATGTTTCATTTAAATGCTACGAAGGTAAAGTCCATGCATTAATGGGGGAAAACGGTGCGGGTAAATCCACATTACTCAAAATTTTAAGCGGTAATTATTTACCGACGGAAGGCAAATTGTCTATCGGCGGCAGAATGATGACCTTCAAAAATACCAAAGAAGCCTTGCTTGCCGGTATCGCGATTATCTATCAAGAACTTAATATCGTGCCGGAAATGACCGTTGCCGAAAATCTTTGCTTAGGGCAACTGCCGAACGCTTTCGGGGTGGTGGACAAAAAGGAATTAGTCGCAAGAACACAGCGTTATTTAGATAAATTGGAACTCAATATTTCACCGAATACGCCTTTAAAAGCGCTTTCCATCGGGCAATGGCAAATGATTGAAATAGCCAAAGCCCTAAGCCGAGGCGCCAAAATTATCGCCTTTGACGAACCGACCAGTAGCCTTTCTGCACCGGAAATCGAAAAATTATTTACGGTAATCAACGAATTAAGACAAGAAGGCAAAGTCATTCTTTATGTGTCCCATCGAATGGAAGAAATTTTCCGCATCAGCGATGAAATTACCGTACTGAAAGACGGTCAATTTGTAGAAACATTTTCCGACTTAAGCAAAATTGATAACGATGTGCTGGTTCGCAGCATGGTGGGAAGAAACCTTGGCGATATTTACAACTATCGTCCGCGTGAAATTGGAAAAACGCGTCTAAAAGTGACCGCACTTTGCGGCACCAAACTTAAAGGAAACTTTAATCTGGAAGTGCGTGCCGGTGAGGTTTTGGGGTTATTCGGTTTGGTAGGCGCCGGTCGTTCCGAGTTGTTAAAAGTGATCTTCGGTGCCGATACCATGACCGCCGGCACCATCGAATTAGACGGTAAGCCCGTCAAAATCAATAAACCGAAAGATGCCATCGAGCAAGGAATTGTGCTTTGTCCGGAAGACCGCAAAAAAGAAGGCATCATTCCTACCGCAACCGTCGGCGAAAACATCAATATCAGTGCACGTCGCGCCCATAATTTTTTGAAATTTATCATTAATGAAAAATGGGAACGTGAAAATGCGGAAAAACAACGCCGGCAAATGAATGTAAAAACACCGTCAATTGAGCAAATTATCATTAATTTATCCGGCGGAAACCAACAGAAAGCTATTTTAGGGCGTTGGTTATCGGAAGACATTAAAGTCTTACTGCTGGATGAACCGACTCGCGGTATTGATGTCGGTGCGAAATCCGAAATCTATGACTTAATTTTCAAATTAGCCGATGAAAAACTGGCGATTATTGTCGTTTCCAGTGATTTACCGGAAGTAATCGGATTGTCGGATCGGATTATGGTCATGCGCGCCCAACAAATTATGGGCGTCATTGAACGACAAGATGCGACCGAAGAAAATATTCTGAAGCTGGCAATGGTTGAAAGTAAAGCCGCTTAACAATAACGTATTAACTTGGGAGATGTCATATGAGCACAGCAAATTCAATGGAAAAACAACCTGTCAGCATGCTGAATAAAATTTGGAATTCCTATGGAATGTTACTGATTTTCTTTGTTATTTTTATCGCCTCCTGCATTTTTATTCCGAATTTCGCGACCGTGATTAATATGAAAGGGTTAGGGTTAGCGATTTCTATGAGCGGTATGGTCGCGTGCGGCATGTTATTTTGTCTTGCCGCCGGGGAAATTGACCTCTCCGTCGCCTCCGTTATCGCTTGTGCCGGGGTTGTTACCGCTGTGGTATTAAATACTACGCAAAATATCTTTTTCGGCATTTCCGCAGGTCTGGGATTAGGTGCATTAATCGGTTTGATTAACGGTTTAGTCATTGCAAAATTAAAAATCAATTCGCTTATTACCACACTCGCCACCATGCAAATTGCGCGAGGTTTGGGTTATATTATTTCAGACGGGAAAGCGGTCGGGATTACGACCGAAGAGTTTTTTGATATCGGTTACGAGTCCGTCCTTGGCATTCCGCTACCGATTATTTTCACCATTATTTGTGTCGCCATTTTTGGTTTTCTCTTAAGCAAAACCACTTACGGACGTAACACTCTCGCCATCGGTGGTAATGAAGAAGCCTCTCGTTTGGCTGGAATTAACGTTGATCGTACCAAACTGATTATTTTTGTGGTTTCCGGTCTAGTTTCAGCGTTAGCGGGTGTTATTCTTGCCGCCCGCATGACCAGCGGACAACCGATGACCTCCATCGGTTTTGAATTGGTAGCGATTTCAGCCTGTGTACTCGGCGGTGTTTCCTTAAATGGCGGCGTAGCAAAAATTTCCTTCATTATTGCCGGCGTATTGATTCTGGGTACGATTGAAAATGCGATGAATTTACTGAATATTTCACCGTTTGCACAATATGTGGTGAGAGGATTAATTTTGCTTATCGCGGTAATTTTTGATAAATATAAACAGAAATTTATCAAAGCATAGCCACGTTGACATGAAACAAAATGAGATGAATAAACAGCCCAACCCGTTACTTCCCGGCTATAATTTCGGCGCCTATTTAGTGGCGGGTTGCACGCCAATCCGAAAAGGAGAAGAACTGGATTTTGCCATTAATCGCCCGAATGGCATGAAAGGTTACATTATTAATCTCACGATTAAAGGCAAAGGCACGGTTTTCAGCGGTAAAAGTGCCTTTGACTGTTCTGTCGGCGACTTATTGTTATTTCCCCCAAATGCCGTACATTATTACCACCGCGCCAAAGATGCCGAAGAATGGCATCACCAATGGATTTACTTCCGCCCGCGCGCCCTATGGCTCGACTGGCTGGCTTGGACGGATACGCGCAATCATGTAGGCAGGCTCACGATTGCCAACCCGCAAACCTATCAAGAAATCCTGACGTTATTTCAACAAATTGAACAAGAATATAACTCCGGCGATTTGTTTAGTGAGGAAATGTCCATGTGCTTGCTGGAACAGCTATTAATCAAATGTTTCAAGCTGGATCCCGCCAACAAGCAACGCCTACTTGATTCCCGCATATTATCCACCTGTCATTTTATTACCGATAATCTGGGGAAAAACCACAAAATTGCCGATATTGCAGCACATATTCACATGTCACCTTCCCGCTTGGCACACCTATTCGCCAAACAAATCGGCACCGGGATTATCAAATGGCGGGAAGAGCAACGTATGATTAAAGCCCAACATTTGCTACATTCTTCCAGTGCACCGATTTACCATATCGCCCGTCAACTCGGTTATGATGATCAACTGTATTTCTCCCGATTATTTAAACGTTACACCGGTTTAAACCCTTCCGAATACCGTAACTCAAGATAATAAATCCGATTGATTTACAACAAAAATAAATCGCTCCTTTGGATTTTTTGTAAGGCATGTAATGCCTCCTAACTGTGAAAATATGCGCTATCTCACAGATTAGAACGCGCAGCCATTTTATCCATATATATAGCGTTTTCCCCTCTAACACCTCTCCCTAACCCGGATTAATATTTCCTTGTTTTCACATCACCGGCATAGTCCGCTCTCTTATCCACTAAGGAGGAAATATGCAGTCCAATAAAGATCTCATTCACAACGGAAATATCGCTATCGGCATTGAATTCGGCTCCACCCGGATAAAAGCGGTACTCATTGATCCACAGGGCAATATTTTGGCAACTGGCGGTTTTAACTGGGAAAATCAGTTAATTGACGGCATCTGGACTTATTCCCAAGAGGCTATTTGGCAAGGTCTGCAAAATGCCTATCAATCACTGGTACAAGCGGTAAAAGAGGAATACGGTTTACCGATTACTTCAGCACAAGCCATCGGTATCAGCGGTATGATGCACGGCTATATTCCTTTCGATAATCAAAAAAAGCTGCTCGTACCATTTCGCACCTGGCGTAATAATTTCACGGCAGAATCATCGAAAAAACTGACCGCACTTTTTAACTACAATATTCCGCAACGTTGGAGTATTGCCCATCTTTATCACGCGATTCTTAATGATGAATCTCATGTTGCACAAATTGACTACTTCACCACCCTGAGCGGTTATGTACATTGGATGTTAAGCGGCGAAAAAGTGCTTGGTATCGGCGAAGCCTCCGGTATGTTCCCGATTGACCAACAAACGCTGTCCTACGATCAATCCATGCTAGAGGCGTTCGACCAGCTCATTGCAGAAAAAAACTATCCTTGGAAAATCACTGAGATTCTGCCGAAAGTGTTACCGGCAGGACAACTTGGCGGTTATTTAACGGAATCAGGCGCGCGTTTATTGGATCCGAGCGGAGAATTACAGGCGGGAATTCAAATGTGTCCGCCGGAAGGCGATGCCGGTACAGGCATGGTTGCCACCAACAGCATTAGGGAAACCACGGGTAATATTTCCGCCGGAACCTCCGCATTCGCCATGATCGTGTTGAAGAAAGCCCTTTCCAACGTTTATGAACAACTGGACATGGTAACAACACCGGCAGGCAAACCCGTCGCAATGGCACACGCCAATAACTGCACAACGGACATTAATGCCTGGATGGGAATTTTTGCCGAATGCTTGACCTTATTCGGCATGGAACAACATGCCGATAACCTTTATGCAAAACTGCTCCGACACGCGCTTGACGGCGATGACAACTGCGGCGGTCTGCTATCCTACGGTTTCTACTCGGGTGAACATGGCGTCGGTTTGGCGGAAGGTTGTCCGTTATTTATTCACCCGACCGATAGCCGCTTTAATCTTGCCAACCTTATTCGGGTTCATCTGTACAGCGCATTTGGCGCTATGAAATTGGGCATGGATATTTTAATGAAACAGGAAAAAGTTGAAATTACACAAATCCTTGCTCACGGTGGCATTTTTAAGACGCCAAATGTAGCATCGAAAATCCTCGCCTCCGCACTTAACGTTCCCATTGCCGTCATGGATACGGCATCCGAGGGCGGCGCATGGGGTATCGCCCTACTGGCTAATTATCTTACTTATGCCCCGACGCAGTCACTGGAGCAATATCTGAACGAAACCATCTTTAAAAACACCGCACTTTCTATCAGCGAACCCGAAACGCTCATGGCTCAGGGGTATGAAAAATTCATACAACGCTATATGCAAGGCATACCGATTGCGAAAGTGGCGGCAAACTTCGGTTCAAGTAAGTAATCACACCATTTAATCAATATTCAATTAAGGAGTAACACAATGGAATTTATCAAAAAACTTGAAGTTTGGTTTGTTGTCGGCAGCCAACATCTGTATGGACCTGAAGCGTTGCAACAAGTGAAAAAAAATGCCGAGCAGGTTACCTCTTACCTCAACGAACAAAACCCGTTTATCCGAATTAAACTAAAAGCACTGGCAACGACACCGGATGAAATCCTCGCCGTCTGTCAGGAAGCCAACAATACGGAACAATGTGCCGGGCTGATTGCCTGGATGCACACGTTCTCGCCGTCTAAGATGTGGATCGCAGGCTTATCTCAACTCACCAAACCGTTAGTACAATTTCATACGCAATTCAATCAGCATATTCCTTGGAATGACATTGATATGGATTACATGAACCTGCACCAAACCGCTCATGGCGACCGTGAATTCGGTTTTATGGCGGCACGCTTACGCAAACCGAGAACGATCATTGTCGGTCATTGGCAAAGTACCGAAGTAAAACAAAAATTAGATCGCTGGATGCGCGTGATTGCCGCAATTTATGATCAAAAACACTTAAAAGTAGCCCGATTCGGCGACAATATGCGAGAGGTCGCCGTAACGGAAGGCGATAAAGTGGAAGCGCAAATCAAATTCGGTTATAGCGTTAACGGTTATGGTGTCTATCAATTAGTCAATGCCATTGAACAAGTCAAAGAAGAAGATGTTGCCGCTTTAGTTAAAGAATATGAAACAAGCTATCAACTGGTTGATAGCTTGCAAAAAACAGGTGCGAAACGTACCGCACTTTTGGACAGCGCGCGCATTGAGTTAGGTCTAAAAGCCTTCTTAGAGCAAGGTGGTTTTAAAGCCTTTACCGACACCTTTGAAAATCTAAACGGTTTAAAACAATTGCCCGGACTGGCGGTTCAACGTTTAATGCAACAAGGCTACGGATTCGGAGCGGAAGGCGACTGGAAAACCGCCGCATTGGTACGTGCAGTAAAAGTCATGAGTTACGGTTTACCGAAAGGTTCCTCCTTTATGGAAGACTATACTTATAATTTAGATGAAAACAACGAAGTGGTTTTAGGTGCGCATATGCTTGAAGTTTGCCCGTCCATCGCACAGAATAAACCGGTATTGGACATCAAACCTCTAGGTATCGGCGGAAAAGAAGATCCGACCCGTTTAATTTTTACGTCCAAAGCGGGCGATGCCGTCAATGCAACGATTGTGGATATGGGTAACCGTTTCCGCATGATCGTTGCCGATATTGACGCTATCGAAAAACCACAGGCGATGCCGAATTTACCGGTAGGTCACGCATTCTGGAAATTACAACCGAATTTTGATGTCGGCACGCAAGCCTGGATCCTTGCCGGCGGTGCACATCACAGCGCCTTCAGTTTGGATGTCGATGCGGAAATGTTACGTACGTTTGCTGAGTTCTTTGGCATTGAGTTCATTCACATCAACCGCAATACCGAACTCGCCGCATTAAAAAATGAGTTGCGTTGGAACGAGGTGGCGTATAAATAAACGTATCCATTTTTATGGATAAAAAAAGTGCGGTTAAAAATTCAAACGTTTTTCACCGCACTTTTATCTTATTAATTTTCCTTAAACCGATATTCCGTCCATTGATAATATTCTTCGCCCGCTTTCACGATGCCGCCGTAATTTTGCCACTCGGGGTGGTTTGGGGTGTCGGGGAGGCATTGGGTTTCCAAGGCGATGCCGCTGTAATCGGCGTATTCTCCATTCTCGCGGGTTGGGGTGCCGGCGAGGAAGTTGCCGGTGTAAACCTGTAAGGCGGCTTGTGAAGTCAGTACTTCCAGGCTTAAATCGCCGTTTGGAGAGGTGAGCAGGACACAAGGTTTTTGCCAGGCTTTATTCACAATAAAGGAATGATCATAGCCTTTGGTGGCAATCTGTTCGCCCTGCAAGAAATCCTGTTTAATCGGCTTCGCAATGCGGAAATCAAAGCCGGTGCCGACAACGTGTTTGAGCGGCGAGTTCGGGATGCCTTCGCTATCCACCGGTAAATAAAAATCGGCGTTGAGACGCAAGCTGTGGTTGCGAACATCTGCGCCCTGCGTCGCATTTTCCAAATTGAAATAGGCGTGATTGGTTAAATTCAGCGCGGTATCCTGATCGCTTTGGGCGGCATATTCGATTTTCACCGAATTCTCCTCGGTCAGGGTGTAAGTCACGGTGGCTTTCACATTGCCGGGAAAACCCTGATCGCCATCGGCGGAATACAGTGAAAAACACACAAAATTTTCACCGCACTTTTCCAACGCCCAACGGCGTTTATCGAAGCCGTTTCCGCCGTGCAGCTGGTGTTTGCCTTGGTTGGCGGTTAAGCTCACAATCTTACCATTCAACGGAAATTGCGCGTTAGCGATGCGATTGGCGTAACGCCCTACACTGACCCCGAGATACGCTTGCTGAATGGGATAATCTTCCAATTTGCAACCCAACAACACGTCACGCAATTCGCCGTTCACCGGCACGCAGCAAGAAGTCCAGGTCGCGCCCCAGTCAGTAAATTGCACGCGCATACCTTGCGCATTTTCTAAGGTAAACAAGTTAAACGGCAAGCCGTCCGGTGCAATGCTTTGTGTACATTGTTCTAGCATACGCGTACTCCTTGCGAAGCGGTGCAAACATAGAAATCTTCTTTCAAGCCCGTTTGTTTTTCGTAATTTTCCGCAATAATGTGGCGTACGGCATCCACTTTGTCATGAGGCGCAAGGGCGACGATACAACCGCCGAAACCGCCGCCGGTCATGCGAGCGCCGCCATTTTTACCGATAACCAATTGCGCCAGCTCCACCAGATAATCAATTTGCGGCACGGTGATTTCAAAATCATCGCGCATGGAATCATGCGATTGCCCCATTAATTCGCCGAGGCGGGTTAAATCGTTTTGTTTTAAGGCTTCCACTGCATCCAACACCCGTTGATTTTCCGTCACCACATGACGTGCACGTTTGGCGACTAAAGGATCAAGTGCGGTCAGTTCTGCTTCTTTTTCGTTAAATTGCGCCACAGAGACATCACGCAAGGCTTTCACGCCGAAAAATGCCGCCGCGCGTTCACATTGCTGACGACGGGTATTGTATTCGCCCGTCACCAAATCGTGCGGCACATTGGAATTCACGATAATCACCGCCACATCGTGCGGCACGGGCGTCGGCAGGGTTTCAAGGCTGCGGCAGTCGATCATCAGCAAATGATCCTGTTGCCCGAGGGCGGAAATCAGCTGATCCATATTGCCGCAGTTGGCGCCCACGAATTTGTTTTCCGCTTTCTGCCCGATGAGCGCAAGCTCCGTATGGCTCAAAGGCAAATCGCCCAATTGTTGACAGAATTTACCGGTCGCCACTTCCAGCGCCGCCGATGAACTCAAGCCTGAAGAATGTGGCACATTGCCGGAAATCACCAAATCCGCGCCCTGTTTGAAATTCGGGCAACGCTCCTGAATAAATTTCACCACGCCACGCACATAGTTCGCCCATTTTTGTTCACTTTGAGGAATCTCGCCGTCAAGGGAAAATTCATCGGATAAATCCAAATCGGCGGCATAGACGTTCCAAATATGATCATGGCGCTTCGCCCCAACAATCGCCGTGCCGTAGTTAATGGCGCAAGGCATCACGAAACCGTCGTTGTAGTCGGTGTGTTCACCGATGATATTGACGCGACCGGGCGCGTAAACGGTGAGTTCAGGCTGTTTATGGTGTTTTTGGGTGAAAATGTGTTGGGATTTTTCAATTGGGGTCATGTTTGTGTCCTTTATCTTCAAGTATCGCTCAATCAACTCCCCTCTTTTGTAAAGAGGGGTGGGGGGAGATTTCAAAGTATAACTTTACGCATGAGGTTGAATTTTATTCTGCCAAATCTCCCCTATCCCCTCTTTGCTAAAGAGGGGAATTTGGCACATTATTTCAATTTATAATGCACGTCACTCAACGCACGCAATCTTTCCGCCGCCTGTTCCGCCGTTAAATCGCGTTGGCTTTCGCCGAGCATTTCGTAGCCCACCATAAATTTGCGTACAGTCGCGGAACGTAAAAGCGGCGGGTAAAAATGGGCGTGCAGTTGCCAATGTGCGTTTTCTTCGCCGTTAAACGGGGCAGCGTGGAAGCCCATGGAATACGGGAAGGAGGTTTCAAACAGGTTGTCGTATTTGGTGGTGAGTTTTTTCAGAATCACCGCTAAATCTTTCGCTTGTGCGTCGTTTAATTCCGTTAAGCGTTTAACGTGCGCTTTCGGTAATAACAAGGTTTCAAAAGGCCAGACCGCCCAGTAAGGGACAACAGCAACCCAATGCTCCGTTTCCACCACAATACGTTCTTTTCGTGCCAACTCCTGTTGAACATAATCCACCAACAGCACAGAGCCGTGTTTTTCATAATACTGGCGTTGCGCTTTGTCTTCCCGCGCCACTTCGTTCGGCAGGAAGCTGTTCGCCCAGATTTGACCGTGCGGGTGCGGGTTGGAACAACCCATTGCGGCACCTTTGTTTTCAAAAATCTGTACCCATTGGTATTTTTGCCCCAGTTCACGGAGTTGTTCCTGCCACACTTTTATCACCTCTTCGATCTCAAGTGCGGTCAATAATGGCAACGTTTTGCTGTGGTCGGGCGAGAAGCAAATCACGCGACTTTCGCCACGGGCTTGCGAACTTTGGAACAGCGGATTGTCGTTCTGCTGCGGTGCCGGCGTATCTTCCAACAGCGCGGAAAAATCGTTTTTGAATACGTAAGGTTTGTGATAATCCGGGTTCGGTTCGCCGGTAATGCGTTTATTGCGCGGGCAAAGATAGCAGCTCGGGTCATGACTCGGCTTTTGTTCTTCACTCACTTTTTCCTGCTGCCCTTGCCAAGGGCGTTTGGCACGGTGGGGAGAAACCAAAACCCATTGGTCAATCAACGGGTTATATCGGCGATGGGGATGTTCGGTCGGGTCAAAAACGGTTGTCATAATGTGCCTCGATGAATTGATTTTTAGCTTATGAAAACGATTACAAAAAACATGTCATACCATACCATATTTAACGAAATAAACTGTTAACGGGATCACAAAAATACATTTCACCCATGCTTTATCAGTAAAAACACGTCAGAAAACGGAAAATTTTGTGACGAACCCGGCAATTTTTAAAGTAAGCGTTTTCAAAAAGAAAAATTTAGGATTATGATTTGCCTAATTTTAACGGCTCGATAAAAGGTATTCTATGGTCACGATTCGAGATGTCGCCAACCAAGCCGGCGTATCTGTCGCAACGGTCTCCAGAGTATTAAACAATCACCCTTCAACAAAAGAAAAGACCCGCCATTTGGTGCTCAACGCCATTGAGCGGTTGGGTTATCGTCCCAATGCCAATGCGCAGGCACTGGCTTCGCAAAGTTCCGATACCCTAGGCGTGGTGGTGACCGATGTCACGGATTCGTTTTTCGCCATTTTGGTCAAAGCGGTGGATCATGTGGCGATGGAGCACGGTAAAAATATTTTGATCGGCATGGGATACCATCAGGCGGAAAAAGAACGCGATGCCATTGATACCCTGCTACGTAAACGTTGCAATTGTTTGGTGGTGCATTCTAAAGCCTTGGATGATCAAACCCTGGCGGAATATTTGGATTCGGTTCCCGGCATGGTGATTATCAATCGTTGCATTCAAGGTTATGAATCGCGCTGCGTCAGTCTGGACAACCGAAAAGGCACGTTTATCGCCACCAACACTTTGATTCAAGCCGGTCATCAACATATCGGCTACATCGGTTCCAATCATAAAATCAACGATGAAACGGAACGCAAACAGGGCTATTTGAACGCCCTGACCGAACACGGTATTCCCATCGTGGAAAACGCCATTGTGCATAATTCACCGGATTTTGAAGGCGGGGAAGAAGCCATGATTAACCTCTTGAGTTATAACGATAATCTTACGGCAGTGGTGGCGTATAACGATTCCATGGCGGCAGGCGCATTATCCGTCTTAAATGAAAACAATATCAAAGTGCCGAAGCAATTTTCCATTATCGGCTTTGACGATATGCCTATCGCCCGCTATTTGGTGCCGAAATTAACTACCATTCGTTATCCCATTGATCTCATGGCGAATTATGCGGCAAAACTGGCGTTAAGTCTGGTGGATACGGACATTAGTCTGCCTATTAACCCCCAATTCAATCCGACCTTGGTTCGGCGCTTTTCCGTCGAAAATGCACATCACCCGGGAGAATAACGCTCAATTTTCAATATTTTTTTACATTAAAGATGTAATCGTTTTCATAAATGTGAATATGATCACAGTCTTGAAACATAAAAACCTGTATTCTACGCCCAATTACCTGAGTAGCGATTGCAGTGTAAAAAGGTAAGAATTGATAATAATTCCTTAAAAATTATCATCTTAAATACCTCTTCCAATTTTAAAACAGTCAATGGAGAACATCTAGTATGAAAAAAACAGTATTAAGTGCGGTTGCTTTAGCAGTAGCTTTCGGTGCCGGTATCAGCGCGGCACAAGCGGAAACCCGTATCGGTGTAACCATTTACAAATATGATGACAACTTCATGTCTTTAATGCGTAAAGAAATTCAAAAAGATGCAGAACAATTACAAGATGTGAAACTGCTGATGAATGACTCTCAAAACGCACAATCCATCCAAAACGACCAAGTGGACGTGTTACTTTCCAAAGGCGTGAAAGCGCTTGCCATCAACTTGGTTGACCCTTCCGCCGCACCAACCATTATCGGCAAAGCCAAACCGGATAATATCCCGGTGGTGTTCTTCAACAAAGATCCGGGCGCCAAAGCCATTGGCAGCTATGAAAACGCTTATTATGTGGGTACGGATCCGAAAGAATCCGGTTTAATCCAAGGGGATTTAATCGCCAAACAATGGAAAGCCATGCCGGCATTAGACTTAAATAAAGACGGCAAAATCCAATATGTGTTATTAAAAGGCGAACCGGGTCACCCTGACGCGGAAGCGCGTACCAAATATGTAATTGAGCAATTAAACGCGCAAGGCATTCCAACGGAACAACTCTTTATCGACACCGGTATGTGGGATGCGGCAATGGCGAAAGACAAGGTGGATGCGTGGTTATCCAGCTCTAAAGCCAATGACATTGAAGTCATTATTTCCAACAACGACGGTATGGCGATGGGTGCATTGGAAGCAACCAAAGCACACGGTAAAAAATTACCGATTTTCGGGGTGGATGCGTTGCCTGAAGTATTACAACTCATCAAGAAAGGAGACATTGCAGGTACCGTATTGAATGACGGCGCGGGTCAAGGTAAAGCGGTTGTAGATTTATCCAACAACCTGGCAAACGGCAAACCGGCGACCGAAGGCACCAAATGGGAACTTAAAGATCGCGTTGTGCGCATTCCTTACGTTGGTGTAGATAAAGACAACTTGTCTCAATTCTTAAAATAAATCGTTTGTTTTAAATTCAAGGGGAAGGCATAGACACCGATAAAGTCTCTTCCCCTTTTTTGTGAGGTTGGATATGACAGAACAAAATCAAAGTCCAAGCGGAAACCAAAGTCAAAGCGGTGAAGTGCTGCTTACGATGACGGATGTCAGCAAATCGTTTCCGGGCGTAAAAGCCTTAGATCACGCGAACCTGACCGTCCGTTCACATTCTGTACACGCATTGATGGGGGAAAACGGTGCGGGTAAATCCACACTGCTGAAATGTTTATTTGGTATTTATGCTAAAGATGAAGGCGATATTTTATTTTTAGGCAAGCCCGTTAACTTTAAAACCTCAAAAGAAGCCCTGGAAAACGGCATTTCCATGGTGCACCAGGAATTGAATCTGGTGCGTCAAACCAGCGTAATGGATAACCTGTGGCTCGGACGTTATCCGCTGAAAGGTCCGTTTGTGGATCACGCCAAAATGTATCGTGATACCAAAGCCATTTTTGACGAATTGGATATTGATATTGATCCGAAAGAAAAAGTGGCGAAACTTTCCGTTTCTCAAATGCAGATGATCGAAATTGCGAAAGCGTTTTCTTATAACGCCAAAATCGTAATTATGGATGAGCCTACTTCCTCCCTTTCCGAAAAAGAAGTGGAGCATCTGTTTAAAATCATTCAAAAACTCAAAGATCGCGGTTGCGGCATTATTTATATTTCGCACAAAATGGATGAAATCTTCAAAATTTGTGACGAAATCACCATTTTACGCGACGGCAAATGGATTAACACCGTGCCGGTGAAAGGCTCCACCATGGAACAAATCGTTTCCATGATGGTAGGTCGTGAGCTGACCCAACGCTTCCCGGAAAAAACCAATACGCCGAAAGAAGTGATTTTAACGGTAAAAAATCTGACCGCACTTAATCAACCGTCCATTCAGGATGTGTCATTCGATTTGCGCAAAGGCGAAATTTTAGGCATTGCCGGCTTAGTGGGGGCAAAACGCACGGACGTGGTGGAAGCCATTTTCGGCGTGCGTGAACTGAAAAGCGGCACTATCACGTTGCACGGAAAAACAGTGAAAAATCACACCGCACTTGAAGCCATCAATAACGGCTTTGCGCTGGTGACCGAAGAACGCCGCTCCACCGGGATTTATTCCAATTTAAGTATTGAATTCAATTCCTTGATTTCCAACATGAAATCTTATCTCACCCCCTGGAAATTACTGAGCAACAAAAAAATGCGCAGCGACACTCAATGGGTGATTGATTCCATGAACGTGAAAACGCCGTCCCACAAAACCACTATCGGCTCCCTTTCCGGCGGTAACCAACAAAAAGTGATTATCGGACGTTGGTTATTAACCCAACCGGAAATTCTCATGCTGGACGAACCGACCCGTGGTATCGACATCGGCGCAAAATTTGAAATTTACCAACTCATTCAGGAACTCGCCAAAAAAGACAAAGGCATCATCATGATTTCTTCCGAAATGCCTGAATTGCTTGGGGTCACCGACCGAATTCTGGTGATGAGTAACGGTAAAGTCGCCGGTATTGTGGAAACCGCGAAAACTTCACAAGAAGAAATTTTGCAACTTGCGGCAAAATATTTATAAATAAGAAAGGAATACATTATGAGTGCTTTAGAAAAAAATAAATCCTTTGATTTTCTGAAACAGAATGCGATTTATTTTGTGTTATTGATTTTACTTGGCATCATCATCGCACAAGATCCGTCATTTCTTAACTTAATGAACTTCAGTAACATTCTCACCCAATCCTCCGTGCGTTTAATCATCGCCCTTGGAGTTGCCGGCTTGCTGGTGACACAAGGCACCGACTTATCCGCCGGTCGTCAGGTCGGTTTGGCGGCGGTAATTTCCGCCACCATGTTGCAATCCATGGAAAACATGAACCGCGTGTTCCCGGACTTGGGTGAAATTCCGATTCCGGTGGTCATTCTTGCGGTCTGCGCCGTGGGGGCGGTTATCGGTTTGGTCAACGGCTTGGTGATCGCTTATCTGAACGTCACACCGTTTATCGCCACCATGGGTACCATGATCATCGTGTACGGTTTCAACTCCCTGTATTACGATGCCGTAGGCGGCTCCCCGATTGCCGGTTTCAGCGAAAACTTCTCCAGCTTCGCCCAAGGTTTCTTCCGCATCGGCTCATTTAAACTTTCCTACATCACCATTTACGCCGCCATTTGTGCGTTCCTGGTGTGGGTCATGTGGAACAAAACCCGCTTCGGGAAAAATATCTTCGCCATCGGCGGTAACCCGGAAGCGGCAAAAGTATCCGGCGTCAACGTAGCGCGCAACCTCGTGGTAATCTATATCATCGCCGGGATGTTCTACGCTTTCGGCGGTATGTTGGAAGCCGGTCGTATCGGTAGTGCCACCAACAACCTCGGTTTCATGTACGAATTGGATGCCATCGCAGCCTGCGTGGTGGGCGGCGTTTCCTTCGCCGGCGGTGTAGGCACGGTTATCGGCGTTATCACCGGGGTGATTATCTTCACCGTCATCAACTACGGCTTAACCTACATCGGCGTCAACCCTTACTGGCAATACATCATCAAAGGTAGCATCATCATTCTTGCCGTTGCCATCGACTCCTTGAAATACGCGAAGAAAAAATAATCTTCTGCAGAAAAACGCCATAAAAAACGACCGCACTTTTTTGAGGTGCGGTCGTTGTTTTTTATCATTTGCAACTTTTGGTCGTCTAAACGTGGCTATTTTTCCGTTCCAGCTGTTTAACAATATCCATCGTACGGGTAACACAAGTGATGGCGGTGCCGACGGTGATGATACATAAGCCCAACAATAAGCAGTAACTCGTGTTCCACAGACTGAATTCAACGAGAGTAAACAAACAACTTGCCGTGAGAACCGCCATTCGGTGCTGTTTTGCCATTGGACCGAGGAATTTTTGTTCAAAGCCGAGGCTGCCACCGAACACGCGGATATAGGCGGTAAAGGCGGCAAGCAACGCCGCAAACCAACCCAACCAGCCAATATCAGCAGCATAGCCGAGGGCGATTAATAATACCGAGTCAGCGATTCTGTCAGGAAATTCATTAAAAATATCACCAACCGCCGTCTTTTTTCCGCCCTCTACGGCAACCATTCCGTCTAATAAGTTACACATCAGACGCAGTTGCACAAATAATGCGCAGAGTAATAACAGGCTAATGTGATAAGAAAACAGCCATAAACAACCGGCACCAAGCACCGCAAAGACGACGCTCAAGCAGGAAATTTGATTCGGCGTGGGTGAATTGCGTCGGGCGAGGTAAGCGGCAAAGCGTTGAATATGCTTGTTACTGCGGCTGCTGATAGGACGGCGATTTTGAATTTCATCTGACATAATTTCTCCTTAGAAATCGACCGCACTTTATTGAAGTGCGGTTATTATTTTTTACGGTTTAAACATTGTTGATCATATTTAATGGTTCAAGAGCCTACACTTGTCATCGAACTTTCATCTTTCAAGATGTAAAAAGTGCGGTCATAAAAAACGTCGTTTTTTGAACATTGGTTATACCAACTGCCCCGAAAGGGTGAATAAATCACTTCGGTGATTTATGACTATTTTCCCAAACGTTTTTCACTCAATAACCTGCCAGCCACGCTCGCAATTTCGCTACATCCGTTTGCCATTCTTTTGCCAGCAGATTCACCCAATGGGCGATATTGCCCTGCCAATCGGGCGTGTCGGCATGTTGTGCCTGTGCGGCAATCAGCTGTAAACGCTTTAACCCCACGGAAGCCAGTGCGCCTTTGATTTTATGGGCGATGGAAAGCACTTCCGGTTGGGTTTGCGGGTCGTTCAAATATGTCTGATAAGCCTGTTGCAGTTCAGCGACATAATCCTGCATGGTTTGCTCGAATAACGTGAGATTATTTTTCACGAAATCCGCCCCCAGCATTTCCACCAGCTCTGTGAGCATTTTCGTATCCAGCTCCACGGATTCTTCTTGCGGTGCATTGTTCGGCAGGTTGAATTGAGCCAGTTCTTCGCCGAAATAATCATGCAGGCAATGTCTTAATTCCTCCAGAGAGAGCGGTTTATGAATCACATCGTCCATACCTTGCGCCAGATATTCCTGTTTTTTCTGCACCACATTTGCCGTGAGCGCAATGAGCGGCGGGAGAAAATCATAAACGCCGTTTTCATAGTTTTGGCGGAAATGGGCGGCAATATCAAAGCCCGACATATCAGGCAGCTGAATATCCAGAAACACCAGATCGTAGTAATTTTGTTCAAATTTGCGAATGGCTTCGGCGCCGGTCATGGCGACATCAATTTGATAGCCCAATTTCTCTAACATAGATTTCGCCACCACCACATTCACTTCAATATCTTCCACCAAAAGAATGTTGAGTTTCAGCGGCAAATGTTCGTTTTCTTCCGCCGGCTTGATGGCTTGTAGGGCTTTGAACGTAAATAAGAAGGTCGAGCCTTTGCCCGGTTCACTCGTGACGGTTAAGTCGCCGTCCATCAGTTGTGCAATGGCTTTTGACACAGACAACCCGATACCGCTACCCAAAGATTTATTGGCATCGGAACCCGCTTGATAATAGAGTTCAAAAATCTTCTGCAAATCCTGCTCGGCAATGCCGATGCCGGTGTCCGTTACGCGCAGCGCGAATTCGTCCTCCGCCGTCTGTTCCACGGATAACGTAATACCGCCCTGTTGAGTAAACTTCACCGCATTATTAATCAGATTCCACAACACCTGACTCAGACGCACGCCGTCCAACATCAGCCAATTAGGTAGCGTCGGCGGGCAAACTAACCGAAATTGCAGATGTTTTTCTTCCGTCATTAATAACGCGAAATTGGCAATGTCATTGAGCAATGCGTATAAATCCGTGGCTTTCCGATTGAGTTCAATGCGCTTCGCATCAATTTTTTCTAAGTCAATGATGTCACTAAAAATATGGGCGAGAGAAATGGCGCTACTGTTAATGGTTTTGAGGTAATTTTGTTGCCGTTCGGAGGGCTTTTCTTCCAGCAAAATGCGGCTCAAGCCGATAATGCCGTTTAACGGCGTGCGTAACTCATGGCTGATAGTCGTCATCAAGGTGGTTTTATCACGGTTGATTTTTTCCAGATTATCCAAGGCTTCCGACAATTTTTTCTCTGCCGACACCCGTTCCTGCACTTCTTTCCGTAATTCTTCTACGGAACGGGAAAGCGCCAGACGGGAATGCTCCAGTTTTTCCACCAATACGGTGAAAAAATAAATCACAAAAGGCGCGGAAATCAAACCGAATACGATGGAACGCGCCACATCCGCCCAATGAATTTCGCCCACCACCAACAAACTGAGCAGAATTTGCGTACAAAGCGCCAGCACCGCCAACACCATCACGCCGAGCAAAGAAAAGCGAATGCGCCCGAGACGGATCACCCAATCCACATAGCGTCGAACAAAGTCTTTAAGATTTTTCATAGCATTCCGTGACAAGAAAAAATGATGGGTATTGTACCCTACAGAAAATACGCGGAGAAGTTTTGCGCAGACAAAAAAGTGCGGTCGAAAAACACTGTGAATTTCGACCGCACTTTAAGCGAGAAATGATCCGAGATTAACCGTTATAGCGTTTGAACACGAGGGTGGCGTTGGTGCCACCGAAGCCGAAGCTGTTTGACATCACGGTTTGCAAACCGGCATTTTCGACGGTTTCGGTAACGATATTGCAACCTTGTGCCTGTTCGTCCAGGGTTTCAATGTTAATGCTCGGTGCGATGAAATCGTTGTGTAACATTAACAACGTATAAATAGCTTCATGTGCGCCGGCAGCGCCTAGAGAGTGACCGGTCATGGATTTGGTAGAAGAAATTGCCGGGATTTTATCGCCGAACACATTCTTAATCGCGCCCAATTCTTTCACGTCACCCACTGGGGTAGAAGTGCCGTGTACGTTGATGTAATCGATCGGCGCGTTCAAACCCGCCATGGCTTGTTTCATGCAGCGCTCTGCACCTTCACCGCTCGGTGCAACCATGTCATAGCCGTCGGAAGTGGCGCCGTAGCCCACAATTTCCGCATAAATTTTCGCCCCGCGCGCTAACGCGTGTTCCAATTCTTCTACCACGACGACTGCGCCGCCGCCGGCAATCACGAAGCCGTCACGGTTGGCGTCATAAGCGCGGGATGCTTTGGTTGGGGTGTCGTTGTATTTGGTGGAAACGGCGCCCATGGCGTCGAATTCGGTGGCACATTCCCAAGACAACTCTTCCGCGCCACCGGCGAAAACGATGTCTTGTTTGCCTAATTGAATTAATTCGTAAGCGTTACCGATACAGTGTGCGGAAGTGGCGCACGCGGAACTGATACTGTAGCTCACGCCTTTGATTTTGTACGGGGTTGCCAAACAGGCGGATACGCTGGACGCCATGGTTTTGGTTACCGCATAAGGACCGATGGCTTTCACGCCACGCGGGCCGCGCACGGCATCACAAGCGACTAATTGGTTGTGGGCGGAACCTGTACCTGCGCCGATAACCAAGCCGGTACGTTCGTTGGAGACCTGTTCTTCCGTTAAGCCGGCATCTTCGATGGCTTCTTTCATGGAAAGGTACGCATACGCGGCGGCATCGCCCATAAAACGATAAATTTTGCGATCGATTAACTCGCTCGGATTAAGTTTAACGGTGCCCGCCACATGGCTGCGCATTTTCATTTCGATAAATTCGGGAACCACTTCGATACCGGATTTACCGGCTTTTAACGAAGCCAATACTTCTTCTTTATTGTTACCAATACTTGAAATGATACCAAATCCGGTAATTACGACTCTTTTCATTCTCTGTTCCTTAATCTGTTAGAGGGAAATTCGACTTACATATGTTAGCTGAAAGGCAATTTACTATGAAATCAAAATATTGCAAGCATTAATTATAACGTTAGACCAGTTAGGCAAAATCGGCGTATCATATAGCCACCTCGAAATTAACCAAGGAAAGCAAGCCCAATGCGCGTTATTACTCACGCCGACATCAAGTTCAACCAAGAAAACACGCCCGTTTCCAACCAATTTGATGACGTCTATTTTTCCAATCAGGACGGATTGGAAGAAAGTCGTTACGTTTTCCAGCAAGGAAACCGATTATGGCAGCGCTGGCAATGCCACGAACAGGCGCATTTCGTCATTGCGGAAAGCGGCTTCGGCACGGGGCTGAATTTTTTTGCCGTAACCACCCTCTTTCGCGAATTTCGCCGACAATTTCCACAGGCGAAATTACAACGTTTATTTTTCCTTTCCTTTGAAAAATACCCGCTAACCTCGCAAGCCTTAAAACGCGCTCATGAACATTATCCGCAATTTGCCGCCCTCGCCGAACAATTACAGGCGTATTGGCTAGAACCTATTGAAGGCTGCTATCGTTTTCATTTTGAAGAAATCACCCTTGATTTATGGTTCGGCGACATTCACGCCAATTTGCCGCAACTTGGTGATTATATGCGGGAGAAAATCGACGCTTGGTTTTTAGACGGCTTCGCACCGAGCAAAAATCCCGACATGTGGAACGATGAGCTATACGCACAAATGTATCGCTACACCAAACCGCACGGGACTTTTGCCACTTTCACCGCAGCAAGCGCGGTACGCAAAGGCTTGGAAAATGCGGGGTTCAGCGTGCAAAAACGCAAAGGTTACGGCAAAAAACGGGAATGTCTGGCGGGCGAAAAAACACTTGTAAAACCCACCGCACTTTTTACGCCTTGGTATCTTCCGCAAGCGGCACAATTTCAAGGAAAAGCCGATGTCGCTATTATCGGCGGAGGCGTGGCGTCGGTGTTTACCGCCCTTTCCTTAATGCAACGCGGTGCTAAAGTCACCTTATATTGCGAAGATCCGCAACCGGCGATGAACGCTTCCGGCAACAAACAAGGCGCCTTTTATCCGCAACTCAGCGACGATGACGAACGCAACATTCGCTTTTACATTCACGCCTTTGCTTACGGCTTACAACTGTTACACGAAGCGGAAAAACGAATTGACTTTGAACATGAATTTTGCGGCGTAGCGCTCTGTGGTTACAACGAAAAAAGTGCGGTTAAATTACACCACATTTCACAATATCATCTACCCGCCGCGCTTTATCAATCCTTACCGCAGTCCGAATTAAGCGAAAAAGTCGGTTTGCCGTTGCCTTGTGGCGGCGGATTTATCCCCCAAGGGGCATGGCTCGCCCCACAACAACTGGTGCAAAATCTTTTTGTGCATTTACAACAACAGGGGTTGACCATAAAAACGCAGGAAAAAATGACCGCACTTTTATGGCAAGACGAACGCTGGCAACTCATCAATGAACGGGGTGAGCAATTTCAACATCAAATTGTGGTGCTGGCAAACGGTCATCAGCTCCACCGGTTCCCGCAAACGCAGCATTTGCCGCTCTACGCCGTGCGCGGTCAGGTCAGCCAAATTCCTACCTCGGCAAATTTACTAAAACTGAAATCCGTGCTCTGTTACGACGGTTATCTCACGCCTGCGGATCAGGCAAAAACCAGCCATTGCATCGGCGCCAGCCATGTGCGCGATTGCGCCGACCGCACCTTCAGCGAACAGGAACAGCGGGAAAATCAGGAAAAAATCCAACGAAATTTAGCCGAAATGTCTTGGGTGAACGACGTGGATACCTCCGCCAACCTAGCACGAATCGGCGTGCGCTGCGCCGTACGGGATCGTATTCCGATGATGGGCAACGTACCTGACTTCGATCGCCAATGTGCGGATTACAAAAATCTATTTAACCTCCGCCGTCGCAAACAGCCAATTCCTCCCGCCGCCTATTATCCGAACCTTTATTTAATCGGCGCCCTCGGCTCACGCGGCTTAACCTCCGCCCCGATATTGGGCGAAACCTTGGCGTCATTAATCCATAACGAACCGCTCCCACTGAGTGAAGACTTAATTCACCACCTATCAGCAAGTCGCAGTTGGATACGTAAACTGCTGAAGGGTACGTCTCTTGAAAATCTTTAAATAACCTCATGATATAAAAGCCTATTCCAGCGAATAGGCTTTTATTTAATCAATTGAGCTAACTAATTGTGATATATATCAAAAAAATAAAATTTATCTCACTTTATTCATTGCGAAAAAAAAGAATGCATTTATCATAATGCGAACTATTAGCATTTATAAAAATAGAAACATTCTTATTTGGAGCCATAAAATGAGTAAATTTAAATTAGATTACCTTTCCTATTCCATTCTCCTTGCTTTAAGCATCTCAACCGTACACGCCGAAGAAACCGCACAGGAACAGTTAAATGAAATTGTGGTTTCGGGAAGTGCAGACGGTAATGGAGCTGCCGTAGATAAAACACCACCTAAAATTAGTGAAACCGTAAAAACGGCTAAAAAATTAGAAAAAGAACAGGCGCAAGATGTAAAAGATTTGGTTCGTTATGACACCGGTGTAACGGTAGTCGAAGCGGGGCGTTTCGGCAATAGTGGCTTTGCTGTACGTGGTGTAGAGGAAAATCGGGTCGCGATTCAAATTGACGGACTGGCACAAGCAGAAACCATTTCATCACAAGGTTTTAAAGAATTATTTGAAGGTTATGGTAATTTTAATAATACACGTAATAGCGCAGAAATTGAGACACTAAAACAAGTTACGATCCGAAAAGGAGCAGACTCTTTAAAATCAGGTAGTGGTGCATTAGGTGGTTCGGTCAGTTTTGAAACCAAAGATGCACGCGACTATTTGACCGAGAAAAACTATTATGCTTCCTACAAGCGGGGCTACAACACCGCAGATAATCAAAATCTCAATACGCTAACGTTTGCCGGTCGTTATAAATATTTTGACGCGATTGCTGTTGTTACATCACGCAAAGGACATGAATTAGAAAACTTCGGTTACAAAAACTACAATGAGAGAGTTCAGGGAAAAACCAGAGAGAAAGCAGATCCCTATCGTCGTACCTTAGACAGTACATTGTTAAAATTCGCATTTCAACCAACAGATAATCACCGTTTCTCTGTTATGGCTGATTTATATAAGCAAACCTCTAAAGGACATGATTTTTCTTACACATTAAAACCAAATACTCAATTTAGAACCTATGATGAGGAAGAGTTACGTCACACCAATGATAAAGTAGAACGTAAAAATTTCGCCTTCACTTATGAAAATTTCACAACAACACCGCTTTGGGATACGTTGAAAATTACTTATTCCCAACAAAAAATTACAACCCGAGCAAGAACAGATGATTATTGTGATGGAAATGATAAGTGTCCTTTATCAACCAATCCTCTTGGGATGAAATACAACTCGGATAATAAGCTCGTGGGACCAGATGGTAAACCGGCGTCTTACTACGATAAACCTGCAGTATCACAACCTGATTCAGATACAACTGTTGACTTACCTGTAGCGCCATATGATGGCAATTCTGATAATTTATTTAAATGGAAAAGGGTAAATTGGAACAATCTACCAAAAGGATATTATGTAAAACCGGGATATAAATCTTGTGATGATGACTACAGTCGCTATTTTGGTCCTAAACCACAAATAGGCGTACCGGAAACCTGTAAAGCGACTTTAACCAAGATAGGTAGCACAACACCTGCTGACAGCAAATTTAATATTAACGGAAAGAGTTATGATTTATTAGGGGCGGATAAAGGCTTAATCAGTGATGAACAACTTGTACCGACTAATACCTCCGTAATACTTAGCTGTGATGCGATTAATTGTGATAAGGGTTCAATTAGTGCATTTAAAAAAGATGGCAGTCAAGTTGATATTCCGTTTAAAGTGATAGAACGTGACGGAAAGAAATTTGCTAAAACCGAACCACAAAATACATCAGCAATAGACTCTCCAAAACTTCTTGTACCGAATAAATTGGGTTATCAGGAAAACCTATGGACACAACGCGATCTAGTGAGTAAAACCAAACAACTGAATATTGACCTTACTAAGCATATTGAATTAGGGCAGACTCAACACGATTTATCTTATGGAGGATTATGGTCTGAAACGAAGAAAGAAATGATCAATATTTCCGGCAATAGTGCCATCAATGTGAAATGGTGGGCACAATACCCTGTTGATTGTTCACCTAGAGTCAATAATCTGGATCGTTATAACGCGCTTTGTAACAATAAGAATGTTTATTCTTTCCTAATTCCGGTAAAAAATAAAACCGGTGCACTCTATTTGATAGATGATTTTAAAATAAATGATTATGTAAGTTTCGGTATCGGTTACCGTTATGATCGTGTGAAATATAATCCGGAGTATATCCCCGGCGTCACTCCAAAAATTCCTGATGATCTGGTAACTAATCTGTATATAACAGATCCAAAGTTTGATCCATCCGATTTAACATCTCCTGAAAATCAGGCAAGACGGGAAGCTAACGCAAACGCGAATATCAAAAAAATTGCACAACCGAAAAAGTTCTCTGCCAGTTCGTATTCATTGAGTACGACGGTAGATCCACTAGATTGGTTACGCTTGCAGGCGAAATATAGCAAAGCATTCCGGGCGCCAACCAGTGATGAGATTTATTTTACCTTTAAACACCCTGATTTCTCTGTGTTACCCAATAAGGATCTTGAGCAAGAAACAGCAAAAACTAAAGAATTGTCTGTAACCTTACATAATGATATGGGTTATATTTCTACGTCTGTATTTGAGACCCGATATAATAATTTCATTGATTTGGTATATAAAGGCAACAAACAACTACAAGGGCATTCCAAGTTACGCCCGTTTAATGTATATCAAAATATAAACAGACCCAATGCAAAAGTAACAGGCTTTGAAATCGTATCTCAAATTTCTTTGAATGATTTGGCAAAAATCCTTAATGGATTTAATTTAAGTTATAAATACACTTACCAAAAAGGGAGAATGGATGGCAATATTCCGATGAACGCAATTCAGCCCAGAACTGCTGTGTATGGTATAGGTTATGTTCATCCTGATGATAAATTCGGTTTAGATTTATATATAACTCATGCCGGAGCAAAACAAGCTAAAGACACTTACAACATGTATCACACAGAGGAAGGTAAAAAAGACAGCTCCATCAAATGGCGTAGTAATTCTTATACAACAATTGATTTACTTGGTTACATTAAACCAATCAAAAACTTAACTTTAAGAGCCGGAGTATATAATCTCACAAACAGAAAATATATTACTTGGGATTCTGCGAGATCAATTCGTCCATTTGGTACAAGTAATCTGATTGACCAAAATACCGGATTAGGTATCAACCGCTTCTACGCCCCGGGTCGAAATTATAGACTTTCAATGCAACTTGAATTCTAACCAAACAAAAAGGAGAAGCCTTCACTTCTCCTTTTCTTTTGCCTCAAAAGTGCGGTCGTTTTGAAAAACGTTTTTTAAAACGACCGCACTTTTATCTGATTTGGCGTTAACTTATGCCGCCACCATCACCATTGCCGGGCGGATGACGCGTCCGTTTAACAGGTAACCTTTCTGTAATACGGCGGTAATTTGGTTGCTTTCAAAACCCTCTGCCGGCTGCATGGAAATGGCTTGATGCAATTCCGGGTTGAAGGCTTCACCGACGGCGCCGACAGGTTCAATGCCGAAACGGGCAACCGTTGCCAATAATTCTTTTAAAGTCAGTTCAACGCCATCAAACAGCGCTTTTACGCTTTCATCTTCGGTATTTGCCGGAGTGGCGAGTGCGCGCTCTAAGTTATCGATGGTATTTAAAATGTCTTTGGCAAATTTTTCCAAAGCAAATTTATGTGCTTTTTCAATGTCTTGTTCGGTACGACGACGGATATTATCGATTTCGGCACGGGTGCGTAGCAATAAATCCTGTTCTTTTTTTGACGTTTCGGCAAGTTGCGCTTCTAGCTCCTGAACGCGCGCAATGGCTTCTTCCAGCGGGTCTTCACCCTGTTCTTTTACCTCATCAACAACGTCTTCCTGTTGAATCTCTTGTTCCAATTCGTGCTGATTATCTGCGCTTTGGTGGTTTGTCATTCTTATTTCTCCTTGAGTCAAATTTGGGCGATTATAGCAAAAAATCTTAAACTTACCATGTGCACCGACTGGCAAGCAAAAGGCGTTCTGTTGTAATATAATGCCCAATTTTCCGAATTCAAGTTAATCACAAGATAAATATGGATACCTTAAATGCGGTGAAACCGCAAACTTTACACACGTCATTTCAGACCATTGGTTTGGTGGGGAAACCGAGAAATGACCTAAACCTGCAAATGCATAAAAACCTGTTTTTTTGGCTGTTGGAGCACGGTTATCACGTTCTGGTTGAGCGGGAAATCGGGGAAAAAATCGAACTTCCGCCAAAACACTTGGCGTCCGTCGATGAAATCGGCAGCGAAGCGCAGCTTGCCATTGTTATCGGCGGTGACGGCAATATGCTGGGGCGTGCGCGAATCCTTGCCAAATACGACATTCCACTTATCGGCATTAACCGCGGAAACTTAGGTTTTTTAACGGATATTGACCCGAAAAACGCCTACGCACAGTTGCAAGCCTGTTTGGAACACGGCGAGTTTTTTGTGGAAGAACGCTTTTTATTGCAAGCCTCCATTGAGCGGGATAATGAAATTGTCGCAAGCGGCATCGCCGTTAATGAAGCGGTCATTCACCCGGCAAAAATCGCCCACATGATTGATTTTCATGTACACATTAACGATCAATTCGCCTTTTCCCAACGTTCCGACGGTTTAATCATCTCCACGCCCACCGGTTCCACCGCTTATTCGCTGTCCGCCGGCGGTCCGATTTTAACGCCGAAACTGGATGCCATTGCGTTGGTGCCGATGTTTCCGCACACCCTGACTTCACGCCCTTTGGTCATTGACGGCAACAGCAAAATTTCCATGCGCTTCGCCGAATACAATACGTCACAACTGGAAGTGGGCTGCGACAGCCAAATTGCCATGCCGTTCTCCCCTTATGATGTGGTGCACATTCAAAAAAGCGAACATAAGCTACGTTTGCTACACTTAAAAAACTACAATTATTACAAAGTATTAAGTTCCAAATTAGGCTGGTTACGCAATAAATCCTAACACAATAAAAATCCGCTTTACTGTATGTTATAACAGTATTATACTGACAAACATACAGTAAAGAGGATTGTTTATGTTAACCCAGCTCACTATCAATAATTTTGCTATCGTACGCCATTTAAACATTGAATTAATGCAAGGTATGTCCGTGATTACGGGCGAAACCGGCGCAGGAAAATCCATTGCCATTGATGCCTTGGGCGTTTGTTTGGGGCAACGTACGGAAGCGTCCATGCTACGCGAAGGTCAGGAACGCGCCGACATTTGCGCCACCTTTCAAATCAGCCGAAACAATCCCGCCTACCAATTTCTGCTGGATCACGACTTGCAGGATCAAGACAATCCCGAAGAATGTATTTTGCGTCGCATGATTAATCATGACGGACGTTCCAAAAGTTTTATTAACGGTATTCCCGTCGCTGCCGCACAGCTCAAAGAAATCGGACAACACCTCATTCAAATCAGCGGGCAACATGCCTCACAATTGTTATTAAAAAACGAATATCAGCTACAGCTGGTGGATAGTTTTTGTCATCACCCCGCTCTTTTACAACAGATGCAAACGGATTACCAAACCTGGCGTGATCTGCAACAGCAAGTGAAAACCTTTCAACAAAAATGCGCAGAAAATGAAGCCAGAAAGCAACTTTTGCAATATCAAGTCAGCGAACTGGATGAATTTAATTTGAAAGCCAATGAGTATGCGGAATTGGAGGCGGATCACAACCGCTTGTCCAATAGCGAAGAATTGACCCAACTTTCGCAATCCGTATTACAACTGTTAAGCGAAAATGAAACGGTGAGCGTAGATTCCCTGCTCTATCGCGCCACAAAACATTTAGACGATCTTTGCGAACTGGATAACCGTTATACGGAAGTACAAAATTTACTCAACGAGGCGATGATTCAGGTGCAGGAAGCCACAACTGAAATACAATCGTTAAGCAGCAATATTGAACAGGATCCCGCTCTCTTGGCGGATATTGAACAACGCATGGGACAGGCGGTTCAACTGGCACGCAAACATAATGTAAAACCACAGGAATTGGTGGAATTACACCATCAATTAAAAGCGGAATTAAATGCGTTGGAAGCGTTTTCCGACAGCGAAGAAGAACTTATTAAGCAAGCGGAAACGGCACGTGAAAAAATGCTCGCCACCGCCACCGCACTTCATCAAAGCCGCCAAAACGGCGCGCAAAAACTGGCGCAACAAGTGACCAAATCCATTAAACAGCTCGCCATGGAACACGCGGAATTTTTCATTACATTGAGCACGGATTACGACAAAATCGGGGCAAACGGCGCGGATTTCGCCACATTCACGTTGCAAAGTAACCTGGGGCAAACCGCCCAGCCGCTCGCCAAAATCGCGTCCGGTGGTGAGCTTTCCCGCATTGCCTTAGCGATTCAGGTGCAGGCCTCTAATCAAACGGCGATCCCGACCTTAATTTTCGACGAAATTGATGTGGGTATCAGCGGCGCCACCGCCAACGTGGTCGGAAAATTATTACGAAAACTCAGTGAAAAATGTCAGGTCATTTGCGTTACCCATTTGCCTCAGGTCGCCTGTCACGGCACACATCATTTTTCTGTGGAAAAATCCACCGTCGATCAAAAAACGGAAACAAAAATGACCGCACTTTCCGCCCAACAACGGGTGAAAGCGCTGGCGAAATTATTGGGCGGAAGCAAAATCACCGATGCCGTACTTGCCAACGCACAGGAAATGCTGGACGCCGCAGCTTAGTGTTTTCATTCATTTGAAACGCCTTTAACACATTTTTAACGCATTAAAGTGCGGTGGAAAATTCGGGTGTTTTTTTATGAGAATAAATTGATGTGCAGTTTTTTTGTGCTTTTCTGGAAAGCCAGTATAATTAGGCTCTTTCTTTGAGCTTAAATTGAGTTAGTTAAATGCCCATAAACTTCACCCAAATTATTAAGGACAGCTGGAATTTTATCCGCAACGAAAAGCGCATGGTCATCACCCTTTCCGTGCTTTTTTTCTTGGCGAATTTTTGTATTGCCTTGTTAAATTCATCCCTTCTGCCGGCGCAAACAATTCCGATTACACTGGATAGCGACGGTATGCCCAATATCCCGGGGGACATGGCAAGCGCCTTAATGACCGCATTTGCCGTCAAATTGGTGATTTATACTTTCGCCTCGGCATGGTGTGTCATGATTATCCATCAAATCAGCCAACGTCAATTCACCACATGGTCCGACAGTATTCTTGCCACCTTAAAGCGCATTGTGGGTGTGATTGTTCTTTGTATCATCATCTTGATTCCGATGATGATCGGTTTGCTCGAATCCCTTATGGCGATTCAACAAAAAGCCGAGCCGTCGATCATTTCCGTGCTTGCCATCATTTTAGGTTTAGGCTTGTATGTGCGCTTGTGTTTAAGCCCGGTGCATTATTTGCTGACCAATGCGTCCGTTTCAAACAGTCTGCAAACCATTTTACGCCTCGGTCGCGGGCGTGCCTCCTTATTATTTATTTTGTGTTTACTTATTTACGTCGTGCTCCCCATGGGCGAAGCGTTTTTATTACGCCTTTCCGTGAATACCCTGATGTCAATTCTTATGGGCATCATTGATTCGTTTCTGAACGTTTTTGCGCTCATTATTATCTATCGCTTTTACACCTTATTCGTTCCAAGAGATTAAATGACATGAAACAACTCCTTGAATTTATTCCGCTTATTTTATTCTTCGCCGTGTACAAATTGGTGGGTATTCGCGAAGCGGCAGTCACCTTGGTGATTGCCACCATCGTGCAATTTATCATTTTGAAAGTGAAATACGGCAAAATTGAAACCCAGCAAAAATTCGTTGCGGCGGCAGTGGTTTTCTTCGGTACGCTAACCGCTTATTTCAACGATCTTGAATTTTTAAAATGGAAAGTCACGATTATCTACGCCCTTTTTGCTTTGGTATTATTAATCGCTCAGTTCGGTTTCAAAAAACTGCTCATTAAACAGCTGCTCGGCAAAGAAATCGAATTACCGGAAGCTGTGTGGAAAAATGTAAATCTCGGCTGGAGCGGGTTCTTCATTTTGTGTATGCTGGTGAACATTTATATCAGCCAATATCTCTCCGACGATATTTGGGTGGATTTTAAATCCTTCGGTATTATCGGCATGACGTTTGTTGCCACTCTTATTACCGGTCTTTATATTTACCGTTATTTACCTAAAAACGAACAGGAACAAACAAAGGAATAAATTATGGCACATCAATCAGTTGATCCAAGAAACGCCCAACCGCACGGCACGTTACTGTTAAGAACCTTGGCGATGCCTTCCGACACCAACGCCAACGGCGATATTTTCGGCGGCTGGATTATGTCGCAAATGGATATGGGCGGCGCCATTCTCGCCAAAGAAATTGCCCACGGGCGTGTGGTTACCGTGGCGGTAGAAAGTATGAACTTCATCCGCCCGGTGACGGTCGGAGATGTGGTGTGCTGTTATGGACGCTGTTTATATGTGGGTCGCAGTTCGCTCAAAATCAAAGTGGAAGTGTGGGTGAAAAAAGTGGCAAGCGAACCCATCGGCGAACGCTATTGCGTTACCGAAGCGGTATTTACCTTCGTCGCCGTGAATAACGAAGGCAAATCCAGAGCGATTCCCCGTGAAAACAATCACGAATTGGATAACGCCTTAGCACAAATTCAAGCCAATCAAACGGAGAAATAATCATGTACTACGTTATTTTTGCGCAAGACAAACCGAATACCCTGGCACAACGTTTGAGCGTGCGGGAGCAACATCTCGCGCGCTTAACCCAATTACAGGCGGAAAATCGTTTACTCACCGCCGGCCCGAATCCGGCAATCGATAATGAAAACCCAGGCGACGCGGGTTTCTCAGGCTCCACCGTCATCGCCCGATTTGACAGCCTACAAGCCGCAAAAGACTGGGCGGCGCAGGATCCTTATGTGGAAGCCGGCGTATATGGCGAAGTGATTGTTAAACCGTTTAAGAAAGTGTTTTAATCGATAGCCTTTGAGATAGCGCTTAATAGATGGCGCTTAACAGATAGCGCGCGTCTCCCGACGCGTGCTTATATCACGTAACAATATCAATAAATTAAAATACAGCCGTCGGTTTTAACGACGATATTTCGGCTTTTAACCCTTTCCCAAGGCGGACTCACTCTCCGCCTTTCCCATATTCACCACAGGAAAACGACTATGCGATATTTGAAACAAACAACAATTTCACTGTTAATTTTGACCGCACTTTCCTCCTCCGTCTTTGCCAATCAGCACAAGGCGACGGCGCATAAAGGGAATGTCGCCCACGAGCACGTCAAACCGGAGCCGCACCATGCGGAATTAGAGCGGCTGAAACAGCGGGCGACCTTTCTTCAATTAGAAAGCCTGCTAAAAAGTGCGGTCAAAAATGACGGCGTTTTTGCCAACCACACCGTATTCCTGAAACTAATTGAAGATTTGAAAGGCTATCCGTTGCAAACCGATGCCATGGCGGCTTATTTCGACGCCGGCATTAAAAGCGTAAATCGCGACACGCCGAAGGAAGAAGTTAAGGCGTTAAAACAAGACATTGAGCAATTTATCGAAAAACACCCGACTCATTTTCTGCGGGAAAAATTGGCGCAAGGTCTTTTCACCTTATTTAGCAACGCCGAAGATCTGGAGGGCTTAGTCGGTTATGCGCAACGGGTTAAACCGAAAGGATTGGAAACCCAACTTGCGGTATTGAATGCCGAATATCAACTGGAACGCAAACGTAGCGAATCCGATAAAAATCCCAATACGAATATGCCGAAAATCATCGCCCGTTATGAACAGCTTTGGTTAAACAACGACGAGCTGCCAAATGATGCGCAGCTGTGGGCGAAATGGTATTCCGACGGTGGCAGAACGGAAGAAAAAGTGTATCAAAAAGCCGAAAATCTCTTTACCAAAAACGATGCAAAGGGCTTGGAATTGTTGGCAACGGAATTGAATAAGGTGGATGGTGCCAAAGAAGATGAGATGGTGGTTTCGCGTTTACAACGTTTGCAGAAGTTATTGAAAACACCGGCAAGTTTACCGGAATTAGCCGGCAAATTACCGTTCATCGAAGCCAATAATAAAATCCCGCTGAAATTTGCCGTGGTGCAAAGTTTCGCCCGTTATTTGCGTACGCTGCCGGAAAACATGAAAGAACCTAACTTTGCCGCTTACGCACAATGGGCGAAGGATTGGCAACTGAACGAAGCCGAAATACGCGAGTGGAAAATCGCCTTTCTCGGGCGCTTCTTTGATAACGAAAGCCCGAGCTTCCAATTATGGCGTGATGTGGAAGTCGCCAAGTTGAATGCCGACAATCTCACCGAACGCCGTTTGCGCATGGCAATTTGGCAAAAAACCGATTTAACCCCATGGCTCAACGCCCTGTCGGCAGAAGGCAAAGAGAAACAGGAATGGCGCTATTGGCAGGCAAAAGTGTCAGCAAAATCCAACCCGCAAAAAACAAAAGAAATATTAACCGCACTTTCCCATGAACGGGGCTTTTATCCGATGCTGGCGGCAGCAAAACTGGATCCGAAAACCCGTGGTAGCGGTTATGATTTCGGTCAGCCGACATTGCTCATTGCACCGAGTATCACCGATGCCGCCTGGGCGGATACCTACAAAGCCGTTAACCCGGCGTTAGACGAAATCGCCGAATTGCGTCAATTAGATCGCCTCGGCGCAGCAAAACAGCGTTGGCGTTTCCTATTGGAAAATCTTTCCGGCGAAAATAAAAAAGAAAAACAAATCGCGCTCAGTCAATACGCCAATCAACAAAACTGGTTTGATTTGGGCGTGGACGGCTCCATTATGGCAAAAGCCTTTAATTACATTCAGTTACGCTTGCCAAATGCCTACAGCGATTATTTTGATATTGCCCTCAGCCCGAAATTTATTAATAACAATAAACCGCAGGCGGTGGCGAATAATAATGTGACGAAAACCTTCGCCATGGCAATCGCCCGCCAGGAAAGCGCGTGGAACCCGCAGGCGCAATCTTCCGCCAATGCACGGGGATTAATGCAACTGCTGCCAAGCACCGCAAAAGCCACGGCAAACAACGCCAAATTGCCTTATACGGGCGAAGGGGATTTATTTAAGCCGCTCAATAATATTTTGCTCGGCACGGCACATTTGGCGGAGCTGAATGCCAAATATCCGAACAACCGTATTTTGATCGCTTCCGCTTATAATGCGGGCGCCCATCGCGTAGAAAAATGGCTGGCGCGCGCCAATGGCAAGCTGGCAATGGATGAATTTGTGGCGTCCATTCCGTTTTATGAAACCCGAGGCTATGTGCAAAATGTGTTAACTTACGATTTTTACTATCAAATTCTGCAGAAAAAAGAAGATCCACAAACCTTTAGCAATGAGGAATACGATCGGCTATACTAGGCGAACTAGTTTAATAGTATAGGATTGTTAATATGTACATTAGTCGCAATTTAGAACAATGGAACGCCTTTCTCAATATGCTGCAAACCGCATTTGAACAAGGCAAAGCACAGGATGTATTAACCTTATTACTAACCCCGGATGAGCGCGACGCGCTGGGACTTCGGCTCCAAATCGTCGCCCAGTTACTCAATAAAAATTTGCCGCAACGAGAAATTCAGCAAAACCTGAACACCAGCGCGGCAACCATCACACGGGGATCCAATATGCTAAAAACCATGGATCCCGCTTTCGTTGACTGGATAAAAACACAACTCGATGAGCAAGAAAAAAATCGCTAAATTCCCTTTGAAACGGCTAAATCTGCGTAACCTGAAGTTGCGCAGATTTACTTTTTTCAGGAAGCTCTCCACCAAAAGTGCGGTGCGTTTTTTATGTCGTTTTTTGTTGGCGATGACGGTGATTACCTTCGCCTTTCGCTTCATTCCCATTCCCTATTCCACCTATATGCTGCAACAGAAAGCGGCGCATTTCTTCTCCGGCGATTTTGACTATGAAACGCGCTACGATTGGGTCAGTTTAGATGAAATTTCCTGGCAAATGCAGCTTGCCGTCATTGCCGCCGAGGATCAGAATTTCCCCGAACATTACGGCTTTGATTTCAGCGCCATAAAAAGCGCTTTTTCGCACAATCAAAAAAGCACGCGGATTCGCGGCGCCTCCACCATTTCCCAACAAACCGCCAAAAATCTCTATTTATGGCACGGACAAAGTTGGTTGCGCAAAGCCATTGAAGTGCCGACGACCTTAATGCTGGAAACCTTGTGGTCGAAAAAACGCATTTTAGAAGTGTATTTAAATATTGCCGAATTCGGGAGCGGTATTTATGGCGTGGAAGCGGCAAGCCGTTTTTATTTCAAAAAGCCGGCAAAAAATTTATCGCAAAATGAAGCCGCACTTTTAGCCGCCGTGTTGCCCAACCCAATTATTTACAAAGTCAATGCCCCCGGGCTCTATACCAAACGCAGACAAATTTGGATTCAACGGCAAATGAATCAACTGGGAAAATCCTATCTAGAAAATATCAATTAATACGTATTTATTTAAAAATCAAAAATAAATAAATGACTTAAAAAATCGCCAATCACATCTTATTTAATTAATAAACTCCCCGTTTTCTTGAAAAAAATATCAAACTAAGGTAACTTCTTTGCTTCTTGTTTATCTTTTATTTTTTAATTAGTTATCTATTTTGGGGAGTATTCACATTGATTAGGCGCATTCAAACCTTTTTCCAGTCAGAAGCCTCAGGCGGCGTATTACTATTAATTTTTGCCCTCATGGCAATCGTGCTTGCCAACACCGCTTTTAGCCAACATTATTTTAATTTCCTCGACACTCCGGTCAGCATTCAATTCGGTGCTTTCAGCATTGCCAAACCCTTGTTAATGTGGGTCAACGACGGCTTTATGGCGGTTTTCTTCGTCTTGGTCGGCATGGAAGTAAAACGCGAAATGCTGGAAGGCTCCCTCTCCAGCTATCAACAGGCAATATTCCCGGCAATTGCGGCAATCGGCGGCATGGTGGTTCCGGCGTTAATTTATTTTCTCATTGCGCAAGACACGCCTGAAATCCACTCCGGTTGGGCAATCCCGATGGCAACGGACATCGCCTTTGCCGTCGGCATCGTCGCCCTTTTAGGCAAACGCGTGCCGCTTCCGCTTAAAGTCTTCCTACTGGCGTTAGCCATTATTGACGATCTCGGCGCCATTATCGTTATCGCCATTTTCTATTCCCACGAACTCAGCACGCCGGCACTGATTATGGCGACCATCACCATCAGTATTTTAGTTGCCATGAACCGTTTTAAAGTCAGTGCCCTCTGTGCTTATATGGTCGTCGGTTTAATTTTATGGGCTTCCGTATTAAAATCCGGTGTTCATGCTACCCTTGCCGGTGTGATTATCGGCTTTTGTATCCCGATAAAAGGACGCAACGGCGAAAGCCCGCTACACCAATTTGAACACATTCTTGCCCCCTGGTGTGCCTATTTGATTTTACCTTTATTCGCCTTCTCCAACGCCGGCGTATCATTGGAAAATGTCGGTTTATCCAGCCTCAACTCACCGCTCACCCTCGGTATTGCTTTGGGCTTAATCGTCGGTAAACCGTTGGGCGTGTTCCTGTTCAGCTATTTATCGGTGAAATTACGTCTTGCCAAATTACCCCAAGGCATCAACTTCACCCAGATTTTCGCCATCGCCGTACTCTGCGGCATTGGCTTCACCATGTCCATGTTCCTCGCCGGACTGGCATTCGGCGAAACGCCGCATAACAGCTTCGACACCCTCTCACGCTTAGGGATTTTATTAGGCTCCGGCGTATCGGCTATTATAGGATACGGGCTATTGAGAAAAACGACGTCGAATTAATATCAACTAAAAAGCCTTGCTAAATCGCAAGGCTTTTTACTATTTACGGCAAACATTCTCACAAGGAATACCATCATTATCACGATCCAGTCGTCCTTCGCCACAAACATTAAGATGGTATTTCGCTTCGGCGCAAGAACGCATTTCCTTACAATATTTCCTTTCATCACAACTAAATTCCGTATGATTCGCTTTTGCCTTAGCCATAACGCCTTGAGCCAAACAAAGTGCGGTCAAAATTAAAAGTGTTTTTCGCATAATAGATTCCTTAGATGAGATTTTTATAGATAAGGTATAAAAACACAGTCTCACGAAGATAAAAGGCTGTAAGCAAAATTATAGACAAATCGGTGAAGATAAGGAATTTTGAAATACGATACAAAAAGAAAAACCCAGCATTTGTGCCAGGTTTTATTTTTGGTGCTCTGGGCGAGACTTGAACTCGCACGACCTACGGTCACTACCCCCTCAAGATAGCGTGTCTACCAATTCCACCACCAGAGCTTAATTTGATAAATTTTATTGAGGAATATCGTTGTTTTTTGTGTCTAACACAGCCGGCGCTTGTTGTTGCTGTTGCTGCTGAATTTGTTCCGCTGTGCCGGATAAATCATCAAACGCGCCTTGTTTTACGTTATTTCTGTGCGAGTTGATGTTGCCGATAACGATACTGATAATAAAGAAGACAGTTGCTAGAATCGCTGTGGTTCTGGACAGGAAGTTACCTGCACCGGCGGAGCCGAAAACCGTACCGGACGCGCCACCACCGAAAGATGCGCCTGCATCCGCGCCTTTACCCTGTTGTAACAGGATAAACGCGATAAGGGCAATGGAAACGACCAAATAAATGATTAACAAAGCTGAGTACATTTTATCTTCTCTGATTTAGCAAATTCTAATGAAAAATAACGGCGCAGATATTAGCGGATATCTTGTCGTTCCGCAAGTCGTTTTGTGCATTTTTAGGCTGTTTGGTGCAAATTCGATCAGAAAAAACACCGCGAAAAACCACCGCACTTTTCCGTTCCCGTTAACTTTTCGTGGTTCTCGCTGTTTTCTTTTTGATACCCTGCTTTTTGACACCCGAGTTATGCCGACTTAACTCACGCAAGGCGGAAAAATTAATGTAATGCAATAATTCCGGCAAAAGTTGCGTCAGGTTTTCCATAAATTGCTGATAACTCGCCTGTTTGCGGCTAATGCCGTCCAACTGGGATTCCCAATGCGCCGTCATGTCGGGCTGGGTCGCCACATCAGGCAAGGCGTTAATTAGAATTCGCCCCGCTTCGGTGCTGTGAATATTGCGTCCTTTTTTATACAGAAAACCGCGTTTAAACAACAATTCAATGATGCCCGCGCGGGTGGCTTCGGTGCCCAAACCATCGGTTTCGCGTAGGATTTTTTTCAATTCTTTATCCTGCACAAAGCGCGCAATGCCTGTCATGGCAGAAAGCAGCGTCGCGTCGGTGAAGGGTTTCGGCGGTTGCGTTTTTTTACTGACAATCTCGCCTTTTTCGCAATGCAGTATTTGCCCTTTTTTTACCACGGGCAGCAGCGCGTCCTGTTGTTCATCATCGCTGTCTTCCTTGCCCCAAAGTTGCTTCCAGCCGGCAATTTGCAAATTGCGCGCCTGTGCCACAAAAGTACCGCCGGAAATATTCAACGTGATTTTGCATTTTCGGTATTCCGCGTCCGGGCAAAATTGCATGAGATATTGACGGGCAATCAGAAAATACACATTTTGCTCTGCCGGGGTCAAACTCACCGGGCGATTTTTTGCCGTCGGGATAATGGCGTGGTGCGCCTCCACTTTTTTATCGTTCCAGCAACGATTTTTCTGTTCGGGATCGATGATTTCCGGCAACGGCTGAAATTGGGTTAAATGAGCGGAAATCGCATTCATCACCGCCATTCGGTCGGCAAAATGTTCTTGCGGCAAATAGCGACAGTCGGAACGGGGGTAAGTAATCAGTTTATGGGTTTCATACAAGCGCTGACACGTATCCAACACCTCCTGCGCCGACATTCCGAAACGCTTAGCGGCATCGATCTGCAGGGCGGATAACGAATAAGGCAAAGGCGCCGTTTCTTTTTCCCGCTTGTCCGTGTAATCGGTGACTTCCGCCGGTTGGTCGGTAATGCGTTTTACCACGTTTTCCGCCAGCGCGCGGGATAACACGCGACCGTCGTCGTCCTGATAATCTTCGCAGGCTTTGCTCGGTTGCCATAACGCGGAAAAAAGTGCGGTCGGTTTTTCAGGTGTTTTTTCGTCCTTCGGATCCCGCACCCAAGCCAGCACTTCAAAAAAATCTTTCGGTTGGAAATGTTCGATTTCCAAATCCCGACGCACGATTAAACCAAGCACCGGCGTTTGCACGCGTCCGACGGAAAGCACGCCGTCGTAGCCCGCCTGCCGACCACGAATGGTGTAGGCGCGGGTCATGTTAATGCCGTATAACCAATCGGCTCGGGCGCGGGCTAAGGCGGAGGTGGCAAGCGGGATAAAATCCCGATTCGGCTGCAATTTTTTGATGGCTTTTTCCACCGCACTTGGATTCAAATCGCTGATTAAACAACGCTGAATGGCATTGCGTTTTTCCGCCGACAGGTTGAGATAACTGAACACTTCGTCCACCAGCAACTGCCCTTCGCGATCGGGGTCGCCGGCGTTAACCAAAACATCCGCTTGTTGCACTAATTTTTCAACAGTTTTCAGCTGCTTGTGGGTTTCTTTTTTCGGAATGAGCTGCCATTTCTGCGGCACGATAGGCAAATCGTCCAGCCGCCATTGTTTGAAGCGCGCGTCATACGCATCGGGTTCCGCCTGTTCCAGCAAATGCCCTACGCACCAAGTGACACAGTCGTTCTCGCCGCATTTGATAAAACCGTCGCCGCGTTGGTGCGGTTTCGGCAGCACATCGGCGATAGCGCGTCCGAGACTGGGTTTTTCCGCTATAAAAAGTCGCATAGAAAGAAACGTTGGGGACAGGAAAAGAGGATTAGCCGATTTCGCGGCGGCCTAAGAAGGAATGGGTCAGCGTCGTGCCGTCCACCATTTCCAATTCGCCGCCCACCGGAATGCCGTGCGCAATGCGACTGACTTTGACGTTTTGTTGCAGGCAAAGCTCCGCAATGTAGTTAGCCGTGGCGTCACCTTCCACCGTCGGGTTGGTGGCTAAAATCACTTCATTGAAGGATTCCGTTTGCAGGCGTTTTTGCAGCAAATCCAAACCGATTTCGCGCGGACCGATACCGTCCAGCGGCGACAAATGCCCCATCAGCACGAAATAACGCCCGGAGAACTGCCCCGTTTGCTCGATGGCAAGAATATCTGCCGGCATTTCCACCACGCAAAGCAAGCCCGAATTTTGGCGACGCGGATTGCTACAAATGTTGCACACCTCTTCTTCCGTAAAGGTGCGGCAATGTTCGCAATGCCCGATTTTCGACATAGCTTCCGTCAGCCCTTGCGCCAACCGCATTCCGCCGCTGCGGTTGCGTTGCAATAAATGATACGCCATACGCTGCGCGGATTTCGGACCGACGCCCGGCAATACGCGTAAACTTTCGATCAGATTTTCTAACAAGGGGCTGGTTTGCATAAGGTTCTCGATTGATTTGCTTAAAAAATAAACCGCACTTTGCCGTCAATGAAGAAAAGTGCGGTCGTTTTTCAGAATGTTTTTTAAAACGGCATTTTGAAGCCAGGCGGTAGAGACATACCGGCGGTCACCGACGCCATTTTTTCTTTTTGTAACTCTTCGGCACGGCGCACCGCATCGTTAAATGCCGCCGCGATTAAGTCTTCCAACATTTCTTTATCGTCTTCCATTAAAGAAGGATCGATTTCTACACGGCGGCAGTTGTGGGCGCCGTTGATGGTGATTTTAACCAAACCCGCGCCTGATTCGCCGGTCACTTCCAGTTGCGCAATTTCTTCCTGCATTTTTTGCATACGATCTTGCATTTGTTGGGCTTGTTTCATTAGATTGCCCAATCCGCCTTTTCCGAACATAAATTTTCTTCCGTTATTAAAAAGTTGAGTAAAAAAGTGCACGCATTTTAGCGAAAAATTTGCCGCTTGGAAACGATCAAATTTGATTGATAGGTTGTACCGAGGCATTAATCCGTATTACCATTGGGGCTTTTGAAATTCTCCCGGAGAAATGACCGCACTTTTGCTGAAGCAGGAATAAATATTTATGGAAACCAGACATTACCTTAGTTTTGAAATCGCTTTCGTGGCATTACAGCTTATGCTTTGGGTCTTTGCCCGTACGCTGAGCTGGATTTTTAATCTGAAGGAAAAAAAACGCCGCCGTTTAACGATTTGGGTATTTGTCATTTTGAATGCCGTGGTGTTAAGCGCGCCGTTACGCCTGTTTGCCGAAACCTTTATCGTCAGCGCCTTCACCCTCACTTTGTTGCTTTTTTCCGGCTTCAGCAGCGTCATTGTGGGCGTGTTATATGTGTTTTTTAAAAAATGGGAAAAAGCGCTTAAATGGCTTTATCCGATTATTTTCCTGGGCTTTATCGGACTGGGGCTGTATAACGCTTACACACCGGTGGTGCGCCATTATCAGGTGCATTTGGACAAACCGATGAAGCCGTTGCGCATCGGTATGGCAAGCGATACCCATTTAGGGAAATTTTTCGGCGGGAAGCAACTGGATAAACTCGCGGACATTATGCAACGGGAAAAGGTGGATATTATTCTGCTGCCGGGCGACATTATGGACGATAACGTCAACGCGTATTTGGCGGAGAAAATGCAACCGCACTTAGCCAAACTGAAAGCTCCCCTCGGCGTCTATGCCACGCTCGGCAACCACGATTTTTTCGGCGATCAGGCGCGAATCGAGCGGGAAATTCGTAAAGCCAACATTATTCCGCTGATGGATGAAAGTCTGGTGGTGGATAATCGTTTCGTATTAATCGGACGTAACGACGATCTGGTTACCGATCGCCCTTCCACGGAACAATTACTGAAAGGCGTGGATACCAATCTGCCGATTATTCTGTTGGATCATCGCCCGTCGGAAATTGAACAGCACGCCAAATTGCCTATTGATATTCAGGTGTCGGGACATGCTCATAACGGGCAGATTTTCCCGGCGAATCTGATAGTTAAATTCATCTATCGGTTAAGTTACGGCTACGAACAAATTAACGGCGGGCACTTCTTCGTGACCTCAGGTTATGGCTTCTGGGGCGTGCCGATGCGTTTGGGGTCACAATCGGAAGTGATGATTATCGACGTGGTCGGAGGTTAAAAAGAACTATTCTCAACTCCGGGTTTCTGTGTATAATCTGAACGATTTTTTTAATATTTTTAACATTAGGACTCGGAAATGAAAAATTTTTTTAAAGCGACTTTCGCTTCACTTCTCTTTATGGCTTCCACTCACGCCGGCGCGGTCACGGTTACCGATGCAAAAGGCGAATTTACTATCGATCAAACGCCAACCCGCATTGTTGCGCTGGAATATTCCTTTGTGGATGCCTTGGCACAAGTGGGCGTAAGCCCTGTGGGGGTTGCCGATGACAACAATAAAGAGCGGATTTTAAAAGAAGTGCGCGACAAAATTGAACCTTGGCAATCTGTCGGCAGCCGTTCACAACCGAGCCTGGAAGCCATCGCTGCGTTAAAACCCGATTTAATCATTGCCGATCCTTCCCGCCATACCGCCGTGTATGACGAGCTGAAAAAAATCGCTCCGACCATGATGTTTGACTCCCGCCATGAAAGCTATCAGGAAAACCTGGAAACCGCACAGAAAATCGGTGATGTTGTGGGTAAAGGCGGCGAAATGAAACTGCAAATCAACAAACATAACGAATACATCGAAAACATCGCCAAATCCATTAATGTGAAAGGGAAAAAAGGCGTATTCGGCACGTCCCGCGAAGATAAATTCAATTTACAAAACGACAACGGCTACGTTGCCAGCTTCTTAGGCGTACTGGGTTTTGAAACGCCGAAACTACCGAATAGCACGCAAGCCTTCGTGGAAATCAACCTTGAACAATTGGTCATGGAAAAACCGGATTATTTGTTCATTGCGCATTATCGTCAAGAAAGTATCGCCCGCAAATGGGAAAGCGAACCTTTGTGGCAGGCGATTCCGGCGGTAAAAGCCAAACAGGTGTTCAGCGTTGATTCCGATATGTGGGCGCGCGGACGCGGTATGGCAGCCAGTGAAATCATGGCGAAGCAAGTTGAGCAATTTGTGAAGCAAAAATAATGTTGGGCGCCGCATTCCGTTGGGGCTTACCCATTCTTGCACTGGCTTTCCTGCTATGGGGAAGCCTGTTTTTGTATTACCCCATCGCCATCGCCCCGTTAGATGCCTTAAACGCTTTTTTACCCGACGGTGATGATTTGGCAAAAATCACCGTGGTGGATTTACGCTTCCCGCGCGCCTTGGTGGCAATCGCCCTCGGCGCAAATTTAGCGGTCGCCGGCGCATTATTGCAAACCGTCACCCGCAACCCATTAGCCTCCCCTTCCCTGTTAAGCGTCAACTCTGGCGCCGGATTGGCAATGGTCATCGCCAGCGTCCTCAGCCCTTCGCTACTATCCGGTTACAGCATTGCTTTAATCGCAAGTGTCGGGGGCGGAATCAGTTGGCTTACCGTAATGCTGATCAGCAATGCCTGGCACGACAATAGCGGCGATCGCAGTCGCATTATTCTTGCCGGTATCGCCGTGTCCTTACTCTGCGCCGCCGCCACGAAATTACTCTTAATCGTCGCCGATGATAACGCCTTCGGCGTCATGAGTTGGCTTGCCGGCGGTATCGCCCACGCGCGTTGGAAAGAATGGCATATCATTTGGCCTTTTTTATTATCAAGCGCGTTATTTTGTCTCTTCTTCGCCAGCAAGCTAAACCTGCTCAATCTCAGCGACGAATCCGCCCGCTCTTTGGGAATCAACCTGTTCCGCTTACGTTGGTATGCCAACATTATGGCGTTACTCATCGTCGGTTCCGCCGTCAGCGTTGCCGGCCCGGTGGCGTTTATCGGGCTGCTGATTCCCCATTTGGCACGGTATTGGATCGGTTACGATTTGCGTAAATCCCTGCCCATGTCCATGTTGCTTGGCGCCATGTTAATGCTCATCGCAGACACCATGGCAAGAGCGGTCAATTTTCCAAGCGAAGTGCCTGCCGGCGCGGTATTGGCACTCATCGGCGCACCGGTATTCGTGTTATTTGCCAGAGGAAGAAGCTGATGAAAAATGCCTATCATAAATTGCTCTCTCTCGGTTTTTACCCGTTTGCCATGGTTGCCGTCATTGTCTTATTTATTTTAAGTCTTCGCTTAGGCACTTATACCCTCTCCTTTTCGGAAATTGTCGCGGCGTTTAATTCCGGCGATAAAAACCATTTCACGCTGATTGAATACCGTCTGCCCCGTGCCTTGCTGGCGATTTTTATCGGAGGTGCATTAGCCGTTTCCGGGGTATTGGTGCAAAGCGTGGTGCGTAATCCGTTAGCGTCACCGGATATTCTGGGCATTAATAACGCGGCGGGGCTGGTTGCCATCACCATATTAATCTTTTTGCCGAACCTCGCTTTTTACTGGATTCCGTTATTTGCGTTTGTCGGCGGCGTGCTATCTTTCATCTTGCTATGGGTGATTTGCGGCTTTAATTTCCGCCCCATCAGAATGGCGATCATCGGGGTGGCGATTTCCGCCTTGTGGGCGGCGATCAGCCATTATGTAATGCTCACCAACCCGGTGGAAATCAACACGGCAATGCTCTGGCTGACCGGCAGTTTATGGGGAAGAAGCTGGACTTATGTTGATGTGGTGTTGCCTTGGTTGTGTCTTCTGCTGCCGTTGCCGTTCATTTTTTGTCGCGATCTCGACACCTTGGGCTTGGGCGAAAACAAAGCCGCCACCTTGGGCGTCCACGTCAACAAAACGCAGATTTTCGTTTTAGTACTGGCGGTAGCGCTCTCCACCACCGCCGTCGCCATTTGCGGACCTATCGCCTTCTTAGGCTTGGTTGCGCCGCATCTGGCACGCAAATTAGTGGGCGGACGACACCGCACTTTATTGCCTGCGGCATTATTCATCGGGGCGTTATTGCTACAAATTTCCGATATTTTAGCGCGCGTCATCGATCCGCCGACCGAATTACCGGCGGGCATTCTGACTGCCATCATCGGCGCCCCTTATTTCTTCTATTTATTGATGAGAACCAAATAATGAGCCTTGTTATCAACAACTTACAATTAGGTTATCAAGATAAAATCATCGTGCAGGATTTGTCGTTGGATTTTCCGCATAATCAGATCATTGCCTTGATCGGTCCGAACGGCTGCGGCAAATCCACCACCCTAAAAGCCATTGCCCGGCTGCTCAAACCGCGTACCGGCAAGATTACACATAAGGGAAAAGATATTTGGCAGAGTCCCCCAAAAGAATACGCCAAAGCCCTGTCTTTCCTGCCACAACAACATTTAGTGCCGGAGGGCATTAAAGTGCGCGAACTGATTGCTTACGGTCGTTCGCCGTATTTGAATTTATGGGGCAAATTAAACGATAAGGACGAAGCGTTGGTCGCCTGGTCGATGGAACAAACCCACACCACGGAATTGGCGGACAGATTGGTGTCCGATTTATCGGGCGGTCAGCAACAACGGGTATTCCTAGCCATGACATTGGCGCAGGACGCAGAACTGGTTTTACTGGACGAACCCACCACCTACCTTGATTTGAATCGCCAGGCGGAACTCATGGGCATGATGCGCCAAATGCAACAAAACGGCAAAACCGTGATCACCGTTTTGCATGATTTAAACCAAGCCTGTCGTTACTGCGATTATTTAGTTGTGTTAAAAGACGGTAACCTGATGGCGAAAGGCACGCCCGATGAAGTGATGTCGGAAGCACTTTTGAAAACCGTGTTTGACCTGGATGTGGAGATTCATCGCGATCCCGTCAGCCAAACACCGATGTTTATTTTGAAATAAGCGGGACAAAAGTGCGGTCGAAAAACACATTATTTTTTCACCGCACTTTTGCCGTTTACGCATTATCAATAGCGAAAGAAATCACCTCTTTAATGCTTTCCGCACCCATGGCAATCATCAACAGACGATCCACGCCAAGCGCCACACCGGAACAGTTCGGAATGCCCGCTTGCAAAGCGGATAACAAACGGGTATCAATCGTCTGCGGCGGCAAGCCCATTTTCTTCCGAAGCTGGTTATCCTGTTCAAAACGTCTTAACTGCTCGCGGGCATCGGACAGCTCGTGGAAACCGTTGGCAAGTTCCAAGCCTTTGTAATAAAACTCGAAACGCTCCGCCACCCGTAAATCTTCCGAACTGATTTGCGCCAACGCCGCCTGACTCGCAGGGAAGTGGTACACCACGACCGGGTTTTCCTGCCCGATTTGCGCTTCCACCACAGCGCTGAAAAGAAATTGTAACAAGGTGTCGCGATTTTCTTCTTCGGCGTTCATCAGTTGGTATTTTTTGGCTTTTTCCACCAATTCTTCATGCTCCGCCGATAAAGGGTCCAAGCCCACATATTGCTGAAAGGCAAACTGATAACTCATGCTTTCCGCCGGCGGGCATTCCAGAATTTGCTGTAACAAATCATCCACTTCATTGATTAAACGGTACATATCGAAATGCGGTCGATACCATTCCAACATAGTAAATTCCGGGTTGTGGCGGCTGCCCGCTTCTTCGTTACGAAACACTTTGCCGATTTGAAAAATCGGACCGCTTCCCGCCGCCAACAGGCGTTTCATGTGATATTCCGGGCTGGTGGAAAGCCACAGGGTTTTGGATTGTTCGCCGAAGGGCGAAACGAATTCCGTGCTGAAGGTGGCAAGGTGAACATCCGTCACGCCAAATTCGCTTAACACCGGCGTTTCCACCTCCAATAAGCCGCGATCGGTGAAAAATCGACGAATTTCCGCAATTAATTTGGCGCGGGTGAGTAAATTTTTAATGGACGCCGTGGGCTGCCATTGTTCCTGTTCCAACATAAAAACGACCTTTCATTCAGGGAAATTATCGGTTTATTCTAAAGCAAGTCGGCACGAATGCAAAAACGCCTTAAAAACCGACCGCACTTTTTTGCCTTTGTCATACATTTTCGCGCAAAATCAAGCACAAAAAATGAACAACTCATTCTCCTTTCTAACTTTTTTGAGTTAGATCACGAAATTGTAACAAATTTGATAAAAAAGGTTTTAATCACCAAAAATAATGGCAAAATGACACTACCCTAACAGTGCCAAAGTTATTTGGTATTTTTTTATTATCCCTTTACTTGGAGGAATATCGTGCAAACTGTTAACGTCGATATCGCCATTGTTGGCGCAGGTGGCGGTGGTTTACGTGCGGCGATTGCTGCAGCTCAAGCTAATCCAAATCTTAAAATTGCTTTAGTATCAAAAGTTTATCCAATGCGCAGTCATACTGTTGCGGCTGAAGGTGGTGCTGCGGCAGTCATTAAAGAAGAAGATTCCTACGACAAACACTTCCATGATACCGTTGCCGGTGGTGACTGGTTATGTGAACAAGATGTGGTGGAATATTTCGTTGAACATTCCCCGGTGGAAATGACCCAACTTGAACGCTGGGGTTGCCCTTGGAGCCGTAAAACCGATGGCGATGTGAACGTGCGTCGTTTCGGTGGAATGAAAATCGAACGTACCTGGTTCGCCGCCGATAAAACCGGTTTCCATTTGCTTCACACGTTATTCCAAACCTCCATTCAATTCCCGCAAATCATCCGTTTCGATGAACACTTCGTGTTGGATATTTTAGTGGATGACGGTCATGCCCGCGGTATGGTTGCCATGAACATGATGGAAGGCACACTGGTGCAAATCAATGCCAATGCCGTGGTTATCGCTACCGGCGGTGGTTGCCGTGCGTTCCGTTTCAACACCAACGGCGGTATCGTGACCGGTGACGGCTTATCCATGGCATATCGTCACGGCGTACCGTTACGTGATATGGAATTCGTTCAATATCACCCGACCGGCTTACCGAACACCGGTATCTTAATGACCGAAGGTTGTCGTGGCGAAGGCGGTATTTTGGTCAATAAAGACGGCTACCGCTATTTACAAGATTACGGTTTGGGACCGGAAACGCCAATCGGCAAACCGGAAAACAAATACATGGAATTAGGTCCGCGCGACAAAGTTTCCCAAGCCTTCTGGCAAGAATGGCGTAAAGGCAACACCTTGAAAACCGCGAAAGGCGTTGATGTGGTGCACTTGGATTTACGTCATCTCGGTGAAAAATACTTACACGAACGTTTGCCGTTCATTTGCGAATTGGCGAAGGCTTATGAAGGTGTGGATCCGGCACAAGCCCCAATTCCGGTACGTCCGGTAGTACACTACACCATGGGCGGTATCGAAGTGGACTTCAATAGCGAAACCCGCATTAAAGGTTTATTTGCCGTGGGTGAATGTGCCTCTTCCGGCTTACACGGCGCCAACCGTTTAGGCTCCAACTCCTTGGCAGAATTAGTGGTATTAGGTCGTGTTGCCGGTGAATATGCCGCACAACGTGCCGTTGAAGCCGCCCCTGCCAACCAAACGGCAGTGGATGCGCAAGCACAAGACATCGTTAAACGCCTGAATGCACTATACGATCAAGAAGGTACCGAATCCTGGTCCGATATTCGTGATGAAATGGGGCAAGCCATGGAAGAAGGTTGCGGTATTTATCGTACCCAAGAAAGTATGCAACAAGCGGTGGATAAAATCGCCGAACTCAAAGAACGTTACAAACATATTCGTATTACCGACCGTTCCAGCGTGTTCAACACTAATGTGCTCTACACCGTGGAATTAGGTTATATCCTAGATGTAGCGCAATCTATCGCCAATTCCGCTATTGAACGTAAAGAATCCCGTGGTGCGCACCAACGCTTGGATTACACCGAACGTGATGATGTGAACTACTTAAAACACACCTTAGCGTTCTATAACGAAGACGGCGCACCGCGTATTGAATACAGCCCGGTGAAAATCACCAAATCACAACCGGCGAAACGTGTTTACGGTGCGGAAGCGGAAGCTGCGGAAGCGGCGGTGAAGGCGAAAGAACAAGCTCAAGCAGGTAAGGAGTAATAACATGGCCGAACAATCAATCATGAACGTTGAAATTCTACGTTACAATCCTGAAGTCGATAAAGAGCCGCACTTAAAAACTTACCAAGTGCCTTTCGACAGCCAAACCTCGTTGCTTGATGCCTTAGGTTACATCAAAGATAAACTTGAACCGGAACTTTCCTATCGTTGGTCTTGCCGTATGGCGATTTGCGGTTCTTGCGGGATGATGGTCAACAACATTCCGAAACTGGCGTGTAAAACCTTCCTGCGCGATTACAGCGGTCATATGCGTATCGAACCGCTTGCCAACTTCCCGATTGAACGTGACTTAGTGGTTGACTTAAGCCACTTCATTGAAAGTTTGGAAGCCATCAAGCCTTACATTATCGGCAATAAAATGCCGGAATTGGACGGCAAACCGCATCCGTCAAAAGAATTGGCAAAAAGCCGTACCAAACAAACACCGGCACAATTGGAAAAATACCGTCAATTCTCCATGTGTATCAACTGCGGCTTATGCTATGCCGCTTGCCCGCAATTCGGTTTGAATCCTGAATTCGTCGGTCCTGCCGCGTTAACCTTGGCGCATCGTTATAACTTAGATAACCGTGACCACGGTAAAGCGGAACGGATGAAAATCATGAACGGCGAAAATGGCGTTTGGTCCTGTACCTTCGTCGGCGCCTGTTCCGAAGTTTGTCCGAAACACGTAGGCCCGGCAACCGCCATTAACCAAGGTAAATTAGAAAGTGCGAAAGACTATCTGATTTCCATGCTTAAACCGAAAGCATAAGGGGAGAGATTATGACAACAACAGTAACTAAACGTAAAAAATACGTCCGTGAAATCACCCCGACTTGGTGGAAAAGTTGGGATTTCTACAAATTCTATATGTTGCGTGAAGCCACCGCATTTCCGACCGTCTGGTTCAGCCTGGTATTGCTTTACGGTGTGATTTGTTTGGGTAAAGCGGACGGTTTTATCGCAAGTTTCATTCCGTTCCTGCAAAATCCGATTGTGGTGATTCTCAACATCATCTCACTTGCCGCATTATTGTTGCACGCCGTGACATTATTTGACATGACCGGCGAAGTGATGTCCGGTAGCACCGGATTACCGCCGACATTAATCAAAAACGCGTTACGCGGATTATTCGTCGCCGTCACCGTATTGGCTTTAGTACTTGTATTTATCTAGGGGGAAGACATGGTTAATCAAAATCCAAAACGTTCAAACGAACCGCCTGTATGGTTAATGTTCAGTGCGGGTGGCATGGTTAGCGGTCTGGCTTTCCCGGTACTCATTCTGATCATCGGTTTGTTATTGCCTTTCGGCTTAGTCAGCCCGGATAACATCATTGCCTTCGCACACCATTGGTTCGGCAAATTAGTTATCCTTGTGCTCACCATCTTCCCGATGTGGGCAGGCTTACACCGCGTCCATCACGGTATGCACGACATTAAAGTACACGTCCCTGCCGGCGGGTTCATCTTCTACGGTTTGGCAACACTTTATAGCATTATCGTGTTATTCGCTGTGTGCAATATCTAACCTGAATAGCAACGAAAAACGCCCTGAGTACAGGGCGTTTTTTTATGTTTGTCATCATTGTTTTACTGAAAAAATGTCTTAATTTTTGAGGTTTTTCTCCGAGCCTCAGAATAATCAATTAGCAATACAACTGCTGCCCAAATTAACAGAATCACTAAAAAGAATGCGGATAAAAGCATAGGATATGTCATCCAAGAATAATTGCGATCACTAGATTTAAAAGTGATAGGGCTATCTGTTATGACAGTAACCTTCTCGCCTTGTAATTTAGGGCTAACCTTCGTTACTTTAGCACTCCATTTATTAAATCCAAACGTCTCTACCAGCCCACATACGGCATGAGCACCGCCAAATTGCTGAGGAATATCTAGATTATCGCTACCAAATAATGTACGGGAAATACTCATGTACCCAATGTCTGCAGGCAATGCTTCCATTAAACAATGTTTTTCATTTAAAGTGATCTCTAATTCAATCGGCTCCCCCGGGTTATCAAACCAAACCGGCTCATCCCATCTTGATGATACATCCTTCTCATCTTTCCTTTTTGCACTATTCCAATCACCCAGATCTTTTCTCATCTCACCATTCGATAAATATGGGTTAAAGCTAAGTCTTACCGAGCTAGACGATGTATCCAGCGGTCTCCAAACAACCCAACTGGTTGAATTACCCTCTTCTAAAATAAGCGGTTCCTCAGCCCCATTGCACGAAGAATAGTACACACCTAAAAAGCCACTAAATACAGCAACCCAAAACCACCAAACTTTCCATTTTCTTTTCATTTTATTCTCCTATTTATCGTTATCGGCGATTGGTAAGAATGTCATTATTTCGCCTGCACCACCCAACAATTATGAATCTGCTTATTGCGCTCAAAATCCAACGGCAATGTTTTGCGGGAAATTTCCACCGCACTTAATCCCAACGCTTCCAAACCGCTAAAATCCATTTTGAAGCCGCGTTTATTATTGGAAAACACGATGGTGCCGTTCGGGCGCAAAATGCGTTTTAAATTCGTCATTAACTTAATGTGATCCCGTTGCACATCCCAGCTGTCTTCCATGCGTTTGGAATTGGAGAATGTCGGCGGGTCAATAAAAATCAAATCAAATTGGCGATCGCATTTTTCCAGCCATTGCAGACAATCCGCTTGGATGAGTTTGTGCGCTTTGCCTTCAATGTCATTGAGCAATAAATTTTGCTCCGCCCAGTTAAGATAGGTATTTGACATATCCACCGTGGTAGTGGATTTCGCCCCGCCAAGCGCCGCGTGGACGGTGGCGGAACCCGTGTAAGCAAAAAGATTCAGAAAATCCTTGCCTTGCGCCATTTCGCCCAGCATTTTGCGGGTCAGGCGGTGATCTAAAAATAAGCCCGTGTCCAAATAATCCGTCAAATTCACCCACAATTTCGCGCCGTATTCGTTCACATAAAAATACTCGCCTTTGTTCGCCAGTTTTTCATATTGATTGGTGCCTTTTTGTTTTTGACGCACTTTCAGAATCAATTTATTGGTTTCCACGCCCGTGACTTTCAACGTGGCGTTCACGGCGTCCAACAAACGCTGACGGGCTTTGTTTTCATCAATATTTTTCGGCGCGGCATATTCCTGCACCACGATATGATCGGCATAACGATCCACCGCCAAATTATATTCCGGCAAATCCGCGTCATATAAACGATAGGCATCCAGCCCCTGCTGTTTCGCCCATTTTTCGATTTTTTTGATATTTTTCTGCAGTCGATTGGCAAAATCCGGTGCGACGTCAGGAGAAAAAGCGGAAGCAGTCTCGGCAGAAGTGCGGTCAAATTCAGCGGCGTTTTCCACCGCACTTTGTGCTGCCCGTTCGGCGAGTTGATAGTTCTTCTGCACGCAATCCAAAGGACCGTTTTTTGCTTTGAACTGACGATGGGAACGTAAACGCAGGCAATCCAACAGGCTCGGTTCGCCACTGAAAATGGAGGCGTTCCAACCGGCGAATTGTTGTTTTAACCGCTGCCCGAACACCGAATACAAAGCAATCAGCGCAGGGGTCGTGCCTAAACGTTCGCCGTACGGCGGGTTACAAATCACCGTGCCGGTGGCGTTCGGGCTTGGATTTTTAAGCGCCGCCACATCACTCTGTTGCCATTGCATTAAATGCGCCACACCGGCATTTTTGGCGTTTTGTTTGGCTTTTTGTAACACCCGATGATCCAAATCGAAGCCATAAAAGTGCGGTGGATTTTCCCGTTGTTTTTCCGCTTCCGCCAATGCCAACGCTTCTTCTTTCACCTTTTCCCACGCTGCCTGATTATGCCCCAGCCAAAAATCAAAGCCCCAATGTAGGCGATACAATTGCGGTGCAATTTTTGCTTCCATTTGCGCTGCTTCAATCAGCAACGTGCCGGAACCGCACATCGGGTCAACCAACGGCGTGCCCCGCTGCCAGCCGGAACGCAGCACAATCGCCGCCGCCAAGGTTTCACGCAACGGCGCTTTGCCGGTGTCCTCACGATAACCGCGCATATGTAACGCATCGCCGCTTAAATCCAGAGAAAGAACCACCTCATCCCGGTTCAGATAGGCATGAATACGAATGTCCGGCTGTTCTTTATCGACGTTCGGGCGAGCACGACCGTGACGTTCAAAATAATCCACAATGCCGTCTTTTACGCGCATGGCGCCGAATTGGGTGTGGCGAATTTCTTGATTCGTGCCGTTAAAATCCACGAAAAAATGAACCTTTTCATCGAAATAATCCAGCCAGTTCACGCCCACCACCGCAGAATATAAATCCAAATCGCTAAACACCTTGGCTTGCACGATAGGCAATAAAATGCGCGAACTCAAACGGCTCCAAAGCAAAGTGCGATACAGGGTTTCATCATCCGCCCAATAATGCACACCGCCCTGCGCCACTTTTGCATCGCGCGCGCCTAAGTCGGTTAATTCAGATTTCAAAAGTTCTTCAAATCCACGGGCTGTGGTGGCAAAAAGTTGTTTCATACCGGTCTCAAATGTGTAGAAAAATTGGCGGGGATTATAGCAGTTTTAACCGCTAAATAGGTTGAAGTGCGGTGGATTTTACGGATATTTTAAATTCATTGTGAAAACCGACCGCACTTTTAGAGCGCAAACGAATCCATCCGTTTCCCATGGAAGACATTAGGCTATCTGCATAAGAAAAATGCGCGTTAGGGATAACGCGCATTTTGTTTTATTAAAAGTCAATGGTCGCACTCACCGATAAGGTGCGTGGCGCGCCGGAAACTAAGTAACCATAGTTCGGATAGCCGCCGACGGATTCCCAGTATTTTTTGTTGGTGACGTTATCCAAGCGGGCGCGTAAGGTGACCGGCGTATTGCCTAACATCGTGATATAACGGGCGCCGACGTCAAGACGGGTCCAGTCTTTCACTTTGAGGGTGTTCTGCGCATCGGCATAGCTTGAGCCGGTGTAAGTCACGCGGGATTCAAGGGTTAAGCCGTCAATGGCTTTCACATCATATTCTAAGCCTAAATTGCCTTGGAATTTTGGCACGCCGATGGTGTATTTGCCATCGGTGGTTGAGGAACCGGTGTTACGTTGTTTGGCGTGCAAGAAGGTTACGCCGCCAAGCAAACGGGCGTTTTCTGTCACTTGACCATACAGGTTGATTTCCGCGCCATCGTGACGATCTTTACCTTTTGTGGTGTAGAAATTATTCGTATCTAAATAACCACGCGGTTTTTCGGTGCTAAAGAGCGCGAGGCTTGCACCAAATCCGCTTTCGGATTCATATTTCACACCGATTTCTTTTTGTTTTGACACATAAGGTTTTTGGGTTTCACCTTGATTGACTGCGTTACTTGGTGCAGTTTCACCTTGTGAAAGGCTTTCAATGTAGTTTCCATACACAGAAACTTCAGGCGTGAAGCGATAAACCACGCCTACGCTCGGGCTGATTCTGGCTTCTTTATAGCTTGAAGATTGCGTGCCTGTGTTGTAAGCAAAATCTTTCGATGAAAGTTGCTGCCAGCGGGCGCCTAAAGTCACTTGTAAGGTTTTATCTAAGAACGACAAGGTATCGCCCAACGCCACGCTGTTTAACACCACGCGGTTGGTAACGGCTGGCGAGTCTAAATCATTGCCTCTTAACGCATTAGCGGAATAACCAATACCATTGATGTAACGCGGAGAATAGAGGTTGGTCGCAAAGGTGTTTTGCCAGTCCATCACATAGGCATTTTTGCGTTTTTCTTGATAACGGTTTGCGCTTAATACCACTTCGTGACCGACTGAACCCGTTTCAAACGCCCCTTTCAAGCCCACTTCACCTGTATGAATAATATTACGACGGGCATTATCAAAACGGTATTCCGTGCCATCGCCATTGTTATTACGCACCGTTAAATTGGCTAATACATTGGATTCTTTACCGTCACGGAAACCATACGCCACATAACCGGTGAGGTTAGGCAAGAAATCATATTCTGCGCGCAAAGTACCGAATACATCACGTTCTTCGGAATAGGTCCAACGTTGCCCCCAGTTGCTAGTCGCTTTTGGTGCCGCCGGCACTTCGGTTACGCCACTTAGGGTAACACTTGGACGCGGGCTACTTAAATAGTTTTTCTGATAACCCAAATCCGCCGAAACACGGGCTTTTTCGCCTTTCCAGTCAAGCCCTAAGTGGAATACCGTGTTGCGGGCGTGATCGTTATCAATGGCACTTTCCCCTTCCGTATGCGCCGCATTTAAACGCACACCGAATTCTTTGTTATCCCCAAAGCGGCGAGACACATCCGCCCCGATATTGGTGCGTTCTTCGTTGGTGATTCCGAGATTAAAACGGTTGAGATCTTCCATCGACGCACGTTTAGGCATTAAGGCGATGGTTCCCCCAATGGAACCGCCGCCCGGTGCTACGCCATTTAAGAATGCCGACGCCCCACGTTGCACTTCCACGCGTTCAAACATTTCGGAAGCGATATATTGGCGCGGTAATAAGCCGTATAAACCGTTGTAAAGAATGTCGTCAGAATTGGTGATGAAGCCGCGCATAAAATAGCTTTCCTGGAAATTACCAAAGCCGCGTGCCACACGCACATTCGGATCGTTTTTTAACACATCCGCCACGCTGCGGGCTTGTTTATCCTGAATAAATTTGTTGGTGTAGCTGGTGGTCGCAAAAGGATTTTCAAGATTGTCTTTATGACCAAGAATCCCAGCACGACTGCCTGCCGCCACCTGACCGCCCGCAAATTCTTTTGAAAGACCGGCTTGTGAAGCATCGGAACTCACTTCAATGACGTCCAATTCTTCTGTTTTCTGCTCTTCTGCATAAACCGGATTCGTCGCAAAAACGACCGCACTTGCCAGCGCGCTATATACAAAGTTTTTTTTCATGTTGCTTTCCTATATGTGACTTTCCTATGAAAGTTGAGGTTAATAAATCTGTTACACTTTTCGCATCATTGCTAAAAAATACGTTCCACCCACTAAGGTCGCCACTAAGCCCGCAGGGATTTCATAAGGGAACAGAATTTGTCGCCCGATCCAATCGGCAATTAGCATAATGGTGCTGCCGAGTAGGGCGGAAATCAGTAATTGTTGCCGTGCTTTATGCACGCCTAAAAAGTGGGTTAAATGCGGCACGAGTAAGCCGATAAAGCTCAACGGACCAATAATTAAGGTAGCAAATGCGGTCAAAATCGCACTGAAAATAATCAGAATCCAACGGGTGCGCGTAATGTTTAGCCCTAATGCCTGTGCCATTGGCGCTTGTAGGCGGAGCAAATCCAGCCAGCGGCTGAACAGCAGACTTGCGGCAAGCAAGGCGGACGCCAACAACGTAAATGGAATTGCAAGGGCGGAATCCAGACTTTGGGTTGAACCCGACGTCCAGCTGATGAGCTGGTTTGCGCGGGGATCGCCGCTAGCAATGGCAATACGTTGTAGCGTGTCAAACAAGGCGGAGAGGGAAATCCCCGTGAGCAATACTTTTTCCGGCAGCATGCCATTCCGTTGATTAATCGCCGCCAGAATCATCAGGGCAATAAAGGCACCGCAGATGCCGGCAAGCCAAAACCAAATAGGCTCTTGTGCCGAGAACACAAACAGCAGCACCAAAATCCCCATACTCGCGCCCGAAGAAACACCGAGCAATTCCGGGCTTGCCATCGGGTTGAGGGTAAGGCGTTGTAATAACACGCCCGCAACGGAAAGCAGAATGCCGGCGCAAATGGCAATCAGCATACGCGGATAGCGCAGTTCAAGAATCTCCAGGCTGAAATCATTATCAGGCAACAGCACTTCCCAGCTTTGGTAAAACGCACCTCTGCCCACGCAAAGTGCGATAGCAAAACTGATGGCAAAGAAAGCGATAAGCAACCATGTAAAGTGCGGTCGATATTGGCGAACATTTTGCAACGTCGCGCCCGTTACACGTCCGCTATGCGGTAGCGCGCGGAACATCAACCAAAGCAGCAACGGCGTGCCGAGCAGCGCCGTGACTGCGCCCGTCGGCAGGCTTATTTGATAGTAAAGCGTGATGAGTTGCAAAATTAAATCGGTGATCGCCAGCAATAAGGCACCGAGGATTATCGAGGCAATCAGCTGCCACGTTAAAGTGCGCACGCCCAGTTGGCGGACGATGGTTGCTGCCGCCAAGCCGATAAAACCAATCATTCCCACAGCGCTGACCACGGAAGCAATCAAATAAGCGCTCACCACCACGCCAATAAAGCGCAGTTTGCCCACAGGCACGCCCAAACTTTTGGCGTTGCTGTCATTTAACGTGAGAATAGTGAGCGGTCGGCGCAATAAAAAAATAATGGCAAAACAGACCGCACTTTGCATTGCCAATAGTTGGCTGTCGCGCCAGCTTTCCTGCACCAAAGACCCCGCGCCCCATTGTGCCAAGCCGCGCGATTCTTCAGGGTAGAACAACATCATCATACCCGTGAATGCGCCAAAATAGAGGTTCACCACTAAACCCGCCAAAATCAGCAACAAGGGCGACATCGTTTTACGCATTGCCAGTGTGATAACAAGCAACAAGCTCAATGCCGCCCCGACAAGTGCAACGGCACTGGCGCCATAGTCCAATAGTTGCGGGGCAAAAATGGCGACTAAAAACAGGCTGAATTGCGCGCCGCTGTTAATGCCAAGGGTGCTGTCGGAGGCCAACGGATTGCCCATCACCTGTTGCAATAACAGGCTGGCAAAAGCCAAGGTTCCGCCCGCCAACAAGGCAATGCAAATACGTGGCAGGGTGTAGCTTTGCAGCAGCAATAAATCAAGATTATCGGTGTGATGAAAAAGCGCGAAAAGGGACGCATTTTTAGGCAGCTGCGCATTTAGCAACACCGTGCAAAGTACGATAAACAGACCGCCTAAAAGCACGAACAATAACAAGGTGCGATTTACCATGCTTCCCCTCCGTGCAATAAGCCATTGGCGAAGATGCCCACAAAACGTTGTGCGGACGGAATGGCGCCAAAGGTCCACACCGCAGGCAGAATTAACGGTTCTTTGGCAAGGGGCAGTTGTTGCCATAAGGTATTGTGTGTGAGGGCGGCAGCGATATTGTGCGGATAGGGTTTGATGACCACAAAACGGGTATTTTTCGGCAATTTTGCCAGTTCGGTAATTTCAATATTTTGGAAGCCCCAATAATTCACCTCAGGCAAATAAGCGTTTTTAAAGCCGAGCTGATGAATCACCGCGCCCAGCAGGCTGTTTTCGCCATAAATGCGTAGATGCCGCGTATCAATAAATTGCACTAAAGCGACGGGACGATCGATGAAAGGCTGTAAAAGCGGTTGATATTTGGCAATATCTTGTGAATAGTTCGCCAGCAATTTTTGCACGGCTTCGGGTTTGTCAATAATCCGCCCAATTTCTTGCGTGGCGGCGACCACATTTTCCCACGCATTGCCCGCCTTGTAGAATTCGACGTTATACACGTTGCCATAAGGGGCTAATTTATCATTCAGCGCAGCATAAAATGCGCTGTGAATGAAGGTCAGCGGTTGTGCATTGACGAAATGAGGAAGCCTGGCAATGAGCTCCATATTCGGTTGCAAACGAATGCCTAAATCAAGTGTGCCTTCAGGCAGTTGAGGTTCCATCACCCAGGTTTGATAGCTTTTCACATCGCCCACGGCAAGAGGCGGTTCCCCAAGGGCGATTAAGGTTTCCGCCACAGACCAATCCACCGTGGCATAACCTGCTTGCGGTTCGCCCGCCCAGCTTTTGAGGCTGAAAAGTGCGGTCAAAATTAGCAGTGAATTTTTAAGAAAACGTCGCATATTAATAAAAACTCACGGGGCGATGGGTTTGTGGGTGTTCGATGACATTCAATTCAATGCCATAGATTTGTTGCAATGACGACGTGTTCACGATGTTGTGCGCATTGCCTTGCGCCAACAATTTGCCGCTGTGCAACGCCACTAAATGATCGCAAAAACGCGAAGCGAGATTGATGTCATGAATCACGATAATCACGCCAAGATTCAGCTCTCGGCTGAGTCGATGAACCAGCTGCATCACTTCCACCTGATGGGCAATATCCAATGCAGCCAAAGGTTCATCGAGTAATAAAAATTGGCTTTCTTGCGCCAATAACATCGCCAACCAAATGCGCGAACGCTCGCCACCCGACAGGGTATCCACCAGCTGATCGGCAAATTTTTCCGTATGTGTGAGCTTTAATGCGCGTGCGATAGCTTGCTTGTCTGCCTCCGTTTCTCGCCCGAACAAGCCATTCCAGGCATAACGCCCCATCGCAATCAGCTCTTTCGCCGTCATATTGGTCGCTTGCGGCAGATGCTGCGGCAAATAAGCAACCCGCTTGGCAAATTCTCGGCTCTGCCAATCTTGAATAGAACGGTTATCCAGCAAAATATCGCCACCGGAAATCGGCTGCTGACGCGCCATCAGTTTAATTAAAGTGGATTTGCCCGAACCGTTATGCCCGATCAAACCGTAAACCTGACCGCTTTCAAAAGAGAGGGAAATAGGGTGCAGCAATGTGCGTTGAGGAATAGAAAATGAAACTTGTTGAAGTTGAAACACGAATAATCCGAAATATTTAACAAAACAGCGGTCATTCTATGTGATAATTTTTATCATTTCAATTTTAAATTAGGCGTTGAATATCTACCTATGGTTGCAATCATAAAAATTTTTCTTGAAATCTCATCATACGTCCCCACCTGTTAAAAGTCAGATGAAAAACTAACCATAGGAGAAAATATTATGACTACCGAAAACATCAACTACCCTGTTTTAACCTTAACCGAAGTAAGCCATTCATTAAGCGCGGATACCCATAAAAACGCCGATTACACCGTGCCGGGCGTGGAAGTGAAAACCGGACATTCTATTGCCGATGCGTTACAAAGCCGTTTACAAGGCTTAAACGAGTTAGCCCTGATTTTAAAACACGCACACTGGAACGTGGTCGGCCCGCAATTTATCGCCGTGCATGAAATGTTGGATAGCCAAACCGATGAAGTGCGTGATTTCGTGGATGAAATTGCAGAACGTATCGCCACCCTCGGCGTGTCACCAAACGGCTTACCGGGCAATTTAGTGGCGCATCGCCAAACCCCGGAATATCCGCTTGGTCGTGCCACGGCACAAGATCACTTGCGTTTAATCGATAAATATTACACCCATAACATTGAATCCCACCGCTTCGTGTTAGAACACTTCGGCGACTTGGATCCGATTACCGAAGATTTATTGGTGGCACAAACCCGCGCTATCGAAAAATTACAATGGTTCTTGCGTGCACATTTGGATAACGGTGCAGGAAATATTTAATTTAAGATGAAATGAAGAAACCCGACGAAAGTCGGGTTTTGTGTTTTTAGCCTATTACAAATACTCCACAGGCAGCGCCACCAAATCCTCTGCCAAATAATGTTTATTCGGATATTGATTAATAATTACACCTTGCCCGAGAGTAAATTCTTTGCCAAGCGAATTGAGTAACTCAAAACTTTTCGCCATTTTTTTATTTGGACTTGCGGTAGTCTTGATTTCAATCGGATAAATCGTGCGATCATATTCAATTATCAAATCAATTTCTTTCTGATTGGTATCACGATAAAAATAAAGCGGCGGCTCAATACCATTATTCGTGAAAGATTTTATAATTTCACTCACCACAAAACTCTCAAAAAATTGACCGCGCTTTGCGCCTTGAGAAATCGTTTCAGGCGTAAGCCATTTGGTTAAATATGCCATGAGACCGGTGTTCAAGAAATAAACCTTTGGGGTTTTAATGGCACGTTTCAGATGGTTATTGCTATAGGGCTGTAACAAATAAATAATACCCGAGGTTTGTAAAATCGCCGTCCAGCGTTTAATCGTTTCATTAGATACGCCGACTTCCTGCGCCACATTACTGTAATTCAATAATTCTCCGCTACGAGACGCCAACGCCACCATAAAACGGGTGAAATCCGTGCTATTGGTAATATTGGTGAGTTGGCGTACATCCCGTTCAATATAAGTGGAAACATAGGAAGAATAATAAATTTCCCAATCCGTTTCCTGCTGATATAAACGCGGCATATCGCCTTTATGAATAATCTGCCAGATATTTTCAGGCGGTTTCAGCATTTTCTCTCTGCTCGCTAAATAATCTCGACTGGGAATAAAAGGCAGGTAAAACTCAACATTTAATATTTCACGTAGAGATAATCCTTGCAGTTTGAGAATAGCGATTCTGCCCGCCAGTGTTTCACTGACATTTTGCATAAGCTCAAAGGCTTGTGAACCGGAAAGTAAAAACATCCCGTTTTTTTGCTGTTTGTCGATTTCAAGTTTCAATAAAGAAAACAACTCCGGCGCGTACTGCACCTCGTCTAAAATCACATCACCGGAATGATTTAAAAAGAATAAACGCGGTTCTTGCTTGGCTTGTTCCAAAAGCAAAGGATCGTCAAAGGTCAAATAAACGTAATCTTTTGCAATATGCTTTAACAACGTCGATTTACCGACTTGTCTCGCTCCGGTAACAAGGATAGCAGGAAATTGCTCCAGCAAACGGCTTACTAGGGGTTGAATCTGGCGGGAAATATACATAGTTACTCTCAAAATTCAGTTTAATTCAACACATCATATTGAATTAAACTGAATTTAACAAGTAAAAATGACAAATTCTTAAGTTTAATCTCACACACCATATTGAATTAAACTAACTTTTCACATTTCGCGCTAAAAGTGCGGTCATTTTTCTAGGCGTTTTTCGCTTCACGTTCCCGCAAATACGCGTTCAATCCGCGTTCACGTAAAATGCAGCTCGGGCATTCGCCGCAGCCGCTTTCGACGCCGTTGTAGCAGGTGTGGGTGTGTTGGCGGATGTAATCAAATGCGCCGAGTTGGTCCGCCAGCGCCCAGGTTTCTTTTTTATCCAGCCACATTAACGGCGTGCGGATTTCAAAAGGGTAATCCATGGCAAGGTTTAAAGTGACGTTCATGGATTTGATGAAAACATCGCGACAATCGGGATAGCCGCTGAAATCCGTTTCGCACACGCCGGTGTAGATGACGCGAATGCCTTGGCTTTTGGCGTAAATGGCGGCGTAAAGTAAAAATAAGGCGTTGCGTCCGTCAACGAAAGTATTCGGCAATTCGTTATCGCTTTGGCTGATTTGTGCGTTCGGATCCATTAAGGCGTTGTGGGTAATGGCTTTGATGACGCTGGTGTCGAGCACCGTTTGTTTTACTTTTAAATCCTGCGCAATCCATCGGGCTTTTTCCAGCTCAATGGCATGGCGTTGACCGTATTGAAATGTGATGACTTCGACATTTTCCGCGCCGAATTCTTGCATGGCGAGAAATAAACAAGTGGTAGAATCTTGCCCGCCGGAAAAAATCACGAGGGCTTTGTTGGGCTGATTTGACATAATGAATCCTTAGTTTTTTTATGTGGGAGGGTTGCGAACCACAGAGAATACAAAGAAAAGTGCGGTGGATTTTAGCAAAGAAATAAGGGGATGAAAAATCCCCTTTAAAAAACGCTGCTGAAACCGACCGCACTTTAATGCCAATCAATAACCTTCTTCCTGTAAATTCGGCAGGAAAGTTTTGTGTTGAATGCGTTTAACACGGGTTTCGATGCGTCCGTCGGCGTACAATTCAATTTCACGCCAGCCCGGTTGGGCGGTGTCTAGGGCAAAGGTGTTGCTGTCCGGTTTGAATTGAATACCCGTCGAAGGCGTTGCCATGATTCTGTAACCGTTCCATTCGCCGTCCACTTGCTGATGAATATGTCCGTATAAAATGCCTTTCACGTTATTAAACGGCGCCAGCGTGTAAGCCAATTCGTGTGCGTTACGCAGATTATGTTGATCCAGCCAGGCGGAATGGGTGGATAAAATATGATGATGCAACACCACTAACGAATAACGCTGCGGATGTTCTTTCAACTTCGCCATCAGCCAATCCAGCTGATATTGCCCGAGCTGACCGTGAGGCACGCCGGCAATTTGGCTGTCCAACAGCAGAATTTGCCAATTTTCGCCTAACAGAATGTGCTTTTTATCGCAAATATTGTCACGTTTGAGAATATCAAACATTTTCGGTTGGAAATCATGGTTGCCGGGGATCCAAAATACGGTTTTCTCAAGGGGCTTAACGCTTTCGCAAAAACGCAGATAGCCTTCTTCGCTACTGTCTTGAACCAAATCACCGGTGGCTAACACCAGATCATAATCATAGGATTGTTGCCGAATTTCACTTAACACCTGTGAAAAACTCGCTTGGGTGTTGATCCCCAATAACTCGCCCGTTGCGTCTTTAAATAAATGGGGATCCGTGATTTGAATGATACGAAACACCTCTTGCCGGGTGTCATATTTATAGGTATTTAACAAAGTAAACTCCTACTTCTCTTATTAAACTTAGTCTAAATTACCTATGTCGCGTGCTTACAGCCATTGTGCCTGCAATTTTCGGTAATTTAACTCCAGCCACTGTAATCCCATTACTGCAATGCCGTTATCAATTTTACCCTCACAAACCCATTGATACGCTGTTTCCCTACTTACGACATGAACGCGAATATCTTCGTTTTCTTCCGCTAAACCGTGAATGCCGCCGATGTTTGCGCTGTCAACGTTGCCCACGAACAAATGGATTCGCTCCAGCACGCCGCCCGGGCTGTCCCATACGCTCAAGCAATGTTGCAAATGGCTAATTTGCGCGCCCGCTTCTTCTTCACTTTCGCGCAGCGCCACATTTTCCGGCGTTTCGCCTTCTTCCACCATGCCGGCGATAAGTTCCAGCAACCACGGTGATTGTTGCAGTTTCGGATCATAAGCGCCGATACGCACCTGCTCCACCAAAACCACCTTGTCTAACACGGGGTCATAAGCCACGACCGCCGACGCCGCGCCTTTAATTAACAGCTCGCGGGTGACGACACCGCTCCAGCCACCGTTAAAAAGTTTATGTCGGAACTGAACCTTATTTAGCTTAAAAAAACCTTGATAAACCGTTTCATCCTTTACAATTTCAATATCGTTTTGAGTAAATTGTTGAAACTGATACATCTTTCTCTCCTTAAATTACTGCCGGCGACTAGGATACTTTCATTTGTGACAAAAAAAAATGTTATTCTTCGCAAAATTTCCGGATTTTTGAACTCGGTCACAAAAGTTTGTGACATTGCGCAAACCTGTCACAGAAATGTAACAAAGCATAAACACAAAAAGTGCAGTTTATTTTTAGCTCAATAAATAAAAATGATAATTATTATTATTTATTTAAATTCTTTGATCTAGATCAAAGAATTTAAATAATAAAACTCATATAGTAAGCCCAGTGAGTTAAGTTGTCTCACTAATCACACTAAGTGTTATCAACCAACAAAAGGAGGATGCCATGGGCGGTGGAGTAGGTACCGGCGGCGGTTTCAACTAGTTTGAAAGTCGTTCTATTTATAATTAATTTAATATACAAAGGGAATCCCGCTATGGGATTCCCTTTATTAGGAATGAGTTGTTTAGGGAGTAAATATGGAAACGGTGTATACTATCAATAAGTTTGTTATTGTTGAGCCCAGCCAAACAGGTGGTTATGTTTGTATAGGTTCCAGACAAAAGCATATAAAAGATAATATATTATGGAATAATATCATATCAGTCCTGTATTTATTCTATGAGGGGAGAAAAATTTCGGAGGTTTTAGCACTATCAAAAATTAATGATAAGAATTTTTATAGTATAGTGAGTATGCTTATAGAAAATAATTTTATTACTCCTATTAGAGAAAAAAATGAAGCCTACGCTAGATATGACCGCAATTTTATTCATTATATGAGCTATGGAGGAGACCCTATAAGAATTCAGGAAAACTTGTTAAATGCCAAGGTAACAATTATTGGATGTGGTGGAATAGGAAACCATGTATCCGCAATACTTGCTGGGGCAGGAGTAGGGGAAATTACGTTAGTAGATTGCGACACTATTGAACTTAGTAACTTGACCAGACAATATCTATTTACCGAAAACGATATAGGAAATAAAAAGACTACGACCTTAAAAAGAGAATTATTAAAAAGGAATTCCAGTTTAAAAATTAATGAAATAGAATTATCTATCAATTCTGAAGACGACTTTAAACAAATTCCATCTTCAAACATATGGGTTTTATCTGCAGACGAACCGCTAGAAATTGGTGCGTGGCTTCATTCATACTGTTATAAAAACAACCAAGCCTACATAAGAGGTTGTTACCTTAATGATATTTCTGTCTATGGACCAATGTTTATTCCTAAAATTTCAAAGAATTATAGTTTAAATAACTATCCTAATGATATAAATCGTGACAAAAGAATAAAAAAAATAAATTCAAACTTTAAACCTGCAACATTTCCTTCAATAACTATTACTGCAGCAGCATGTTGTGCCGGTGATATTATAAAGTATATTGGGGGTTATGCTTCTCCACTGTCAATTGATAAAAGAATTGGAATCTGGAGTGACGAGATATTAATAAAATCAATAGACATGGAGTAGCAATGGATGTTCCTAAGAAAATAACCGTAAATTATGCTTCATATACATCAATAAGAATGTTAATTGGTGTATACCATATAATGTATCTTCTCTCTACCGGAGTATCTCTACAGGAGATCGCCTTATTACAGGCTATTTTTACAGCGACAATTATTCTATTTGAAATACCATTGGCGATGTTTGCTGACGAGTACAATAGGAAATTATCTGTAATTATAGGTGTTTTAACGAATATTGTATTTTATATACTATGCTTAAAAGCCCCTAATATGCTGTATCTCTGTTTCGCCCAGATATTTTACGGATTATCTGCCAGTTTTATATCCGGAGCATTAGAAGGCTGGATAATAAATGAGCTAAATGATAATAACAAATATTCCTATTATAATCATTTAACTGTAAAAATATCTTCTATTGGAAGCATATTATCCGGAGTTATAAGCTTCTTAATATATAAATCAACCAAAAACTTTACATACTTATATATTATAAGTGCTATACTTATGAGCATAACATTAATAAGTTTTGTATTCATTCCTCAAACAATAAAAAATCAAGCTAATATTGACAAGAAACAACAAATAGAACATTTCCTATATGTTTACAACCGAGTCATTAGAAAAAGTGATATATATTATTACATAATAATATCAGTTTTCTTTACAATGATAATGCAGGTGGTATTTTTCTACTGGCAGCCGGTGGTTAGCTACCAAGAGAAAAATTATGAGTACTTACTGTTATTTTGTTATATAGGCGTATTTCTTTCCCAATTTTTATACAATCACCTAATATCTAAATATAACAAAAAGATAGAGTACTTTAAATATCAGATAACCTTATATGCAATATCAATATTTTGTATAATTACCATATTAATATTAAAATATTTAACAATAAAGGATATTAGTATAATATTTTATATAATAATGATGGGAGCACTAACTACAATCCCAATTCTATTACAAAACAAATTTGTATCATCAAATCAAGATCTAAATGATGTAATATCTACTACCTTTAGCTTATTCTCATTTATATCAAGAGTATTCTCTATATTTTTATTAATTAGCATATACTTTATCCCTAAAATAGAAAATCCCGTAAATTTATTCTACATTCCTCTTATTATATTATTTATCAACTTATTAATTCATTTTAAATGGCTAAAGAAAAATAAATTTAATTCATAATCTAAATTATATTAAAGTGCGGTCGGTTTTCAGATTGTTTTTCGGATGAAAAACGTTAGAAAAACCGACCGCACTTTTTCGCTGAAATCACACGAAATATTGCTCGAAAATCTGTGGAAGATGCTGCCGTAACACCGCGCTACCCGCGATCTCCTCATTTTCCCATGCCTGCAATAACACCGCCGCTGAGAACTGCTGCTTCGCCTTTTCCGCTAAGGGAACATAGCTAATATGCCAAGGTTCGCGCCCGATTTTTTTCCCTTCCGGCATTGCCATAAACGGCAGAACGAAATCAAAGTGCGGGAGATTTTCCGCGAGAAATTCGCTCAATTCAAAGAAATAACCGCCCTTTTCATATTCCCAGGGTTCGAGCTGTAATGCCTGCCCCAGCGGCAGTAAATCAGGATCGAAAATGTCAATTTCCGTCCCCCAATGATGGCGGCTCGCTCCCGGCAACGCCGACCAATGCAAAATCGCCTGACATTTTTGCCAGTCGTCTAACCGGGTTAAATCTAACGCGTTGCCTGCGTCATCATGCACCTTACGTTCACCGTGAAATTTGCCGTTCCAAATCTGTTGCTGGCGTGCAAAATCACGAAAGCTGCTCGCCGGCTGTAAATTAAAGCCCTTTTTCACCGCACTTTTTTGCAAGCCTTGAAAGGCTTTTACCGCCTGAGCTTGTAGAAAGTGATTTGGTGAATGGGGCGTCGGCAGGTTCACTAAATGTTCACGGGATTTTCCGGTAAGCATCTCTGCAGTTAATTTCATTTTCATTTATCCAATAAATTCACTAACATTTGATGGTAAATCTGACCGCACTTACCCAGCTCTTCTACGCTTACGCACTCGTTCACTTTATGAATGGTAGCGTTAAGCGGTCCGAATTCCACCACTTCCGCGCCCATCAGCGCAATAAAACGTCCGTCTGAGGTGCCGCCGCCGGTTTCCAATTTCGGCGTAATGCCTACGATTTGTTGCAGACTGTCCACCAACGCATTGACGAGTTTTCCGGGTCTCGTTAAAAACGGTTTGCCGGAAAGATTCCATTCAATACGATATTTAAGTTCATGCCTTTCTAGCATTTCGGCAACTTTCTGTTTAATGATTTCGTCCGTTACTTCCGTGCAATAACGCAAATTAAATTGCACATAAAGCTCACCCGGAATCACGTTATTGCTACCGGTGCCGGCGTGAATATTGGCGATTTGCAGACTGGTCGGCGGGAAAAACTCGTTGCCGTTGTCCCATTGGTAAGTGGTGAGTTCCTGCAAGAACGGCGCGGCTTTGTGAATGGGATTTTCTGCCAGATGAGGATAGGCGACGTGCCCTTGAATGCCCTGAATATACAGATTGCCCGTGATGGAACCACGGCGACCGTTTTTCACCACATCGCCCAAGGTTTGCGAACTGGAAGGCTCGCCCACCATACAATAGGTGATATTTTCACCGCGTGCCATTAAGGTTTCCACCACGCGCACCGTGCCGTCTTTTGCGGCGGCTTCTTCGTCGGAGGTGATTAATAATGCGATGGTTCCCGGATGATTAGGATGGGCTTTTACATATTCTTCTGCCGCCACAATCATTGCCGCAAGCGATCCTTTCATATCCGCCGCGCCGCGTCCATAAAGCATATCGTCCACGATTTTTGCGTCGAAAGGCGGATAAGTCCATTGGCTTTCATCACCCGTCGGCACCACATCCGTATGCCCGGCAAAGGCTGTCACCGGTTCACCACTGCCATGCTTTGCCCATAAATTGAGCGTGTCGTTAAAAGGCAGCCATTCGATTCGGAAACCTAATTTTTCTAACCGTTCTGCGATCAGTTGCTGACAGCCTTCGTCATTGGGGCTGATGGATGGACGACGGATTAATGCTTGCGCCAAAGAGACAACCTTTTCTTTCATAAAAACTCCTATATTATGTAGCAAATGCACAAAACCGTTGCTGAGACGATTCCTGAGCTTGTCGAAGGATTAGTCGAAGCATGAGTTTTGTGCCTAAACGGGATGAAATTACTCATCCTTCGACAAGCTCAGGAACCGTAATTTCATCTTTATGCAACTGCTACACAATTTCAAAAAACTCCTGAAAAATTGACCGCACTTTATGCAAATGCTGTCTGATATTCTTTTTCATTAAACCCAATCAACGCCTTGCCCTCTTGCAAAATAATCGGGCGTTTGATTAAGGTTGGATTATCAGCAAGTACAGAAAGTACGGTGGATTTTGAAAGTGTTTTTTTGATTTGCTCGTCAAGATTACGCCAGGTGGTGCTGCGTTTGTTCACCAAGTTTTCCCAGCCGAATTGCGCTTCCGCTTGTTGTAAAAAAGCCTTATCCAAGCCATCCTCACGGTAATCATGCAGTTTGTGTTCAATGTGGTGATCCGCAAGCCATTTCAGCGCTTTTTTCACGGTATCGCAGTTTTTAATGCCATAAACAATAATCATCGTTTCTCCTAAATAAAAAAATCCCTACTCCATTTCAGAATAGGGATTCTAACCGAAATTACGCCGATTAGCCTAATAACTTATTAATTCGCTTAATAAACGCCGCCGGGTTTTCCAAGGAGCCGCGTTCGGCAAGCATGGCTTGTTCCAACAATAATTCCACCCAATCGGCGAATTGTGCTTCATCGGCGATTTCAGCGACTTTTTTCACCAAATGATGTTCCGGATTCAGCTCGAAGGTGTATTTTACTTCCGGCACCGGCTGACCTGCGGCGGCAAAAAGTTTTGCCATCTGCGTGGTCATTTGATCGTTATCGGTGGAAACCACTGCCGGGGTGTCGGTTAAACGGTGGGTTAAACGCACCGCTTTCACGCGTTCGCCCAACAAGGTTTTCACCCGTTCAACAAAGCTGCCGAAAGATTCGTCTTGTGCCTTTTGTTCTTCCGCTTCGTTGTCTGCCAAATCGCCTAAATCCAAATCCGCTTTGGTGATACTTTGTAACGGTTTGCCGTCGAATTCCGTTAAGTAGCTCAACATCCATTCGTCAATGCGATCAGATAACAACAATACTTCAATGCCTTTCTTGTTGAATAATTCCAAGTGCGGGCTGTTTTTCGCTGCAACAAAACTGTCCGCCGTGATGTAATAAATGGCTTTTTGCCCGTCTTTCATGCGGGAAACGTAGTCTTCCAAGGAAACGGTTTGTTCGCTGCCGTCATTGTGAGTGGACGCAAAACGCAATAGTTTGGCGATGGCTTCTTTGTTGGCAAAGTCTTCCGCCGGACCTTCTTTTAACACCAAGCCGAATTCTTTCCAGAATTGTTGGTATTTTTCCGCATCGTCTTTCGCCAATTTTTCCAGCATTTGCAAGGAACGTTTGGTTAAGGCCTTGCGTAACGCCGCCGTGACTTTGTTGTCTTGCAAGATTTCACGGGATACGTTTAGCGGCAAATCGTTGCTATCAATTAACCCGCGCATAAAACGCAGATAATTCGGCATGAATTGCTCCGCGTCGTCCATGATAAACACGCGTTGCACATAGAGTTTTAAGCCGTGCTTATGCTCGCGATTAAACAAATCCCAAGGAGCTTTGGATGGCACGTAAAGCAGGCTGGTATATTCCTGATTGCCTTCCACCTTGTTATGCGCCCACAGTAGCGGGTCGGCGAAATCATGGCTTAAATGCTTATAAAATTCTTTGTATTCATCGTCAGAAATTTCGTTTTTACTGCGCGTCCAAAGGGCATCAGATTTGTTGATTTTTTCCCATTTTTCGCCGGTTTCTTTACCTTCCTCGTCATATTCTTTGGTCAGCATTTCCACCGGAAGACCGATATGGTCGGAATATTTGCCGATGATGTCGCGCAAGCGCCATTCGTTTAAGAATTCTTTTTCATCCTCGCGCAAATGCAAAATCACATCGGTGCCACGGGATTTTTTCTCAATGTCCGCCACCGTATAATCGCCTTCGCCGGCAGATTCCCAAATCACGCCTTTATCCGCAGGCTCGCCTGCCGCACGGGTTTTTACCGTGACTTTATCGGCAACAATAAAGGCGGAATAAAATCCCACACCGAATTGACCAATAAGCTGGCTGTCTTTCGCTTGATCGCTACCGAGCGCGGCTAAAAATTCTTTCGTACCGGATTTGGCGATTGTGCCCAAATGATCGATAACCTGTTCGCGGGTCATGCCGATACCGTTATCACTCACGGTTAAGGTGCCTTTTTCGCTGTCAAAGCTGATACGCACGCGCAATTCGCCGTCACCTGCATATAAATCCGGATTGGAAAGGGCTTTAAAACGCAGTTTATCCGCCGCATCGGAGGCATTGGAAATCAATTCGCGCAAGAAAATTTCTTTATTGGAATATAAAGAATGGATCATTAATTGTAACAGTTGTTTGACTTCCGATTGGAAGCCGCGGGTTTCTTGATTTGTACTCATCTTCTTCCTACTTATGTTGATAAATTGAAAACGTTATGGATATAAGTGCGGAAGGCAAAATTTCAAGAGCCCCGGCAAAGAAAAGTGCGGTCGTTTTTCAGGGAATTTTTTTAGCGTTAAGCTGTCTTTAGTTAAGTTCTCACTCACAACCATAAGGAAACTTTATGGATTTTAATAACCTGTTAAACCAAGTCGTCAATCTTGCGAAAAAATCCGCAAGCCGTTTAGAAACCGGAAATTCCACCGTGGACACCCTCACCAAAGTGGGAGGCGGAGCCGCACTTACCGGTATTTTATCAATGATCTTAGGGCGCTCCGGCGGTGCCAGTTTAACCAAATTAGGCTCCTTGGCGATTTTGGGTAACATGGCATATCAAGCCTATCAAAACTACCAAAAGTCCCAACAAAATGCCCAACCGGAAATCAGTCAAAATGAATTTGACGTATTAAATTCAACCGGCAATACCGACGCCGGTGCCATTATTCTACGTACCATGATTGCCGCTGCCGCCTCTGACGGCGAAATCAGCGAAGAAGAAAAAGCATTGATTTTGAAAGAAAGCGGTGATTCGGAATTGAGCCAATGGCTTGCACAAGAAATCGAACATCCTATTAACGTTGCCGAGATTGCAAAAACAGTGGGAAATGACACCGCACTTGCGGCAAATGTGTATTTAGCGGCGCGTTTGGTTTGTCAGGAGTTGTCCCGCAAAGAAATCATTTTCTTATCGGAATTAGCCAAAGCCCTCGGTTTAGACGATAAACTGGTGGAACAATTGGAGCAACAAGCCGGTTTCTAATTTAACAAAATGTAAAAAGGCATTATCGAATTTAAAACGGTAATGCCTTTTTCTTTTGTTCGGATTTAAGTGGAAATTTTCGTCGGTTTAACAATTTCGCTTGGATAACACCCCAGAATTTTCAGATGATTACTGAATTGCTTTAATTCTTCCAACGCGGCTTGCGTATCGGGGTGGTGAATATTGGCTTCGATTTCCAAATAAAACATTTCTTCCCAAGGCTTGCCGTAAATCGGGCGGGACTCCAGCTTTGTCATATTAATATTATGTTTTTTGAATACCAATAAGGCATCAACCAACGATCCCGCTTGTTGTCCCGTGCTCATTAACAAGAGCGTTTTGGTGTGAATTTGTGGGGAAACGCTGTGCGCTTTCTTCGCGATCACGATAAAACGGGTGATGTTGTTTTCTTGGTTGGCGATATTGCGTTGCAACACTTTCAAGCCGTACAACTTACCGCCGTCCTCATTGCCTAACGCCGCAATATTCGGTTTATTTAAACCGGCAACCAACTGCATGGCATGGGAGCTGCTTTCGCAATATTCAATATGTACCCGATCCAACCCTTGGATAAATTGACTGCATTGTTGAATCACTTGCGGGTGGCTGTACAGGGTATCAATTTTGCTTAAATCATCCTGCTCATTCACTAACACGCAATGTTGAATCGGATAGGCAAGTTCGCCCACCAAAAACAAATCGGTGTGCTGTAATAAATCATACACTTCGTTAATGGCGCCGGAAGTGGTGTTCTCCAACGGCAGAACGCCGTAATCCGCTTCGCCGTTACGTACTTTCTCAAACACCTGTTCAAAACTCGCACAGCTGATTTCGACCAGTTGCTCCTGATAACGGGTGGCGTAATTACGCGACGCCAGATGGGAATATGAGCCGCGTTTGCCGAGAAATGCAATATGAATATCCTGCTCGCGCTGTTCATTGAGTTTCTTCTGCAAATAAACCTGCTGCGTTAGCACCGAATCTTCAATGATTTTCTGGAAAATCGAGGTGATATATTGCGGTTCAAGCTGATAGTTTTCGTTTTCCGCGAACTGTACCAACTCCTGCAATAACTGCTCTTCACGGGCGGCATCACGCAACGGTTTTTGCGTCACTTCTTTGCTACGCACCACATCGAACGCCAAACGGTGGCGTTCGGACAGCAGTTTCAGTAAGCTGCGGTCAATTTGCGTAATTTGCTGGCGAATTTCACTTAAATCCAATGACATAAATTTTCCTTTTGCTTGATCACCCGTTATTTGAATACTACGGCATTTTTCGGTTCAAACTTAGCGGCATCAAGCGGAGAATTATCGGTAAAGAATTTTTTCAATACGTCCGCATCAATAAACCCGGTATTTACATACGTTGGATTTTTAGTCAATACAGGATAACCGTCCCCACCCGCCGCATTGTAGCTTGGCACGGATAAACGATAGGTTTTCTTCAAATCAAGCGGTTTGCCTTGAATTTTGACATTTTCCACACGTTTATTTTGAAGATCAACGGTCATCGTAATGCCGGCATATTGTGCATAAGCACCGGAATCCACTTCTTTCAATGCCACAACATTTAAGTAATCCAATAACTCCTGACCGCTTAATTCCACATAGCTCACAATATTACCAAACGGGTGCACTTTCAGAATGTCTTTATAAGTCACGTCCCCCGATTGAATCGAATCACGCACACCGCCGGAATTCATGATACCGACGTCCGCTTTCGCACGTTGGCGCTGCGCCTCGGCAATCAAATGGCCTAAATTGGTTTGTTCAAAGCGAATCACATTGCGATCCCCTTCTAATTTACCTTTCAGCTCGCCCACTTTAACATTCAGTAGTTTATCGCCTTTATCCTGGTAAGGTTTGAGCAATTTTACCATTTCCGGATCTTGCGCCACTTCTTCTCCGTAAAGCACGTATTCTGTGGTGCCGTCAGCTTTTTTCAATTTTTGTTTTAAATTCACCGGCATTAATTGATAGTTGACTAATTTCAACTCGCCGTCTTTAAATTCAAAATCCGCACGACCGAGATATTTGCCCCACTCGTAAGCCTGCATAATCCATGTGCCGTTTTGATAATCCGGTTTACAGCTGTCCGTCGGTTTATGATCTTTAATCCAGACGCCTTTTTCATCTACACACACGGGATCATGGCTGTGACCGCCGATAATCATATCAAATGCGCCTTTATCCAAATTCCGCGCAAGGCTCACATCCCCCGGTGCATTAGACCCGTGTTTGCCGTCGTAATAATAGCCCATGTGGGTTAATGCAATACGCACATCCGGTTTTACGGTGTCATTAATTTCTTTCAATGTCGATTTTGCCGTCGTTGTCGGATCGGTAAATTGAATATTGCCTTGATATTCAGGATTGCCTAATTTTGCCGTATCTTCTGTAGTTAACCCCACCACCGCGATTTTCAATCCTTGTTTATCTAAAACCGTATAAGGTTTAACCAGCGGTTTACCCGTGGATTTATAAAATACGTTGGCAGACAAGAACGGGAATTTAGCCCATTTTTCCTGCATATCAAGCAATTGCAACGGACCATCAAATTCATGATTACCCAATGTCATGGCTTCATAACCGATGGCATTCATCGCCATAATATCCGGCTCGGCATTTTGCATATCGGATTCAGGCACACCGGTATTAATATCCCCCGCGTGCAAAAGAACGACGGAACCGCCTTTGGCTTCCACTTCTTTTTTCACTTTATCCACCAAGGTTTTTTGCGCTGCAAAACCATATTCGCCTTTATCATTCGGCCAGAAATGCCCGTGCGTATCATTAGAGTGTAAAACGGTAAATTGATATGTCTTGCCTTGTTCGTACGCCATCGCTGTAGATGTGACAAGAATTAAAGGTAAAACTTTAAACACGTTATGCATAACTGAAATACTCCTGTTTTGTTCCGAGCGCGTTAATTTGCCTGTCGTTAAACACATAAACAACGCAAGATTGAAAAACGCTTTTATTTATGACCGCACTTTTGAAGCGGGAATAGATTGAAATGAAAGATATTAAAAATCCACCGCAAAAGGTGGCTTAATAATAAGACAAAAAAAAGCTATATTTCAAAGGAAATATAGCTTTTTAACGAATTTACTTAAATTAGCACTTGAGCCGGCGCAACGTAACCTTGCGGAACTTGTTGCTTATCTTCAAAGGTCACAAATTCCCACGCGTCTTGGTTATCCAGTACGGCGCGTAATAGTTTATTATTCAGACCATGTCCCGATTTATAGGCTTTGAAATCACCGATAATGTTATAACCGCACATATATAAATCACCGATGGCATCTAACATTTTGTGACGAACCAATTCGTCTTTAAAACGTAATCCGTCTTCATTCAGAATGCGGTAATCATCCAATACGATAGCATTATCTAAACTACCGCCTAACGCTAAACCTTGGGATTGAAGATACTCAATATCTTTCATAAAACCGAAAGTTCTTGCGCGGCTGATTTGCTGAACAAATGCCTGTGCGGAGAAATCCATCACATAATTACGCACATCTTTGCTGATTGCCGGATGATTAAAATCAATAGTGAAATTCAAACGGAAACCGTTATAAGGAGAAAATTCCGCCCATTTATCACCATCTTCCACACGAACTTTTTGTTTGATACGAATAAATTTCTTCGGCGCATTTTGTTCTTCAATGCCCGCATCCAATAACAAATAAATAAACGGACTCGCACTACCATCCATAATTGGAATTTCAGGTGCATCTACTTCAACAATAATGTTATCAATACCAAGCCCTGCTAAAGCCGCATTTAAATGTTCAACCGTTGAAATGCGCACACCTTGCTCATTCACTAAACAAGTACAAAGCATAGTATCGCGTACTGCATTAGCATTCGCAGGAAAGGTAACCGGCGGATTTAAATCAGTACGACAATAAACAACACCGGTATTCGGCATTGCAGGACGTAAAATCAAAGTAACCTTGTTGCCGCTGTGTAATCCCACACCGGTCACTTTTATACTTTGTTTTAATGTTCTTTGTTTAATCATAACTTTTCTCTTAACTTGCTGTTACCACAAGATAATATTATTTATCGCCATTACGCATAAAACCTTGAACATTGAATAAATTGGTATCTTTCAAGCGTTCGGTAATCGGCGTATCTAAATCGTCTCTACGTTGTACGTTTTGCTGGTTATTGGACAAATTATTCGGATCTTGTGCACTATGACCATAAGTTGGCGCATTTGTTCTCGGCGCACCGAACTGAGTGTTTATCGGTTGATTATTCGGAGTTGCCTGTGGACGCGGAGAAATTTGAATTTCCGGCGCTTCCGGCTCACCAATACCTGTTGCAACGATGGTTACGCGAATTTCATCTACCATATCAGGCACTAATGTTGTACCTACCACAACCGTAGCCTCATCAGAAGCAAATGCTTTAATCGTATCACCTACCGCTTGGAACTCGGTTAATCCCAAGTCCATACCTGCCGTAATATTAACCAATACCCCTCTGGCACCGGATAAATCTACACGTTCTAACAAATCACTTTTCACTGCAATTTTAGCTGCATCTTCCGCACGACCTTCACCCGGCGCACCCAATGCAGAACCAAAACCAATCATTGCCTGCCCCATTTCCGACATTACGGTACGAACATCGGCAAAGTCCACGTTAATTAAACCCGGGGAGGTAATCATGTCCGAAATACCGGTAACGGAATTACGCAACACATCATTAGCGGCGGAGAAAGCTTGCATTAATGTTGCATTTTTCGGCATAACTTTAGCTAACTGTTCATTTGGAATGATGATCAGGGAATCTACATGTTTGGATAGTTCTTTAATTCCCATTTCAGCGAACATCATTCGTTTCTTACCTTCAAAAGCAAATGGTTTGGTAACCACAGCAACGGTAAGAATACCTAATTCTTTTGCAATTTGAGCAACGATCGGCGCAGCCCCTGTACCCGTACCGCCACCCATACCGGCAGCGATAAACACCATATCGGCGCCTTCTAACATTTGACGAATGGCATCCTGATCGTCTTCCGCAGCTTTACGTCCGACATTCGGGTTGGCACCCGCGCCCAAACCTTTGGTGGTGTTCGCACCAATTTGAACCGTTTGTTGTACTTGGCTTTTACGCAATGCTTGTGCATCGGTATTAATGGCATAGAACATAATTTTTCCATGTTCATCGGTGTTCACCATTGTTTCATCGACAAGGGTGCCGCCGATATCATCTTTAACCATCGTGGCAACCATGTGGTTAACGGCATTACCGCCACCGCCACCGACACCGACCACTTTAATCAGTGCACCATTCATTTCACCAAGATCATAATCTACTGGTTCAAACATACTTATTCTCCGTCAATGCCGACACATTATCAGCATATATTAAAACCCAAATTGTTCATATTGTAGATGAAAAATCAAAATTCTCAAAATTCCGACCGCACTTTATTAAAAATTTTTTTCATTACATTACCGCATGCGCTAAAAAATCCGCTGTCGGAATGCTCATCATTAAGCGGTCCTTCATCCTCATTGCTATGTTCATATTGCAATAAACCAATGACAGTCGCATATTGCGGTTTGTTCACATAATCGGTCAAACCGGTAATATTTAGCGGACTGCCTATTCTCACTTGTGCATTTTGCCCAAACACTTCCGCCGCACTGTCTTTCAAATCTTCAATTTGTGCACCGCCACCGGTAATGACGACGCCGGCAATGAGATCGAACTTAATATGTTTGGCTTCCAAATCCGTTTTCAAATAAAGCAATTCATTTTTCACCAAACCCAACAGTTCTTTATAACGGGCAGACGTTACTAAGGAAAGCTGTTCTTTTGTTAATGTGCGAGGACCTCGCCCGCCGATACTGGAAACTTCAATTTTCTTGTCGGCATGATATTTCGGCGGCGTTAATGCACTACCATGATTCACTTTGATGCTTTCCGCCTCCATTCGGGAAGTGGCGCAAGCATACGCAATGTCATCGGTGACACGATTACCGGCATAAGGAATCACTTTACTGAAACGCAATGCTCCGTTGATATACACCATAATGTCCATGGTGCCGGCACCGAAATCAATTAAACAAACCCCTAAATCTTTTTCATCTTCGGTTAAAACGGAATAACTGGAAGCCAAACCTGAAAACACAATTTTATCGACTTTTAATTTACAACGCTCCACCGCCTTCTTCAGGTTATTTAACCAGTCCTGATGACAAGCGATTAAGTGAGCCTGCGCTTTTAAACGAACACCTTGTAAACCCAACGGATTTTTAATGTTCATTTGCTTATCAACAGCAAATTCTTGCGGGATAATGTGAAGTAAAGATAATCCTTCCGGCATTTTAACCGAGCTTGCCGTGTGAATGGCGGAATCAATTTCATCTTGGGTCACTTCGCCTTCGGCAATAGGCACAAAGCCATTCTCATTCAGGCTTTGAATATGCTCACCGGTAATCGCCAAGGTCACGCTCATAATACGGCAATCGGCAACGGATTCCGCCGCTTCAATAGCCCGTTGAATAGAAGTCACCACCGCATTGAGGTCGGTAATACTTCCTTTATCGATCCCCTTAGACGGACAACTGCCCACGCCAAGCACATTTACGACACCGTCCGGTAAAACTTCACCGACTACGGCAACGACTTTAGAAGTACCCACTTCCAAACCAACAATCGTCTTTGATTCCACAATTTTAGACATTTTTTAACTTCACACTGTTAATCATTAATTTAAATCAACCATACCCACCGAAGCACCGGAAGCGTAACGCAAATCCACATAGGAAAGTTTTTTATTTTCAGGCACTTCAATTTGCGGATAAATGGTCACAAAACGATCCAATTTTGTTTTCCACTCACCACGCCCAAGTTTCAGCACCACATCATTATCCAATACCACCTGCCAAGCGCCGCGTGCGTCAATAGCAACCGCTTTAAGGGTTAACCCTTTTTGTTTTAAATCGGCATAAATTCTATTCCAGGCATCCAATACTTTTTCACTTTGGAAATCGGGTCCGGACAAACGGGGCAAATGCTGCTCTTTCAGTTTATTCATCGGCAACTGAAAAACCACGCCGTCTTTCGAGAGGAATTCGGTTTCGTTCCAAATGGCGACCGGTTGATATTCCGTAACCCAAATGCTTAACCTATTCGGCCACATTTTACGGACAACCGCGCCTTTAACCCAAGGCATTGTCTCGATTTGTTCACGAATTAAATCGGCATCCTGACCGAAAAATCCCTTTAGCTCGCCCATTTTTAATAATGCTTCGCGTACGTCCGTATCATCAGTAAAATTCGGCGTGCCGACCAAAGCAAATGCACTGATTGGCTTACTATCTAATTTTTCTAAAAAATTTTGCCAATTTGAATAAGAATAGAACAAAATGCCAACGCATAATAGCACAAGTAATAATTTAATTTGCACAAAAACTTTTGATTTCGGCTCACCATATCTTATATTTTGTGGGGTTTTGCGTTTTAATAAATTCATTCCGCGCTCAACTCTAAAATTTTCTCAACCAACTGCTCAAAAGAATAGCCCACCGTTGCCGCCGATTTCGGGAATAAACTGTGGCTGGTCATGCCCGGATTGGTATTGACTTCCACCAAACGGAACTTCCCTTCCGCGTCCGCCATCACATCAATACGGCTCCAACCACGGCAGCCCACCACATCATAAGCCTGTTTTACCAAACGGCGGAGCTCCTGCTCACGCTCTTCGGTTAATCCCGCCGGGCAAAAATATTGCGTATTGTCAGAAATATATTTCGCATCGTAATCATAAAACTCACCTTCCGGCACAATTTTAATGGAAGGCAAAACTTCATTATCCAGCACCGGCACGGTAAATTCATCGCCGGCAAGCCATTCTTCAATTAGCACCGTGTTATCAAATTTAAGCGCAAAATCCACCGCACTTTCCAGCTCACCCACAGATTTGACTTTGGTCAATCCCACACTGGAGCCTTCCAAGGACGGCTTAACCATCAACGGCAATCCTAGCTTTTTGACCACAGACTCCGGGTTTAAGTTTACTCTATTTTCCGTCGTCACGATTTCCATCTCGGCAACCGGTAGACCAAACGCCTTCCACAACATTTTGGTACGCATTTTGTCCATGGTTAAGGCGGACGTCATCACGCCACAGCCGGTGTAAGGAATGCCGATTTGCTCCAATAAGCCCTGCATCGTGCCGTCTTCTCCGCCGCGACCGTGCAAAATATTAAACACGCGATCAAACCCCTGCGATTTTAAGGTCGCCACCGGAAAGGTTTTCGGATCAATTGGATGGGCGTCATACCCTTGTTTGCGCAACGCGTTTAATACCGCTTCGCCCGAATTTAAAGACACCTCGCGCTCGGCAGAGGTGCCGCCTAATAACACGGCGATTTTTTCCTGTTTTAATGTTTTACTCATCTTCCTATCCACTTATTCTTTCGTCCAACATTCCACCAACTGACGTGAAAGTTTACTCACGCTACCGGCGCCTTGCGCCAAAATTAAATCTCCATCCTGAATAATCTGATCGAGCACGTCACCTAATTGCGTCGTATCGGAAACCAAAATCGGATCCACTTTTCCCAGATTACGAATAGAACGACACAATGCTTTGCTGTCCGCGCCTACAATCGGCGCTTCGCCTGCGGGATACACATCCAACATAATCAACGCATCCACTTGAGATAACACCTGCACGAAATCATCGAATAAATCGCGAGTGCGGGAATAACGGTGCGGTTGGAAGATCATCACAATGCGTTTATTTTCCCAGCCTTGACGCGCCGCTTGAATGGTAACGCCCACTTCCGTCGGGTGATGACCGTAATCGTCCACCAACATCACTTTGCCGTTCGGACGGATAAATTGCCCCAACTGATCGAAACGACGTCCCGCCCCTTGGAAATCTGCCAGCGCGGCTAAAATGGCTTCGTTTTTAATACCTTCTTCTTTCGCAACCACCAGGGCGGCAGTGGCGTTCAATGCGTTATGACGTCCCGGCACGTTCAGCAATACATCAATACGTTCGCCGTTCGGGCAAATTACCGTGTAATGTCCCTGAAAGCCGGTTTGTTGATAATCTTCAATGCGATAATCGGCGTTTTCACTAAAACCGTAAGTGATCACCTGACGCCCGACCTGCGACACCAAGTCCATCAGCACCTCATCATCGGCACATAACACCGCCAAGCCATAAAACGGCAGATTATGCAGGAAATTCACATAGGTTTGTTTCATTTCATCAAAATCGCCGTGATAGGTATCCATGTGGTCGGGTTCAATATTCGTCACGATGGAAATCATCGGTTGCAAATGCAGGAAAGACGCGTCGCTTTCGTCCGCTTCGGCGATCAAATAACGGCTACAACCTAAATGCGCATTGGTGCCTGCGGATTTCACCAAACCGCCGTTGACGAACGTCGGATCCAATCCTGCTTCGGCATAAATCATGGAAACCATCGCGGTCGTGGTGGTTTTACCGTGCGTACCGGCAACGGCAATCCCGTGGCGGAAACGCATTAGCTCCGCTAACATTTGCGCACGTTGAATCACCGGAATACGGGCTTCTTTTGCCGCCATCACTTCCGGATTGTCGCCGTGAATGGCGGAGGAAATCACCACCACGCTGGCGCCGGCAATATTCTCCGCTTGATGTCCGATAAATACTTTCGCTCCGGCTTTGATTAAACGCTGAGTGACCGCACTTTCGGCAATGTCCGAACCGGAAATCGGATAGCCTTCGTTCAGTAAAATTTCCGCGATACCGCACATCCCCGCACCGCCGATACCGATAAAATGGATTTGTTTTACTCGGCGCATTTCCGGAATGATGTTTCTAATCTGTTGATGATAATTGTCCATGATTATTTCCTTTTCTCCCGTGCGAATCGTCGGAGGTAAAAACACCGCGAAAAACGACCGCACTTTTCGCTTAATTCGCGACGTCTTCAATCACCTCGGCAACCCGTTTCGCCGCTTTCGGTGTCGCCATTTTTTTTGCCTTTAACGCCATAGCTAATAATTTTTCACGATCCGCCAATAACGGGGTTAATTCGCGCAATAAGCGTTCTTCGGTAAATTCGGGCTGTTCAATAATGAGCGCCGCGCCTGCGTCCGCTAAATATGTCGCATTCAGAAATTGCTGACGATCTTTATGTTGAAACGGCACGAAAATTGCCGGTGTGCCGACCGCCGCCAGTTCGCATACGGTTAATGCCCCTGAACGGCAAATGACAATATCCGCCCACGCGTAGGCTTCCGCCATGTCGTCAATAAATTCGGTGGCAACGCCGTTGTGATTTGCCTGATAAACCGCTTCAATCCCCGCCAAATTGCCTTTGCCGACTTGATGGCGTACATGAATATCCAATCCCTGCGCGGTAAGTTTCGCCGCGACCTGTGGTACGGTTTGGTTCAATACGCGCGCCCCTTGACTACCGCCGACCACTAAAATACGCAATGTTTTATCACGCGCGGCAAAACGCGATTCCGGCGCTTCCGTTTGGAACAAATCGCGACGTACGGGATTGCCCACCACTTCCGCATGAGGGAACGCATTCGGGAACGCTTGCAACACGCGGGTGGCAATTTTTGACAACCAACTGTTGGTCAACCCGGCAATGGCATTTTGTTCATGTAATACTACCGGCACGCCGCAAAGTTTCGCTGCAAGACCGCCCGGACCGGACACATAACCGCCCATCCCCAGCACCGCGTTAGGCTGATATTGTTTGATGATGTTACGCGCCTGACATACCGCGCGCAAAATGGCAAAAGGCGCCAATAATAAACTCTTGATGCCTTTGCCGCGTAAACCTGAAATTTGGATAAATTCGATGGGAATGCCGTGTTTCGGAACCAATTGGGCTTCCATTCGGTCTTTGGTGCCCAGCCAGCGGATTTCCCAGCCTTGCTGTTGTAATTCTTGTGCAACGGCAATGGCAGGAAAAACATGTCCGCCCGTTCCGCCTGCCATCACTAATAATTTTTTACCCATATCTCTTCTCTAAAAAAACACTGAAAAAAACGACCGCACTTTAGTCATCCCGTAATCGCGCCTGACCACCCCGCATGAGGCGATTTTCGTGGTCGATACGCAATAACATACCGATGGTGACGGACATGATGATGATACTGGAACCGCCATAACTGATGAGCGGAAATGTTAACCCTTTGGTCGGCAACATGCCGAGCGCCATGCCAAGGTTGACGAAGCCCTGGAAGAAAATCCAGAAACTGATACCAAACGCTAAGAAACCTTTAAAGCGTTGTTCTAACATCAAGGATTCGCGCCCGATTTTCATGGCACGAAAAACCAACAACCCAAGCAAAATAATAATCACGAAAATACCGAAGAAGCCGAATTCCTCGCCCACAATCGCCATGACGAAGTCCGTATGCGCTTCGGGTAAATATTCCAGTTTTAAGACGGAATTGCCTAATCCCTCACCGAAAAAGCCGCCGCGTCCGAATGCCATTAAGGAGTTGGACAATTGGAAACCGGTGCCGTAAGGGTCTTTGAAGGGATCCATAAAACCTGTGATACGTTTCAGCCGGTAAGCGGAAGAAAGCACCAACCACACGAACATGAACACGCCCACGCCGATTAAGCCGATGAACTGCCAGAAGTTGGCACCGACGATAAACAATAAGCCGAAAGTAATGATAAATAAGACGACGGTACTGCCCAAGTCAGGTTGTACAATCAGAAAACAACCCATGATGCCCATCACCACAAAGGGTTTAAACGCGCTTAGTTTACGACTGCGCACTTCATCATAACGGCGGGTGAAATAACTGGCGAGGAAGCAGGTCAATGCCAATTTGGCGAATTCCGCCGGCTGGAAATTAAATAACCCCATAGGAATCCAACGGCGCGCACCGTTAACTTCGCGCCCGATACCCGGAATCATCACAAGAACAAGCAAAATAATCGCAACCCAAAATAATCTGGCATGCCATTTTTGCCATTTTTCCATGGAAATTTGTAAGGTGATGTAACAGGTGAAACAGGACAAAATGATGTAAATAATATCGCGTTTGGCAAAATAAAAAGCGTCATTATATAAGCGGGTCCCCACCGGAATAGAAGCGGAGGACACCGCTAATAAACCGATGAGCAACAACACCAAATACAACCAAAACAACGCGCGGTCGTATAACAAATTGGTCGGCGCCACCGTGGTAGCGTTTTGACTGCTTTCTTTGAACTTATCCCAAAATCCCATGTTTCAACCCGTCTTTAACTTAAGCGTGCCAGGCGCGTAAATTCGTCGCCGCGCGCTTCAAAACAACTGAATTGATCCAAACTGGCGCAAGCCGGTGATAACAGCACCATGTCGCCTATCTGTAACTGCGGACGAATCGCCGCAATGGCGTGTTCCATGGTGTCAAATAATTGGCTCTGGGAAGAAAGCGCGGCTAATTGTTCGCCGTCGCGACCAAAACAATAACAATAAATATGCGGTTGATTAATTAAGCGGGCTAATTCGGAGAAATCGGCGCCTTTGCCGTCGCCGCCGAGCAATAAATGCAACTTGCCCGCTACCTGCAAACCGGTTAACGCGGCAACGGTGCTGCCCACATTAGTGGCTTTGGAATCGTTAATCCAGCGCACGCCGTCGGCGATGTGCGCCACTTGAAAGCGATGATCCAAACCGCCGAACTCACGAAGTGCGGTCTGAATTCCGGTTAAATTTACGCCTGCCGCCTGCGCCAACGCAATAGCTGCCAACGCGTTCATGTAATTATGACGACCGCTTAATTTCATTTCATCGCAGGCTAAAACTGTTTCATCGTGCGCCATTAAGTAGGTTTTGTTATTTTCGGTTTTTAATCGATAATCCGCATTGCTTTCACCAAAAGAAACCTGCTTTTGCGGTTGTTGAGAGGTTGGTAAAGTCAAAGAGTCTTCCGCATTAATCACCGCTGTTTGGCAGTTGTCGTAAATGTTTAATTTCGCCTGACGATAATCCTGCAAATCCACATAGCGGTTCATGTGATCTTCAGTGACGTTTAACACCGTCGCCGCCACAGCTTTAAGGGAATAGGTGGTTTCCAATTGGAAGCTGGACAGTTCCAGCACATACAAATCATGTTGTTGGTTTAACAAAGAAAGCGCGGGAATGCCGATATTGCCGCCCATGCCCGCGCTTAAACCAGCAGCTTTCGCCATTTCCGCCACTAATGTGGTAACGGTGCTTTTACCGTTGGAACCGGTAATTGCCACAATCGGTTTATCCGCCTCGCGACAGAATAATTCGATGTCGCCCACCACCTCGACGCCCGCTTGAAGTGCGGTCTGAATTTCAGGTGTTTTTACTGCCAGCCCCGGGCTGATAACAATCAGATCGCTTTCCAACAACCATTGTTGATTTAAACCGCCCGTATGCAAAGGAACCGCTTTATCAAGCAACTCGGCGCCCGCAGGATGTTGACGCGTATCAATCACACGCACATCCGCCTGTTTGCCGCGCAGAAAATCCACACAGGATAAGCCGGTTTTGCCTAACCCAATCACCGTGACTTTTTTATCTTGATATTGCATTGAAATTCTCTCTCAAAAATGACCGTTTAACGCAGTTTTAACGTCACCAAACCGATTAACACGAGCATCAGGGAAATGATCCAGAAACGTACAATCACGCGCGGCTCCGGCCAGCCCTTTTTCTCGAAGTGGTGATGAATCGGCGCCATCAGGAAAATACGTTGTTTATTCCGCAGTTTGTAGGAGCCCACTTGTAAAATGACGGACAGGGTTTCCATCACGAACACGCCGCCCATAATTAATAATAAAAATTCCTGACGCACTAACACGGCAATCACGCCCAGCGCGCCACCTAATGCCAATGAGCCCACATCGCCCATAAACACCTGTGCAGGATAGGTATTGAACCACAAGAAACCTAAACCCGCACCGACGATAGCGGTACAGAACACCACTAATTCCGCGCTGAATTTAATGTACGGAATGTGTAAATATTCGGCGAAATTGATGTTCCCCGTCGCCCACGCGACTAAAGCAAATGCGCCTGCCACCAGCACCGTCGGCATAATTGCCAAGCCGTCCAAGCCGTCGGTGAAGTTCACCGCGTTGCTGGATCCAACGATAACGAAATAAGACAGCACGATATAAAAGACACCGAGTTGCGGCATAAATTCTTTAAAAAACGGCACCACCAAACGGGTGGCATCGGTATCCTTGCCCATGGCGTACATCCCGAAAATCGCCACTAAAGCGACCACGGAAAGCCAAAAATATTTCCAGCGGGCAATTAATCCGTCGGTGCTTTTGCGGGTAATTTTGCGGTAATCGTCCACAAAACCAACCGCGCCATAACCGAATAACACGAATAAACTGAACCAAATGTACGGATTACGCAAATCCGCCCAAAGTAAGGTACTCACGCCGATGGCGAATAAAATCATCACACCGCCCATAGTCGGTGTACCTTTTTTGGCAAAATGACTTTCCGGCCCGTCGTTACGCACGACCTGACCGAATTTTAACATCTGTAAGCGACGAATGACTTTCGGACCGATCCATAAAGACACTAAAAGTGCGGTCAATAAGGCTAAAATGGCACGCACGGTAATATAGGAAATAACGTGGAAACTCGAATAATATTTGGTTAAAAACTCAGCAATCCAAACTAACATAAAAAATTACCTTTTAATAAATCGATCACCTCTTCCATTTTCATGCTGCGTGATCCTTTCACCAAAACAACGACTTTTTGTTGTGCTAATTGTTGTTGAATAATCGGTGTTAAATAAGTTACAAGTTCCGTTTTATCGGTAAAATGGCGTCCGGAATTGACCGCACTTATAGCGGCGCTGGAACGCCCGAAAGAAAGCACCAAGTCTAACTTGGCGGTATGCGCAAACTCGCCCACCTCTTGATGACAAAGTTGCGTATTATCGCCTAATTCGCCCATATCACCAACAACAAAGACGCGAAAAGCAGGATATTTTTCTAGCACGGAAATTGCCGACTTCATGGAACCCACATTGGCGTTGTATGTGTCGTCCAGCAATAAGAGATTTTCGCAAGGTTGAATCGGGAACAAACGCCCTTTCACCAAAGACGGCGTTTCCAATCCTTTTTTCACCTGCGCCGTGGTGGCGCCCACGTTCATTGCCAAGGCGGTCGCCGCCAACGCATTGGAGACATTATGCTCGCCCAAATACGGTGAATTGATTTGCACGCTGCCTTGTGGCGTGTGGAGTAAGAAAGACGCGCCTTGTTCGGAGAAATGAATCTGTTCGGCGTAAAAATCCGCCTGCGGGTTATCATAAGCAAAATATTGCACGGCGTGCCGACCAATATCCGCCTGCCATTTTTGCTGATAATTATGTGTCAGATTAATAATAGCGACGCCCTGTTCCGTCAAGCCTCGAAAAATTTCGCCTTTTGCCGTCGCCACGCCGTCAAGGGAACCGAAGCCTTCCAAATGCGCCGCCATGACATTATTGACCAGAGCCACATCGGGTTTCGCCAGGGCGGTAGTGTAGGCGATTTCACCAATATGATTGGCACCAAGTTCGATCACCGCGAACTTATGCCGTTCCGTTAAACGTAATAAAGTGAGTGGCACGCCGATGTCGTTGTTAAAATTGCCCTGAGTAAATAAAACGTCGTCAAAATCCACCGCACTTTGTTGCAAAATGGAGGCAACCATCTCTTTCACCGTGGTTTTACCGGAAGATCCCGTCATCGCCACCACTTTCGGATTGATTTTTTCACGTAGCCATTTGGCAAGTTGCCCTAAGGCAAGACGGCTGTCTTTAACGATAAGTTGGGCGATATTGCCTTCCGTCGGATGTTCAACCACCGCCGCCACACAACCCTGTTCGGCGGCTTTGGCAACATAATGGTGCGCATCGAAATTTTCGCCTTTAAGCGCAAAAAACAACCCGTTGCTCACTGTCTGACGGCTGTCCGTACTCACGCTTTCAACGGTAACCGTACCGTCACCCATGAGCTCCGCCCCTAAAATGGAGGCAATTTGTGAAAGAGATAATGTAATCATGTTGTTTTTATTAATATGAATGAAAAAGTTAGAAAGAAGAGCCTTCCTGCGTCAGAAATTCCCGCTCTTCCGGCGTAGAAACCCGATCTAAAATCTGATTTCGGTGCGGATAGCGTCCGAAACGATCGACAATATCCTTGTGGCGCAATTCGTAATCAAAGGTATAAGCGTCATTTAAAGCGGCAAATAAAGGCAGTGCCTGCGCATGAATCAATGGGGATTCGGAGTGCATATAAGGCATGATCATAAATTTACGCCACACTTGCGGTAAGTTTTGATATTCCGGTAACTTCACCGCTTCCTGTGCCAGGGCGAGCGCCATCGGGTCCTGTGCAAAAGCACGTGGTGTATTGCGCCATAAATTACGGGAGAATTGATCAAGCACGATAATTTCCGCCAAACGTCCGTCAATGCTGTTACGCCAATGCGCCAACTCACCTAAGGCAGCCGCTTCGGCAACATTGCCAAAACGTTCACGCAGCATGGCATCAAACTCGTCGCTTTTGCCGAACCATTGCGCCGGTTCGCATTCTTCAAACCAAAATGACAAAATGTCCTGTGCGTTCATTCGACTCCCCTTGCTTTACTTCATTAACAAATATTTTTTCGCCACTTCCTGATCGGAAAAATGATGTTTGGTTTTGCCAATGATTTGATAGTCTTCATGACCTTTACCGGCAATTAAAATAACGTCATTTTCCACCGCACTTTTAATCGCGGTAGCAATGGCTTGTTCACGCTGATGAATGACTTGTACGCGTTGCGGATGGACAAAACCGGTTAAAATATCCGCCATGATTTTCGTCGGCGCTTCCGTGCGAGGATTGTCATCGGTGGCAATAACATGATCCGCCAACTGTTCGGCAATTTTCGCCATCAGCGGACGTTTACCGCTGTCACGATCGCCACCACAACCGAAAATGCACCAAAGTTGTCCATGGCAATGTAGTCGCGCCGCCTGTAAGGCCTTTTCCAATGCGTCGGGCGTATGCGCATAATCCACAATCACCGTCGGTTTTTGCGGTTCATGCAGCATTTCCATACGACCGCATACGCCGGTTAATTTATGTACGCTGTTAATGAGATCAGATAAGGGATAACCGAGCGTTAGCAAGGTTGCAGTCACCAATAATAAATTGCTGACATTAAAAGCGCCGATAAGCGAGCTTTGTAATTCGCCGTTGCCCCAGGAGGATTCAAATTGAATTGTTGCGCCTTTATGATTAAAGCGCACATCAACGGCTTTCAGCCAGTTGGCTTGTTGCGGGAGAAAATCCGCCTTGGCGCTGACCGCCACGGCATGAGGCATTTCCGCCAACCACGCCACACCGACGGGATCATCCGCGTCAATAATCTGATAACGACTATCCAGCTCGGTAAACAGGCGTTTTTTTGCCGCCGCGTAATTTTCCATGGTGTGATGGTAATCCAAATGATCGCGGCTTAAATTGGTAAACACCGCCGCGCTGAAATGCACGGATTCTATGCGATGCTGCACCAACCCATGGGAAGACACTTCAATCGCCGCAAAGTCCGCTCCTTGTGCGACGAAATCCGCCAGCGAGGCTTGAATCTCGACGGCGGAGCCGGTGGTATTCGCGGCTTCTTTCACCTGACCGAATAAACCGTTACCGATGGTACCCATCACGGCGCTGGTGTGACCTAACAGTTGCGTCCATTGCGCCAGTAATTGCGCGGTAGTGGTCTTGCCGTTGGTGCCTGTCACGCCCACTAAAGTCAAATGTTTGGAAGGATATTGATAGAACACATCGGCAAGACGGGATAAATTTTCGCTTAGCCGATAAAAGGCAATGAGAGGAATCCCTTGTTCGTAATGCACCTGAAGATGTTGCGGCGCAGAATCGGCTTCAAAAATGACCGCACTTGCGCCGTTCTGTATGGCTTGCGGAATGTATTGGCGACCGTCGGTTTGGTGCCCTTTAACGGCAATAAAAAGACAGCCGGCCTTTGCAGTACGGCTGTCTAATGTCATTTCGGTAAGGTTGATGTCTCCGGCAATATCAATCCCTAAAAGTGCGGTTAATCGGTGCATTGTTTTTTCTCATCAATTTAGTTTACGCCATTCGCCTTTTTATCGCTCAAACGCACGGTGCGTTTCGCCGTTTTTTCCTGATCCAAACCATCCGGCGCAACGTTATTGGTGCGTAATGCGTAACTCATAATATTGGAGAACAACGGTGCAGACACCGCACCACCATAGTATTGACCCGCTTTCGGATCGTTAATCAGAACCACCAGGGCATAACGCGGGTCGGAAATCGGTGCGATACCTGCGGTGTATGCCACATATTTATCCACATAACGACCGTTTTCCAATTTTTTCGCCGTACCGGTTTTCACACCGACACGATAACCGTCCACCATGGCACGACCGTTTTTAATCGCCACTTTTTCCATCATATTCACCACTTCACGGGTGATTTTTTCGGAGAACACACGATTACCCACCACCGGCGGATCCACTTTGGTAATGGATAACGGACGATAAATCCCGAAACTGCCTAACGTCACATAAGCACGTGCAATTTGCAACGGTGTGGCGTTAATACCGTAACCATAAGCCACGTTAGCGCGTTCAATATCGGACCAACGGGCACGATGGGCATTTAACAAACCGGATTGCTCACCGATTAAACCTAAATCCGTTGCTTTGCCTAAGCCCGCATTTTGATAAGTTTCCATCAACGCATTCGGCGGCATACGCAACGCCAAACGGCTCACCCCACGGTTACTGGAATTTTCCAAAATACCGTCTAAGGTTAATTTATCGCGAGGTGCCACGTCTTTAACTTCGTGACCGTTTAAAACTAATGGACCGGTGTTAATCACTTCGTCACGACGTACCGCGCCGCGTTGAAGTGCGGTCAAAACGACGAACGGTTTTACGGTGGAACCCGGCTCGAACGTATCGGTAATCGCACGGTTACGCATTAATTCGGATTTCACGCCGGTACGGTTATTCGGGTTATAAGACGGCGCGTTCACCATCGCCAAGACTTCGCCGGTACGCACATCCACCAACACGGCGGTACCTGATTCCGCTTTATTTTCCGCCACCGCTTTCTTAATTTCACGGTACACCATGGATTGTAATTTTTCGTCGATACTTAAGGTCACGTCTTGCGCGTCATATTTCTTCACATCGGCGATATTTTCCACGATGTTACCGAATTTATCTTTACGGTAAGTGCGCAAACCGGATTTCCCGATCAACATGGAATCAAAACTTTTCTCGATACCTTCAATACCTGCGCCGTCAATGTTGGTATAACCGATTAAATGCGCGGTTTCCTCCACGCGAGGATAGAAACGACGCGGTTCGGCTTTCAACACGATGCCGGTAATTTTTAAATCTTTAACATAGCTTGCCAGTGTCGGTGAAATCTGACGGGATAAATACACGAAGCGGGATTTCGGATCTTTTTCCACCCGTTTAAGTAAATTGCTGTATGAAATACCCAAGGCTTCCGCCAGTTTTTGCCAGCGTTCTTTATCCTTCAGGGAATTTTCATCAAAAATGAATTTCGGATCGGCAACCACGGAATACATCGGTACGCTAACGGAAAGCAGCTGACCGTTACGATCTAAAATCGAACCGCGCACGAACTGCACTTCCTGTTTGCGTAAGGAGCGTTTATCCGCCTCATCAATTAACGAATCGGCATTCACGATTTGAACATAAGCCGCTTGAGCAATAAGCGCGGTCAAGCCCGCCACAATTAAACTTAGTGCGGAGAAATAACGACCTTTCAGGAAACTTCTTTCATAGACTTGTTTCGGTTTGTTCGGTTTTACCGCAGAACCGCTTTTAGAGGAAGTTTTTGTCGTTTTCTTTGGTTTTAAAGGTTTTACCGATTTATTAAATTTCACCATTTTCATCACCTTCAGCTTTACTCAAGAATAACAACTTCTTGTTCGGGTGTTGCACGCTGCATGCCTAATTGTTTGGCAATCGCTTCAATTCGAGTGTTATCGCTTTGTGTCGCCTCTTCTAATTTTAGATTTAAAAATTCGTTTTCTAATGCTTGGTGCTGAAGAACCAAATCGCCTTTTTCCGCCACCAGACTCCGGGTTTGATGGGTAATCCACACTGTGCCGAGCGCCGTAATGACAATCAAAAATAACAGGATAAGGACAAACTTATTCGACGTGAATAAGTCTTCCATAATAATGTCTTGTAGCGGGTATCTATCGTTATTTTCCAACATCAGTTAATTCTCTCCGCAACACGTAATACGGCACTTCTGGCTCTTGGGTTTTGTGCAATTTCAGCTTCACTCGGCATAATCGCCTTGCCGATCACTTTTAACGTCTGATTACGCTGAATTTGATCTTCGCGTAACGGAAGCCCTTTCGGAATTGCTTCGCCTTGGCTTTGTTTGCGCATAAATTGCTTCACCATACGATCTTCCAGCGAATGGAAACTGATCACGGATAAACGCCCTTTAGGGGCTAACACGCTTAATGCGGACTGCAATACATTTTCCAGTTCATCCAACTCGGCATTAATGTAAATCCGAATTGCCTGAAAGCTGCGGGTCGCCGGATGTTTATGTTTATCTTTAAATGGCACTGCCTGTGCAATGAGTTCGGCAAGTTGCAAGGTGCGCGCTAAAAATTCACCGCCATTTTGCACCGCACTTTTGTTGTAATCGACGATGGCTTTGGCGATACGCTTGGCAAAACGCTCTTCACCGAAGGTTTTTAACACCCATGCCAAATCCTGCTCGGAAACCTGTGCAAGCCATTCGGCGGCAGATATGCCTTTTGAACTGTCCATACGCATATCTAACGGACCGTCTTTCATAAAACTGAAACCGCGCTCTGCATCGTCCAATTGCGGTGAAGACACGCCAAGATCAAGCAAAATGCCATCAACCTTACCGACTAAACCGAGTTTTTCACAAATCGGCAGGATTTCCGAGAAAGTATTGTGTTCAATATGAAAACGCGGATCTTGAATTTTTTGTGCTTCAGCTACCGCCTGCGGATCGCGATCGATAGCAATCAACTTACCGTTAGCCGATAATTGGGAAAGGATTAAACGGGAGTGTCCACCACGTCCAAACGTACCATCAATATAAATGCCGTTTTCTTTCAACGCCAAGCCGTCCACGGTTTCATGTAATAAAACCGTCAAATGCTCAGTTGAAGAAAAGGTATTTAAATGCGTCATAATCCATTACCAATGGTACATAAAAATTACAATGTAAAATAAAGAGAAGATAGAGCGGCGTAACCGCCGCTTATCTTTTGCTAGTGCCGCTGTTCTGTGAGTTTGCCTCTTATAATGACAGCGTTTTTAATTTTTCCGATAATGCAAAGGTATCCGTTGCACCTAATGCCATGTCTTGTTCCACCTGGGCTTGCCATTCCGCATCACTCCAGATTTCAAATTTATTCAATTGTCCGACCAGCATAATGGATTTTTCTAATTTGGCATGTTGGCGCAATGGACCGCTAATTAAAATTCGCCCTGCACTATCCAATTCACATTCGGTGGCATAGCCCAACATCACCCGTTGCAAACTGCGTTGTACAGGATCAAAGTTGGAAAGCTCGAGGAGTTTTTGTTCAATAATTTCCCATTCCTGCAACGGATAAAGCAATAAACAAGGTTGACGAATATCTACGGTGCACACCATTTGTCCTTGATTTTGTTCCAAAAGTTCGGCGCGATAGCGGGTCGGGATAGAAATTCTACCCTTCACATCTAAATTAACCGCCGAAGCTCCACGAAACATGAATTTATTCCTTTTTTCCGTTTGGATGGTCAGAATTTGGGATTTTCTTCCAAAATTCTCCACAAAAAACCACTTTCTACCACTTTTCGCTAAGTTTATTATTTGTTTGGTCAAGTTGCAAGCTGTTTCAGGATCCTCTGTGTAAAGTTTTTGTATGTTCTTTAAAATTATGATCTTTTTTGAGATGAAATCGCGGGCATAAAAAAACACCCTGCCAATTTTCATTAGCAGGGTGTTGCTTTTCTGTTTACCGCCAAAAGTGCGGTAGAAATTTTTATTGTTTTGCGAGGTTATCCACTAATGCATCAGGATCCGGTTCGCCGGAACGTTTAACCAATGCGAAGAACAACACGACGCATACGATGGTTGTGGCGAAACCTAAATAAACGGACAACTGATAATCTAAGTTAAAGCCGATTTTGTTGTAGTATAAGTAGGTTGCGCAAACGGTGGTGATAAACCATGCCGGGATTGAAGCCACCCAGTGGAATTTATGGTAGCGATACAAATAAGCTGCCGCTGTCCATAACATCACCATCGCAGTCATTTGGTTTGCCCAAGTGAAATAGCGCCATAATATGGTGAAGTTAATGGTAGAAACGAAATAACCTAACACGAACAACGGAACCGCAATCACTAAACGTTTGGAAAGTGAACGTTGATCAACATGGAAGATTTCCGCTAATTGCAAACGTGCGGCACGGAAGGCGGTGTCGCCGGAAGTGATTGGCAATACCACCACACCTAACACGGCAAAGATCCCACCAACGAAACCTAAGAAATGTAATGAGCTGTCATACACTACTTTGGACGGAGAACCTGCAGTAATGGCATCTTGTAATGCTTGCGGATTTTCATAGAACGCCAGACCGACCATACACCAGATTAACGCAATGATACCTTCTGTAATCATCGCGCCATAAAAAATGAAACGACCTTCTTTTTCATTTTCTGCACAACGCGCCATTAATGGGGTTTGCGTCGCATGGAAGCCGGATAACGCACCACAGGAAATGGTTAAGAACAAGAGAGGCCAAATCGGCACATCACCCTTCACTTGGAAGTTTTGTGTGAATTTATCCCAAGTCAAACCTTGACCGTCAGCATCAATCGTACGGAAGAATTCAATCGGATCCACGGCACTGAAGTGCGCAGACACCAAACCGTACACCATACCCACGGACATGAAGAGCAATAAAGCACCAAAGAGCGGATAGATTCGACCGATAATTTTATCGATTGGCAATAAGGTAGCAAGAATGTAGTAAGCGAAGATAATGACTGTCCAAACGGCAACCACGGTCGCTTTATCCATTCCCCATACTGTGACACCGCCGGCTTCAACCGCCTGATGTACCGCTTCCGCATCACCAAGTTGTAACGCACCTTGAGAAGCGCCTAGTACATCCATGGTAATGGTCCCCATTAATTGTGCCGGGCTTGCCACGAAGACCACACCGACCAATAACAGAAGAACAAGCGCCAAAACATTAATGAAGACTTTGACCGGGCGACCTAAGAATTTACCTGCCAAATAAGGCATGGTTGCACCGCCGTGACGGATACTTAACATGCCGCAGAAATAGTCATGCACCGCACCGGCAAAAATACAGCCGATCACGATCCACAACATTGCCACAGGTCCGTATAGCGCCCCCAAAATCGGACCGAAAATCGGACCGGTGCCGGCAATGTTTAATAACTGAATTAACCAAATTTTGGTTTTGGACATTGGCATGTAATCCACGCCATCAGTGAGTTCATACGCAGGTGTTTGACGCTTAGGGTTAATGACGAAAATCTTTTCGATGATTTTGCCGTAAATAAAATACCCTAAAATCAACACCAAAACACAGAAGAAAAACCACAACATATAAAAATCCTACAAAGAGAACAGTGAGTTTAATGAGTCAGAAAAATAACCGTGTTCGGGTTAATTTAAAGTAATTTACTCGAAACCGAGTAAAGCGGCGCTATTTTAGGGCGCTGTTACAATTAAGTAAATAAACTATGATCCATCGGTTCAAAATATCTTCATAAAATGTGATATGAATCACATTTTCATCCGAAACCGAAAGTGCGGTATAAATTTCTTGTGTTTTGAACAAAAATCGCTACATTGTGCTTTTTGTTAAAATTGATTCCATCGGAGAAATCATGTTACATCGCTGCCCCGAATGCCGTAAGAAAATCAGTGAAAGTGCGGAATTTTGTCCGAACTGCGGATTTTCCTTTAAACCGGAAAATCTTGAAGCCTATAAACAAAAACTGGAAGCCCGCCGATTACAAAATGAAGAAATCAATCGCAAGAGTGTCAAACTCCACTTAATTTGGGGCGCCATTTTTGCTTTGGTGCTGATTGTGGCAGGTTGGTTAACAAACGCGGAATAACCAATGGGCGGGATCTGCTCCCGCCCCTGTTACTCTCCTTACTTCGCCATCCATTTATCGTAAATTTTTTGATATTCACCGTTGGCTTTAATCGCCGCCAGCCCTTTATTCAGGCTTTCCTGCAAAGATTTATTCGATTTATTCACCGCGATCCCGGTGCCGTTGCCGAAGTATTTCGGATTCACGACTTTGTCGCCGACAAACTGAATGTCCGGTTCTTTTTTCATCATATCCGCCAGCAACGCCGTGTCGCTCAGCACAATATCAACCCGCCCGTTTTTCAAGTCTAAAATGGCATCCTGTAAGTTGACATAGGCTTTTACGTCATATTGTTTGGTTTCCGCCAAGGTATATTGCTGAAAGGTTGACCCGTTTTGCACGCCGATGTTTTTCGCCGAGGCTAAATCCGCTTTGCCTTTTAACGCCACATAACTTGCCGAACTGTCGTAATAGGAATCGGTAAACAACACCTGTTTAGCACGCGCCTCCGTAATATCAATTGCCGACATTGCCGCATCAAAATGCTTGGCTTTCAAACTGGGGATAAGCGCATCAAACGGCTGGGTCTTAAATTGACAAGTGGCTTGAATTTCCTTGCAAATGGCCTGGGCAATATCAATATCAAAGCCGACCAATTCCCCTTTTTCATTGGTTAATTCAAAAGGCGGGTAACTTGGTTCCGTACCGAACGTCAAATTTTGTGCATTCGCTGTGATGGTTGCGCCCATTAACAGGCTGCCGAGTAGTAAAGTTTTCATCGTAATGCGTCCTCTCTGTGTGAAAATAATGGGTTGGGTAAGCGGAAGTATTTTGTTCACAATTCGCTCAACATGAAAAGATATTACTTTTAATTGCATAAATATGCAATATAAAAACATAAAAAATCCCAACATGATGTTGGGATTTAAAAACACTGAAAAAAATCACCGCACTTTTTAGACGCTTTTCATATCCAAGCGCTCAAAGGCAAGCACCTTGTTTTCCAGTCTGCGCAACAAGAGTGTTGCGATACCGGTGATAATCAGATAAATGCCGCCGGCAATACCATAAATCGTGAGTGCATCGTATTCCGTGCCATAAAGCTGGCGGGCGTAACCCATAATATCCATGATAGTAATGGTGGACGCCAACGCTGTGCCTTTAAACACCAAAATAATTTCATTGGAATAAGAAGGCAACGCGCGTTTTAATGCATACGGAATCAGGATTTTCAAGGTTTGTAAACGGCTTAATCCGAGTGCCGCACAACTTTCCCATTGCCCTTTCGGAATGGCTTTTACCGCGCCGTGGAATAATTGGGTGGAATATGCCGCACTGTTTAACGCCAATGCCAACGCCGCGCAAAACCACGCATTAGAGAGCACCGACCACAACGGGCTGTTAACGATCCACTGAAATTGCCCCGGTCCCGCATAAATCAAAAAGAATTGCACCAATAACGGCGTGCCGGTAAATAAAGTAAGGTATAAATTGACCGCACTTTTAACCGCTTTATTACCCATAGAAAGCAAAACGGTCAGCAACAGCGCCAAGCAAAACGCAATCGCCAATGAAACGACGGTTAATAACAAACTGGTGGGAATGCCCTGTGCAATAACGCTTAAATATTCCTGAAACATGATTACACTCCCCTTTCAAAGCGGGTAAAACGCAGTTCTAGTTTACGAATACCCACTTGGCTTACCAAGGTCACCAATAGATAAATCAGCGCAGCAATGCCATACCAAGTAAAAGGTTGATGGGTATTGGTGTTAATCAATTGTGCCTGACGCATTAAGTCATCCACCCCGATTAAAGAAATCAGCGCCGTGTCTTTCAGCAACACCAACCATTGATTACTCAAGCCCGGCAACGCGTGGCGCCATACTTGCGGCATCACGATATGAACGAAAGTGTAACCCTTGCTCAAGCCCAGTGCCGCGCCGGATTCCCATTGCCCTTTGGCGATCGCTTGAATGGCGCCACGCAAGGTTTGTGAGGCATACGCCGCGAAAATGAGAGAAAGGGCAAACACGCCACAACCGAATGCACCGAATTCGATGTAATCACCGGTGATCATCTCCACCACTTCACTGGAACCGAAATACACCAATAACACCACCAGAATTTCCGGTAAGCCGCGCAATAAGGCGACAAACACCGCCATCGGTTTGCCCACAAAGCGGTTTGCTTCCAGCACGGCGAACAGCATGCCCAAAATCAGCCCAAGCACTAACGAACAAACCGCAAGCCCCAAGGTCATCAGGGCTGCGGTAAACATTAAAGAAAAATAATCGGAAAACATAGGATTATTTGGTCATCCATTTATCATAGATTTTTTGATATTCGCCGTTGGCTTTAATCGCCGCCAAGCCTTTATTGAGGCTTTCTGCCAGTTCCTTGTTGGCTTTGTTCATGGCGATGCCCAAACCGTTACCGAAATATTTTTTATTGGTTACTTTATCACCGACAAATTGAATTTCCGGTTCTTTGGAAATCATGTCCGCAAGCACGGCGGTATCACCGAAGATAATATCAATACGTCCGTTTTTTAAGTCCAAAATCGCATCTTGCAGGCTGGCGTAAGATTTCGGCGCATATTGTTTGGTTTCGGCAACGGTATATTGTTGGAAGGTCGTGCCGTTTTGCACGCCGACATTTTTCGCACTGTCCAATGTGGCTTTGCCTTTTAGCGCCACATAGCTTGCGGTGCTGTCATAATAAGGATCGGAGAATAGCACTTGTTTGGCGCGCGCTTCGGTAATATCCATGGCGGAAATTGCCGCATCAAAACGTTTTGATCTTAAATTGGTAATTAACGAATCAAATGCCTCACCTTTAAAATGACAGGTGGCTTGAATTTCTTTACAAATGGCGTTCGCAATATCTACGTCAAAACCGATAATCTCGCCTTTCTCGTTGGTGGATTCAAACGGCGGGTAGCTTGGCTCCATGGCGAAAGTTAAATCCTGGGCGTTAGCGGCGAGCGCAGAACCAAACAAAATAGCGCTTAACAGTAATTTTTTCATGATATTCTCCTACTCAATATTAAATGTTGTGTGATAGATATTGTTTAAATTGTTCCGTATGCGGCTGTTCAAAGCAGCTTTTATCACCGATTTCAATGATATGTCCCTGTTCCATATACACCACTTTGGTCGCCACTTTTTTTGCCACATTCACTTCATGGGTAACGATGACCTGCGTGATTCCCGTTTGTTGCAATTCCTCAATAATGGAAACGATCTGTGCGGTAATTTCCGGATCCAGCGCCGCCGTCGGCTCATCGAACAACAACACTTGCGGTTTCATCATTAACGCGCGGGCAATCGCGACACGCTGTTGCTGACCGCCGGACAAATGCAACGGGAAACGTTCGGCAAATTCATCCAAACGCAAACGTTGTAATAATTCCAAGGCTTGCTGCTTGGCTTCCGTTTCGCTGACAGCCAGAATTTTCATCGGTGCTTCAATTAAATTTTGCATCACCGTCATGTGCGGCCACAAATTGTATTGCTGAAACACCATGCCCACATCACGACGCAATTGGCGAAGCTGCTTCGGGTCGTTACCGGAAGATAAATCAAACTGGTTATTGGCAATGCTCAATTTGCCGGATTGCGGCACTTCCAACAGGTTCAGGGTACGAATTAAGGTACTTTTTCCCGCCCCGCTCGGCCCTAGCAACACCAGCACATCGCCATCATCGGCGGTTAAGTTAATATCAAACAAGGCTTGGTTCGCGCCATAAAAAAAATTCAAATTCTCAACACTAATTGTCATTGTTTGTTACTTCTCTACATTTAGTCATCGTTAAAATTGAAAACATATTAGTATTTAATGAATAATTATGCAAATAAAACTTATAAAAAATCCCAAATAAAATTGGGATTTAAAACATATAAAAAAATGACCGCGCGTTAAGTTAATAATACTCATATTTATAGGTCGTTTTGGTTACCCATTCACCTTTCTCATTATACATGACACTTTCAATCACATTGCCCTGTTCATCGAATCGGAGTTTAGTCATGTAGATCTCATTAGACACATGACCATTCTTATCAATAAACTGACGCTTGATTTCATGATGATTTTTATCATAGGTGATTTCGACCCTAACATCATTAAATGACGCATTTTTAACAAAAGAACCATCATTAAAATAACGATATGTCTCACAATCTTCAATTTTTTCTTTCTCACTTATGTCACAAACTTTGCTTAACCGCCCGCCATCATCATAAAAATAAGTCAAAACCTGATTGGCACTATTGGTTTTAGGATAATACATTTGATCTTTCAACAAATTGCCTTTTGCATCATAAATCATTTGATGATGCCCATCTTCCCAATCCGGTGACATCGGTTTTTTAGAGGCATAAACAAACTCTTTCTGTATTCCCGTTCCATCCTCATTTTCCTGATATTGATAAAGTGAGCCAAAATAAGATGTTGCCGTATCATCTTTATTCTCGGGAGAAATCATCACCTCTTCGCTATTACGCTCCATCAAACGATTTTTATCATCATATTGATACGTATGAAACCGCGTACTTTGGTTATAACTCTCTTCAGTATCCCGCTCTTCCTCTTTGACTAAAAAGCCCTGCGAATTATAAAAAGACTTTTTATAATTCGTGAGCGGGTCGCCTTCTTCTATGGCTTCGGGATTATCTTCCGAATAAGACTCCACCGATTTTACCTTGCCGTGTAAATGATGTTGCTCCCAATCTGTCCGTACCGGGAACGATGCTAATGCCGAATCCATAAAAGAACATAACAAGACAACTAACAATAATCTACGCATAATATCCCTTTAAGAAAAAAGTGCGGTCAAAAAAATCTCTGTTTTTTGACCGCACTTTTATATGTGAATACCTTATTCCGCTTTCGCCATTTCAAATTCAATTAACATCATCAAAATATGAATGACTTTAATATGGATTTCCTGAATACGATCCGCATAACGGAAATGCGGTACGCGAATTTCCACATCAGCAAGCCCCGCCATTTTACCGCCGTCTTTGCCGGTCATGGCAATCACTTTCATGCCTTTGGCTTTTGCCGCTTCAATGGCATTCAGCACGTTTTTGGAATTGCCGGACGTGGATAAACCGAACAACACGTCGCCTTTTTGCCCCACGGCTTCCACATAACGGGAAAACACATAATCGTAACCGAAATCGTTGCTTACGCAGCTCAAATGGCTGACATCGGAAATGGCGATTGCCGGATAACCGGGACGATTTTCACGATAGCGACCGGTTAATTCTTCCGCAAAGTGCATGGCATCACAGTGCGAACCGCCATTACCGCAAGACAACACCTTGCCGCCTTGTTTAAAGCTATCGGAAATCAACAATGCCGCCTGTTGAATCAATTTAATGTTGTTGTCATCAGATAAAAATTTATTTAATACCTCCGCCGCTTCGGTAAGCTCGGCTTTGATTTGATCGAAATACATCGGGTTCTCCTTTATAAAATGATAAATTGCGCGCCATTATAACCAAAGTGCGGTATGTTTTTTAAGTATTTTAAAAACACGCTGAAAAACCACCGCACTTTTCATTTAAAAACCATATTTAGCCATCACTTCGGCTTCCGTTAATTTCGGTACATCATTTTTCAATTCATAAAATGCGGGCTTTCTGTCAATAAAGATTTCATCTTCCAGTTTAAAATCCGTTTGAGCAGAAAATAACCCGGCAGAAATTTCATAGCTTTGAGTTCCAAGCAAATGATAATAGAGATGCGAACCGCAGTGCTTGCAAAACGCACGTTCCGCCCACTCGGAAGACTGATAACAGGTAATATTTTCAACACCCGTAATCGCTATTTCCTCACTATGGAAAGCAAACAATGGACCGCCATTCCAGCGCTGACACATATTACAATGACAGGCGTGAACTTCTTGATTGGCAGGCACGCTAATTGAAACGGCACCGCATAAGCATTGACCTTTCATAATATTCCTCCTCGTTTTTTACTTTTAAACCTAATCTTTAACCGACATCATTCTCTTTAGCGCGAAGTTAATTCCCGCACCAAATCCGCCACAAATTCTAACCGCACTTTATTGTCCGTTAAGTCTTTGCTAAAGCGGAATTTGTGCGGACCGTCAAAGCGATAGACGGCGGGACTGCGTTGAATAAGCTGCAAAAAGATCATCGGATCTAAATCGGCGTTCGGGGCAAACTCAATGAAACCGCCCTGTGCGTTGGCGTCCAACCGAATAACGTTGAGCGGTTTTAAATCCAGACGCAATTGGGCGATTTGCAATAAGTTGCGGGTGGCTTGCGGGAGTGCGCCGAAGCGGTCGATAAGCTCCACTTTTAATTCGTCCAACGCGTCCGTATTTTCCGCGCCGGCAATGCGTTTGTAGAAAGACAGGCGCATATTCACATCGCCCAAATAATCCTCCGGCAACAGGGACGGCACGCGTAAATCGATTTCCGTTTGTTGCTGGGTCAGCTCGTCCAACGACGGTTCACGCCCTTCTTTTAAGGCTTTCACGGCACGTTCCAGCAATTCCATATAAAGGGAAAAACCGATGCTTTCAATTTGCCCGCTTTGCTCGTTGCCCAGTAATTCGCCGGCACCGCGGATTTCCAAATCATGAGTTGCCAAGATGAAGCCCGCCCCGAGATTATCCAAACTTTCCAAGGCTTCCAGGCGTTTTTGCGCGTCTTTAGTCATCAGTTTCGGCGGCGGGGTGAGCAAATAGGCATAGGCTTGATGGTGGGAACGCCCTACCCGTCCGCGAAGTTGGTGTAACTGCGCCAAGCCGAAATTATCGGCGCGTTCAATAATAATAGTATTGGCGGTCGGCACGTCAATCCCGGTTTCAATAATAGTAGAACACACCAGCACGTTATAACGTTGATGATAAAAATCCGACATCACGCGCTCCAGCTCCCGCTCGCGCATTTGCCCATGCCCTACGGTAACGCGTGCTTCCGGCACAAGTGCGGTCAGTTTTTCCGCCGTATTTTCAATGCTCGCCACATCGTTATGCAAATAATACACCTGCCCGCCACGCAAAATTTCACGTAAAATCGCCTCGCGAATCACCAGCTCGTCCGTTTGGCGCACGAATGTTTTAATGGTTAAACGGCGTGCCGGCGGCGTAGAAATAATGGAAAGATCGCGAATGCCGTTCATCGCCATATTTAAGGTGCGCGGAATCGGTGTCGCGGTGAGGGTGAGAATATCAATATTGGCGCGCAGTTGTTTCATTTTTTCTTTCTGACGCACGCCGAAACGGTGTTCTTCATCAATAATTAACAAGCCAAGATCGTGAAATTGCACATCGCCCTGAATGATTTTATGGGTGCCGATCAGAATATCCACTTTGCCGTCGGCTAAATCCTGAATCACCTGTTTTTGTTCTTTGGCGGTTTTAAAACGGGACAGCATTTCCACGTTCACCGGCAAGTTAGCAAAACGATCTTTGAAATTATCAAAATGTTGTTGCGCCAACAATGTTGTCGGCACCAATACGGCAACCTGTTTGTGGTTCATCACCGCCAAAAACGCGGCGCGCATTGCCACTTCCGTTTTGCCGAATCCCACATCGCCGCACACCAAACGATCCATGGCTTTCGGTTGGGTCATGTCGGAAATCACCGCATTAATCGCCATCAGCTGATCGTGGGTTTCCTCAAAAGGAAACGTCGCGGTGAATTGTTGAAATTCTTCACGATCATATTGAAAAGCAAACCCTTTTTGCGCTTCCCGTTGGGCATACACATCCAGCAATTCCGCCGCCACATCGCGGATTTTCTCCGCGGCTTTGCTACGTGCTTTGCCCCAGGCTTCAGAACCTAATTTGTGCAACGGCGCCGTTTCATCGGAACCGCCCACATAGCGGCTGATCAAATGCAAGGACGCCACCGGCACATACAATTTGGAATCGTTGGCATAATTAAGCAATAAATATTCCGCTTTCACGCCGCCGTTTTCCAGCGTCACCAAGCCGCCGTAGCGCCCTACGCCATGCTCCAAATGCACCACGGGCTGACCGATTTGCAGCTCCGCCAGGTTACGAATCAAGGTGTCGGGATTCACCGTGCGGGATTTATCCCGTTGCCGTTGCTGTACGCGTTCGCCCAGCAATTCCGCTTCACAAATAATGGCGAGCGGCGTACCTTGTTCAATGATAAAGCCATGCTCCAACGGGCTGACCATTAACGCAAATTTCTGATCTTCCGCCTGGGCTAAAGTAGGAATTTGTTTGGGTTTGAGTTTTAACGGCACAAGCAGGCTCAGCAAGGTTTCGCGGCGCCCTTCCGTTTCCACGATAAATAAAATATTGCCTTTAAATTGCTCAATAAATTGGCGCAGTTGATGCAAAGGTTCCTTTTGCTGGGATTGAATGGTCAACGGCGGCAGCGGCGCAATCGCTAAATTTTTCTGCCGTGCAGACGACCGCACTTTTTCCGCTTTCAGCGTGATAGCCGGATACTGCTTCAAATGACGATTTACTTCGTCAATGCGCAGCCAAAGTTTATCGGGCGATAACAACGGACGCATAGGATCCACGCGACGACTTTCAAACCGTTGTTGCGCATCGGTGTAAAAACGTTCGCCCTGGATTTGATTTTGCTCGCCGGTAATAAACAGCGTATTTGCCGGGAAATAATCGAATAAGGTTGCCATTTGTTCAAAAAACAACGGTTGCCAATATTCAATGCCCGCCGCCAGCGTGCCTTTGCTGACCTGTTGATAAATATGTTCCGAATCCCGTCGAATTTCCCCGAATTCCGCCCGAAATTGGCTGCGGAAAAATTCAATACCCGTGCTATCCGTCGGAAATTCATGTGCCGGCAATAAATTGATTTGGTCGATTTCCTGCAACGTGCGCTGGGTGTCCACATCAAAAGTACGAATGGAATCAATTTCATCATCAAAAAAATCTAAGCGAAAAGGCACCGCACTTCCCATCGGGAACAAATCCAACAACGCACCGCGTACCGCATATTCGCCATGTTCCAGCACCTGTTCCACAGCGCGATAACCCGCTTTTTCCAATTGCAGGCGAAGAGATTCGATCACAAAACGATCGCCTTTGTTAATCAACAATACGTTATGCTGCAAATAAGACGGCGGACAAACCCGTTGCATTAAGGTGGCGATAGGCAAAATGAAAATGCCTTGTTTACGCTGTTGCAAATGAAACAACGCACTCAGGCGCGCGGAAATAATATCCTGATGAGGCGAAAAACTATCATAAGGCAGGGTTTCCCAATCGGGGAAAAAAGTTACATTTTGCGATAAGGCAGTGGGCGCCAGTTGCTTTAATTCTTTCTCCAAACGCACCGCACTTCGGGTGTCATTGGTCACGACGACGGTTAAACCGTTAAATTGCGCGGCAATTTCGCTAATGGCGAGGCTATCCGCACCGGGCAGCACATTGGATAAAATTTTATGATCATTCGCTTGGGTAGGAATATCGAGATGAAAAAATTGAGTTTGCATAAAACGACAAAAGTGTAAGAAAAAAATTGCCGTTAGTTTAGCGCAAACAGGGGGGATTTCCAATAAAGATCTGTATAAAAAGCCAGTAATTTTACCTAGGGCAAGGCGTTGCCCCAGGTGTCTCCGCTTAGTGCGTTTCTTTCTTCTCCGCCGTTTTTTCTTTCGGTTCAGGATCTTCGTCGAACTTCACCACCGGCACGCAGCCCCGGCAAGTGCCTTGATCCACACCGGCTTCTTTGCAGAAATCGGAATACGCCTCCCAAGCGCGTTTTAACCAACCTTTTTTGGCTTCTTCAGTCATATTTGTCTCCTTAGTCGATATTGTTTTATTTTAGGTTGTTAATGGATTGTTATCATAAGAAGGCGAAATTTTTTTGCAACCCTTTCTTCACTTCCAACCGACAATTTGCCAGCCACGTTTTTTTATGTTGAATGTCATCGGGGCGCTTGTAATAAGCTGCCAATAAAGGAAAATCCTTCTCCCCGCTTAATTTCATTAAGCGCCGAATAGCGGGCAAGGCAAACGCCAACGGCAGGAAGAAATCGGCAAAATCCGCCAAACCTTGTCGGTCGGCTTCATTGAGCAACCAATCCGTTTCGCTTCCGGCAAATCGTGTCGCCAACGGATGCAATGAAAGGGGCAAATTGCGTTTAAATTGCTGTTCCGCCCGACGTACCAACGCCCGTCCCTTCTCCGTTAGCGGACACAACGCCACCACGGAATAACAGCCGCTGCCCGCATCTTTGCTTTCGCTGAAATGCACCAAAATAAAACCGCACTTTTGCCAAAACGCGAGCAGTTCGGGGGTGTAACCGAAACTGACGGAAAGAAAATCTACCGCGCTTTTTTGTTTAACCTGTTCAATTAAACGCCGCCCCAGCCCCTGTTGTTGCCAGTTAGGTTGCACGGCGATACGGGAAATGCGCAATGAGCGCAATTTGCACGTCTGTTCCAATCCCGCCTGAAAACATAACATTTGCGCCACCAAATTGCCGCGCGGGCGACGTTGCCCGCGTCGAATTTGACGAATTAATGCGTCATCCTCAAATCCGCCCTCAGGCACAGCCCACACACAGCCCAGCAGGGTTTCCTGCGTCCGTGCAAGATAAAATTGTTGTTGCGGCGCATCCAATAATCGACGTAAATCCAACGGCGAGGTGCGGTAATGCGCCAAGGTCAGCAAGCCATAAACCGATTCGATTTGATGAAGCGGAATCCGCTCTTCGTAAAAAATCTGAATTTGTTCGGCAAGATTAGCATCGTAACGCGGTTGCGGCAGACGATCTTCGCAATCGCACAACAGCAATTCGTCAATAAAATGCTCCAGTTTGTCATCCGCCTGCCAACGTAGCGGACTGAACAATTCAAAATGCCGAAAAGTGCGGTCGGTTTTCGACATGAATTTTAACAAGAAGCCCCTGCCCGTGCCTTCGTAACTGTGAATGGTCGTGGTCAGCACAATGCGTTTAAAGGCGGCAGTTAAAGCAAACAGCGTATCCAACGGGATCATCGCCGCTTCATCCACAAACAACCAATAATCCGCGAATGGTTGCGGATTTTCACCAACCTTTCGGCGCAGTTCATCGGGCGGCATAAACGGGATTTCCGTAGCGGCAAATCCATTGAAAATATTGACCGCACTTTTGTTCGGCGCCGTCAGTAGAACGGGCTGATTTTCCGCTAATTGCTGCTTGGCGAACAAGCCCGCCAAAGCGGATTTTCCCCGTCCACGCTTTGCCGTAACGATTAACATCTCCGCGTCGGATGCCGCCATTTCTCGCAATAAATGGGCTTGTTCTAAGGTCGGTTGGTGTTGTTCTGAAAGCGACGTTTCAATCTCAGGGAAGACGATCGCAGGCGGCAGATGTTGATAAATGGGGAAGCCGTATTTTCGGATTTTTTCTTGCAGAAAGGCAATAAAGTGCGGTGTGTTTATCGGGTGTTTTTCACCGCTCCAACGCAGGCTGTCACCATCAGGTTGCACCGCCAAATCCCGCCAATCATTGAATAACAGCAACAATGTGCCGCCTTCCGACAGCGCACCGGCGGCAATAGCGAGGGCATCTAAATGAATGCCTTGGCGTCCATCATAAATGAGCGCGGGGAATTCGCTGCCGAGCAAATTTTTACTTTTGCTAAAAGGGAAATGCGGCTGAGAAGAAAAATGCGGTGAAACGCCGCCAATCCAGACCGCACTTTTCAGGGCGGGAACCTGTCCCCATTGGCGTGCTAACGTGGCATCGTCGCCAACGAAAAGAATTAACTGCCGCGCCATAGTTTACCAACCCCGAGAATACGGATCCGTCCAATCTACACTGAGGTTTTTATTGCTTTTATAAAGCGGTTCGCTTTCGCCACGGATTCGGCGCTCAATAGATTCCTGTTGCGTGTGAAAACGACGGAACGCGTCATCCATGGTTTGTCGTTGCTGCTGCATTTGGTTTTCAACGGAACGGCTGTCCCCCGCCAAGCCTTGTTGGCGTTTGCGTTCGTTGAGACGATCGCGAAAATGCCGTTTCAAATCGCGACATTCAAATTCGCGAATGTTGTTCACATCGTGATTGCGTTGTTGATATTTAAATTGAAAATAATCGTAAGAGGACTGATCGTCAAAAATTGTACGCGCCGACGCTTTGCCCACAATTTTCGCCAGTTCGTCATTGATCATGTCTTTTAATAAGCGTTTTTCAAGGGCGGTAACGCGTTCGTCCGATTGCTTGCCCAATTCCGGCAACAGGCAATATTCCAGGTTATTTTTGGCTAAAACGAACTTTTCCATGTCTTCCGTGGAAATTTTGTATTTCGGCTCATGCGTACGGCGGGTGCGGAAAACGGCATCCTCTTCATCGTCATCATACTGCACGGAAGGCGCCGGATAACCGGGTTCAAATTGTGGATAAGGATAATACCCCACGCAGGCGGTTAAGACCGAAATCGGTAAAACAAGTAAGCATTTTTTTAACATGATATTCCTTTAGGTTGAAATAAGTGAATCAATAGCTGCCTTGCTGTCGCCGCCCAAGAGGGCTGAATTAGGCGTGAAAACGGAAGCAAGAATGCCCGTTTGACCTTATTTTGCCGAAATGGTTTTATGTTTTCCCGCTTTTTTCTTACTTCTCGCTCAAATACGGATCGGCAAAGCCAAGCCCCGTCATAATTTGCGTTTCCAGACTTTCCATTTCTTCCGCTTCGTCATCGTCAATATGATCGTAACCAAGCAAATGCAAACTGCCGTGCACCACCATGTGCGCCCAATGCGCCATAAGCGGTTTGTCTTGCTCTTGGGCTTCGCGCTCCACCACTTGACGGCAAATCACCAAATCGCCCAATAAGGGCAGCTCCACTTCGTCGGGGCATTCAAAGGGAAAAGAAAGCACATTGGTCGGGCGATCTTTGCCGCGATAATTGAGATTTAACCCGTGGCTTTCCGCTTCGTCCACAATGCGTACGGTCATTTCCACTTCGTCGCTTTGCGGTTGTACCGCCACCGTTGCCCATTGCTCAATTTGCGCCGCCGTTGGCAAGCCATTTTCATCTTCGCAGGCGATTTGTAAATCAATAATCATCTTACCCATGTTGTTCCCCTAAATTCATTGCCATTTCCGACCGCACTTTTTCTTCCCGCTCCGCTTTGCGCTGTTCCGCCAATGCCTGACGGCGGATTTCTTCCTGCGCGTCCCAGGCGTCATACGCCTGCACCACTTTGGCAACCACCGGATGGCGCACAATATCTTTGCTGTCAAAATAGTTAAAACTCAACTCCTCCACGCCGGACAGCACTTCAATAGCGTGACGCAGTCCGGATTTTTGCGAACGCGGCAGGTCGATTTGGGTAATGTCCCCGGTGATCACCGCTTTGGAATTAAAACCAATACGGGTTAAAAACATTTTCATTTGTTCAACCGTCGTATTTTGGCTTTCATCCAAAATAATAAAGCTGTCATTTAAGGTGCGCCCGCGCATATACGCCAACGGCGCAATTTCAATAACATTGCGCTCCATCAATTTTTGTACGCGCTCAAACCCCAACATTTCAAACAAGGCATCATATAAAGGACGCAAATAAGGTTCGATTTTTTGCCCTAAATCTCCCGGCAGGAATCCGAGTTTTTCCCCTGCTTCCACGGCGGGACGGGTCAACAAAATGCGACGAATTTCCTGTCGTTCTAAGGCTTCTACCGCTGCTGCTACGGCTAAAAAAGTCTTCCCCGTGCCGGCAGGCCCGATACCGAAACTGATGTCATAACGCAAAATATTGTGCAAATACTGAATTTGATTCGGTCCGCGCGGTTTGATTAAGCCGCGTTTGGTTTTAATCGTGGTGCTATACACCTTGCTTTCTGCGCGGAAAGGTTCTTCAGCGTCTTGTTCCAACACACGGCTTTCCATTAACGCCATGTGTACGTCTTCCAAATCCAATTCCTTGATCTGCCCTCGTACCGGCGCTGTTTGCGCATATAAATCACGCAGTAAATCCACCGCACTTTGCACGATTTTATGAAAATGCGCCGGCGGATTTTCGCCTTGTGGTTGTACGGTAAAGGTAAAGCCACGACGGGCGATAGAAAGGTTGAAATGTTTTTCAATTAAAGAAAGGTGTGCATCCCCCGCCCCGCACAAGGAACGTAAACGCTCGTTATCCTGCGGTTCAAGGTCGAAAGTTTGGCTAAATTGTTCGTTCAAAATCCTGCCTCAAAGGTGAGTAAAAAAGTGGTTGACAATATAGCACAATTTGAAAAAGAAGAGATGAAAACCCATCGTTTGACGCTTAAAGCGCAAAATTGATTTATTGCAAATAATTCTCTTTTAGAAAAAATAAGCAATTTTGATTTGGTTGAAAAATGTAAAAACATTACATCTCCTCAAAATTAATAGGGAATAAATTAATCCATGTTTAAATTTACATCTATTTAAACGGCTTTTTGTAATTAAGGTTAAAATTTGTAAATTTACTGTAAAACCAACCAAACCAGCCAAAGTGACAGCACTTACAATCAGACATAACATATTGTTAATAAACACCTTACAACAACCAAAATATGCTGCCCTATATAACGATTTTCCTATTTTGAAAAATTTGCATTTTAATTTTTCAGGACTATAATGCACCTCGTTTATTTAATTACACAAACTTATTAAATAAATGACATTAATTCTGAATAAAGAATTTTTAAATTTTATTTTCTACAAACAAAAAAACTAGGAGCATTAAAAAATGTTAAATACTTTAACCACTAAAGCGTATATCAAAGCAACCGAAGCATTCCGTTCTTTCAAAAACAGCCAACAAGGTGTAACTGCAATTGAATACGGTTTGATCGCTATTGCAGTAGCAGTATTGATTGTCGCTGTATTCTATAATGACGAAGGCTTCATTCAAGTATTGAAGAAAAAATTCAACAGCGACTTGGTAAGCCGCATCAACAATGCAGCAACCAGCTTATAATTAAGTTTGATTTACTCTCTGGTTAGTCCCTTCAATGGGGCTAACCTTGTTGCTTTAAGTTTAAATGTACTTTGGGGTTACTTTTATTGGATAGTAATCTTTCTTTTAATCAATTTTATAAAAGTCAACAGGGAGCGACCTCTATTGAATATGGGTTGGCTGCAATTGCAATGGCTGTTCTTTTAGTTGCGATATTAATCGGAGATGACACTTTCATTAAGGCATTAACCGATAAATATTCCGTCCTTGCCAGCAAAGTAGTCGAGGCTGTAATCGGTACAGGTTAATATGATGACATAAAATGAACTGGCTTATTGATATATTAGTAATTATCACTTTTCTACTGTTAATCACTTTGTCTATTACCGATATTCGTTCCCGAATCATCAGTAATCGGATTGTCCTTCTTTTACTAATTATCACTATCCCACTCAGTTTATTAAAATATCAAACCATATTCATCGTTCCTGCCTTATGCGCCCTTGCAATCGGTTTTTTACTCTTCACGTTAAATGTTATCGGCGCCGGAGATGTGAAACTTATTGCCGTGTTGATGTTGATGATTCCCAATGACGAAATTTTTCCTTTTTTCTTTTTTACAACATTTGCAGGATTAGGACTAATTATTATCGGTTGGTTATTTTTCCGTAAATCAATTAAAGAAAATGGCTTGCCTTATGGCGTAGCAATAAGCCTTGGCTTTATGACAAACCTAGTCTTATCAAATTAATTTGATAAGCAATCACTTTACTTTATTAAAACAATAAGGGTAAAAAATGAATTATAGAACGCTCTTGATTATTTCAGTGCTTACGCTGGCTGTTGGTATTGGCGGAATCATGTTCATGCCAACCGGTGGAGAGACTACTGAAAATCAACAAACCACCATAACAAACCAACCGGAAGCGCAAGCGGACAAAAAACCGGAAAAATTGATTCTAACTGCAGAATTAAAAAATGATGTAGATAAAGGTCGTTTGTTACAAGCCGACGACTATATACTTAATGAAATTTCTGTTGAGGAAGATAGCCCGTTAGTTGCTAACGACTTGAGAGACGCCGTATCCAAAAACGGTATTCAAGGATTACAAGGCTATTTAATGGCAGAAAACATGAGAGCGGGTTCATTCCTTTCCAATAAATCAATCATTTCGCCAAATGACCCGAGATTCTTTACCTCCAGCTTAGATCCAAACCAAGAAGTTGCATACCGTGTTTATATTAAATCGGGCGATGACTATATTTTAAATACCATTGCCGGTGGTGATTATATCGCTGTTTATAGTCAACAGATTTCCGCAGACACCCGTAATACTTATGATCGTAAAGACCTAGTCAAAGTATTAGGAAAAGTATTGGTCCTACAAGCTAAAAGTTTTGCCGCTTCAACAAATGAAAGCGCACCGGAATCAGAAAAAGCCGCTGATGGAATCCCAAATAACCAAGAATATGCCGGTTATGTGGCATTAAAAGTCACTGCAGACCAAGCGAAAAAATTCTATTCGTTGGATAGAGAATCAAAATTAATCATATTACCTGCCGAAAATAATACGCAAGAAATTGATTCACGCGGTGTATTTATCAGAAAATTAAGAGGTCAATAAGATGCTGAATTGGAATCATGCTTTTAGCAAAAAACAATTAGTATGCTACGCAGTGCTCGGGACAATGTTCTCGTTAAATGCTTACGCGCAGAACTTTTCTTTAGAAAAAGGTGCGACACAGTTAATTCAAACTAAAGAAAAAATCGATACGATTTTTGTCTCTTCCCCAAATGTTGCCGACTATGAAATTTTAGACGACAACACTTTTATCATTTATGCAAAAGATGAAGGTAAAGCAGAAGTGACTGCATTTGGTGCGGACGGTCGTCCTTTGACATCCGATACCGTCAATGTGGATTCTGTTGTTACCAATATTGCCGATACCAATAAACAACTAAAAACTCATTTCCCGAACACAAATCTTTCTGTAAAGAAAGTGGGTAAAGCCTATGTGATTGAAGGGAAAGCCCGTACACAAGAAGAAAGTGATGAAGTGCGTCGTATCGTCGGTGAAGCGTTAGGAACCGGCAGAAAAGTCACTGAAACCAAATTAGGTAATGAAAGTATTCCTTTCTTGGACAAATATAGTTATGAAGGCGTTGTTGATCACTCTAATATTAATGATACAACGCAAATCAATGTAAAACTTACCGTTGTTGAAGTAAATAAAAAGCTTTCTGAAGCGATGGGGATTAACTGGAGCCATGTTGCCGGAAGTGGTCCATTACTTGGCGGTAATTTCAGCGCAGCCGGTGGCTTCAATGGTACTCAAGGGGTATTACGTTTAGATGCAAGAGGCATTTCTGCATTTATTAATGCTTTAGATAACCAGAGCAACGGTAAAATTTTGGCAGAACCAAATATTTCTATGCTATCCGGTGAAACAGCCGACATTTTAGTCGGTGGTGAAATTCCATTTGCACAGCGTGATAAAGAAGGTTCTCCAACAATTATCTATAAAGAATTCGGGGTTAAATTGGCTGTTGCCGCTAAATTGCAAAAAAATAACCGTATTCGCTTAGTGTTGGATCAATCTGTAAGTACACTTGCAGGTAACTATAATTTTGAAGGAATCGGTAATATTCCTTACTTTGATACCCGTCGCGCTAAATCCCTATTTGAGGTAGCTAACGGTGAAAGCTTTATTATCGGTGGCTTATTCAGCTCAAACGATGTTGAGGGCATCAATAAAGTTCCTTTGTTAGGTGACATTCCTATTTTAGGTTCATTCTTCCGTAATGCTTCTACTAATCGTGAGAAAAAAGAATTGGTTATCGTAGCGACAGTAAACGTCGTTAAACCGGTAGAAGAAAAAGATATCGTTTATCCTGATTTTGAACAAACCGGCACAATGGAGAGATTCTTCCATACAACTCCATTAAAAAATGTTTATCATAAAACATTAACGTCTAACTTCTTAAAAAATAGTGGGTTTATTCAATGAGAAAATTAGTTATTACGGCCTCTATTGTATTGGCCTCAATTATGGCTCCGACAACAACATTTGCGATTAATGAACTCGTTAACGATACAACCGTTGCTCAGCCAACACAAAACAGCGAATTTAACCGCACGCAATTAGTTAACCGTTACGCATTACCGGATTATTCTAATGTTAGTTATGCCAATATCTATCAATCTGTCATTCGCGATATCGGCAGTAATCAACAAAAACAAGTGAATATTGTTTGGCGTGATGCAACAGCCAAAAAAGCGGCTGCAAAAATTCGTGCAAAATTGATTAAAGATGGTGTTAACAGCAAGTCTATTTTTATTGAGAAAAAAGCACACAAAACGACGACTTACCCAATTTATATTGAGGTAGCACAAATTGCGCCAAAAACAACACGTTGCCCATTACGCACCGGAGAAGTGGTATTTTGGAATTCCAATGAAACTTCCTGTGCAATTAACAGCAATCAACGTGTTCAATTGAAATATTAATAAAAGGTATTTGTATGTTATTACTGGATCAAGAAACAATTACAATTGACAGTGCACGTACCATCACCATTGTCTCGAACCGCGACAACATCCAAGGAGAGGTCGCACAGATCTTGCGTACTCGTGGTCTTGAAAATATTGAAATTATTAAAAAGGATTTTTTTGAATCATCTGATGAAATTTCATTTTCAGCAGAAGACACTGTTGGTGTAATTATCGACATAACCCACGAAACCAACTTAAAAACCATTGTTGAGCGCGTATTTAGCGCCGTTCCGCAAAATGTTTGGTGTTGTGTTATCGGTGATAGTGACTCGATTTCCTTATCTCAAAAACTATTAGAAGAGGGTATTCTTTACTTCAATTCCCACTCTCAATTAAGCCAAATGGTTGAAAAAATCATTTCCGGTGTAAATGTTCCGAGAGTGAGAGATACGGTAAAAATTGCCGTGTTGAGCTGTAAAGGTGGTATTGGCGCGAGTTTAATCAGTTCACATATTGCTAATGAAATTGTCGTAAATAAGAAAATCCCTGTGTTATTAGCACAAGGTCCGAATGGCTCTCAAGATTTGGATTTATTATTTGACAAAAAGATTTCCGGAAGCATTGCTGAATATGCATTAAACTTTGATCTGTACAACGGTAATTTATTTGAATTAACACCTGCAAGTACTGAAAAATATAACTTTATCATCTATGACCAGCCAATCTATAACGTTAAAAAAGATAACTTTGTAAACTTTTTAGAAAGCTACAATAGTTTTGTTTTAGTTGTAGAAAGAAAAATCGGATCATTACGTTTAGCAAAACAATTCCTAGATGAATGCGAACGTGTTCGCAGTACGACAGGAAAACCGATTCGTACTTTTATCTGTATTTCTGATAGCAGAATGGAAACATCTAAGCTAATGGCAAAAAAAGATATTGAAACATTAGTCGGTTCCCAGGTAGATGCCGTGATTCCATTTGTGAAAGATACGAATACAAAAACAGTATTAGGCATTAATTTAGGTCGTAATGGTAAGAAAGAAATTAACTCACTAATGTTAAAAGTTATTGGTGCAATATCGCGTAATAGCAAACCGAAAGAGAAACAGAGTTCAATTTCTTCATTTTTTGCAAAACTCATTAAATAATAAGTAGTGACTACACATGCTGACCAAAGAACAACAAATCTTCTTTAGAACGGAAGTATTAAGTAATCTTGATATTCAAAAGATTGACGAACTTCAGAGTGAAAGAAACTTACTGGTAAATGAACTGGTTCAGATTGTTAATCGGGTTGCCAATAAGAGTGGCTCTTATTTGACCTCTGCTGACACATTAGTGATGGCAGAGATTGTTGCTGACGAAATTGAAGGCTATGGTCCTTTACGTGATTTGATGGCCGACGATACCGTCAACGATATTCTGGTAAATGGTCCCGACGATATCTGGGTTGAACGTGCAGGTATCCTGGAAAAAACAGATAAGGCTTTTGTAAGTAACGAGCAATTAACGGATATTGCCAAACGCTTAGTTGCACGCGTTGGTCGTCGTATTGATGATGGTAGTCCCTTAGTGGACTCCCGTCTGCCCGATGGTAGCCGTTTAAACGTTGTTATTGCACCAATTGCATTAGACGGTACATCCATTTCTATTCGTAAATTCAGTAAGAATAAAAAGACCTTACAGGAACTGGTAAACTTCGGTTCCATGACGCGCGAAATGGCAAACTTCTTAATTATTGCTGCAAGATCACGGGTTAATATCATCGTATCCGGTGGTACAGGTTCAGGTAAAACAACCTTACTTAATGCCTTATCTAATTATATTTCACATAGTGAACGGGTTATTACTTTGGAAGATACGGCGGAATTACGTCTTGAGCAACCTCATGTTGTGCGTTTAGAAACCCGTTTAGCCGGTGTTGAACGTACCGGTGAGGTCTCTATGCAAGACTTGGTAATCAATGCGTTACGTATGCGGCCTGAACGTATTATCGTAGGTGAGTGTCGTGGCGGTGAAGCATTCCAGATGCTACAAGCAATGAATACCGGTCATGATGGTTCAATGTCAACCCTGCACGCCAACAGTCCTAGAGATGCGACTTCCCGTTTAGAAAGTATGGTAATGATGTCTAACGCAACATTACCTTTAGAGGCAATTCGTCGGAATATTGCATCTGCGGTTAATATCATTGTTCAAGCCTCCCGTTTAAATGATGGTTCAAGAAAAATCATGAACATAACTGAAATCATGGGTATGGAAAACGGACAAATTGTTTTGCAGGATATTTTCTCTTATAAAGCAAGTAAATATCGTGATAAGAACGGAAAAATCCTCGGAGAGTTTGTTAATCATGGTTTATTAACCCGCTCCGTAGTTTATCAAAATGCACAAGTATTTAATCTAAGTGCCGAATTACAAAGTATTTTCGGAGAGGTTGAATAATGAATTATTTATTCTATCTTGTACTATCTATGGGGGCGCTATTATTAATAGCCACCTTACATAGTTGGTTTTCAACCAAAAGGAAAATTAATCAATATGATGCTTCTGCCAGTAGAACGGAAAGTTTTATTAAAGGTGTTAAAAGCAGAGTTGCACTGTGGTGTTACTATTTTATTGGCGGAAATAAGAAAAATTTAATTCGTAATATTGTTATAAGCTGCCTTGCATTCTTTACCCTGTTTGTAATTAATGTTGCTTATGTTCATGTAGATAGATTGATTTTCTGTTTATTTTTTATTGCCGGCTTTATTTTATTCGTTTGGAAACTAGGTCAATATCGCAATAAAAAAACGTTTAATGCCATGTTTCCCGAAGTAATTCAGGTACTGAATGCCGCAGCAACCTCCGGTGCAGGTTTACTACAGGCGTTGGAACGTTGTGGTAAGGATCTGACCGGTCAACTGGGGGAAGAATTTAAAAGTATCCATAAACGTCTTGCTATTGGTGAAGAGCCTATGGCGGTTTTTGAAGACAGTTATAGTCGTTACCCATATAAAGAATTTTACTTTTTTATCACCATTGTTCGTACCAACCTGAGTAAAGGGGGACAAATTAGAGAAGTAATTTCTCGTTTGGGACGCGTGATTGCCGATAGTAATAAAATGGAAAAGAAAAAGAAAGCAATGACATCGGAAGCTCGTATGTCGGCAATAATTGTAGCCTGTTTGCCGGTTGGTTTCTTCTTCTTCATGCAGTTTGCCATGCCTGAGAACTTTGAATTCCTAATTAATGATCCTAGTGGTAGATACGTTTTATACTATGTTTTCGGTAGCGAGCTCTTCGGAATGGGAATCATTTGGTGGCTAATGAGGAAGTCAACATGACACTTAAGCTATTACTATCTTATGCGCTATTAGCAATCTTCGGCATTATTATCTTGTTTGCGGCGCTTTCTGCCAGAAAAAAATTCCTGCATAGCCGGGAAGTAATTATGGGTGAGCGACCTAAAGACACAAATGAAGATGAAGAGAATAAAGGCAAGACTAAACAACAAATTGAGCTGGAACTTCTATTAATTAACAATAATCCTGTTTTAAAAACCTTAGGTATTATTGATAAAAATATAAAAGTGAAATTACTCATTATGATGGCGTTGTGTGGAATCTATTATTTATATTCGTTAAATGATGGTGCTCCTGACAATTCATCCTTATTAATGGGTTTTCTGACAATATTAGTTGTGACTATTATTATCCCGGGAATTCTCATTGGCTCTATTTTAAAAAGTAAAATCAAAAAAATCATGAATGATTTGGCAGGTTTTATTGACTTGGTTGCCGTAAATGTACAAACCGGTATTAGTATTGAGGCTGCGCTAAAACAAGTTGCTACTGACTTTAAAAGACTAAATCCGGATTTAACTTATGTTATGTTACGTATTATTCGTAAGTCAGAAATTACGGGAATGTCACAGGCATTACAGGATCTTTCGATTTCCTTACCAACAACAGAAATCAGAATGTTCTGTACTGTAATGCAACAAAGTTTGAATTTTGGTTCTTCTATTTACCATCAGCTGATCCAGTTATCTTCTGATATTAGAGAACTGCAATTATTAGCCATAGAAGAAAAGCTTGGTACTTTAGCCGCTAAAATGAGTATTCCTTTGATTCTATTTATTATGTTTCCAATTATCATCTTAATCTTAGCTCCAGGTGTAATGAGGGTATTTCCACATGTATTCTAAATCTCTTAAAAATGTTCTATTGTGCAGCATGATCTTATCTGTTACCGCGTGTTCTGCTGTACTTAACAAAAAGCCATTAAGTGCCGATAAAGTCACTGCAAAAGAAACGCTTTACCAAAGCACCAATAACAACGACGCATTAATTGCTATGTATCGTGATGTATTGAAAAATAAAGAAGATCCGGTTACCCGCTATAAATTATCTGAAATTTATTACAAAAAAGGGGACAGTAATGCTTCTTTACTTTACTTACAACCGTTGTTAACCAATGGCGGGCAGTTAACAGAAAAAGCAAAAATCCTGCAAGCAAGAAACTTAAATCAGCTTAAACGTTATCAAGAAGCTTTAGACGTTGAAAATAGTTTATTGGTTTCCTCGCCTAAAAACGGCGAAGTTTATAATCTTCGCGGGGTAACCTACGCTTTAATGGGTAACCCAAATAAGGCAAATGAGGACATTAATAAAGCACGTGAATATTTCTTAAATGATGCTGTGGCGGTGAATAATCTTGCTATGTTAAGTATCGTTAATGGAGATTATCGCAATGCCGTTTCATTGTTATTACCTCAATATTTAAACGGCGTGAGAGAGCAACGTTTAGTTCACAACTTAATCTTTGCTTTAGTTAAAAATAATGATATCGACTATGCAAAAGATATTATTGTAAAAGAAAATATCAATACGTCTCCGGATGATCTAATTAATGCATTGAAAAAAACCGAACGTCTGTCTAACAATATCGCCAGATAATACAAGGTTCTGTAATGAAAAAATTCCTATCAAATAAGAAAGGAGTATCAACCGTTGAGTTTGCCTTGACGGTTGTGTTTTATTTCTTTGTTGTATGTCTAATTTTAGAATTTTGTCGTGTTGCTATTACTGCTGCCTATTGGGATTTAGCAATTACCGAAAGCGTAAGGATTGCCAAAAACCAAGAAGCGACTGGAGGTAATTACGAAGAAGCTTTTGAAAAAGCATTAAAAGAACAAGCTGTAATGAAAGAAGGCTCTGTCATGAGCTATTTAGCCCGAATAGATGCACCAAGTAAAAATGGCAAAAAAGGACCACAGATTAGTGTTAAATATGTGGATTGCCAACAAAGAAATGGATGTATTGATGCTTTGTTAGCAAATAAATTTAGAGAGCCTAAAAAGGATAGTAAAGGAAATATTATTTCTCCCGCTAACGGTATTTTAGCCACCCTTGCAGTTTACACTTTAGATTATAACTATCGATTTTTGACATTGCCGTTCTTATCGGCTGATATTGTTAATCATGTACTAAAACGTGAAGTCATTGCCGTACAGGAATTTGATAGAGATCAGTTTCATTTTAGTAATAATGGTGCTCAAAGTTCTGCAAATGGCAACGGGGTGCCAGATCGTCCGTAGTTGTAAATAACGGTAAAAACTTTAATTTAGGATTTATAAATCGGTAAAAAAATATGAAAAGTCATTTTTTATCCCGTACTAAACATTTTATTAGCAATAAAAAAGGTGCTGTCACCATTGAATTTGTTTTTATGCTGATACTTTTATTATTTATTTTTGCTTTTCTTGCAGATTTTGTCATCGTACGCACAACTCAAGGCAAACTGGATAATGCGACCTACTCCCTTGTTAATATCTTACGTGAGCGAACTCAATTATATGGTGATAAAGGAACAAACGAGCTTAAACCAAAAGATTTACATGATTTTGAAAAACTGGCAAAACTAACACTATTTGGTAATGCCGATAGTGACAAACAAGTAGGTATTGTGTTGGAACATTGGTGGCAGGATAATGGTATAGGATCCTTTGATACCCAATCTAATATGCAAAATTGCCAACCATATAAAAAATTAAACAATGAGCTAGCATATCTATCGCCTTTCTCTGAAATAGCCAATCAAAGGAAAGTCCCTTTATATCAGGTCACTCTTTGCGTTGAAGTGGGAAGCCTTTTTCAGAGTTTAATTGTAAAAAAAGAGAATCAGTCTTTTGGTTTACTGAGTTCTTCCTCTTTAGCTGTTGCCCGCTAAGCTAGAAACCTAATAATCTGAGGTAGCTTTATGAAAATAAAATATAATATGACAAAATCTTTATTGCAAACCATCAAACAATTCTATGAAAATGAGCAAGGTGTGTATGTTGTAATGACAGCATTACTGGCATTTCCTTTATTATTTTTGATTGCTTTCACTGTCGATGGCACCGGCGCACTCCTAGATAGAGTTCGTTTAGCTCAAGCAACAGATCAAGCGGCACTGTTATTAACAACAGAAGATAATGCAAACCGGGATCATAAAAGAGATGGTAATAAACACAAAGATCTTATAACGCAAGACGTGTCCAAAGAAAGAGAGGAAGCTAGGAAAAATGGTTCTTCATTTAATATATTAGAGGCACAGGTAAAAAAACGTAACCAACAATTAGTGCAGGGGCTCGTAAAACTTTATCTGCGTTCTGATGACAGTTTAACCTCTAAAAATAGTTCTCCTATTACAATTCCAAGCGATTTTTTAGCTGAATGTAAGGAAAATACCAATAACTTAGATCCAAATGGTAAAGGTCAAGATATTGCCTGCACAGTACAAGGTACAGTACACCGTAAATTTATTCTTCCTTGGAGCCACAGTTTGGTTACATCGGATCAATTAAAAGATGGACGTTTAGCAGTTAATTCAGGGCAAGCTTATGCAATTAAAGAAAAACAAATCACTATTCCTATTGACTTAATGATGGTAACTGACTTATCCGGCTCAATGGAATGGTATATAAATAGCGAACGGACAGCTCCTTATCCACATAGAAGAATTGATGCATTAGTAGATGTAGTGGGTGAAATTCAAAATATTTTGTTACCAAAATCAAACAAAGGAAATGTAAGCCCTTATAATCGAATCGGATTCGTGTCTTTTGCGGCGGGAGCCCGTCAAAAAGGAGATACTACTGGTTGTGTTCTACCATACTACGTTCAACAACCAAGAAAAATAAGAGAAATATCTAATCTTTTAAACAGCCACCGTATAAGAACAGGTTTTGATGAGCTAGAAAGATACATGGATAGACAAAAAACTGTGAATCAAATTAGGCAATTTGAAAATGGTAAAAACCAATCCTATGATTTCACCTTTGACAATGGAGAAGTTTGTCTAGGAGGTAACGGAGGAAAAGAAACAACCCAAACATGGTTTGACAAAGACAATACTGATGTAGCAAAAGCATTAGGTAAAATAAAACCACTAGGAGGAACAGCTGTTACTTCTGGTATGCTTATTGGGACTAATCTCATGACCAATAAAAATAGTGATCCAGAGGCTACTCCTAGCAAGCTCAATACAAATACTCGCCGAGTACTCCTAATATTATCAGATGGGGAGGATAATAGACCATCTAAAAATACCCTAGTAAATTTAATGAGAGCTGGATTATGTAGAGAAATTAAAGCAAAAATTAATTCATTACAGGATTCTAACTATGCTCAAGTAGAAGCAAGAGTTGCATTTATAGCATTTGGTACTAAATTGCCGAATGATCAACTTAGAGAATGGAAAGGATGTGTTGGTGAGCACTACTATCCTGTATTCAGTAAGCAAGGATTATTAGATGCCTTCAAACAAATCATCAGTTTTGAAGAAGAAGTAGGTCGTTCATCTTCACAAAAACCGAAATTATTTCAATAAAAGCAAATATTCATAAACTTAAAACCGTCTTTGCCCCCCAAAGACGGTTTTCTTTTTCCCCCAAAAGTGCGGTCAAAATTCACCATAAATTTTCACCGCACTTTTCGTTATCTGTTAATAAACTCCCGCAACACCTCAACAAACCTCTCCGTTGCACCTTCAGCGCGATCCAAATATAACGCCGGTTCAATTAACTCCAGTTCATTTAATAACAATTCGCCATTGATAATTGTGCCGTCCACGCGGGCGTATTTTGGCATTTTGGGGAGTTTTGGGAGTACGGATTTGGCGGTTTGAATGACGCTATCGGTAACGGTTTCGGGGATGATGTCCACTTTATATTGCGAATTGGCGCGCCATTCATTTTGTGGCGGTTGGCGGCGGATGGCATGGCTGAAGTTGCCGTTGAAGAAAATCAGGCTGGTTTCGCCATGGGTGGCGACTTCAGGAATGAAAGGTTGTAACACGACTTCATTGCCATAGGCGATTAAATCCGGCAAAGGTTCACCCGCTTTTAATTTCGTGACAAGATTGCCGCTTTGTCCAATTGCCGGTTTAATGACGTATTCCTGCCATTTCGGGGATTGAAGTGCGGTCAAAATTTCAGATGAATTTGCGGGGCAAATCACCGTGGGAATCACCTTCACGCCCCACTGTTGCAAATCACACAGGTAGCGTTTATGGCTGTTCCAAATCATCAGTTCGGCGGGATTGATAAAATGAGAAGCATATTGCCGTATCCAATGGATAAAATCTTCATAGAAAACCGTGTAATCCCAGGCGCACAAAGGCAAAATGTAAGAAGAATGCGTGGCTTGTTGCCAAGGTTTAAATACTGTTGGAATGCCAATTGCGTTGAGTTGCTGTTGCAAGGGCAGTAAATTTTGTGGCGGATTCGGATAAGTCTGACAAGTCGTGATGGTTAGCATAGACATCTTTCATGTAAGAAAAAGAAAATGGTGCAACACTGCACCATTTGTGAATTGCGGAGGCTATTTAACTTGTTCAAAATATTTGGTTAAACGTCCTTTGTTTGACATGGCTCTCTTTTCCAAGTCTTTGACGGCTTTTGCTGCCTGTTCTTTATTCGTCGGATTGTCGCCCACCTGAATAATGCCGTTCATGTTCATCGGGCGATGTACCGGGCAGGTGTAAACATATAATCCCTCTTTATCCAACGTAATCGTCAACTCCTCGTCTTCTTCCGAAGCAAACTTTGCAGCCCCTTCAGGCACGGCTTTGCTGTGAACAAAATGCCCCTTATTGGTGGTTTTGAATGTCACCGTGTCGCCGACATTGGCTTTCAAAAAGCCCGGTTCAAACACCATGGAACCTTCTTCATTGGTATTCAACATCTTAATATCATAATGTGCCGCCTGTGCAGCGAAACTCAAGCCTAACATGGCAATCATCGTTAATTTTTTCATTGTAAATCCTTATCTGATTTGAGCGTAATGCCGTTGCGGTCGCACCACCGGCAACCCGTTACTGCAATATAATAATTCAACATTCACGCGATATAAACGGTTAATAATTTCCGGTTTGAACACCTCGTGCGCACTGCCTTTGCCCTGCAATTTGCCTTCGCCGAGTAAAATCACTTCATCGGAAAACTGCGCGGCAAGGCTAAGATCATGTAACACCATGATGGTGATCAGATTTTGCGCTTTGGTGTAACGGCAAACTTCTTCCAGTAAATTAAGCTGATGGTGCATATCCAACGCGCTGACCGGCTCATCTAATATTAAAATTTGCGGTTGTCGCAACAATACCTGAGCAAACATCACCATTTGGCGCTGCCCGCCACTTAAATTTAAGACATCACGGTGCGCCAAATGCCCGATACCTAACTGCGCCATAATGGTCGCTGCTTCGGTCAGCAGCTCATCGCTAATGTGCATAGTGAGGGAATCCATCCGCCCAAGCACCACCACTTCCAGCGCGGTCAGGCTGGCATCCACACGACTATCCTGCGGCATATAGCCAATAGGTTTACGCCAATCCGCCAATTTACTCTGTTCTAAAATGCTACCCTGATAATCAATTTTCCCTCCATGAGGCAATTCGCCGAAAATCGTTTTTAGCATGGACGATTTACCGGTGCCGTTCGGTCCCAGAATGGTGTAAACCTTGCCTTGTTCAAAGGTGACATTAATGTTGTCGGCAACCGTTAAATCGCCACGTTTAATGGTGAGATTGGTAAGCTTCAGCATTATTGCCCCCGCTTGTTACTTAAAATGATCCAAAAGAAGAACGGCACGCCCACGAAAGAAGTGACGATGCCCACCGGGAATAATGCGCCCGGAATAATCACTTTGGATAACACGGAGGAAAGGGAAAGGAATGCGGCGCCGACCAACATGGCTGCCGGCAGGAAGAAACGCTGATCTTCGCCTAACAGTATTCGCGCCACATGCGGCGCAACCAAACCGATAAAACCAATCACACCGACAAAACTGATTGCGGTTGCCGTCATCATGGCAATCAACACCAGAACTTTAATGCGTAAACGTTGAATATTGATGCCGAGACTTGCCGCACGATCTTCACCAAGACGAAGTGCGGTCAGTTTCCACAACTCTTTTGAAAGCAGGCTGACACAAACGCCGGTCACCAAGGTGATAATCAGCAAATTCTGCCAATTGGCTTTGGTTAAGCTGCCGAATAGCCAGAATAGAATTTGTTGCGACACTTCCGGCGCGGAAATGAACTGCACGAGAGATAGCAAGGATTGGAAAATAAATAACAGCGCAATCCCGACCAGCACCAGCATTTCCGAATTAAAACGCCGTTTGGAGGCAAACATAAACAAAATCGCCGCCGCCAGCATGGTCATCGCAAACGCCCCGATAGGCACGGCAACCTGCACCGGCAAACCGAAACTGCCGAAAGCAATAACGATAGACGCGCCGAATCCTGCCGCTGCCGCAAGACCAAGCGTATAAGGGCTTGCCATAGGGTTGTTCAGTAAGGTTTGGATTTCCGCACCGCCCACCGCCAATGTCGCGCCGACCACCAGCGCCATTAACGCCATCGGCAAACGTAAATTATGCACGATATTGTCGGTCATCTTATCCACGCCATCGAGCCCAAGTAACGAACTAATCACATCGGAAACGGACAACATTGCCGGTCCGGTCATCACATCCAATACCAAACCGATTAAACTGATCACGAGGAACGTTAAGATGACAAACCAGCGTTTGCGTTCAAGCTTACGCTGGTTTGCAACAATTTCTGCAACCACAGAATTGTGTTTCATGAAGAACCTATCCCCTATTTATCGGACGGGAATAAGTAAATGGTACCTTCCGGCGTAACCGGTAGATAATTTTTGTAGAAATTGAGGTAGGTTTGTTGCGGATCTAAATCCTTAAACAAATCCGGATATGCCGCTTTTGCGACGAATTGCACCGATGCGCTATCGGATAAAGTACGAGAATTGGCATGATATGCGCCATATACACGGTTTGCTTTCACCGCCGGCAAATCACGCCAACCGGCACGTTGTTTAAAACCGTCCAAACGGCGTTGTGCTTCGGCTTTTTCAATGCCAAACCCCATCACCATGCCTTCTTTATTTTTCTTCAATTCGGTTTCACGACCGGTAATAATGATGGCATCAGGTTGTGCCGCCAACACTTTTTCTGCGGCTAACACGCCCCATTTGCCGATGTCTTCCGGCGCCACGTTTTCCGCTCCCACCAGATTAATCATGGAACCCCACATACTTGAATAGAACGTGATACCTTGCTCTTCAGGACCGCCACGACCGAATTCCACATATACTTTCGGTTTCTTGGCGAGGTTCGCGTTTTTCACCGTGGTTTGAATATGATCGACAATGTCTTTATATTCTTTCGCAATTTTTTCGGCGCGCGCTTTTTGACCGGTCAACTGACCGATAATTTCCGTGGATTTCAAATGTCTTTCCAAAGTTTGTGCGTTGTAATCCAACACGACAATCGGAATGCCCGCTTCGGTAATGGTATCCAAATCGGAGCCCAAAGATTCATACTGCCAGTCGGCAAGCACCAATAAATCCGGTTTAAGGGACAACACTTTTTCCGTAGAGAAAGTGCCTTCTTCCACTTCGCCGATATCTTCAAGCTGGTTTAATTTAGGCACCTTTTCACTGAATAATGCCCAGCTCGCCGGTGCCCAGCCCGACCACACTTTTTTCGAGAAGCCCACCACATTGTCTAAGGCGTGTTCGCCGCCCACCGCCATGTAGTCTTGATAATAGAAGCCAAGCACAACGCGCTTCGCCGGTAAATCGACAGTCACTTCACGATCCAAAATGTCTTTCACCTTCACCGGATCCGCATTGGCAACGCCCGCGCTTAAGGCGAGTAAAGTAGAAAGTGCTAAGATGGAAAAACGCTTTTTCATAATAAAGTCCCTATAATTGACAGTTAAATGTAAATGAAAACAATTTTCAGGCGGCGATACTATCGAAAAGCGGTGAATAATTCAACTGCACATTTTTTAATCTTCTTCATAAGCTTCATCGGTTAAGCTGCGCAAAAAGGCTTCCAACGCACTAATTTGTTGATCTGTGAGCGGTTTTCCCTGCAAATCCTGATGGCTAATGGTCAGACCATATTCCGCCTCTCCCCAAGGCTTGCCGGTTTCCGGGTTGAGCTTCCGTTCAGGATTATTAAAACTGTCTAAAAATAACAACACCGTGCGTAATTCTTTAAACACGCCGTTGTGCATATAAGGTGCTGTCACCGCCACATTACGCAATGTCGGAACTTTAAATTTGCCCTTTTGTTGCTCATCGCCTTTCACATAGGGGCTATCCAACAACCCGTTGTCCACATAATCCGCGCCCAATTGATTATGTTCGATTAACGCGGCATTTTTCGGCACGCCAATATTGTAATAACGGTAATTGGTGAAGGTTTCCTGTGCATTGTTTTCGGCGTTTAACTGATGGCAATTGCTGCAATTGGTTTGGTTCTTATCAAAAAACAACGCTTTGCCCTGCGCTTCCAATTCGCTCAACTGAACTTCCCCTTTCAACGCCTTATCGTATTTGGCACTAAAAGGCGCAAAGAGCGGTTGTTGTTCAAATGCGCCGATTGCCTGCTCCATCAACGCATAAATTTTTTCCTCATCCTGCAAGATTTCCTCGCCGAAATGTTGCGTAATCGGCTCACGATAAGCGGGATTTTCGTTGATCCGTTGAGCAATGGATTTTTTATCCGGCATCCCCATTTCCACCGGATTCACCGGCGGACCGCCCGCTTGTTCGGCTAAATGTTTGGCACGTCCGTCCCAGAACTGCCCGCCCACATAGCTTTTGGTTTTCTCATCAAAATGAAATTCCGGCGAGAAGCCGGCATATAACGCCGTCGGCGTATTACGATTGCCGAACAATTGCGGATTATCCCCTTGCGAAACCATTCGCTTGGCGCTGTTGTCGCGCATATCAGCAAATGCCGTTTCCGGATCGTGGCAAGTGGCGCAGCTCTGCGTTTTGTTAAAAGACAAATCCTTATCAAAAAACATCACTTCGCCTAATGCCGAAAAATTGAAACTGTCCTGCGTCTTGGTTTTATCCTCTTGCGCACACAGCCCCAGTGCAATTAATAAAAGAAAAAATAAGCGCTTATTCATAGCGTCCCCCGAAAATTAAAGCGCACATACTATACAAGAATTTTGAAATGAATGAGCATTTATTTCATTTTCCTAATATTGAACGAAAAATCCGGGGAGAATCGGCGGGAGAAAGGAAAAGTGCGGTCATTTTTCAACGCGTTTTTTAACAGGAAAAACGTCGGCAAAAACCACCGCACTTTAGGCAAAAAAACGCAAACAAAAAGCGAATCCGAAGATTCGCCTTTGATTTTTTGCGTTAATGGAAAATTATTTCAACTCGGGGAATAACATCTTCAGCACGTTTTGTGTCACTCTGCGGGATTGCCCGGCGTAAGGGAAAATGTGCATCATCATCATCGGGTTGAAATTAGCTTCAATCACGCCCCAGGATTGCAGGTTCGGCTCGGCAGGCTTGGTTAAATCGGGAATGATTAAATCCACGCCGCACACCGCCGCACCCATGGCTTTGGTAATGCCCACCGCGAGTGCTTTGTAGCTTGGGTGCATTTGGTCCGTCATGTCGATGGAATCCCCGCCGGTGCTGATATTGGAATTGGCGCGCAACTGCACCAACTGATCTTTTGCCGGTACGCTGTCCACGGTCAAACCCTGTTCTTTCAACTGTAATCGCTCAATATCACCCAAAGCGATTTTCTTCAATGGCGTACGGCTACCATCGCCACGCAACGGGTGATCGTTTTTCTGCGCCACCAATTCCGCCACCGTATGCACGCCATCGCCGATGACATTCGCCGGCACACGCAATAACACCGCCAGAGTTTCATCGCCCAACACAAAGAAACGGTATTCGGTGCCGGTTAAATAATCTTCCACCATCACTTCTTTATCCTCGCGGAAAGCGATTTCAATGGCTTTGGCGAAGTCCTCGCGATCGTGCACGCCTTGTTGGAAAATGCTGATACCTAAGCCGTAATTGGTGGATTTCGGTTTAATCACCACGGCACGACCGGCAAATAACGCGTAATTGGCAACCGCCTGTTCCACGTTCGTAAATTCCACACTTTGCGGCACGTTAAAACCGGCTTTCGCCAATACTTTTTTGGTCACGACTTTATTTTCCATGATCAGCGGCGAAATATAGCTGTCGTGGGAGGTCATGTTACCGTTTTTCACATATTCCAAATGATCGCCGAATTGTAGGCTGAGAAATTGATCCCGCTCATCCAGAATTTCAATTTTCAGCCCTTTTTGGATGGCATCGAACATCAGGGCTTGAGTGGAAAGTTCCATGTTATCAAAGGCGGACAAAGCATAAAAACGCTCAAATGCCTGCTGTTTGTAACGTATCGCCAGTTCTGCACCCAATTTTTGATAACCGCCGTGTTCCTCAATGGCATTAACCAGACGCGCACCGAGGGTAAGTGTCGGATCCGCAAATTGCGCCAATTTCTCTTTTACGATCGTCGCGATTTCCGCGTCGGCATGAATTTCCGCCAACATGGCTAACAATTGCTGTAAAACGCGCTCCCCTTCGGCTTGAAAAACAGTCGGTGACAGCGGGTTTTCCCATGCCACCTGCGCTAATTTTTCTTTGCCCAAATCCACCGCACTTTCCGTGGATTCTTCGTCCAGCCACGCCATAAGCAAAATAAAATAATGCACGAATTTCGCATCATTTAGCGCAATGCCATAAGGCTCGAACGGGTTTAAATCGAACAGGCGGAATTCCAAATATTGAATGCCGTTTTGCAACAGCTCGCGGGCGTGCTTGGCGCCACGTAAACGGACGTTGGAATAAAATTCTTTTTCCGCAATTAATTGCCCGCTGTTTACCGCGTGTTCCAAGGTATTGACGTAATCCTTCAGGCTGTCATAAGAAATTTTGACGCTCGGATCGTTCACATAGCCATATTGGCTGGAACGCAAACTACGCACATATTGCCCCGCTTTTAACGGCGTACCGTCGCGGAAATAATTGGCGTCAACGGTAGGTGTCGCCGCCAGTAAGTAAACGAGAATCCATTGATAACGCAGGAAATTGCGGGCGACTTTCAGATACAAATCATTCTGAAAATCCACCGCACTTTGATATTCATTTTGTCCGTTAAAAAGTTGTTGGACTAAGGCGGGATCCAGTTGGAAATTATAGTGAATGCCGCTCACCATTTGTTTGCTTTTGCCGTAGGATTTCACCAAATGCTCGCGATATGACACATCCACGGGATTTTCCAATTGCGCCACTTTGATTTGGTCTTCCGGCGGCAAGCCTGCCGGCATACTTAACGGAAACACATATTCATCTTGCGGCATAGTGCGCAACACCACTTCATGAATGGCGGACAACCAACGCAGGGTATCTTCAATTTTTTTATTCGGCGGGGTAATTAATTCAAGCTGGCTTTCGGCGAAATCCGTCTGGATATAAGGGTGGAAAGCACGGCTGCCAAAGCATTTCGGGTGTTCGCTCACCACGATGGAACCGTCCGCGTGTACGCGTTGGCTTTCTTTTTCAATACCGAAAGAGCCTTGCTGGAACAACAATTCCAAGCGATTTTCTTTTATAACCTGCTGAATTTTCATAAAATTTCCTTTCCTCCGCACGAAAGAACAAACTGACTTATTGTTCCCGTCGGAATACATTTTTCAAAAAATAGCCACATTATTAAAATTAATGCCTCTAAATGCAAATAAAAAAATCGCATTCCTCATAAGGAACGGTTATAACCTCATGTATTGCCGTGAAAATACTTCAATTTAGGGAACAAAGAGACTAAAATTTTGCCTTAATGAAAAACACATGATGGTAATAACAATGTTTCAATCTAAAAAATTCTCTTTTCTTTACAATGATATATCTTTCTTTCTATTGTTGCTGTTATTCGCCTTTCTGTCACACATTGCCCTCGGCATTTTAGATAATTATGCCAATCATATTCTGAGCATTTTGTGCTTGGGCGTGTTGCTATTTACCTTCAAAAAACATGACAACCGCTTATTTCTTGTCGCTTTTGTTTTCATTTTTGCTATTTCCTTCGGCTATGTGCCGTCGGGCATATTATACGGACCTGTATCCATCGGCGTGATTGCCTCCGTTTATGAAACGAATTTCAGCGAAACCTTGGGCTTTTTTCGCGCCATGCCCATTTCAATTTATTTTTTCACCGCACTTTATGTCGTTTTATTCATCGCATTATTGGTGATTAATCGCCATATCCATAGCAATAAAAAATATCGACCGGCTTACTATTCCCTTTATTTTGCCGCCCTGATTTTGAGTTTATACACCCCCGTCAACAAACTCATCAACCACACGGATAAAACCCAACCCTTTACTGCCGCCGAATTTTTTAAAGCCTCGGATTTTTACCCGATGAGCTTTATTTCCAATGCGGTGAAGGTGAATAACACCTATTTAACCCAACGTGCTTTATTAAACGACGCCCTAACCAAAACCCCGGAATGGGATATTGTTTCCGTCGAACCGAAATACCAAAATTACGTGTTAATTATCGGGGAAAGTATGCGACGGGATTACACCTCGTTATACGGCTACCCGCAAAAAACCACGCCGTTTTTAGAACAGGTGAACGGCTTGATTTTTAATCTGTATGTAGCGGCGGGTCCGAACACCCAACCGTCCCTACAACGCACCCTTTATCGTTCCACTAACAACAATGAAGAAACGGTTTACACCGATAACATTATTTCCCTTGCCAAGTTAGCGCACTACAAAACCTACTGGCTGTCCAACCAGGGCAAAGTGGGCGAATGGGACACCATGGCATCGCGCATCGGCATTCAGGCGGACGAATCCTTTTTCACCAAAAAAGGCGGCTATGATTCGGGCAACACGCCAGACACGGCATTATTGGAACCGTTAAAACAACTTTTAAACAAAGACAAAGATCAAACCAAATTAATCGTGTTGCATTTAATCGGTTCCCACCCGACATTTTGCGCCCATTTAAACGGTGAAGAACCGAAATTCCATTTGGTCAGCCGTGAAATGTCCTGTTATTTGGATACCCTAAAACAAACGGACACCCTATTAGCGGAAATTAATCAGATTCTGAAAGCGCAAAATCAAAGCTATTCGGTGATTTATTTTTCCGATCACGGCTTGGCGCATTTGGGCGAAGGCAAAAATCTGTCCATGTTAAACAATAAAGAATACAAACAAAGTTATGCGGTGCCTTTTATCCGTTTTTCCAGCGACGACACCAAAAGAACCCTCATTAAAAATCCGCAAAGCGCCTTTAATTTTATTAACGGCTTTGCCCAATGGCTCGGCATCAAAGAAACCCATTTGAGTCAGGAGGATTTCTTCAATCCGAAACCGCAGCCGATTAAAGTGTTTAACTGGCGGGCGCTGGTGGATTACAACTCGCTGAAGGAAGATCCGGCGAAGAAATAGCCTTTGGCAACGGAAGAAATTCTCCTGTCGCACGCAAAAAGTGCGGTCATTTTTCCGAACGAATATCGGCACTTTTGATTTTTCGCGGAATATCAATTCAGCAAAGGCAAATTTTCAGGTAAAATAGCCGCCGTTTTTTGCGAAGTTAATTCGCCTCTGCGGCATCGTCGGCTCGCCCGACATCAAAAACACCGTTTTTTCCGACCGCACTTTTCACCCCATTATGACGAAATTGAGGAGCATATGAGTCTAATTCCTATGGTCGTTGACCAAACCTCCCGCGGTGAACGCGCCTATGACATTTATTCCCGCCTGCTGAAAGATCGCGTGATTTTTCTCAGCGGCGAAGTGGAAGACAACATGGCAAACCTGATTGTGGCGCAACTGCTTTTCTTAGAATCGGAAGATCCCGATAAAGACATTAACTTATATATCAACTCCCCGGGCGGCTCCGTCACTGCCGGTATGGCGATTTACGACACCATGCAATTTATTAAACCGGATGTTCGCACCCTGTGTATCGGTCAAGCCTGTTCCATGGGCGCATTTTTATTAGCCGGCGGCGCAGCGGGCAAACGGGGCGCATTACCGCACGCCCGCGTGATGATTCACCAACCGCTCGGCGGTTTCCGTGGTCAGGCATCGGATATTCAGATTCACGCGCAGGAAATTCTGAAAATTAAAAGCACCCTAAACGAACGCCTGGCTTTTCATACCGGACAACCCATTGAAACCATCGAAAAAGACACCGACCGCGACAATTTCATGTCGGCGCAGGAAGCCAAAAATTACGGCTTAATTGATGAAGTGTTCAGCAAACGCTAAGAGACAAAAATGGCAAAAGATAAAGAATTACACTGTTCTTTCTGTGGCAAAGAACAAGACGAAGTAAATAAACTCATCGCCGGCACCTCCGGTTACATTTGTAACGAATGTATCGAATTGTGCCACGATATGTTGCTCAACGAAGAACATGGCGAAGAAGCGGAAGCCGAAACCGTAAAAGCGCAACAGGAATTACCGACACCCCACCAAATCCGCGCCCACTTGGACGATTATGTCATCGGTCAGGATTACGCCAAAAAAGTGCTGGCGGTGGCGGTGTATAACCACTACAAACGCCTGCGCACCAAACATCAGACGAACGATGTGGAACTGGGCAAAAGTAATATTCTGCTTATCGGCCCGACCGGTAGCGGCAAAACCTTATTGGCGGAAACCATGGCACGTATGTTAAATGTGCCTTTCGCCATGGCGGACGCCACCACCTTAACGGAAGCCGGTTATGTAGGCGAAGACGTGGAAAACGTACTACAGAAATTGCTACAAAACTGCGATTACGACATTGAACGCGCGGAACAAGGCATTATCTACATCGACGAAATCGACAAAATCACCCGCAAATCGGAAAATCCGTCCATTACCCGCGACGTCTCCGGCGAAGGCGTGCAACAAGCCTTATTAAAACTCATCGAAGGCACCATCGCCTCCATTCCGCCACAAGGCGGACGCAAACACCCGCAACAGGAAATGTTACGCATTGACACTTCCAAAATCCTGTTCATTTGCGGCGGGGCGTTTGCAGGCTTGGATAAAGTCATCGAAAAACGCACCAGCGTCGCCACCGCTATCGGTTTCGGCGCCGAAATCAAGAGCGAAAAAGATAAAGCGACACTGACCGATTTATTCAAACAAGTGGAACCTGACGATTTAATGAAATACGGCTTAATCCCGGAATTCATCGGACGTTTGCCGGTGGTGGCGCCTTTAAGCGAATTGGACGAAGAAGCCTTGGTACGCATTCTCACCGAACCGAAAAACGCCCTCTGCAAGCAATATCAGGCATTGTTCGGCTTAGAAGAAGTGGCGTTGGAATTCACCAACGAAGCCTTAACCGCGATGGCGAAAAAAGCCCTTGCCCGCAAAACCGGCGCCCGTGGCTTACGCTCCATCATTGAAGGCGTCTTGCTTGACACCATGTATGACTTGCCATCCCTGGAAGGCTTGAAAAAAGTCGTGGTCAACGAAAATGTCATCAATGACAACCAATCCCCGGAATTAATTTATTCCAACTAATAAAAAAAGTGCGGTCAAAATCCATTGTGTTTTTTGACCGCACTTTTTCCACCTAATCTCTCGACACCCGAATCGTTTGTTTAATATGTTTGAGGTTCGCCACGATGGTGAATGTCATCACCACCAACAACGCCCAAGCGCTCCACTTGCTGACATGCACTAACGACCACGCGCCGATTTGATTGGGGTAACGCCAAATGCCGATAAGCGTGCCGAGATTTTCCGCCAGCCAAATAAAGAAACCGATCAGCATGAAAGACAACAGCAACGGCATTCGGCGCGGTTTGTCGTAGGGCGTGAAATACACCGTGGTGCGGGCATAAAGCCCAAGCGCGAAAGCCGCCAGATACCAACGGTAATCGCCGATATAATGATGGGTGAAAAAATTCAGATAAATCAGAATGGCGGTGAGCGTAGATAAAAAATATGGCGGATGGCTTCGAATTTTCAACCCGAATAAACGCCACGCCTGAATAATATAGCTGCCCACCGCAGCATACATAAACCCGGTGAATAAAGGCACGCCGAAGATTTTGGTGTAAGCGAAATCGGGATATGCCCAGGATTGAATGGAGGAAGAGGTTTTAAACAATTCCAACGCAAAGCCCACCACATGAAACAGGGTGATGGATTTGATTTCATCAAGCGTTTCCAGCTTGAATCGGAACATCAAATATTGCACCGCCAAGGCAAAAATCAGCAATAAATCATAGCGTGGAATGCCGGCGATACCGTTTTTCGGCATAAGGAACATGGCGATAAAAAACACGCCGGCGAACAGGCAGGCTCTGGCTTCTTTTAAGCCGAAAAACCAGAATTCCACAAAAAAACGCTTGATTCCTTTCAACTGAGGATCGGGCTGATGATTCATTAGCCATAAATCAATTTTATTTAACATTTTATTCTTCTTATTAAGATACAAAATGTCGCTTATTATGCCCGAAGATCCTCAGGTTGAATATTGTCTAAGCTATTCAATTTTCACTTTTTTCAAACGTAACGCATTGCTTAACACGGAAATGGAACTTAGCGCCATCGCCGCCCCCGCAATCACCGGACTGAGCAACCCGAACGCTGCCAGCGGAATGCCTAACACATTATAAATAAAGGCGAAAAAGAGATTTTGTTTGATATTTTTCAGCGTCGCACGGGAAATCAGCAACGCATCCACCAATTGATTCACCGAATGTTGCATTAAGGTTGCCGAAGCGCTGTGTTGCGCCACATCGGCGCCGTCGCGCATGGCGAAACTCACATTCGCCGCCGTCAATGCCGGTGCGTCGTTCACGCCATCGCCCGCCATAGCAACCACCTTACCATTTTCTTGTAGCACTTTGACGGCGCCCGCTTTGTCTCTCGGCGACATATTACCCTGCGCATTTTGAATGCCCAGTTGATCGGCGATGTATTGCACCACATTGGGATTATCCCCGCTCATGATATACACCTCGATATTGTGCGCCTGCAAACGGGAAATCGCCTTTTGGCTGTCCGGTTTTAACGCATCCGCCAACGCAAAGGCGGCGATAGGTTCGTCATTAACGGCAACCGCCACAATGCTGGCGATGTTCCATACCGGATCCAGCCCCGCCGGCAAGGTTAAACCGCAATATGTTGGTTTGCCTACTTTCACCGTGCCGGCATTTTCAATTTCGCCCTGAATGCCCTGCCCGACATCCGCCTGAATATGCTGCACGGCAGGCAAAACGACATTTTTCGCAATCGCCGTCTGCACAATCGCTTTCGCCAACGGATGGGCGGCATTTTGTTCAATGGCTGCCGCCAACGCATAAATTTCATCGTCAGAATTGACCGCACTTTTTGCGCGCCAAAACGCCACCACTTGCGGTTTGCCTTCCGTCAATGTGCCGGTTTTGTCCAACACCACAGCATTCACATGGGCGGATTCTTCCATCGCAGCGGCATCTTTAAACCAAATGCCCTGTTTCACCGCTTTGCCCATGCCGACCATAATCGCTGCCGGCGTTGCCAAACCCAAGGCGCAAGGACAGGCGATAACCAACACGGCGACACCGTGAATTAATGCCGTGACCACATCTTGCCGAATCCACCACGTGAGTACAAAAGTCACTAACGCAATGCCAATCACCGTCGGCACGAATACCGCCGCCACTTTGTCGGCAAAGCGGGCGATAGGCGCTTTACTGCCCTGCGCTTCCGACAAGGCGTTCATCATATCGCCCAGCAGGGTTTGGCTGCCCAGTTGTTGTGTGCGATAAACCAGACTGCCGTCCGTTACCATCGCGCCCGCCAATACTTTACTGCCGGGCTTTTTCATTTCAGGAACGGATTCACCGGTTAAATGGCTTTCATCGCACCAGCCAGAACCGTCTTCCACCACGCCGTCCGCCGCAATGCGTTCACCTTGATTGGCGCGTAACACCTCGCCCACCCGAACCTGATTTAACGGCACGGTTTGCCATTGCCCGTCACGCTGTGCACTCACTTGTTTCGGTGTCAGTTGCAGCAACAAACCAAGGCTATTCAGGCTGTGCTTTTTGGTGCGGTCTTCTAGGAATTTTCCCAAACTCACAAAGCCCAACACCATCACGGCAGCTTCAAAATAAATATTTGCCGCGCCATGTTCATGCCCCGTATGCGGCGTATAAAACAGCATAAATACCGAATAAAAATAAATGGTAAGCGTGCCAAGGCTGACCAACACATCCATATTCGCTAAGCCACCTTTAATGCTGCCCCAAGCACTGCGATAAAACGGTATCGCCAAGCCGAATTGCACAATCGTGGCGAGCACCATTTGCCACATGGGCGGCAACATCCAATCATGTCGCCCGACCATCATGCCAAGCATACCGATTAAAAACGGCACATTGATCAACCACAGTAAAATCAAGCGCCAAGAGATTTTACGCTCTTGCGGCAAATCCGCCTGCGCTGGTTTTAACTGCGCGCTGAAACCGGTTTTTTGAATAATTTGGATAAGCTGATCGACGGAAGTTTGCTTTTCATCGAAAGTCACTTGCGCTTCTTCGCTGGCAAAATTCACCCCTGCCTGCTGCACAAAATCCTTTTTATTCAATACTTTTTCAATACGGCTGGCGCAAGACTGGCACGTCATCCCGCTAATTTGAAGAGATACTTTTTGCATAACATCCTCGTTGCACGCAAAGTGCGGTCGTTTTTAGCTCTGTTTTTACAGCATATTGATAAGCGCGTCTTGCACCACCTACAATGAAAACTTACACCACCTGCGCATCAAATCCGGCGTCTTCCACTGCTTCAACCAATGCCGCAGGCTGCACTTTATTTTCATCGAAACTAACAACCGCCTGCGCTTTTTCCAGACTCACTTCCGCTTGCGACACGCCATCCAATTCGCTCAACACGCGGGTTACGCTTTTCACACAACCGCCACAAGTCATTCCGTCGATTTTTAACGTTACGTTTTGCATCATTTGCTCCTTCAAGAATAAGTTAAACCTTGCCGAGGTTCGTCGGTAGGAATACTATAAACCTTAACGTCAGGTTAAGGTCAAACAATTTTTTATGAATATCAGTCAAGCAGCCAAACTTAGCGGTTTATCCGCCAAACAAATCCGTGATTACGAAAAACTTGGTCTATTAAAACCGAGCGCAAGAACTCTCGCCGGTTATCGGCACTATGAAGAATGCGACTTAAAACGCCTGCATTTTATCCGTCACTCACGGGACGTCGGTTTTTCCCTGCAACAAATCGCCCAGCTGTTACAATTACAAGACAACCCGCAGCGCAACAGCCGCGAAGTAAAAAAACTCACCGCCCGGCACATCGAAACCTTAAACGAACAAATTCAGGCACTACAAAAAATGGTCGCCGAACTGCAACGCTGGCACGACAACTGCCAAGGCAACGACTGCCCGGAATGTTCGATTTTGGAGGGGTTAAGTGAGTGAAAAGTGCGGTGGGAATTTAGGGTGTTCTAGCCAATAGTATAAGAAAAAGGACGATGAGATCGTCCTTATTTGAATGTATCATTTAGTATTAAAGAATCTCATTTTATTTTTGGGTGATAAATCAATAAACGAATTTGATTCAAAATACTTATTTTCTAACAGCCTGATAAATTGAACTTCTTTGGGTGTTTTCCCCTCATTAATATTCTCATATTTCCCGTAATTAAATGACAAAATATAAGCCGTATTATTTTCTACAACACATTGAATTGACACATAACTATTGATCGCTATTGAAAAAACCGAACCGACAATTTCAAATTTATCTAGTGAATTCTCAAAGTAGGAAAGCGCATTATCAGATAACAATGCCATAAAATCATTGATGCAGGAATCCTTATGGGTAAACCACTTCACTATAAAAAACCTCATCAATCACTTTCTTGTTTTTTACAAACTCCGCCCTTTTTTCCGCGCGTCTTTGTTTTATCTCATCAACTGAAATCTCAACAAACTTATTTTCTTCCTTTGCTTTTTTGTAAGAATTCAACAAATACGTTTCTTGCTCTTTAGTTAGCTTCATATTACCTCCCCAATAAGAACCGTTTATTTTGCAACAGCATAATCAAATCACCAAGAAAAGTAAAACGTAACACACCTAATTTACTTTATGTCTCCACATTAATATCACATACCTCCGCCACATCCACAGTTCCTGCCTTGATCCGCCAGCGCACATTAAATTCATACAACGAGACGCCGTAAATGCGCTCGGTGGTTTTACCTTGTTGATAGGCGGGGCGGGGGTCTTGTTGGATGACTTCGGTGATGAAGCGTTGTAAGTGCGGTCGATTTTTACTGTGTTTTTTGACCGCACTTTGCGCTTCCGGCGTGAACTCTACTTTCAGTGGCGGGGTCGGTTGGCTTTGGGCAAAACCGGAAATGGCATCGGATTCGCTGTCGGCATAAGCCAGATAAGGTTTGATGTCGAGGATCGGCGTGCCGTCCACCAAATCCACAGAACCAAGATGTAGCAAGACTTTGCCGTTTTTGCATTCCACTTGTCGCAATGCCACTTTGGATAAACCGATGGGATTCGGGCGGTGGGTGGCGCGCGAAGCAAATACGCCGACACGTTGGTTGCCACCTAAACGCGGCGGGCGGACCGTAGGATGCCACTTGCCCTGCGGGATCTGATCGAACTGAAAAATCACCCAAAGATGGCTGAATTGCTCCAGACCGCGCACGGATTCCGCTTGATTGAAGGGAGGCAATAATTCAATGACTCCCGTGCCATCCTGTACCAAATTCGGTTGACGCGGCACGGAAAATTTTTCTTTGTAAGGCGTATGAATGACGGCAATGGGCTGCAATGTGAGAGAATCGGACATATTTTCCTTAAAACAGTTAAAATCTGCGAAATAACCTTGTAGAATAGCGCACTATTTTAGCTAAAAGTGCGGTGAAAAAAAGCAACGTTTTTCAACATGGGTTTTGCCGGGAAGATCAAACGGCAGCCAATAAATAACATTGCGCTGCTTCGTTGTAAATGTGGAAATTATGACAAAAAATACAATAAAAATGTGGATTGAAACGGCACGTCCGAAAACCTTGCCGTTAGCCTTAGCGACCATTTTAACGGGCTCGGCGCTGGCTTATTGGGCAAGCAGTTTCCATTGGGGCGTCACCGTGTTATGTTTGCTGACCACCTTATTTCTGCAAATTCTCTCCAACTTCGCCAATGATTACGGCGATCACCAAAAAGGCTCCGACACCGCCGAACGTATCGGCCCGTTACGCGGGATTCAACAAGGCGCGATTTCCGCTGCACAGTTGAAAAAAGGGTTGTATTTGATGATTGCCTTGAGTTTTTTTTGCGGCGCCATATTAATCGGCACGGCATACCAAAATTTGAGCGACTTAATCGCTTTTTCCGTCCTCGGCGTACTCGCCATTATCGCCGCCATCACTTACACCGTAGGCAGTAAACCTTACGGCTATTTGGGCTTGGGCGATATTTCCGTGCTGATTTTCTTCGGCTTATTGGGCGTGGGCGGCACTTATTATTTACAGGTTCACACGTTTTCTGCGGAAATTCTGTTGCCTGCCGTCGCCAGCGGTTTATTAGCCTCCGCCGTATTGAATATCAATAACTTGCGCGACATTGAACAGGATCGCAAAGCAGGCAAAAATACCCTGGCGGTACGTTTGGGCGCGCACAACGGGCGCATTTATCATTGCATTTTGCTTGCCGTCGCCGCACTGTTTTACCTCTTATTCGCCGCCATGAATTTACGCTATCCCTTGAGTTTTGTGTTTTTGCTGACCTATCCGTTATTGCTGAAACACGCCTTCTTCGTTTTCACTCACAAAGAACCGACGGCACTACGTCCGATGTTGGCGCAAATGTCATTATTAGCGTTGCTGATCAACGGGCTATTTAGTTTTGGCTTGCTTCTGGGCTGATAATCGGACTATACTAGCCCGCAGTATTCATCTTAAAAATAGGGTCTTTTATGTACATTGATACTTCTGAACTTTGCGATATTTATCTCGACCAGGTCGATGTTGTCGAACCCATTTTCTCCAGTTTCGGCGGGCTCAGTTCCTTCCACGGCAAAGTCACCACCGTGAAATGTTTTGAAAATAACGGGCTGATTGCTGAAATTTTAGAAGAAAACGGCGAAGGTCGGGTGTTATTGGTGGATGGCGGCGGTGCGGTGCGCCGTGCGTTAATTGACGCGGAACTCGCCCAATTAGCGGCAGACAACCAGTGGGAAGGCATTATCGTTTACGGTGCGGTACGTCAAATTCAGCAGTTGGAAAATATCGATATCGGTATTCATGCGTTGGCTCCGATTCCGGTTGGCGCGGACGGTTCTAATCATGGCGAAACCGACATTCCGGTGAATTTCGGCGGCGTCACGTTCTTCCCGGAAGATTTTGTTTATGCCGATTTAACCGGCATTATCCTGTCGCAAGAAGCCTTGGATTTGGAAGATTTCGAACAGGATTAAATGTAAAATTTGACCCCCCGTTGAAAAGTGCGGTGAAAATTTTTGGTATTTTCACCGCACTTTTTTTGCGCAAGGTCACAATTCCATAAAAAATACGTTGCTTTTTATTAACAAAGTGCTAACTTTCCGCCATATTGTTTGTAGTGAGCAATATGTTGATCTTCGATTTTCTTTACAGGATTAAAATTATGAGCGACACAACTCAAAATCAAAGTAAGATCAATAGGAGTGCAATTATCTTTATTCTTGCCGTTATTCTATTTTTTATCTTACTCAGCACACTGCCATTCGACAGACACGCCAATAGTGGGTTGGCATTATTGGCTTTAGTTGCCATTTTATGGTTAACGGAAGCCTTACACGTCACCATCACGGCGTTGATTGTTCCGCTTCTCGCCATTTTCTTGGGATTAGTGAACACCGGTACGGCGCTCGCCACCTTTGCCGATCCGAATATTTTCCTATTCTTCGGCGGATTTGCCTTAGCCACCGCATTACATATTCAGCAATTGGATAAAATGATTGCCAATAAAATCATGGCATTGGCAAAAGGGAATTTGTTTGTTGCCGTTCTCTATTTGTTCTCCGTGACCGCATTTTTATCCATGTGGGTGAGTAACACCGCCACCGCCGCCATGATGTTACCGCTGGCGATGGGCGTATTAAGCCGTCTTGATCGCAAAGAGCAGCATAATACTTATGTGTTCGTGTTGTTAGGGATCGCCTATAGCGCCAGTATCGGCGGGATGGGCACCTTAGTGGGCAGCCCGCCGAACAACATCGTGGCAACCCAATTGCACCTCACCTTCGCCGATTGGTTGTGGTATGGCTTGCCGATTATGATTATCTTAATGCCAATCATGATCGGAACGCTTTATATTGTGTTCAAACCGAAACTCCACGTTCACTTTGAGCAACAATTTGAAAAAGTGGAAATGAACAAACAACGCTGGATTACCCTCGGCATTTTTATATTTATCGCTTTAAGCTGGGTTTTCAGCAGTCAAATTAACCCGATTCTTTCCGCCGCATTAGGTTTAGAAGGCAAAATCGGCAGTTTTGACAGCGTCATCGCCTTAGCGGCGGCAGTGATTATCTGCGTCACCCGTGTTGCCAACTGGAAACAAATTCAGGAAAGCACCGACTGGGGCGTGTTAATGCTGTTCGGTGGCGGTTTGACCTTAAGTGCGGTGCTAAAAAATTCCGGCGCCAGCAAAATTCTAGCGGACGGTATCGTCTTCCTCATTGAAGGCGGACATTTCTACCTCATCGGCTTATTGGTCGCCACGTTCATTATTTTCTTAACGGAGTTCACTTCCAACACCGCCAGTGCCGCGTTGTTAGTGCCGATTTTCATTTCTATCGCACAATCACTCGGTATGCCGGAAATCGGTCTGGCGCTCATCATCGGTTTAGGCGCGTCCTGTGCCTTTATGTTGCCGGTGGCAACGCCGCCGAATGCCATTGTGTTCGGTACCGGTGAAGTGAAACAAAGTGAAATGGTAAAAGCCGGCTTCGTGCTGAATATCGTGTGTATCTTTGTTATCGCCACCGTTGGTTACTTCTTCTGGTTAAACTAAATTAACCATAAAAAACAGCCCCTTAATCACGTGATTAAGGGGCTGAATTCTTTAGAGCACATCAATCTTCCAACACAATATCCTTTAAATACTGGAAAATTTCACGATAGGCTTTTGCCGGTTTATTTTGTTCTTTTTCCTTATTGGCGGCGCGAATCAAATTGCGTAAATGTTGCCGATCGGCATGAGGATAATCCGCTAAAAAATCCGTTAATGCGCTATCGCCTTTTGCCACAAGCTCGTCACGCAGCAATTCCAGTTTGTGTAACATGGCTTGCTGTTGCAAATGTTTATTTTCCAGTTTATCCAAGGCGTCCTGAATCGGCTCCACGTCCATACTGCGCAATAATTTACCGATATATTGCAACTGGCGACGACGCGCTTCTTTTTGCAGGCGTTGCGCCAAATTTACCGCTTCCAGCAAGGATTCTTCCAATGGAATTTTATCTAATTTGGCTTTAGTCAGCTCAACCAGTTTTTCGCCCAGTTTTTTTAATGCTTCCGCATCCCGTTTAATTTCGCTTTTACTGACCCAAATGATTTCTTCCTGTTCTTCATCCTGCCAGTCAAAATCTTCTTTTTTACGTTTTGCCATGTTTTTTCCAATCGTTCTGCTTAAAAGTGCGGTGCATTTTAGCACAGAATCTGTGGTTCGCCTTAAAAAGAAAAATAGGCTAAAATTGCCGAAATTTCATAATCGGGAAAACCACAATGCAACAAAAAACACTTGAAAAATCCACCGCACTTTTACGCCAACAGGAACAACAATTACGCGACGCGGTCAGCCTTGCCATTGAAATCGCGCAAAAAGCGGGCGCCACCGCCGAAGTGGGCGTCACCAAATCCGGCGGGCTGTCCGTCTCTACCCGCTTACAGGAAATTGAAAACGTTGAATTTAACAATGACGGCGCGTTAGGCATTTCCGTTTATCTGGGACAACAAAAAGGCAACGCCTCCACCTCCGATTTAACACCGAACGCTATTAAAAGCACCGTCGAAGCCGCCCTTGCCATCGCCAAATATACTTCTCCGGACGATTGCGCCGGCTTAGCAGATAAAGCTATCATGGCATTTGATGCGCCGGATTTGGATTTGTATCACGCCGCCGAAATAGAGGTGGATCACGCCGTACAACTCGCGCTGGAAACGGAAAAAGCCGCGTTGGAGCATGATGCACGTATTGTCAACAGCGAAGGCGCTTCTTTCAACGCCCATACCGGCGTACGGGTTTATGGCAACAGCCACGGTATGTTGCAAAGTTATTTATCCAGTCGCTATTCCCTTTCCTGCTCGGTGATTGCCGAACACAACGAACAATTGGAACGGGATTACGAATACACCGTCGCGCGGAATGTTGCCCAATTAGCGCAGCCAAAATGGGTCGGTGAACACGCCGCACAAAAAGCCATTGCCCGTTTGCAACCGCAAAAACTCGCGACCCAACAAGCGCCGGTCATTTTCTTAAATGATGTGGCGACAGGCTTAATCAGCCATTTGGCGGCAGCCATCAGCGGCGGCAGTTTATATCGCAAAGCCAGTTTCTTATTGGATCATTTAGGCAAGCAGGTATTGCCGGACTGGTTTGACATCGTGGAAAGACCGCACTTAATAGGACAACTCGCGTCAACGCCGTTTGATAGCGAAGGCGTAAGAACGCAGGATATGGACATCATCCACAACGGTATCTTACAGGCTTATTTGCTCACCAGTTACAGCGGTCGCAAACTCGGTATGCAAAGCAACGGGCACGCGGGCGGCATTCATAACTGGTTGGTGAACCCAAATTCATCGGGAAAACTGACCGCACTTTTACGCCAAATGGATCGCGGTTTGCTGGTGACGGAAGTGATGGGGCAAGGCGTGAATCTGGTCACCGGCGATTATTCGCGCGGGGCGGCGGGCTTCTGGGTGGAAAACGGCGAAATTCAATACCCGGTGGCGGAAATCACCATTGCGGGTCAATTGCCCGAAATGCTACGCAATATTGTTGCCGTTGGGGATGATATTGAACATCGCTCGAATATTCAGACCGGTTCTATTCTCTTGGAAAATATGAAAATTTCCGGAAATTAGTCTATTTTTTCAGAAAATGATAATAATTCTTATTGACAACAATTAAAACTCTGCTAACATAAGCCACATCTGTTAAGTATTGCAATGAAGATGAATGGTAGTCATTGGAAGTCTGCATAGTACTCCAAACAGGTAGAGTAGAAAGTAAATTCGTTAGGGTATTTGAAAAGACTGAAGTTTAAACTTCAGTCTTTTTTTTGTTAGAATAGCGCCCTCATCATCTGCCAAAGGAACCTTAAATGAAAAAACATCACGTCGATATTCTAATTTCCGAACAAGAAGTCCGCTCCCGTATCCAAGAACTCGGCAAAGAAATCACCGCATTCTATCAACACAAAAATATCAGCCAGTTGGTTGTGGTGGGGTTATTACGCGGTTCCTTTATGTTTATGGCGGATTTGGTGCGCGAACTGCATTTGCCGGTGGAAATCGAATTCATGACGACCTCCAGCTACGGTAGCGGCATGACCACCAATCACGATGTGCGTATCAGCAAAGACTTAGACGGCGACATCAAAGGCAAAGATGTGCTGATTGTGGAAGATATTATCGACACGGGCTACACCCTGGAAAAAGTACGCGAAATTTTGAATTTGCGTGAACCCGCTTCTCTGGCGATTTGTACCTTGCTCGACAAACCGTCGCGCCGTGAAGTGCAGGTGCCGGTGGATTGGGTGGGCTTTACCATTCCCGATGAATTCGTGGTGGGCTACGGCATTGATTATGCCCAACAACATCGTAATCTGGGCTATATCGGCAAAGTGATTTTGGAAGAATAACGGAAAAACGGCTTATCATCTGATAAGCCGTAAATTCATCTGAAAAAAGCACCGCACTTTTCGGCGGAACGCTTTAAATTTTCCCTTGTAACGCAAACAGACGGGCGATATTTTGTGCGGCGGAAACCAGATTCTCCCTGCCTTGCTGCAAAATTTCCGATAACGGCGCCAACTGGCGAATGATCGGGAACACCACATCAATACCATGCTCGTACACCACTTCATAATCCTCACGCAGACAACCCACAATAGCAATCACCGGTTTATTGAACTGCTTCGCCGTACGCGCCACGCCAATAGGCGTTTTGCCGAGAATACTTTGTGCGTCCATACGGCCTTCGCCGGTAATCACCAAATCGGCGTCATGTACTTTGTCCGCCAGTTGCAAATTTTCCAACACGATTTGCACACCGGCTTTTAATTCCACATTCGGCAACAGCAATAACCCGCCGCCCATACCGCCTGCGGCACCGGCACCCGGCTGATCTTTAATATTTTTGCCGCAATCGCGTTGGGCAATCTCGGCGAAATGCGCCAACGCCGCATCCAGTTGCGCCACCATTTCCGGGGTGGCGCCTTTTTGCGGTCCGAAAATCGCCGACGCGCCCCGTTCACCGCACAACGGATTATTCACATCACACGCCACTTCAATACGCACGTGCGCCAAACGGGGATCCAAAGCCGCCATATCAATTCGCGCAATTTGCGCCAACGCGGCTCCGCCGTAACCGATGTCCTGCTGTTGGGCATTAAAAAAACGAATGCCCAGCGCTTGCAGCATTCCGACCCCGCCGTCATTGGTAGCGCTGCCGCCGATGCCTAAAATAATGTGTTGTACGCCAAGATCCAACGCACGTTTAATCAACTCACCGGTGCCGTAACTGGTGGTATGCAACGGATTACGTTGCTCCGGCGCCACCAAATGCAAGCCCGAAGCCGCCGCCATTTCAATAATTGCCGTTTTGCCGTCGCCGGAAAGCCCGAAGAAACTTTGTACGGTATTGCCCAACGGCGCCACGACATCGCATTCAACCAGTTTACCGCCGGTGGCATCCACCAAAGACTGAACCGTCCCTTCGCCCCCGTCCGCCATGGGTAATTTGATATATTCCGCATTCGGGAAAATCCGCTTAAATCCCGCTTCAATGGCACTTGCCACTTCCAATGCGGTTAAACTTTCTTTAAAGGAATCCGGCGCAATAATAATTTTCATAAAACCTCCTAGAACCAATTAAACACGCCGAAAATCAGCGTAGAAACAATTGTCATGATTAAACCCACCGCACTTTCATAAGGGATTAGTTTCAAGCGTTCTTTAATATCCATGTTCACGCTACCGCCGGTGGCATGGAAGAAGGAACCGTGCGGCATGTGGTCGAAAACGGTCGCACCGGCATGAATCATGGCTGCCGCCGCCAAACCACTCACCCCTAATTCCAATAAGGTGCCGCTAAACACGTTGGACGCCACCGCCGTCCCCGCCGTGGTCGAAGCTGTCGCCAAGGACATTAACGCGCCGGAAATAGGTGCCAGAATATAGGAAGGCAAACCGGAATGTTCTAAGCCTTGGATTAACACGTCTTTTAATCCTGAGTTGGCGATAATTCCGGCAAGCGCCCCCGTACCGAGCAACATAATGGCAACCGGCGCCATTTTGCCCAGCCCGCTAATGGCGTAATTATTCGCATGACGGATTTTTCCCATACACAACGCCCCGACCAACCCGCCTACCGGCAACGCGATCAGCGGATCCACTTTGATGTCAAATAACGGGCGTAAAGCTAATAATAGAATCGCACACAGCGGTGCAACCATCGCCGTGCCGAAATGCGGTAAGTCGTGTTTTTCCACGACAATGACTTCTTGTGAATTGACTTTGGAGCCTTTGCGAATCAAACGCTTGGCTAAGAAATAGGTTAAAATTACACCGAAAATCGCCGGAATAATCCCCGCCATCATGACGGACGTTAACGGCAGGTGAAAGGTATCGGAAGCCGCGATGGCATTGGGGTTCGGAGACATAATATTCCCCGCTTTACCGCCGCCGATCATCGCCAGCAAAACCGCCGGTTTGGATAAATCGGTACGGCGCGCTAGGGCAAGGGCAATCGGTGATACGGTAATCACCGCCACATCAACGAACACGCCGACAGCGGTTAAAATCATCGTCGCTAAGGCTAATGCCAATAAGGCGCGGGCTTCTCCCAGCTTATTGGTAATGGTTTCCGCAATCGTGTTGGCGGCACCGGAATCAATCAGCACGCCCGCCAGCACACCGGCAGCTAAAATCCGCATGACCGCCGTGGTAATGCCTTGCGCACCGCCGATCATGAGACTCACGGTTTGCACTAAATCGGCACCGCCGACCAAACCGCCGATTAACGCCCCCGCCAGCATACCGTATGCCGGCGACACTTTTTTCAAAATCAGGAAGATCGCCACCGCAAGTGCAATGACCGCTCCCAACGCTGAGACTGTCGTCATATCATTCTCCTCTGTGATGAACCGTGTAAATAACACAAAGGAGATTATTCGCCCTTAATGCAAAAATTGCTTTATATAAAAATACAAAAATCTTTTTAAAAACGACAATTTTTTTAGAGGAATATACAAAATCTAAATCAGCACGGTACTTAAATAAAGGCTAAACCGATCTTCTATCTTATTGAAAGACAATGTGGTTATTTGCTCGATTTTCGCTAACCGATAACGCAATGTATTGGGGTGAATGAATAATTTTTGCGCAGTGAGAACAAGATCACAATTTGATAAAAAATATTGTTGCAATGTTTTAAAGAGCAGCGCGTTCTCTTCCGAAAATAAGGCTTTTAACGGTTTTAGTAATTCTTCCGCCTGCCAACTATCGGCAATGCCCGCCAACAAAACAGGCAGACGATATTGTTCAAAGGAATAAAGGGTTTTGCGCGGATAATGCTTCAAACCATACTGCAAGGTACTTAAGGCGCTGCGATAAGATAAATGCAACTGCTCGCCGGCAGGGCATTCAAGCTGTGCGCCGATGGCAATTTTGTAATCCTGCTGCGAATAGTCTTTCGGTAAGAATTTTTTTAGCTGTTTGCCAAATTGGGCAAAAATATTGAAAGGCTGCAAAATAATAATTTGATCCAAGGATAAAATCGCCACGTCCTGTTCAAATTGCGGTTGTTCCAAATAGCCCACTAATTGTTGTAATGAATCAGCGTTGGGATGTAATAATTTAATAATAATGACGACGCGCGGAATATCTAATGCAAAAGAAAAAAACGCTGCCTGTTGTTGCATTTCCGCCGGAGATAAATTTCCTTTTACCAGCTGTAAAATAAATTCTTCTTTATAGCGTCGATTCCAGCTTTCTTTCTCCAATAAAATATGTTGTTCAATAATTAATTCCGCCGTCATTTTAACCAATTCGGCATAGGGTTTAACCTGTTCCGGCACACCGGAAATGCCAATCACACCGATATTATTGCCGAGGTACTGAATCGGCACGTTGATTCCCGGGTGCGCGTCAAAATTCCATTTTTCCGCAAGGTTTTCATCTACTTCCACCATTCTGTTCTGACGTAAGGCAAGCACCGCACCGGTATGTAATTGATTCAAACGTGCCGGATTTCCCGAAGCAATAATAATACCGCGATGATCCATCACATTCACCGAACAACCAATAATATTCATGGCGCGCTTAACAATATTTTGCGCAATAATTTTATCTAATTGCATCTTCCCACCCGTTATTTTTAACCCTTGAAATTTACCTCAAAAACCGACCGCACTTTTTTAAAACAATGCAATAAATGTTCGACCAGTTAGCAAATGTTATATTTTTGTGAACTAAAAAATTATCCCTTTGTCATAACAGCAACATTATTATTTATTCGCGATTCTTTTTTTATCGCAAACGTTATTTTTCTCGGATATAAGGACAGCTATGCAAAGGACATCAGCACAGCTTCATCTTTCTCGACCGGCACGAATTGCCTTTTATTCCCATGATACCATGGGTCTCGGGCATATTCGTCGCAATATGCTATTGGCGCAATCCGTGCTGCAAGCTTCCCCGGACGCGGAAGTCTTACTGCTCTCCGGCGTGCGTGAATCGGGCGCATTCAAGTTACCGAAAGGCGCCGATTCCGTCACCCTGCCGACCTATTTCAAAACACCCGAAGGGCAATATATTCCGCGTTCCTTAGGCAACGACGTAACGCGCTTGGTGAATATTCGCAGACAAATTATTCATGCCGCACTGGATGCGTTTGAGCCCGACATTGTGGTTATCGACAACGTGCCGCGTGGTGCCATGAACGAATTGGACAACGTGCTGCCGGTATTGGCAAACAAAGGCGTACGCATCGTTTTAGGCTTACGCGATATTATCGACGAACCGGAAGCTGTGCGCCAGCAGTGGAGCAAATTACAGAATCTGGAAATTATTCGTCTGTATTTTTCCGACATTTGGATTTACGGCGACGCCCGTTTATTTGATTTCACCAAAGAATATCCGTTCACCGCAGACATTGCGGCGAAATTGCGTTATATGGGTTATTTGGATCAAAGGCGCAGGCGCGAGTATCATTCCGACACCTTACCTCATATTAAATCCCCTTATGCCCTTTGTGTCGTCGGCGGCGGACAAGACGGCTTCCAACTTGCCAAAGCATTCATGCAGGCAACCCTCCCCGACGGTTGGCACGGTTTATTAATTACCGGTGCGTTAATGCCGGAAGATCAACGTCAGCAATTACACGAAATGCAGCTGCAACGACCGGAAATTCAGGTGTTGGATTTTGTTACCGAACCGCTCAAACTCATGCAAAATGCGGAATGTATTTTGGCGATGGGCGGGTATAACACCACCACGGAAATTCTGTCGTTTAATAAGCGCGCCCTGATTGTGCCGCGCATTACCCCCCGCAAAGAACAGTGGATCCGCGCCTCCCGTTTGGCGGAAATGGGCGTTATCGATTGTTTGCACCCGGATGCCCTCAACGCCGATGCGCTCACGCAATGGATGAGACAGCAAAAACCTTTACTGAACGCCCGTGATGTGCTGGATTTCGGCGGCTTGGATAATGTCGTCCGCCAAATTCAGGATATGGCGGTGCGCTAGTCTTCCCGCAAATAAAAATCGGACAATTCCAACAGGTAAATTATGAATATGCAAAAAAAAGCAGAAGAACAACACCCAATGTATATCGGTTACGTGTTAAAACGCTATCCGCGTTTTTCGGAAACCTTTGTGGTCAATGAAATTTTGGCACATGAACGGGCGGGCACCAAAATTGATATTTTTGCCTTAGGTCCGGTCATGGAAACCCATTTTCAGGACGGCATTTCGAAAGTGCGCGGCCCCGTTACCCGTTTACAGGATAAACAACGCAATCCGGAAAGTTTTTGGCCATTGTTACAACAAGGGTTTCAGGAATTACCCCATTTCGCCGAAAAACTGCCGTTGGCACAAGGAGATGTGCATGAAGTGGGACAAAGTATTTTACTGGCACTCGCCATTCGCCAACGGGGCATACAGCATTTACACGCCCATTTCGGCACGCAGGCAACCACGGTAGCCAGACAAGCGGCGATTTTTGCAGGGATTACTTACAGCTTCACCGCACACGCCAAAGACATTTATTTTTCATACGAAAAATCCACCGCACTTGATCGCAAAATGCGTGATGCGACGACAACCGTTACCGTTTCCGACTACAATCTGGCATATTTGCGCGAACAATACGGCGCGGACGCTAAAAGTGCGATCAGAATTTACAACGGAATGGATTTACGTAAATTCCCTTATCAGCCCTTCGGTCAGCGGGAACGCCAAATTCTGGCGGTCGGACGCTTGGTGGCGAAAAAAGGGTTTGATGTGTTATTGGACGCACTGGCAATCCTTAAACAGCGCGGTGTTTCCGCACATTGTACATTAGTGGGCGACGGCACATTACGGGACGCATTACAAGCGCAAATTGAACGATTAGGCATTCAGGACAGGGTGCAGATGGTAGGCCCGATGCCACAACCCGACATCATTCATTTGGTGACGCAATCAAAAATGATGGTCGCCCCTTGCGTAATCAGTGAAGACGGCGATCGCGACGGTTTGCCGACGGTATTGCTGGAATCCATGGCATTAGGCACCCCGGTGATTTCCACTCAAGTGGCGGGCATTCCGGAATTGGTGCAGGACGAAATCACCGGTTTATGTATTCCGTCGCAGGATCCGACGGCGCTCGCCGACGCCATCACCCGCCTGTTGGACGATGAAACATTAGGGCAACAGCTTTCGCTGAACGCGCGGGCATTAATTGAACGGGAATATGATGAAGATCGCAATGCCGCCGAATTGAGAAAGGTGTTCGCTGCCGCCATTGCCAAAGGCGCAAGCGCAGATTCGTCATATCGTTAAAACACACTTGCAAACAATAAGGAAAACAAAGGAAAAATTATGCGAGTAGCCTATATTTGTGCGGATCCGGGCATTCCTGTCTTTGGAACCAAAGGCGCTTCGGTACACGTTCAGGAAGTGATTAAAGGCATGCTACAACGTGGCTTGGAGGTGGTGTTATTCGCCCAGCGATTAGGGGGAGAAGTTCCGCAGGAATTAAGTCAAATCACGATTCACAAATTGCCGTCGTTGCCGAATGACTCTCAGCAGGAACGCGCTGCCGCCGCCCTTGCCGCCAATGCGGAAGTGGAGAAATTGCTGGAAAGTGCGGGTGATTTTGACCTCATTTATGAGCGCTATTCTTTATGGAGCAAAGCGGGCATGGCATTTGCCCGTAAACACCGGTGCGTAGGCATTCTGGAGGTCAACGCGCCGTTAATTGAAGAACAGAAAAAACACCGTGAATTACCCCTTGAAGCGCAATCGCAAGAGGTCGCCGAATTCGTTTTTTCCCATGCGGACGCCATGATTGCGGTCTCTCCCGGCGTGAAAGATTACTTGGAAACTTTTCCATTAGCCAAAGGGCGCGTTCATGTGATCGCCAACGGCGTTGACCTGGCACGCTTTGCGCCGGTCGCTGCGCAAAATGCCGCAAAATTAAAACAACCAGAACCCCGCAACGAAACACCGGTGTTAGGTTTTTTAGGCACGTTAAAGCCTTGGCACGGCGTATCGGGCTTAGTGCAAGCCTGGGCGTTACTGCATAAACAAGGTTATCGGGTGAAGTTGTTAATTGTCGGCGACGGTCCGCAACACGCCACCTTAACTGAAGAAATTGCCCAACTGGGGTTATCGGACTTCGTCCACTTCACCGGTGCCGTCGCTCCTGAGCAGGTGCCGGAATGGCTGGCTCGTATGGATATTGCCACCGCGCCTTATCCGAATCAGGAAGGCTTTTATTTCTCGCCGCTTAAAATTTATGAATATATGGCGGCGGGCTTACCGATTATAGCCACCCTAGTGGGGCATTTAAGCAGCGTAATCGAAAACGGTTATAACGGTATTCTGGTCGAAGCGGACAATCCGCAGAAAATGGCGGAAAGTATTGCGCGGTTATTGGACAACCCGTCCCAAGCACAGCAACTCGGCGCCAATGCGCGTTTAACCGCAGAACAAAAACACAGCTGGTTGGCAGTGGTTGATCGCATTTTGCACATTACCCGCGATTGCCGACAGAAATTGCCCACCTAGAAGTAAGCAGGAGCAAATAGCATGAGTAAAAATGCCTGGTGGTCGGTGGCTTACCGATTGAAAGACTATATTCGCCCCGAGCGTATGTTGGTGAGCGCCGCCTTAGCCGCGTTGTTGCTCACCACCGCAATGCGTTTACTGAAACCATTGCCGTTGGCTTTTGTGGTGGATTATGTGTTGACGCCGGAAATCACCAAGACCCCGCCAAAACAAGATGGCATTATTGATACCTTGCTTACCTCGCTGAATACCACGCATTTGTTATGGGGATGTGCGGCGGCGGTTATTGTCATTGCGTTGCTAACGGCGGCAACGGGCTATTTCAGTACGGTAAGCCTTGCCTTGGCGGGCAGTCGGGTGCTCAGCCGTGTGCGCAATGATTTATTTGCTCATTTACAACGTCTTTCCTTGCGCTTCCATACCCAAGCAAGAACCGGCGATCTGACCATGCGCCTCATCAACGATATCGGTATGTTGCGCGAAGCGGTCATTACGGCATTGATGCCGATGCTTGCCAACATTCTTATTTTGTTGGGAATGTTCGGCATGATGCTTTACCTTAATTGGCAACTTACCTCCGTGGCATTATTGGCGATTCCCTTAATGTGGTTCAGCACCACCCGTGCCAGCCGTAAAATTCATGAAGTCAGCCGCGCACAACGTAAACGGGAAGGTTCTCTGGCGTCCAAAGCGGCGGAATATATCGCTTCCATTCGCACCGTGCAATCCTTGTCCTTAGAAGATGAAACCATCCGCAGCTTTGCCGGTGACGATGCCGCCAGCCGTCAGCAAAACGTGCAATCCAAACGGCTTTCCGCCGGCTTGGAACGTCGTGTAGATGTGATTGTGGCATTCATTACCGCGTTGGTTTTACTCAATGGCGCCCACTCCGTATTAAACGGCGGCATGAGCACGGGGGATTTGATTATCTTCATGTCTTATTTAAATAATTCCTTCCGCCCTGTACGTGAATACGCCAAATATGCAGGTCGTCTTTCCAAAGCCTTAGCGGCGGGAGAACGGGTGGTCAACCTGCTTGACGAAGAGCCCGAAATTAAAGACAAACCGAACGCCTTGGTACTTGCCAAGCCGTTAGGCAAGATCCAGTTTGATCACGTCGATTTTGCTTATGAAAGCACGGACGGAAAAAGCCATCCCGTGCTTAATGAAATGAATTTCACCATTACACCGGGAGAAAAAGTCGCCATTATCGGCCCTTCCGGCGCAGGTAAATCCACCATTACCAGTTTATTGCTACGTCTCTATGAAGCCCAATCGGGTGAGGTTCGTATTGATGACGTCAATATTCAGGGTTACACCATCGCCAGCCTCCGTTCACAAATCGCCATCGTACCGCAGGATAATCTGCTGTTCGGCTTAACGGTACGCGAAAACATTGCGCTGGGTGCCATTAATGATCCTGAGCAGGTCACCGATAACAATATTATTGAAGCGGCAAAATTAGCCAATGCCCATGATTTCATCAGCGCACTGCCGCAAGGTTACGACACCGTGCTGAGCGAGCGCGGCGGGTCGTTATCGGGCGGTCAGCGCCAGCGTATCGCCATTGCCCGCGCGGCGATGAATAAAAGTGCGGTGCTTATTTTGGATGAACCGACGGTGGGCTTGGATCAGGAAAACGAAAGCTATGTTATCGCCGCCTTGGAAAATCTTATGCAAGGTCGTACCACGCTGATGATTACCCACGATCTGGCGCTTGCCGCCAGAACCGACCGTATTATTTTCGTGAATAACGGCATTGTTGAAGAACAAGGCAACCATGAGCAATTGCTTGCCAAAGGCGGAAATTACGCCAATTGGTGGAAAATGCAACTGAGTTAACGGATTCTCGGTGCAAATCAATACAAGGACAGATTATGCTGACTCATGCGGATAAACAACTGATTGCGCGCGATAACGCCCTGCCCGGCTTGGCGGCGTTATTGGATCCGAGCTTACTGCTAACGGAATTACAACGCCTGCCTCAGCTCAAAAGTGCGGTCAAAATTCAGGTTAAATATTTGCGTTACAAACCGGCAAACAGCTGCGCCTGTACCTTGCGGGTTCAATTATCCGACGGCAGGGTACGATATTATTTTGCCAAAGCGCTCACCGCCGAACGTTTCGAACAATCCTGGCAGCACCCGAAACGCCAGGCGTTGGTACAGGCAAATGATCCCCATGCGCCCCTTGCGATTTTTGCGTTAAAGATTTTATTACAACACCCGGCTTACGATCGCGGTATCGGTCATCTCGGTTGGTTAATCAATGACCGTTCCCGCCGTCATCTGCTGAGCTTATGCCGTCTCACGGAAGATGAACAGGAAAAAGCCCACATCGATATTTTGCGCTATAAACCGGAACGCCGATTAGTGGCAAAAGTGAAAGTCAATGATCGCCCTGTCGCCTTAATTCGTTGTACGAATTCGAAGGATTTCGGCAGAATGCTGACCGGCGCGGCTTTTGGTACGGCACAAGGCAATATGCAGCTGCTCGGCATGGATAGTACGCTTTGTACGCTGATTACCGATTGGCAACCGGGTCGCAGCTTGTGCCCGGAAGACGGCTATATTCCGACCAAAGAAAGCCTTTCCTTTGTGGCGGAAAGGCTGGCACAGCTTCATCGCACTGCCTATCGCCATCCGATAGTCCACAGCGCGAAACATGAAATCAAAGCGATTGAAGGCGTGTTCATCACCTTTCAGGCAATATTGCCCGAATACGCCCCCTGGTTCGCCCGTCTTGCCGAACAAACCCGAGAAGGATTGTTGCGCCAACCCGAACATTTCACCTTAATTCACGGCGATTTTTCCTTGGATCAAGTGGTGCAAAGCGATTCCGACCGCACCCAATTCCATATTTTGGATTGGGATCGCGCCGCTTACGGCAATCCGTTGTTTGATTTAGCGACGTTTCAGGCTCGTTTGGCATTGCAAGTCATCGAAGGCGTTCTACCGCATTGGCAGGCAACGGAATTATTACGAACATTCCTGCAACGTTATCAAACCATTACGCATACCGATTTAGACGGTTTATCCGTTTTCACCGCCGCCGCGTTACTGCGTTTAGTCGCAGAACCTTTCCGTAAGCGTGCCGCGCAATGGGAACAGCAATCGTTGCAACTATTGCAATGGGTGGCGGGTCTATTAAATAAAGGGAATGCACATTTGTTTGCACAACCGCAACCTCAAATGACCGACTTTCCGTTGGATCCAATGCTTGCACAGTTAACCGATCCGCAACAAATGCAAAGGCTGTTAATGCCAGCACTGCCGAAAGCGGACCAAGGACAACTACAACAAGCCGTTTTATGTCGTTATAAACCGCAACGCCGCGCTTTAGTGGATTACGTCATCATGACGGAACAAGGCGAGAAAAATGTTATCGGCAAATACCGCGCCAAAGGCTTGGACAAACGCGCATTGAATGTGCAACAAGCCTTATGGAATACGGGATTTAACGATCATGCCAAGGTCGGCGTGGCGGAACCTTTGGGCGCATTGCCGGCACAACACACTTGGTTACAGCGAAAAATCAACGGACAAAGTGTCGGCGAACAACTTTTCAAAGGCAATGAACGTTTAGCGTTTTTAGGCGAGTCCGTTGCTCATGCACTTGGCACCCTGCATCATAGCCATGTTGCGCAAAAACTGGCGTTACCAGTTTGGGGAATCCAACAAGAACTAGACATTTTGCGTAACCGCTTAACACAGGCGCAAACGTTGTTGCCGCATTTATCGCCGCGTATTGCCAATGTGCTGGCAGGCTGCGAACGATTGGCGACAACATTAACCGAAACCCGGTTAGTTTCGGTACATCGTGATTTCTATCAGGATCAAATCATGGAGCGTTATGGTCAGCCCGGCAACATGGTTCTGTTGGATCTTGATTTGCTTTGTCTGGGTGATGCCGCACTGGACGCGGGCAATTACCTTGCGCACATTCAGGAATTCGCTCTACGTCAATATGGCGATAACCACGCATTACAACAACATCAAAACGCCTTTCTCACGACATTTTTAACCTATGAAACCACAGCGAAAGAGAACATCGCCGTTTATACGACACTCTCTTTGGCACGCCATATTTATCTGAGTACACAATTTACCGATCGTAAACACACCACGGAACCATTGCTTGCGATTTGTGAAATGCTTTTAACGGAATAAACCAAGAAATTTCTTTTAGGTAAAAATTAAGGAGCAATGTATGAAAATTACTGTTGTCGGCGCAGGCTATGTGGGGCTTTCCAATGCCGTCCTACTCGCGCAAAAACATGAGGTCACACTATTAGATGTGTCGCCGGAAAAGACCGCACTTATTAACGCGAAACGCTCGCCGATTCAGGATGTGGAAATCAGCGATTATTTAGCCAATAAGCCCCTGAATCTGCACGCCACCGTAGATGCTTCGCAGGCGTATCTGGGCGCGGAATATGTCATTATCGCCACTCCGACGGATTATGATCCGGAAACCGATTATTTTGATACAAGCTCCGTTGAAGCCGTATTAAAACAGGCGATTGCACAAAACGCCGATGCTTATTTGGTAATCAAATCCACCATCCCAATCGGCTTTACCCACAAAATGCGCAATGAATTGAACACGGAGAGGATTATCTTTTCACCGGAATTCTTACGTGAAAGCCGTGCGTTACATGACAATCTATATCCTTTCCGTATCGTTGTGGGCGATCACGGCGAAGCCGCGCGTAAATTCGCCGAAACGCTACGGGATTGCAGTTTACGTCCTGAGACGCCGATTATCTTGACCCATTCAAATGAAGCGGAATGTATCAAATTATTTGCCAATTCCTATCTTGCTTTGCGGGTGGCGTTCTTCAACGAATTGGATACCTTTGCCGCAACGCACGGGTTCAATACGGCGGAGATTATCGAAGGCGTATCCCTTGATCCGCGCATCGGTACCCACTACAACAATCCGTCTTTCGGTTACGGCGGTTATTGCCTGCCTAAAGACACCAAACAATTGTTGGCAAACTATAAAGATATTCCGCAAACTCTGATTAGCGCCATTGTGAAATCCAACTCGGTACGCAAAGATTTCATCGCCGAGGAAGTGTTGAGACGAAAACCGTCGGTCGTCGGCGTTCATCGCTTAACCATGAAGCACGGTTCGGATAATTTCCGTAGCTCCAGCATTCAATGCGTGATCAAACGCATCAAAAAAGCCGGTGTGAAAGTCATTATCTATGAGCCGGAATATGCCGAAAAAGACTTTTTCGGTTCGGAAGTGGTAACCGATTTGAACGCCTTCAAGCAGCAAGCCGATGTCATTCTTGCCAATCGTATGGCGGATGAAATCCTGGATGTGGCGGACAAAGTCTATACCCGCGACATTAAGGGAACGGATTTATAACAGACAAAAAAACGGCTTATCCATGGATAAGCCGTAAATTCATCGAAAAAAACCACCGCACTTTTTGTGCGGTGTTTCTTTTTTATCTTCTGAACTCGCGTTTTTCTTTAAAAGTGCGGTGCGATTTTTCTTTAAATTTGCGATCGCCTTTAAAGCCGTTGTCTTCAAAACGTCCGCCGCGACGTTTACCGCCGAAGTTATCGCCGCCCCGTTCGCCTTTGGCTTCGCCGATGAAAGACATACGCATTTGTTTATTCAACACGCGGGTTTTGCCGAACTGCTGTAACAATTCTTTCGGCATACCTTGCGGCAATTCAATGGTGGAATAATCGTCATAAAGTTTGATATGACCGATATAACGGCTGTTAATATCCCCTTCATTGGCAATCGCGCCCACAATATGACGCACTTCCACGCCATCACCACGTCCGACTTCAATGCGGTATAAATCCATCGGTTGCGGCGTACCGTAGCCTTTGCGTTCCCCGCGACGTTCCGCCGAACGCGGATTTTCACGACGATCGCCACGCTCACCACGTTCACGACGGGCTTTTTTATCTACGACCGGATCCGGCGGGAGAATCAGTTTTTGTTTACCTTGCAACAACATCATCATTGCCGCCGCAATGTCTTCCTGTGATTGATCCGCCGTGAACATATCTTCCAGTAACTCACGATAAAGCTCCAGATCATGATGTTCCAGTTGGGTGGTAATTTTATCTTTGAATTTTTTACGACGGCAGGCTTGCAATACTTCATGATTCGGCAATTCCACCTCTTCAATATTTTTCTTGATGAGATGTTCTACATTGCGCAATAAACGGCGTTCACGCGGTTCAACGAATAATAATGCCCGACCGGAACGCCCCGCACGACCGGTACGTCCGATACGGTGAACATAGGATTCGGCATCAAGCGGAATATCGTAGTTAACCACAAGGCTGATACGTTCAATATCGATACCGCGCGCCGCTACATCGGTGGCAACGACAATATCCAGGCTGCCGCTGCGCAAACGGTCAAGGGTTTGTTCTCGCAACTGTTGGGTCATGTCGCCGTTTAATGCAGCGGCACGAAAGCCGTGTTTTTCCAATAATTCGGTGACGTCCAGCGTGCCGGTTTTGGTGCGGGTGAAAATAATCGCCGCATCAAAATCTTCTACTTCCAAGAAACGCAATAAGGCATCGTTTTTACGGAAGCCGTGTACATACCAACAACTTTGCGCGATATCCGGCGCACTTTGTTGGGTCGCTTTGATTTTGATTTCTTGCGGATCCTTCATGAAGCGTTTGGTAATGCGACGAATCGGCTCCGGCATGGTGGCGGAGAATAAGGCGGTTTGGTGATGTTCAGGCAATTCCGCCATCACGGTTTCCACATCTTCGATAAAGCCCATGCGCAACATTTCGTCCGCTTCGTCCAATACGATGGCTTTGAGTTCCGCCAGATTTAATGTGCCGCGACGAATATGATCCAGAATACGTCCCGGTGTTCCCACCACCACTTGTGCGCCTTGTTTGAGGGCGCGTAATTGAATGTCATAACGTTGACCGCCGTATAAGGTCACGATATTGATGCCTTTAGCATATTTCATAAATTGTTCGCAAGCGTCGGCAACCTGAATCGCCAGCTCACGGGTCGGCGCCATCACCAATAATTGCGGATGTTTTTCATTAGGATCGATTTTCGCCAAAATCGGTAAGGCAAATGCCGCTGTCTTGCCGCTGCCGGTTTGCGCCATACCCAATACGTCACGCCCTTCCAATAAGTGCGGTATGCAAATTTGTTGAATCGGAGAAGGGGTTTCAAAACCCATATCGGAAACAGCATTAAGGATGAATTCAGGCAAGCCTAAATCCGTGAAAGTCATTTTAGTTTCAGTCATTAAAAATACTCGAATTGTATAAAGGAAAGCTCAATAAAGCGCTTTCAGGTTAATCACAATGTACGTCGTTTTACGTCTTACAACGCGTTGTCGGTTGAGTCACGCTCACCGTCTGTTTGAGCCTGTTGTCCTAATTTCGATAGCTCAAACACCGCAAAACGATACTCCACAAAGTTATACACCTGATTTGCAATAGCCAGTTTGAATAAGGTCTCCGCCTCATCAACCTGTCCCATATTGAGTTTTTGTTTTGCTAGATAAAAGTAGGTTTCAGTAAGAATTTCCGCATATTGCGTCGAAGTTTGTTTGGAAAACTGCTCCGCTTTAGCCTGTAATTCCCGTACTGACAAGTTGCCCAAATAGTATTGGACAATGTAGGTACCCCAATAATCATGAGAAAGCCCAATTGCACGTTGAGCCAGATTTTTTTGTGCTTCGTCAGGCTTGAATTTTAATTCATTCAAATACAGCCATAAAACACGATAGGGATCGGATTTATTGCGTTGATAAAAACTCAGAAAATCCTGCTGGGCAAGGTTATAACGCCCCACATAATAGAAATCCAAAGCACGATTTAACATCGTATATTCATAGTCGGGATCTAAGCTAAGCACCGCATTGAACGCTTCCAAAGCCCCGTCGTAATCTTCATCAAGTAATAAATAAAGCCCCAGATAGTTATACACTGCCGTCATTTTCGGTTGCAGTGCAAGAGCCTGAGTAAAATCATAACGCGCTAAAGCCCAAAGCCCCAAACTATCGTAAAGCACACCCCGTTCAAAATGGAGAGAGGCACGTTCTTCATTACTCATTTTTCCAACCAGCAAAACCTGGCTAATCCGAACAATCATCACTTCCTGTTCGAAATGTTGGCTAGGATTTTGATCAGCTAATACCACATGATTTTTAGACACAAAGCCTTGATTTGTTCCGACGCAACCGGACAACAGCAAAATGAAAAATAAACCAGGTAGAAACACCGCGAAATTAAACAACCGACGTTGTGTCATTTCTTCTCAGCCTTAAAGCATGGGTTTGCTTGTTGAAAAATAAATGTTACGGCACCTGAGCACCGTAACATTAATCCTAAATAAAATTACTCCTGTTCGACAACGTCGTCAGCGGGTTGTTGAACAGCATCTTGTTTAGGCGCAAGATCTTTCATGGTTAAACGAATACGACCCTGACGATCGATTTCGACCACTTTCACCATGACTTCTTGTCCTACTTGCAGATAATCGCTCACTTTTTCCACACGTTCTTCGGCGATTTGCGAAATGTGAACTAAGCCTTCTTTGTTACCGACGATTGCCACAAAGGCACCGAAATCCGCCAAACGGGTTACCTTACCTTTGTAAATTGCGCCGGCTTCCACTTCGGCAGTGATGTCTTCAATACGCGCCATCACATCCTGTACTGCATTTTTATCCACCGCAGCGATTTTCACCGTGCCGTCATCATCAATATCAATGGAAGTGCCGGTTTCTTCGGTCAACGCACGAATTACCGCACCACCTTTACCGATAACATCTTTGATTTTCTTCGGATCGATCTTCATGGTGTAAATACGCGGTGCAAAATCGGAAATATCCGCACGCGGTGCCGGAATCGCCTGTTCCATCACACCAAGAATATGCATACGCGCACTTTTCGCTTGATTCAAGGCAATTTGCATGATTTCTGCAGTGATACCTTCAATCTTAATATCCATTTGCAATGCGGTCACACCTTCACGGGTACCGGCAACTTTAAAGTCCATATCGCCTAAGTGATCTTCATCACCAAGAATATCGGAAAGCACCACAAATTTATCCTCTTCTTTCACCAAACCCATGGCGATACCTGCTACTGCTGCTTTAATCGGCACACCGGCATCCATTAAGGCAAGGGAAGCACCACATACGGACGCCATAGAAGAAGAACCGTTTGATTCGGTGATTTCGGATACCACACGAACCACATAAGGGAATTCGGCAAGCGTTGGCATAACTGCCGCAACACCGCGTTTTGCCAAACGACCGTGACCGATTTCACGACGTTTCGGTGAACCTATCATACCGGTTTCACCCACAGAGTACGGAGGGAAGTTATAGTGGAATAAGAAGTGATCGGAACGTTCACCGGTCAATTCATCAATAATTTGCGCATCGCGTTCGGTACCTAAGGTCGCCACCGCTAAGGCTTGAGTTTCACCACGGGTGAAAATCGCGGAACCGTGGGTACGCGGTAATACGCCGGTGCAAATATCCAATGCACGTACGGTATCCACAGTACGACCGTCGATACGCGGTTCGCCTGCGATAATACGACCACGCACGATTTGGCTTTCAAGTGCGGTGAAAATATCAATAATTTTGCCTTCGCTGACCTCTTCGTCTTCCGCCGTAATTTGCGCGATCACATCCGCTTTAATGGCATCAATTTGCTCATAGCGGGATTGTTTTTCGGTGATACGATAGGCATCGCCTAAACGGGCTTCCGCCAAGGCTTTCACTTTGTTAATTAACGCCGTATTCGGTTCAGGCGCAACCCAATCCCAACGCGGTTTGCCCGCTTCGGCAACAAGTTCTTTAATGGCTTCAATCACCACTTGTTGTTGTTGATGACCGTAAACCACCGCCGCCAACATTTGTTCTTCGGTTAAAATATCCGCTTCGGATTCCACCATTAACACGGCTTTATCGGTACCCGCCACCACTAAATCCAAACGGCTTTGTTTTTGCTCGTTCATGGTTGGGTTTAATACGAATTGACCGTTAATAAAACCGACGCGCGCCGCACCGATAGGACCGTTAAACGGCACACCGGATAGTGAAAGTGCTGCTGAAGCACCAATCATCGCCACTAAATCCGGGCTGATTTGCGGATTTACCGAGACCACGGTGGCAACCACTTGAATTTCATTAAAAAAACCTTCCGGGAATAACGGACGAATCGGACGGTCGATTAAACGGGCGATTAAGGTTTCACCTTCGGACGGGCGACCTTCACGTTTGAAGAAACCGCCGGGAATACGGCCGGCGGCATAAGTACGCTCTTGATAATTCACGGTCAACGGGAAGAAATCCTGACCTTCTTTCACATCTTTTTTAGCAACCACGGTCACGAATACGGTCGTATCGTCCATGCTTGCCATGACCGCTGCCGTTGCCTGACGGGCGATCGCACCGGTTTCTAAAGTTACGGTATGTTGACCGTATTTAAACTGTTTAACAATTGGATTCACAATGTTTTCCTTTTTGAAAATAAATAATAACGATGTTTTATTTTCCAATTTGCGACTAGCAAAAATAATCTTAAAACCGACCGCACTTTCATTGGCTACCACGCGGAAAATTACTTTTGTTAGCCGCACGCTAATTCAGAAAATAAAACTGGCACATTATACTAGGCTTTTGCCCCCTTGGGTAATTTTTTTAATCAAATCATATTTATTACTATCCGCCTTGACACGCCGGTGATAAAATTTGCCTCGCATTAAATCAACACATCAAAATAACAAATGAAAGGAGAAAATCATGATCATCGGAGATCTTACCCGCGCAGATGTAAAATTAGGCTTACCGCCCGTTATTGCACAAATCTGTGACCATTTAAACGGCTTGGATTTAGCCGCATTAACCAACGGACGCCATGACATTACCGACCAAATTTACATGAACGTCATGGAATTTGACACCGCTCCGGCAGACAGCAAACAAGCGGAACTGCACCACAAATATTTGGATGTACAAGTATTAATCAGCGGCGCCGAAAGCATTGATTACGGCGTGACCTACCCCGATTTAAGCCAATACACCGATTACAACGATGCCGACGACTATCAACTTTGCCCAGTTATCGAACAGCAAAGTACCCTGACCTTAAGACCGAAAATGTTCGTGGTATTTTACCCGTACGAACCGCACCGCCCGGGCTGCAACGTCAACGGACAAGCGGTTAAACTGAAAAAACTGGTGGTCAAAGTGCCGGTAACCTTAATTGAATAATGCAGCCAATCATTGACTGCGCCTCTAAAATAGAAATAGGGAATGAACGCCATTCCCTATTTTTTTGAAATAAAATGCGGAAAATATTGACCGCACTTTTCAGGTTAAATTTGATAATCCTCTTTAAGCAAATGACGATAAGCGTAAAGATAAGACGCGCCGACAAACGCAGCTCCGCCGGTGACATTGCCCAAGAAAACCGGAATCATGTTTAGGAAAAATTCTCCCCATGTCACATTTGCCCCGGCAAAAATCCCCGCCGGAATAATAAACATGTTCGCCACGAAATGCTGTAATCCGATAAGTACGAAGATCATCACAGGAAACCACATGGCAAGAATGCGACCGGAGGTTTGTTTTGCACCGAAATAAAACCAAATTCCCATACAGACCATCCAGTTACAAGCAATCGCAGAAATAAACGCGCGGGAAAAATCCATATTCACTTTCGCTTCGGCAATGGCTATCGTTTTGCTTGCCGCCGCGCCCTCGGCTAAGCCCACATAATGCCCTAAAAAGTATGCCATAAATAATGCACCGGCAAGATTACCTAAACTCACAACAACCCAATTGCGTAGCAATTTGCTAAAGCTCACTTGTTTACTTAACCGACCTAACGCCATCATCATCATGTTGCCCGTTGCCAGCTCACCGCCACCAATCAGAATACAAATTAAACAAATCGGGAAAACTGCCGCACCTAACAGCGTCGCTAATCCACTCCATTCTGCAGGAATACCGCTGACAACTTTTAAATACGCCATATAACCGAAACTAACGTATCCGCCCCCCAAGAAACTCAAAATCGCTAAGGTTTTGAGCGTTCCTATGGATTTCGCATAACTTTTGTCAATCACATCCTGTAAGATTTCATGTGGATAAAGATCACGCTGCTGCATAAATTTTCCTCTTGTTTATGAATAAGTTGAAAGTTAACAAAATGTAACAAAGCGTATCCAAAAAGGGAAAGAACTACTAACTATATCTCGTAATATTTGGTTATAACAAAAACAAATAATAAAAAAGGCAACCTCATGAGGCTGCCTTAATGAAATACTCAATGAAAAATACGGAAGAAAAAATTATGCAAAAGGCTGCAATTCCAGGTTAATCGGCGTGTCCGCCAGATTATTCACATAGTTGCATAAGGTCGCCAAACTGACACCCAACACCACATCAATGGCATTTTCTTTTGTATAGCCGGCATCATAAAAAGCCTGTTGTTGTGCGGCAGTTAATTTCGCTTTCTGTAAGATAACCGCCAACGTAAAACGGGCAAGCGTATCAAGTTTTGCATCCTGTTCAATACGTGCGGTCGCACGAATTTGTTCAACCAACGTTTCTTCAAGTTTTAAGACTTTCAACGCAATTTTCGTATGACCCGCGACACAAAAACCACACCCGTTCACCACCGCAGCCGTAATTTGCACAACTTCGCGTTCTGTCGGCGTTAAACTATTGCGTCCATTAATCCCGCCAACCGTGCGGTACGTTTCTAATGCCGTCGGCGCATTCGCCAACACACCAATTAAATTGGGAATAAAACCATTGGCGTTTTGTACCGCTTTTAATGCTTCTTTTGCTGCTTCCGGCGCGCTTTCAATGGTATGAATGGGGAAAACCGGCATATTAAACTCCTCTAAATCAGTAATAGGCTTCCCGCAAATGCTACGCAAAATTCCCATCGTTGAGAAAGAAAAAAAAGCTATGAGATAGAGAAAAAAGTTATAAAGTGCGGTCAAAAATTTTGCTAAATATCAGTCACGCTTTCCCCACCATAACCCAATTCACGATGTTGATATTTACCCTGAATCTATGGATAACATTGTGAATAGCCTGCAGAAAAAAACAAATAATCTGTCATTTGATTTTCTCTTTTCGCTATTCTTCGCCATGTAAAGCCCCATTGTTTGATTTTCATCCTGTTTTTTCTTTCTCTTAAAGAAAGATCATTCTTTACGCATTTTTTCACCAATACCTGATGATCAAATAAACAATGTATTTTTCCCCATTATGATTTCGCCGCATTTTTCCTCCCCCTGTGAGTTATTCAGTATTTCTGTGGATAAAATTGTGTTTTAGCGGAGGTATAACTTGAAATAAATCAGACATACTCCTTTTGGAGTGAAATCCGAAGAAAAATTTCCTTTATCTATCAGCATTTTGACAAAAAATAAACGGCATTTTTCTGTTAATGAAAAATGCCGTTTCGTACTGTACATTTATTGTTCAACTCATAAATATTGCAAATAACGTTGCCAATCGAAATATTGTCCCGGATCGATTTTTCGCCCCGGCGACACATCACAATGCCCTACAATGCGTTCTTTGGTAATCCGCGGATACGCCTGCATAATTTGCCGCGTTAAGCGTTGTAACGCGTCATATTGCCGCGCGGTAAACGGCTGTTCATTGCTGCCTTCCAATTCAATACCGATGGCAAAATCATTGCATTTTTCCCGCCCTTCAAAACAGGATAATCCCGCGTGCCACGCGCGGTCGTTAAAATTCACATATTGCGTAATGCGCCCCGTGCGTTCAATCAAACAATGCGCCGATACCCGTAGCGAACTGATTTCCTGAAAATACGGATGTGCCTGCGCATCCAGCTTGCCTTGAAAAAAATCATCAATATAACCGCCGCCGAACTGTTCGGGCGGCAGGCTGATGTAATGAATAATCAACAGGGAAATGTCCTGCGGGTCGGGGCGTTGGTCAAAGTGCGGGGAAAGCACCCGTCTTTCATCAAGCAACCAACCGTCTTGAATTTTTAATTGTTTTTCCGTCATAAGATTTTCTTTTTGCGATCCGGATCCCATAAAAGTGCGGTGGAATTTCACGGTGTTTTTTACCTCAGGCAAAATGCCCACGCCCAATTTGGCACCCATTATTTTTTGTTTACAAAGGTATTTTTATGAAAATTCAATCTGCGTTTATTTCGCTAAAATCCGTTAAAAAAGGGTTTACATTAATCGAATTAATGATCGTCATCGCTATAGTTGCCATTCTCGCCACCGTAGCCGTGCCATCTTATCAAAATTACACCAAAAAAGCGGCGGTTTCCGAATTATTACAAGCCTCCGCGCCATTACGTTCCGAAGTGGAACTCTGTGTTTATAACACCGGCAGTGCTGAAAACTGCACCGGTGGGAAAAACGGTATTCAGGCGGATGTGACTGACGCCACCGCACAAAAATATGTGAAATCCACTGCGATCAAAGGCGGCGCCATCACCGTTACCGGCAAAGGCAGCCTGGATAAAATCAGCTACACCCTCACCGCCTCGGGCACGGCTGCCAGCGGGGTCAGCTGGAGCGCCTCCTGTGGCAATAATGCCGACATTTTCCCGGCAGGTTTCTGTTCTTAATCGCTAACGCAGCGGGGCGATGATCAATGCAAAATCCGATGGCACAAGGTTATTTGATTCACAGCCAAAATCACGGGGAATTTACCATTTCGCCCGAATTATGGCTTAAAAATCAGCAACAACAAACCGTCCTGTTGCGTTATCTCGCCCTGCCCTTAGCGGAAAACGGGCAAACCTTATGGCTCGGGTTGGATTCGTTAACCAACCTGAGCGCCTGCGAAGCCTTTTCTTTTCTCACCGGCAAAACCATTGAGCCGGTTTTAATTGAAAGCCAAACCCTAAAAACCGCATTGCAGGATTTATCCCCGCGCGTGGAAAAAGTCGAAGAAAATCAACCGCTCTTTTATTCCGCCTTGTCACAGGAACAACCGACACAACCGTCCGACGAGCCGATAATTCGGCTGTTAAATGATATTTTTGAAAGCGCAACGGCACAAAAAGCCTCCGATATTCATCTGGAACCGCAAGCAGACTGCCTGCAAATCCGTTTTCGTATTGACGGCGTGCTACAGGTGCAAAACACCGTTCCGTTATCCATGGCGAGCCGACTGATTTCACGCCTGAAATTATTGGCGAAACTGGATATTAGCGAGACCCGCCTGCCGCAAGACGGACGCTTTCAGTTTAAAACCACCTTTTCTGACACGCTGGATTTTCGCCTTTCCACCCTTGCCACCCAGTTCGGAGAAAAGGCAGTCTTGCGTTTACAGCAAAATCGTCCTGTGCAACTGGCATTCGGTGAACTGGGGATGACGGAATCACAGCAACAGCGTTTTCGTCGTGCGTTAAGCCAACCGCAAGGCTTGATTTTAGTCACCGGCCCGACAGGCAGCGGCAAAAGTATTTCTTTATATACGGCGTTGCAGCACTTAAATACGCCCGAAAAACATATCATGACGGCGGAAGATCCCATTGAAATTCAGCTCCCCGGCATTATTCAAAGCCAGGTGAACCCGCCTATCGGGTTGGATTTCAGCCGATTGCTTCGTACGTTTTTACGCCAGGATCCGGACATTATCATGCTGGGTGAAATTCGTGATGAAGAAAGCGCCGCCATGGCATTACGCGCCGCGCAAACGGGGCATTTGGTGCTTTCGACGCTACATACCAACGACGCCCCTTCCGCCATTTCCCGCCTGCAACAACTCGGCATTCAACGCCATGAAATCGACAGCAGTTTGTTGCTGGTGATTGCCCAACGTTTGGTGCGCAAACGCTGCCAAAAGTGCGGTGGAAATACCACGCGTTTTTGCAATTGCCATCAAGGCTACAAAGGGCGTGTCGGGATCTATCAATTCTTACAACCGAATTTACAACATCCGCAGGGCTATGAAACGGATTTCGCCGATTTACGTCAAAGCGCCTTGGAAAAACTCAAAGACGGCACCACGGATTTAGCCGAAATCCAGCGGGTCTTAGGACAAGCCCATGACTAAATTGAAATTATTTCAGTGGCGCGCCGTTAATCGTTTGCAGCAAAAGCAAAAGGGCTTAATCGTGGCGGAAAGCGAGGCGACGGCGCAACAGCAATTGCTCTCCCGCGGGTTGCAAAACATCAAATTGCAACAAAACTGGCAATTTAGCCACAAACCGAAAAATGCCGAGATCTGCACGCTGCTTTCCCAATTGGCGACACTGTTACAAGCCGCCGTCCCGTTAAAAAACAGCCTGCAAATTCTGTTGCAAAACTGCACCAATATTGCCCTGAATCGCTGGCTACGCCGCTTATTACAGGACATTGAAAGCGGCTTGGCGTTTTCCCATGCGTTGGAACAACAAGGCTTATACTTAACCTATCAGGAACGCCAACTGATTCAGGTGGGCGAAATGACGGGCAAACTTGCCGCCGTTTGTCATGAAATCGCGCAACATAAACAACAGGCATTGGCGTTGCAGCGCAAGATTCAGAAAATTCTGCTTTATCCTTTGCTGGTGCTCGGCATCTCATTCATTTTAACTGCACTTCTATTGCTGTTTATCGTGCCGCAATTTGCCGCCATGTACGACAACAGCAACGCGCAACTGCCCGCGTTCACGCAGGTTTTACTCGCCCTTTCCCAAGGTTTGCAGGATTATTGGTTCGCCTTGCTCATTTTTATTACGCTGACCGTGGCGTTAATCCGTTTTCGCCTCAAACATTCGCCTTGGCTTAACCGACAAAAAAACCGCCTCATCAATAGCATTCCGTTACTCAACCGCATTGTGCAACTTTCCCGCCTGGTGGGTTTCAGTCGCAGTTTATTTCTGATGTTACAAGCAGGCATTCCGTTAAATCAGGCGCTACAATCTTTTCTGCCGAAGCAACAAAGCTGGCAAACCAAACCGCAACAGCAAGGCGATTGGCTATTAATCTCGGAAGTGCAATCGGCGCTGCATTGGATTCAACAAGGTTATCCGTTCTCCGCCAGCGTAAGCGGACAAATCTTCCCGCCGGCGGCACAGCAAATGCTGCAAGTCGGCGAGCAAAGCGGTCAGTTGCCGAAAATGCTGCAATTTATCGCCAACGATCATCAGCAACAGTTGGATCACCAAATCGATCTGCTGTCACAAATGCTGGAACCCTTGTTAATGGTGATTATCGGCGGACTGATCGGCTTGATTATGCTCGGTATGTATTTACCGATTTTCAACATGGGCTCACTGGTGCAATGATGTGGCTGCTGTTTTTGCTTGGCGGGGCGCTATGCGGCTGGCGCGTTCATCATTATGTGGAACATTTCGCCAACAACCTAAACCGCGAGGTTTATGTCGCTTACACGGAAATTTACCCGCAAAATCCACCGCACTTTATGGCGGAAAAGTCTATTCTGAAACCGCTTAAACAACATTTCTCCGCGCGCCTTTATCGCCTTTTATTTGCCTTATTGTTCATTATTTGTTACGCCACAAATGAACCTTTACAAGCCCTTTGCTTTGCGCTGTATGGCACCTTATTAATTGCCATTTCCCTGGTAGATTGGCACTATCGCCTGATTTCACCCGCCTTATGCCAAGCCCTGTTCGCCCTCGGGTTAGGCGCGGCATACTGGCAACTCGGCGCATTAACATTGGCGCAAAGCCTACAAAGTGCGGTCATTTTTTTCGGTGTTTTTTATGTCATCTACCACGCCGCAAAATGGTACTACCGACAAGAAGCCCTCGGACGCGGCGATTACTGGCTGGCACTGGGCTTAGGCATTTTTCTCCCGGCACACCAATTTCCTGTTTTTTTATTCCTCGCCTGCTTCTTCGGCTTACTCTATGCCGCCTACGCCAAATACCAACACCGCGCGCTCAACGCTGTGCCTTTCGGCCCCTTTATGTCCCTCGCCGGCGTGGTCTGTTTATTGCTTAATTGATGTCATGAACGTATGATCGCCCTATCATTGATTAAGCAAAGGAAACAACATGACTTATGTGGTCGGGTTAACCGGCGGGATCGGTAGCGGCAAAAGTACGGTTGCCGATTTGTTTGCCGAACTTGGCGTGCCGGTGATTGATGCGGATGTGGTGGCGCGTCAGGTGGTAGAAAAAGGATCGCCGTTATTAGCGGAAATCGCAGAACATTTCGGTGCGGAAATTTTGCTTGCCGACGGTTCGCTCAATCGCGCTGCCTTGCGGGAGAAAGTGTTTGCCGATGAGTCGCAAAAACAGTGGTTAAATCAACTATTGCACCCCGCCATTCGTCGCGAAATGTTAAAGCAGTTGGCGGCGCAACGTGCGCCTTATTGTCTTTTTATGGTGCCGTTGTTAATTGAAAATAACCTGACAGTCCTCTGCCAACGGGTGTTGGTGGTGGATGTGAGCGAGCAAACCCAATTGGAACGGGCAAGTCGGCGGGATAACAATCGGTTGGCGCTCATTAAAAATATTATGCAATCGCAAGTCAGCCGCGCGAAGCGCTTAACATACGCCGATGATGTGATTAATAATGACGAGGATTTAGCCCGAAGCCTGCCTCAACTGAAGCAAAAAGTGCTAGACTTGCACCACCTCTATTTACAACTTGCGGAGACATTCAATGAGCGATGAAACCTTTACCGTGCCCTGCCCGATTTGCCACAAAGCGGTAGTTTGGTCGGAGCAAAGCCCTTATCGTCCGTTTTGCAGCAAACGTTGCCAGTTAATTGATTTAGGCGAATGGGCGGCGGAAGAAAAAGCCATTCCATGCGAAACCGCCGATTTCGCGGCAGACGGTTTGTTAAACGAAGACAACGATTGGGTAAAACACTAATGCACATTCAACACGAACAACATGCGGAACAGGGTGCGTTCTTTATTTTAGACGAGCAGCAACGGCGCATTGCCGAACTCACCTATTTTTTTATTGACGACAACACCATTAACGCCAATCACACCTATGTGTCGGAAGCGCTGCGCGGGCAAGGCGTGGCGGATAAGCTATATCAGGCGTTAGCGGCGTTTGTTCGGGAAAAAGGGCTCAATCTTAAACCGACCTGTAGCTATATTGCAAAAAAATGGCAGCGCGACTCGGGGCATGATTGAGATCTTGATATTATCTTGCTAAAATCCACCGCACTTTATGTGCAAACATAAATTGTTCGGACGAAGGTAGCTGGAGAGCGGGGAATCGACCCCACGCCGACGAGGTAAAATCTTTCAGGCGCGATGGCAGGGACTGTTACTGGACGAACCCTTGGAGAGATCCAAGGTACTTTTAAAGCGCCTACTTTCAAAGTGGCGACTTTTTAAGTGCTAATGGACGCCGAAGGCGCAAAGAAGCGTGATCAAACAACGCTTTTCAAACGCTCAGGCAAAAGGACAGGGGCAGGAGATATTCGGTTAGCGTTAACCCAAGGCAATTGAGTTAATTTTTATTTTATTGATCCGCAACATTCTTTTCGCCTCCTTGTAATTTGGTTATTTACGAGGAACCTCAAATGTCATTAGAAGACGTTTTATCTGCAATAAATACTTTCGTATGGGGACCGCCCCTACTCATTTTATTATCCGGCACGGGATTATATTTAACCCTGCGCCTGGGCTTCATTCAAATCACCCAACTGCCGCGTGCATTGCGCTATTTATTTAAACGGGATGCCGGGCTTCAGCAAAAAGGCGACGTGTCCTCTTTCGCTGCATTATGCACCGCCCTTGCCGCCACCATCGGCACGGGGAATATCGTGGGCGTTGCCACTGCCGTACAGGCGGGCGGACCGGGGGCGATTTTCTGGATGTGGCTGGTGGCGTTGCTCGGCATGGCGACCAAATACGCCGAATGTTTGCTGGCGGTGAAATATCGAGTGCGGGATAAGAACGGTTTTATGGCGGGCGGACCAATGTATTACATTGAACGCGGTCTCGGTTTAGGCTGGTTGGCGAAGCTGTTTGCCGTGTTCGGCGTGTTGGTGGCATTTTTCGGCATCGGCACCTTCCCGCAAGTAAACGCCATCACCCACGCCATGAACGACACTTTCAGCATTCCGATTCCTGTAACGGCGGCGGTTATCACCATTTTAGTGGGCTTAATTATTCTCGGCGGGGTAAAACGTATTGCCTTGGTGTCTTCATACATCGTGCCGTTTATGGCGTTATTTTATGTCGCCACCTCCATCGTCATCGTGCTGTTAAATTTAGAAAAAATTCCGACCGCACTTCAGTTAATCGTTCACAGCGCTTTCAATCCTGAAGCGGCATTGGGCGGCGCGCTGGGCTTTAGCGTCATGAAAGCCATTCAATCGGGTGTGGCGCGGGGGATTTTCTCTAACGAATCGGGCTTAGGAAGCGCGCCTATTGCCGCCGCTGCCGCGCAAACCAAAGAGCCGGTACGTCAAGGGTTGATTTCCATGACCGGCACGTTCCTTGATACGATCATTGTCTGTACCATGACGGGCATTGTGTTGGTGCTTACCGGCGCCTGGCAATCGCCGGGCATGGAAGGCGCCGCCGTTACCAACTTCGCCTTTTCCAGCGGTTTAAACTCCTCCATCGGCGCGACCATTGTGACCATCGGCTTGCTGTTCTTTGCCTTTACCACGATTCTCGGCTGGTGTTATTACGGCGAACGCTGTTTTGTGTATTTGGTCGGCATCAAAGGCATTAAACTTTACCGCGCCGTTTTTATCGCTTTGGTGGGCTGCGGGGCGTTTATTCAGTTAAATCTCATTTGGATTCTGGCGGATATCGTCAACGGCTTAATGGCATTCCCGAATTTGGTGGCATTAATCGGCTTGCGTAAAGTGGTGATTGAGGAAACCAAAGATTATTTCGCGCGCTTGAAAACCAACCAACGCGATCTGGATGAAATGGCGTAATCTGATGATGATAAAGCGGATATTCAAAAACAATATCCGCTTTATCATAGCAATTTTAGTTCACAAAAAAAGTTTCTTTTTTCAATTATCAGACCTAGATCATATTTTTCGGATTTTCTCCTCCAACCATCGAAAAACCCCTTGAAAAGTCCAATCAACATAACTATGTTGTAACTAAGGATTTCAACCGGGTCTTTGACCCATTCACAATAAGAGGTAAATGCTATGACATTAAATATCACAAGCAAACAAATGGATATCACCCCTGCAATCCGCGCCCACGTTGAAGAACGACTCACCAAACTGGACAAATGGCATACCCAACTGATAAATCCTCACTTTATTTTGAATAAAACCCCTAAGGGCTTCTCCGTTGATGCTTCCATCGGCACCCCGTTCGGCAACCTGATCGCCAGCGCCGAAGCGGAAGATATGTACAAAGCTATCAACGACGTAGAAGAAAAATTGGAGAGACAACTCAATAAACTACAACACAAGAGTGAATCCCGCCGCGCCGAAGAACGTTTAAAAGATTCGTTTAACGAATAAAAAAACACCCGCGAAAATGACCGCACTTTTAGGAGTGCGGTTTTTTGTTTTCGTTCCGACGCCACTCTTTTCCTTTCCCATAAACAAACCATTTCTAAATGACGTGCTTATTGTTAGAATAGGCGACAATTTTTTTGTGATGTATTAACTCAAGGTTTAACAATGTTAAAAAAATTAGCTTTATCAAGCATGATGTTATTCATGGCGGGGTGTTCTTTGTTTGGTGCGAAACAATCGCCGATTCCGGCGGAATATGCCCAAGCGGATTATTTACTTTCTGATGCCGACGCCCAACGTTGGGCTCTCGCCAGCAAACAGGCGGAACAATGTATTTATCCGAACTTAACGCGTATCCTGCAACAGCACTTCCCGAAAGAAGATGCTTATATTCACTCGCAATATATTTTCTTCTATCCGTTGGAAAACATCATCGGCGAGAAATATGTGAAAATCATTCAGGAAGACGAAAAATCCATGAATTACGCCACTTTCCAGTATAAAAAATTCAGACAGGACAAAGTGGAAGACATGGACAAAGCCCAATGCGAAGTGTTAAGACGCAATGCCTTGGACGATTTGGAAGTGGTGAAAGGGCAATACAAAAACGGCATGATTGAAGTGCAGAAAAATGCCGACGGCACGGTGAAAAGCGTGGACGGCGTGGCGACCAACCAAAATAAATTCTTCTTCGATATCATCAAATGGGGCTCCGCGTTGTTGCTCTAGCAAATCGCAAAATCCTCCCAAAAACGCACTTAATGCCAAGTTAAGTGCGTTTTTTCTTTTTGTTTCATGAATCCCGCCGAATCCATATTGCGTGCGCCGAACAAACCGATATAATTCGCCGCAGATTTATCACAATAAGGAAACCTCATGAAAAAACTCATTTGTTCATTATTTGCCCTTTCCGCCCTCAGCACCGCCGTGGCGCAGGAAGTGAATATTAAAATTTTAGGCACTTCCGACATTCACGGACGTATCGTGCCTTGGAGTTACGGCGCAGACGTGGAAGATCCCTCCGGCTCTTACGCGCAAATCGCCACTTATGTGAACGAAGCGCGTAAAAACAACAAAAACGTGCTGTTGGTGGACGTGGGCGATGCCATTCAAGACAACCAAGTGGACGTTTTCGCCAAAGACGAAAAATACTACAAAGACCACCCGGTAGCGAAAGTCTTAAACGCCATGAACTACGATATTTTCGTGTTGGGTAATCACGAATTTAATTTCGGCATGACCGCCTTAGATGAAATCTTAAAAGACATTAACGCACAAAAACTCACCGCCAATTTTTACTACGCCAAAGACGGCAAACGCTACCTTGAGCCGACCACCATCATTGAAAAAGACGGTGTGAAACTAGGCATTATCGGCTTAACCACGCCGATGTCCGCCAAATTTGAAGCAGACACCGGCAACTTAAAAGACATGAAATTCACCTCGCCGACGGAAGAAGCCAAAGCGCAAGTGGCGGCATTAAAAGCCAAGGGCGCGGATGCCATCATCGCCGTGAGCCACATGGGGATCGACAACGAAAACAACATTCCCGACACCGGTATGCGCGATGTGATTAACGCTGTGGACGGCATTGATGTAGTCATCGCCGGACATATGCACAAAAACGTGCCGAGCGAAACCATCAAAAACACCGTTATCACCGAGCCGCACCGTTACGGCACCGTGGTTTCCGAAGTGGATTTAACTTTCGACATCAACGATAAAAAACAAGTAAAACTGCTGAAAAAAGAAGCGAAAACCGTACTGGTCAAAGACTTAGCGGCAGATGAAAAAATTGTTGAAATCTATCAGCCATACCACGACAAATTGCGCGAATTAAATAACGTCGTGATAGGTCAAACGGCAAACGAAATGGTGCCGCAAGGCAAAAAACACGGCGTTTCCATCGCCTTTGCCAAAGACACCGGCTTATCTTCTTTCATCAACGATGTTGAACGCCATTACAGCGGCGCGGACGTGGTCAGCTTCTCTTTCGATCACCAAAACGCCCGCATGGACAAAGGCGACATTAAGAAAAAAGACATCATCTTTAACTATCGCTACGCCGGTGGCGATGTCACCGTGTATGAAATGACAGGCAAACAACTGAAACAATACATGGAATGGTCGGCGGATTATTTCGACACCATCCAAGCGGGCGACACCGATTATCGCTATAACGCGGAGCGTAAAAAATCCAAATACGTCACCTACGATATTTTCGGCGGGGTGAAATTCAAAATTGATTTGCGCAAACCAAGCGGACAAAAAATCACCGACTTAACCTTAGCCGACGGCAAACCGATCACCGACGACATGAAATTGAAAGTGGGCATGAACTCCTACCGCTTCAACCAATTGCACGGTAAAGGCGGTATTTTTGAGGGGCAGGACATCTCTGTGGTTTGGGAATCCAAAGTCGCCATGGGGCGTGAAAAAGGCACCATCCAAAACATGATGATGGACTACATTCAAAACGTGAAAAAAGGCAAAATCGAAGGACTTTCTCACAATAACTGGGAAATTATCGGTTTAGAATAAACCTGCTTAACTCAAAGAAAATACCGATGGCGAAAACCATCGGTATTTTTGTCTGTGAAACACGCAGTTAAACATTATTCACAAGCTCACTTGTTCATTTGTTCACCCCTGCGCATCGGCAAAGCCGACGTTCAAAATCCGCCGGATTTTATGACCGCACTTTTTGCGTAACGACACAAAAAATAAAAGGCACGCAATTTATACGCACCTTTTTTATGGTTTTAGGCAATATTACCAATATGCGCGCAAGCCGATAACGGTTTTGTAATCTCGGGACTTTGCGTTCGCTTCGTAGTCCGGATTTTTGGTGCGAATCGCCGCCCATTCGATGAACGGTTTGATTTTGAACGAATCCTGTTTGAGCAGGTAATATTCCGTTCCTAACATGAATTCGTTGCGTTTTTCTTTCGCTCTGCCGTCCAGTTTGTCGGTTTTGTAGGCATACATGGTGTAAGCGTTCCAATCGTCGGTAATTTCGTGATGTAGCACGGTGCGTACTTCTTCTTTCACACGTTTCGGCGTCGTGGTAACACCGTTTCGGGTACGCTGACGATCTTTCGTCACCGCGCGTTCCAAATCCACACCGAACGTGGTTTTATCGTACTTATACGCCATATCCAGCGCATACGCCGTTTCATGGTAAGAACTTTCGTCGGCATTGGCAAAGGTTTCGCGGCTTACACCGGTCCCCACGGTAATACTTTGCAAGTCGTCGATTTCATATTTATAAATCGCCGCACCGCCCCAAACGCTCTTACGACGGTTGGTTAAATCCAAATTACGGTTGTTGCGTTTACTTGCGCCGCCATAATAAGCGCCCAGTTTCAAATCGTCGATCCCTTTATAAGTATATTGCACCACGCGACGTGAAGCGCTGTTAAGCAAGCCGTCGCTCAAGCTGTAAGTGTTTGCCAAATCGGTTTGTTTCACTTCATCGGTGATGGTCGTCATATTACCGTACACCAACTCGCCGAATTGCTTATGACCGAATCCCGCATACAGCTGGCGGGCGTAAATATGACCGAAATTATGCTGATGATTGTTCGTATCGCGGAAACGCCATTCCACACGCCCCAAAGCATAGAAATCATCGCCTAAATTTTGCGTGATTTTAAAGCCGAAACGTGAACCGTTGTTATCCACCGCCTGATTTTCATGATTTTTGCTCACGCTACCGTCAGCTTCCGTGTATTTGTTGGAAACACTTTCCCATTTCACACGGGCGGAACCGGAAAAATCAATTTTCGTTCCGGTTTCCTGAATATCAAAGGTGTAGGCTTGCGCGGAGGTCGCCGCAAGAGAAGTCATGCACAGTGCAAGAAGTGTCTTTTTCATAATGCTTTCCTTATTTTGGATTAATAACTACTTGATAAAAATAAATAAAAATTCAAGTCCACGAAGTTTATAGATTCAATGGCTAAATGACAAGCGATTTGGATGAATTTTTCATGCCATATTTGTCGGATTTTTTAACCGCACTTTTGGCTAAATATTCCGCAACTTATTGGAATACAACACCAAACAGAGGGCGATCACCATAATCAAAATCGCACCGGCAAACAAAATTGTATCCACCGAACTCTCATGATTCACGATAATCAAACGCAACATGGCGGTAATCCCCGCGTAAATAAAATAACGCAACGGAAAGTGATAACCGCTTTTGAAATACTGCACGATCAAACCGATAAACCCGAAATACAGGAAGAACATCACCGCCTGCTCGGCAACATCGTAAGGCACTACGGAGGACGTGTTCAGCACCATCATCGCCAGCGAATACGTCACTTTCACCAAAGCAATCACCAACACCACCGCCAACGCAATCAACGACGTGCTTAACACAATTTTCAACACACCCGTCACCACCCGCGGCAACTTTTCCAATTCCTGAGATTCTTCCATTTTCGTTCCTAATATAATGAAATTAATA
>JACAWG010000054.1:202857-204004 GCA_017160915.1 Aggregatibacter actinomycetemcomitans
TATAATGAAATTAATACAAAAAGGAGCGTATTCTAATGCAAGATAGCGGAAGGGTAAATAGATCAAAAAACACGGGGAAAGCTGGTGCGAGTCTCCCGACGCGTACCCAAGATTCAAAGCATAAAAAAAGCACGCGTCAGGAGACGCGCGCTATCGAGGGGTCCTAATATAATGAAATTAATACAAAAAGGAGCGTACTCTAATGCAAGATGACGGAGGGGTAAATAGATCAAAAAATGCGGGGAAAGCTGGTGCGCGTCTCCCGACGCGTACCCAAAATTCAAAACATAAAAAAGCACGCGTCAGGAGACGCGCGCTATCGTGAGAACAAAATAATGTGAGAGTAAATACATCGAAAAAACGCAGAGAAAAATAACCGCACTTTTTAGCAAAGAATATCAATTTTTAAAATGGAGTCTATTGACTGACAATAATTTTTCGCGCTGCTATATTTCCAATCCTGAGGTTCGGACACAAAACCGCTCGCCACCGGATTCTGATGGATATATTCTAACTTTTCGTCAAAAAATTTATCGGAATGGATTTCAATGGGCTGGTTGTGGTGTTGCCAGAATTGATAGTTAGTGACATTGGAGCTTTTTGTTCCTGCCCTTTTGAACATCCACAACAACCATTCTTTACGACTTTCTTGTTGATTATCACGAATTAAATTCACCAGATTCGTTGCTGTAAATTTTTTTAAATCTCTTATCAGCTCCGATGGATTCTCTTTTTTAGCTTGAAATAATAAATGAACATGGCTAGGCATTATGCAATATCCATAAATCAGCATTCCACGTTCTTTTCGAAAGAATGATAATGCTTGAATCATTAGTTCAAAATACGGTTCTCGAATAAAAACATCAATCCAATATACGGTTGCAAAACTAACAAAATAGATTCCTTCTTTATTATTAAATTTATATTTTCTGCTCATCACTACACCTCAAAATTGGCATAGCATAATTAGCGCAAAATAAAATTCCACAATTAAATACTCATATTGGAACCTAAATCACAAAACAAAATTAATTTCTATAAACAAGGATGACATATTCTATACTGCCGATACAGTGCTGGCGCGCGTCTCCCGACGCGTGCCTAAAATTCAGAGCATAAAAAAGCACGCGTCAGGAGACGCGCGCTA
>JACAWG010000055.1:0-16087 GCA_017160915.1 Aggregatibacter actinomycetemcomitans
TCTTAACCCACTTTTTACCAACTATTTTGTCTACTATGCCAAATAAAGTGCGGTCATAAAAATCAACGTTTTTATTAATGCAATTTTAATGATGGACGCAGGAAGCGATTCAAATGCCCCACCACAATAATCAAACCGGTTTTAAAACAACCATGTAACGCCGCCTGGTGCATACGATAAAGGGAAACATACATCCATTGTGCGATTTTTCCTTCAATGGTCATGGAAGAACCGCCCGTGATTTTACCGCCCAAGGCACCGAATGCGGTGAATTCCGACAAGGAAACCAAAGAACCTTTATCGTTATATTTAAAGTCTTTCAATGGCTTGTTATCAAACAACGCCACTATATTTTTCGCACACAAACTCGCCATTTGGTGCGCTGCCTGCGCTTTCGGCGGCACCGGTTTGCCGTCGTCCTGCATTAAGAAACAGCAGTCGCCCATGGCAAAAATGGTATCGTCGTTTGTGGTTTGTAGCGTTTTCTTCACCACAAGTTGATTAATGCGGTTAATTTCCAAACCGTCAAAACTTTTGGTAATGCCTGATGTGCGAATGCCTGCCGACCACACGATGAGATCCGCCGGAATTGACTGACCGTCTTTCGTCACCAATTGCTTTTTATCCGCTTCGATAATCATCGTATCGGTTTTTACATCTACACCGAGTTTGCGTAATTCTTCCGTGGCATCATTGGAAATCCGTTCCGGCAATGCCGGCAAAATACGCGGACCGGCTTCTACCAAGGTGACTTTTAAACGACTGCTGTCAATTTGACCGTAGCCGTAAGAAGACAAATGCTCCGCCGCATTATAAAGCTCGGCAGAAAGTTCCACGCCCGTTGCGCCAGCGCCAACAATGGCAATATTAATATGTCCGTCTTCCACTAATTGTTGTTTGCTTTCTTCCTCACCAATATCGTCTAAGGCTTGGTTTTCACGGAATTTAAGGAACAGCTCCAGCATTTTGTGTTGGAAACGCATGGCTTGTGATGGGTTATCTAAGAAGATACAGTTTTCCGCCACGCCTTTGGTGTTGAAATCGTTGGATTTACTGCCGATGGCAATGACTAAATAATCATAAGGAATGCGACGGGAAACCACGATCATATCGCCGTCTTCGCCGTAAACCGGGGCAAGTTCCACATATTTATGCTGACGATTTAAGCCGACCATGGAACCTTGTTCAAAATTGAAATGATGATTGTGGGCATGAGCGCGATAACTCAAGGCTTCCACGCCGTCATCCAACGCCCCCGTTGCCAATTCATGCAATAACGGCTTCCATAAATGGGTTTGGTTGCGATCAATTAAGGTGACATTGGCACGTTTTTTGCGCCCCAGTTTGTTGCCTAAGTGGGTGGCGAGCTCTAACCCGCCGGCACCACCGCCGACAATAACGATGTTTTTCATAATTACCTCTAAACTTAAATAATAAAAATTGCAAAATTTGATTAACAATATTTTAACACCCATTTGTTATTTTTGCTTAGGGTTGATTTGTAAAAAAAGGAAAATACCTCGTTACCGTTATGTAAACGCAGAAAATGAAAAAGGCAACATAACGTTGCCTTTGAGTTCAGGAGAGTAATTTTAATTAGGCTTGCGGCGTGTAATCTACAAGCAAATAATGTTTCGCAATGTTTAAGAATTTTTCTGTTTGTTCTTTTTCCCACTGCGCATCTTTGCCTAATTCTTTCGCCAGAATATTTGCCACTTTTGCTGCACTGTCCATCGCCGCACGAGCATCAAGGAACAACAAACGCACGCGGCGGGCAAGGACATCTTCCACGGATTGCGCCATTTCCTGACGAGCCGCCCAAACCACTTCGGCGACAGTATTCGGGTGACGCGGATGAATTTTTTCCGCCATTTCCGGATTTTCCGCTTCTAAGGCTTTAATTGCCGGGATGTCGGCACCGTAAATATATAAGTGATTTTTTAAATCCACCTGTTCCGCAGGAATTTTACCGTGAATCGCCAAATTCGTGGTGACACAGGCTTTTTTCGCCAATTGCGGATGTACTTTCAAGGCTTCATCCACCGTATCTTCCGACATTTGACGATAGGTAGTCCATTTGCCGCCGGTAATGGTCACCAAACAGCTATCACTCACCACGACTTTATGGCTACGGGACACTTCTTTGGTGCTTTGACCGGCTTTTTCCGGCGCCGCTAATGGACGCAACCCGGCAAAAATACTCAATACATCATCGCGAGTCGGTTTCTTGGTTAAGTATTGACCTGCCGTATCCAAAATAAATTGAATTTCCTGCTCCAATGCAATGGGTTCGTAAGACGGTTCTTTCACCAGTGTATCCGTTGTCCCGACGACCAGTCTTTCATGCCATGGCACGGCAAATAAAACACGACCGTCGGAAGTTTTCGGAATCATTAACGCGTCATCGCTCGGTAAGAAGGATTTATCCAATACTAAATGCACCCCTTGGCTTGGCACCACGAATTTTTTATCGGTACCGTGATCCATGGATAAAACCTCATTCATGAATACACCGGTGGCGTTAATCACTGCCGTACCATGCACGCTATATTGTTCGCCGTTTAATTCATCGGTAAATTTAACGCCGTTGATTTTACCTTGTTCGTCTTTTAACAACTCGGTCACTTTCGCATAGTTAAGTACGGTACCGCCTTGTTCAACCACGGTTTGCGCGATATTTACCGCCAGGCGGGAATCGTCAAACTGACCGTCTTTATACACCACGCCGTTTTTTAAATCGGTTCCGTTTAAGGTTGGTAAACGCTGCATCGTGGTGTCTTTATTGATAGCGATGGTTTTGCCTAAACTTAAATCGCCGGACAAATAATCATACAAACCCAAGCCAACACGATATTTCACGCTGTCGATAAGATTGTAGTTAGGAATAATAAAATTCTGATTTTTGAACAGGTGGGACGCGTTTTTTGCTAAACGACCACGTTCGCGCAAAGCTTCTCTTACTAACGCCACATCGCCTGCCGCCAAATAACGTACGCCGCCGTGAACTAATTTGGTACTACGGCTTGAAGTCCCTTTTGCAAAGTCATAACCTTCCAACAACAAGGTTTTATAGCCGCGGGATGCCGCGTCTAAAGCAATCCCTAAACCGCTGGCGCCGCCACCGATGACGATAAAATCCCACTTATCCGTACTCTTCACTTTTTCAAGTTCAGTATTTCTTTGCATTTTCCACCTCGAATTTGATGTAAATTTGTTTATTTTTAAACCTAAATGTTCGTTTATGCTCATTTTAACACAACAAACGAAACCAAAGGAAACAAAAGCGCAGACAATTTTTGAATATTGTGATCATGATCACGCTTAACATTAAGTTATAAACAAAGGCTTGCTAAAACGATTAATTTTTCTGTGATCCCATTCACAAATCGGTACATTTCCGTTTGCGGGAGGAACGTTTATTCATTAATTTGGCATTCCATTTTGTTATAAAACGAAATATTCCATATTTGTCCCGCCGCATAAAAAAATGACAATATTCGCTTAAAGGAACGGATGTTGATGATAGAAATCAAGGAGAACTCATGACACAAGAATACATCATTGCGCTTGACCAAGGCACAACCAGTTCCCGCGCGGTTTTATTGGATAAAAACGCCAATATCATTGAAGTGGCGCAACGTGAATTTACGCAAATCTACCCGCAAGCCGGCTGGGTTGAACATAATCCGATGGAAATCTGGGCAAGCCAAAGCTCAACGTTAAATGAAGTGGTTGCCAAAGCGGGAATTACCGCCGATAAAATCGCCGCCATCGGTATCACGAATCAACGGGAAACCACCATCGTGTGGGAAAAAGACAGCGGCAAGCCGATTTATAACGCCATCGTATGGCAATGTCGCCGTACCGCCGATATTTGTCATCAACTCAAAGCCGACGGGCACGAAAACGATATTCGAAAAACCACCGGGCTGGTGGTTGACCCGTACTTCTCCGGCACTAAAATTAAATGGATTTTAGATCATGTGGAAGGCGCCAGAGCGAGGGCTGAAAAAGGCGAATTGTTATTCGGCACAGTGGATACCTGGCTGGTTTGGAAGCTCACCCAAGGGCGTTCCCATGTAACCGATTACACCAACGCTTCCCGCACCATGCTATTTAATATCCACACAAAACAGTGGGACGACAACATGCTTGCGCTATTGGATATTCCGAAAGCGATGTTACCGAAAGTATGTAATTCCTCCGAAGTGTACGGGCAAACCAACATCGGCGGTAAAGGCGGCGTACGAATTCCGGTGGCGGGCATTGCCGGCGACCAGCAAGCGGCGCTTTACGGGCATTTATGCGTGGAACCCGGCATGGCGAAAAATACCTACGGCACCGGTTGCTTTATGTTGATGAACACCGGTAAAAGTGCGGTCGAATCGAAGAACGGATTACTCACCACCATCGCCTGTGACGCAAAAGGCGAACCTTGCTACGCCTTGGAAGGATCCATTTTTATGGGCGGAGCATCCATTCAATGGTTACGTGACGAATTGCGCCTCATTCACGACAGCGCCGATTCCGAATATTTCGCCACCAAAGTCAAAGATACCAACGGTGTTTATGTGGTTCCCGCCTTCACCGGATTAGGCGCACCTTATTGGGATCCGTATGCGCGGGGCGCCATCGTCGGTTTATCCCGTGGCGCTAACCGCAATCACATCGTACGCGCCACCTTGGAAGCCATCGCCTATCAAACCCGCGACGTGCTGGATGCCATGCAATCGGACAGCGGCGAAAAACTTGCCGCCCTGCGCGTGGACGGCGGCGCAGTGGCGAACAATTTCTTAATGCAATTCCAGGCGGATATTTTAAATGTAAAAGTGGAACGTCCGAAAACCCGCGAAGTCACCGCCTTGGGGGCAGCGTATCTGGCAGGGCTCGCCGTCGGTTTTTGGAAAGATTTGGAAGAATTGCGAGGAAAAGCCGTCGTTGAACGTACTTTTGAACCGCAAGAAACGCCGGAAAAACGCACCGCACTTTACCAAGGCTGGAAAAAAGCGGTTCAACGCGCCTTGGCGTGGGAGGAGGAATAACAAGTGAATTACTCCCCCATCACCTCTCATTAGCTCCCCTCTTTAGAAAAGAGGGGCAGGGGGAGATTTGACAGAACAATTAACGGAGGAAATATCACCTAAAAAACACCCGCCAAAACCACCGCACTTTTAACTCAAAAATTCCAATCCGAATTGATACAACTGATTTTTCTTATAGCCGTAAAGCTCCGCCACAATGGCAGCGGCTTTTTTTAACGGCAATTCGCGGCTGATGAGCTCAAGGGCTTTGATGGCTTGCGGTAAGATTTCTTCGGCGTTTTCTTCTTTAGTATTGCCTTCGACGATCACCACCATTTCGCCTTTGGTGCGATTCGGATCTTCTTGTAGCCAAGCCAGCAAATCCGCCAACTGATCGCCATGAATGGTCTCCCAGGTTTTGGTGATTTCACGGGCTAAAACCACATAACGTTCGCCACCGAACACCGTTTGCATATCCGCAAGGCTGTCTAAAATGCGGTGGGTGGATTCGTAGAAGATTAAAGTGCGGTCTTCTTCGGCGACGTTTTTCAGTTTGTCCAAACGGGCTTTGCTTTTCGCCGGTAGGAAGCCTTCAAAACAAAAACGATCGGACGCGATGCCGGACGCGCATAAGGCGGTAATTGCCGCGCAAGCGCCGGGCAGCGGTACAACCCGAATGCCGGACTGACGACATTGACGCACCAAATGAAAACCCGGATCGCTGATAAGCGGTGTACCTGCGTCGGAAATTAACGCGATGTTGATGCCTTGTGATAATTTCTCCACCAACGCGCCCGCTTTTTGTTGTTCATTATGATCATGCAATGCAAAAAACGGCTTTTTAATGCCGTAATGGCTTAATAATAACCCGCTGTGACGGGTGTCTTCCGCCGCGATTAAATCTGCTTTTTGGAAGGTGTCTAACGCCCGTTGGGTGATGTCCTGCAAATTGCCGATGGGGGTGGCGACGATGTATAAAATTCCTTTTGAATTGCTCATTTAGTGCTTCTTTTATTTGCTTTTAGTTGGTGAGATAAGTAAGATCGCTCCGATTGTCTAAACCAATGGAGTAATTATGTCTATTCTATTACAACGCATTAATTTAAAAAATCGATTAATGCCCTTTTTATTTACGCTCTTTTTAGCCGGTTGTACGACGAATTTCTTCGGCAGCAGCTTCACCGGCGAGCTAAAAAAAGACGCGAATGCCAGCTCCGAATTTTACATGAACAAAATCGGACAAACACAAGATATTGAAGATCAGCAAACCTATAAACTTTTAGCCGCGCGCGTTTTAGTTGCCGAAAATAAAGTGGCGCAAGCGCAATCTTTATTAAATGAATTGACCGAGTTAAACCCGGAACAATTATTGGATAAAGCCTTGATTGACGCCAACATTGCAGCGGTGAAAGGTCAAAATAACGAAGCGGAAAATTTACTCAGAGGCATTGATTTAACCCAATTAAGCTCCTCTCAAGTCGGGCGTTATTACGCGGTGAAAGCCCGTGTTGCCGAAAACCAAAATGCCATTATTGATGCGGTGAAAGCACGCATTGAAATGGATCAGGTGTTGAGCGACGTGCAAAGAAAACAAGAAAATAATGACCGCACTTGGGCATTATTGCGTCGAGCCAATCGCGGTTTAATCAGCAATACGCCGGACGAAGGCAATCTGGCTTTAGCCGGTTGGTTGGCATTAGCCCGCGCTTATAACGACAACATAAATCAACCGACCCAATTAAGTCAGGCATTACAAAGCTGGAAGTCATCCTACCCGAACCACTCCGCCGCTTATTTATTCCCAACGGAATTACAAGGCTTATTTAACTTCCAACAAACCGCCCTTTCACAAATTGGCTTGCTTTTACCGTTAAGCGGTAACGGTCAGGTTTTGGGCAACACCATCAAATCCGGTTTTGATGCGGCAAAAGGCGAAGATACCACCATTCAGGTGCAAGTGTACGACACCGTAGCCACCCCGATGAACGAAATCATCGAACAAGCCAGACAAGCCGGCGTGCGCGCCCTTATCGGTCCGTTATTGAAACAAAACGTAGATGTTATTTTAAACAATCCGTCCGCCATTCAAGGCTTAGACGTGCTTGCACTGAATTCCACCCCGAATGCCCGCGCCATCGGTCAGGTGTGTTACTACGGTTTATCGCCTGAAGACGAAGCGGAATCCGCCGCCAACAAAATGTGGCGTGACGGCATTCGCGAACCGATGGTCGCCGTACCGCAAAATGATTTAGGACAACGCACCGCAACCGCATTCAATGTGCGTTGGCAACAATTATCCGGCACCGATGCGAATATCAAATATTACAATCAAGCCGGTGACGTCGGCGTTGCGTTACAAGGACAAAACGTACAAGGGCTGTATATCGTTGCGAAAAGCGAAGAATTATCCGACTTGAAAAGCGTCATTGATAACAGCGGCAACAACATTAAATTGTACGCCAGCTCGCGCAGCAACTCCTCCAACAATGGACCTGAATATCGTTTATTGATGAACGGATTGCAATTCAGCGATATTCCGTTCTTTAAAGATACGGATTCTGCGCAATATCAAAAAGTGGCGACCGCAACCAATAACGACTATTCCTTAATGCGTTTATATGCGATGGGTGCCGATTCCTGGTTGTTAATTAACCACTTCAATGAACTTCGCCAAGTACCGGGCTACAACATCGACGGGTTAACCGGTAAATTAAGCGCCGGTCCGAATTGTAATATCGAACGCGATATGACCTGGTTCCAATACCAAAACGGCGGTATTCAGGTATTGAATTAAGCGGAACCGATGTTCTCACTAAAACGTCAACAAGGGGCGAGATTTGAACACAAAGCTCGCCTCTTTTTAGAATCTAAAGGCATGAAATTTCTTGCCGCCAACCAAAATTTCAAGTGCGGTGAACTGGATTTGATTATGTTGGAACAAAATACCATCGTATTTGTGGAAGTGCGCCAACGTAAAAACGATCATTTCGGTTCCGCCGTGGAAAGCGTAGATTGGCAAAAACAACAACGCTGGCTGAATGCGGCGGCACTTTGGCTGGCACAACGGGAACAAAGTTTAGAAGACACCGATTGCCGTTTCGATTTGGTCGCGTTTGGTAAAACCGAGCAAGACATTCAATGGATCCCCAACTTTCTTGATTAATATTTTTTCAATATGCAAAACAAACTCAATGATTTATATGAGGAAAATATCAAAACTCATATTTATTCCAAAAGTCTGCTCAGTGCGCAAATCGTCGAAGCGACACAACATCTGATTGCCTGCCTGTTGCGCGGCAATAAAGTCATTGTCTGCGGCGACGGTCGTTCTTACATTAATGCACAATGTTTAGTAGCAAATTTGCTTAACCGTTATGAGCTAAAACGCCCGAGTTTTCCTTCCGTGTTATTGAGCCTGGATAGTGCGGTCGGTTCGACTTTCGTTTCCGACAATACGTTGGAAAAACTGTACCAACACCAATTCAACGCCATCGTACGATCCGGCGATATTTTGGTGGCGTTCGCGCCTTTAGGAAATGAAAACAATGTGCTCAATACGATTACACATGCCGTGAACAAAGAGATCAATGTGATTGTCTTAACGGGTAACAGTAATGATCATATTCAGGGGATTTTGACAGACAAAGATTTACAAATCGCCGTACCGAGCGGCAAAGAAAGTCGCATACTGGAGAACCATTTGTTCATTATTAACAGTATGTGTGAACTCATTGATTTTCAATTATTTTCACATTCATAACTTGACAAAATCGGACGTTTCAAGCCACACTAGCGCCCGGTTGTTACACATAAAGGAGATGACCATGTTAACAAGTCCATTAAAAAAACTGGTATTAATTTTCGGTAGCGCAATGTTATTACAAGGTTGCGTTGCCGCCGCCATCGGAGGCGCCGCAGTTGCCGGAGCAACCAAAGTGGCAACCGACCCAAGAACCGTCGGTACGCAAATTGATGACGAAACCCTGGAAACCCGCGTGGATTCGGCAATCAGAAAAGACCAACAACTTAAATCCGAAGCGCGTATCAGCGTCACCTCTTACAGCGGTCGTGTGTTATTGACCGGTCAGGTTCCAAACGAAAGTTTGCGCGAAGTCGCCACCAATTTGGCGAAAGGCGTACAAAACGTCAGTGATGTGTACAACGAAGTGCGCGTCGGACCGAAAGTGGATTTCGCCCAAATCAGCAAAGACAGCTGGATCACCAGCCAAATCAAATCCAAGATGTTGATTGATTCCAAAGTGAAAACCAGCGACATCAAAGTGGTCACCGAAAACAACGAAGTATTCCTGATGGGTAACGTGACTCAAGATCAAGCCAACGCCGCCGCAGAAATCGCGCGTAACGTGGCGGGAGTAACGAAAGTGATTAAGGTATTTAATTACTTGAACTAATCCAAAGATAACCCGCAAAAAGTGCGGTCGTTTTTAGAGATGTTTTTTATCGTCAGGGCGGGCTTTATACCCGCCCTTTTCTATATAAGATTACGCTAAATGGAGATTATTCCGCCTCCAGCTCATGCGCCTTTTTCAACATTTCTTCTTCATTTAATTTCAACAAGCGGGAAATGGCATTGCGATAAGAAATTTCCAAGCTTTCGCGACTGGTCGCCATCACGCCCTGGTCAATTAAAAAGCCGTCTTTCACGTCATATACCCAACCGTGCAACGACAATTTTTTCCCGTTCTTCCAGGCATTTTTCACAATAGACGAACGCCCCAAGTTATAGACCTGTTCCGCAACGTTTAATTTCGTCAGCATATCGGCACGGCGCTCCGGGGAAAGATTGCCAAGCAAGTGGCTGTGTTTGAACCAAATATCGCGAATATGTAACAACCAGTTATTAATCAACCCCAAATCCTGATCGTTCATTGCCGCATGAATACCGCCGCAATTGGTGTGTCCGCAAATGATAATATGCTCGATATTCAACACATCCACCGCATATTGCACCACGGAAAGGCAGTTTAAATCCGTGTGAATCACCTGATTCGCCACGTTACGATGCACAAATAATTCGCCCGGACCAAGATTGGTTAATTTTTCCGCAGGTACACGACTGTCCGAACAACCGATCCACAAATAATGAGGCTGCTGGTGCTCCGCCAATTCCTGAAAATAGGTGGAATTTTCCTCTTTCATACGGGTTGCCCAGCTGTAATTATTGGCAAAAAGTTGTTCTATTTTTTTCATACGTTCCTACTCCTGCGATAAATCAAAAAGGAGCACAGTATAGCCCAGAACCGCCGCTTGATAAAATTTCTTTTTAGCATAACCTATTATTTCCAATCATGATTTCACGGCTAACCGAAAAATAATGAAAATAATTTGTAAGCATTTATGCCCTGCTCCGTCTAACGTATATGAAAGGGTACCATTTTCATTATTCTAAAATTATGAAGGAGTTATCATGAAAAAATCAAAATTAGTGGTGATTTTGACCGCACTTTTATCCTGTGCGGCAATACCGACAACCGTGATGGCGGAAAATCACATTCAACAAACCATGGAGAAAGGAAATATGTCTGAAGCAACAAAAGATCTACACGAAATTTATTTGGCAGGCGGCTGTTTCTGGGGCATCGAGGCTTATATGGAACGCATTTACGGCGTGGAAGACGCGGTTTCAGGCTACGCCAACGGCAAAGGCGACAAAACCAGTTATCAAATGATCGGCATTACCGATCACGCGGAAACCGTCAAAGTCACCTATGACCGCAATAAAATTTCCCTGGATAAATTGCTGAAATACTATTTCCAAGTCATTGATCCGACCAGCGTAAACAAACAAGGCAACGATCGCGGCAGACAATATCGCACCGGCATTTATTATCAGGACGCAGCGGACAAAGCCGTGATTGAAAAAGAAATCGCCGCGCTACAAGAAAAATACAAAAACAAAATTCAAGTTGAAGTGGAACCCTTACACAACTATGTGATGGCGGAAGAATACCATCAGGATTATTTGAAGAAAAACCCGAACGGCTACTGCCACATTGATTTGGAACAAGCCAATAACGTGATTATTGACGAAAAAGATTACCCGAAACCGAGCGATGCGGAACTGAAAGCCAAATTAACGCCGTTGCAATATAGCGTGACGCAAAACAAAAATACCGAGCATTCCTTCAGCAACGAATATTGGGACAACTTCAAACCCGGCATTTATGTGGACATCACCACCGGCGAACCGCTTTTCTCGTCCAAAGATAAATTTGAATCCGGTTGCGGCTGGCCAAGCTTCACCAAACCGATTACCAAAGAGGTGGTGACTTATCAGGAAGATCACAGTTTCAATATGCTCAGAACGGAAGTCATCAGCCGCAGCGGTAAAGCCCACTTAGGACACGTTTTTGACGACGGCCCGAAAGACAAAGGCGGTCTGCGCTATTGCATTAACAGCGCCGCGATTAAATTCATTCCGTTGGAAGACATGGCGAAAGAAAACTACGGCTACCTGACCAATGCGGTGAAGGAGTAAGGCATGTTTGATCAACAATTATTAATCGGCACCGTATTCTTAGCGGGGTTAGCCTCCTTTTTGTCGCCTTGCATTTTCCCCATTATCCCGATTTATTTCGGCATCTTGGCGAAAGGCGGCAGAAAAATTCTGAACACCTTTTTGTTCATTGCAGGTTTATCGTTAACCTTTGTCAGCCTGGGTTTCAGCTTCGGATTTTTAGGCAATTTATTCTTTAACGATAACGTGCGCATTATCGCCGGCATCATCGTGATTATTCTGGGAATCCATCAGTTAGGCATTATAAAATTGAATTTCCTGGAAAGAACCAAAGTGGTTGAAGTGAGAACCGAAGGCAAAAGCGCCTCTTTTGAAGCCTTTTTCCTCGGGCTCACCTTCAGCCTCGGCTGGACACCTTGTATCGGACCGATTTTGGCTTCCGTACTGGCGTTGTCCGGCGACGAAGGCTCCGCCCTCTATGGCGCTTCCATGATGTTGGTTTATGTATTAGGTTTGGCAACGCCGTTCGTGCTCTTCTCGTTATTCTCACAAGAGCTACTGAAACGCACCAAAGCGCTCAACAAACACTTAGGCAAGTTTAAAATTATCGGTGGTTTACTCATTATCGTCATGGGCATTTTACTCATCACCAATAACTTACAATAAAGGACATTTCACTTATGAAAAAATTTATCGCATGGATTCTGATGGCAATCAGCCTGAACAGCTTCGCAGAAGGAGAAAATTCATTGAAAGACGTACAATTTAAAGATTTGAACAACGCCACGGTCACGCTGGATCAAGTCACCACCAAAGGCAAACCGATTTATGTCAAAATGTGGGCATCCTGGTGCCCGATTTGCTTGGCAGGCTTAGCGGAAATCAACGAATTAAGCGGCGATCCTGGCAAAAACTTTGATGTAGTCACCATCGTTTCACCGGGCAACAAAGGGGAAAAAGAAACCCAGGATTTCATCGACTGGTACAAAGGGTTGGATTACAAAAACATCATCGTCTTGCTGGATGAAAACGGCGACACCCTCAAACGCGCCAAAGTACGCGGCTACCCTTCCAGCGTATTGCTTGACGCGGATTTGAATATCCAAAAAACCGTACCGGGACATTTAGGCACGGCACAAATTAAACAACTGGCAGGAAATTAGTTCCTTAAGCCTTAAAAAGTGCGGTCAAAATTCATTGCGTTTTTTGACCGCACTTTTTTTATCCCCTAAATCCTACTCTGCCTTCGCCTTCAAAAACTCAATAAAACACTTGCTTTTGGCGGGCAGAAGCCGTGTGGTGGTAAGCGCGGTGATTTGCGAAGGCGGGGCTTGCCAGCTTGGGAGGATTTTTTGCAGCCGCCCGTCGGCTTCGGCGGCGCGGGCGACGACATCGGCAAGCAGCGCCACGCCCATGCCTTGTTCCGCCATACGCTGCACCATGCCCACGCTGTTGACCGCATAGCGCGACTGGGCGCGGATTTCCTGCATTTGCCCGGTTTGATCAAACAGCCGCCAGCGCTCCAGCCCCGAAAAACGCAGGCAGTGGGCAGGGTTGATCTCTTGCGGGGCTTGCGGCGCGCCGTGTTTTGCCAGATAACTTGGCGCGGCGTAAAGAAAAGCGTTCACCTGCATCACAGGCGTGGCGATATAGCCCGAATCCGCCAAATCGCCCGCGCGGATGACCAAATCAAACGGCTCGCCGACCAAATCCACTTTGCGCGGGGTCAAATCCATTTCCAGTGAAATTTCAGGGTATTGTGCGGCAAATTCGGGCAGCAGCGGCGCCAGCAGTTCATAAGCAAAATCCACCGGCAGCGACACGCGCAGCACGCCGTGCGGACGCTCGCGGATGCCGCTCATTTCGTCATGCACGCGGCGGATTTCCTCCACAATCGGCAACACGCGCTCAAAATAATACCGCCCCGCCTCGCTCAGCTCCACCTTGCGCGTGGTGCGCGTAAGCAGTTGCAAACCCAGCGATTTTTCAAAATCGGTCATGCGTCGCGACAGCGTGGACTGCGGAATGCCCAGCTTTTCCGCCGCCTTTGTAAACCCCTTTGCCCGTGCCACTTCCACAAACAGCACGATGTCGTCGATGTTTTCCATTGATTACCTGTATTTTTGGATAAGTGTTTTTCATTTTAACCGATTTATCTATTTTTAAAAATAAATATAATGACAGCCATCGACAACAAAGCAAATCAACAGGAGCTTACAATGAAATTATTTGAATCTTTCCAACTCGGCAACGCAACCCTGAAAAACCGCATGGTGATGGCGGCAATGACCAGAAGCCGCAGCTTTTCAGACGGCTTGGCAACCGACATGATGGCAGAGTATTACGCCCAGCGCGCTTCTGCCGGCTTGATTCTCTCCGAAGCCATCAACATCTCCGCCGACGCAATCGGCAGCCCGTTTACCCCCGGTTTGTACACTCAAGCCCAAATCCAGTCGTGGAAAAAAGTAACCGACGCAGTACACGCCAAAGGCGGCTTGATTTTCGCTCAACTTTGGCACACCGGGCGCGTGGCGCATTCCGCCGACCGCAGCGGCAAATTGCCGTCCGCCCCGTCTGCCGTGAAAATCGAAGGCATGCAGCATTTCACCTCGCAAGGTCCGCAAGACTTTGAAACGCCGCGCGAAATGAGCAAAGCCGACATCAAACAAACCATCGCCGACTATGCCCAAGCCGCCAAAAACGCCATTGCCGCAGGCTTTGACGGGGTGGAATTTCATGCGGCAAACGGCTATCTGCCGCAGCAGTTTTTGTCCGATTCGGCAAACCTGCGCCAAGACGGCTACGGCGGCAGCATTGAAAACAAAGCCCGCTTCACACTTGAAGCCATGCAAGCCATTATTGACGCTGTGGGCGGCGACAAAGTCGGCATCAAAATCAGCCCTTTGCACCCTTATGCCGGCATTGCCTTTGACGACCCCGTGGCGACTTATAGCTATTTAATCAACGAGTTGAATAAAATGGACATCGCCTTTGTCGAGCTGATGAAACGCGCCCCGATGTTCCCGCTCCTGCCGCATTATCCGCAAGACGACGAAATCGAACTTTTCGGTAAACACATCAAACACACGCTGATTGCAGGCACGGGCTACACCCGCGATTCGGGCGAAGCCGAATTGGAAAAAGGCACAGCCGAACTGATTGCCTATGGTTCCAGCTTCCTTGCCAACCCCGACCTGCCGCGCCGCTTCGCCGAAAACGCCGACCTCAACCAAGCCGACCGCGCCACCATGTTCGGCGGCGGCGAGCAAGGGTATATTGATTATCCGTTTATGGATTAGAAGATCAAGAAAGGTCGTCTGAATTTGACGGGCTAAAGCCCGCCTACAAAGCACGAAAACACGCTTGAAAACGACCGCACTTTTAAGCGGGAATGACAAAAGGTCATCTGAAACGCGATTTTGCTTTCAGATGACCTTTTTTTTTCACCAATCCGATGACTGCTTTTATTTCCCCCGTCTCTGCGCCATCAGCCAATCGCGGGCGGGTTCGAGCAGGTAGGCGTAGTCAAACGAATACATATGTTCCGCGCCTTTGTGGGTGGAGTTTTCGGGGATGACGGTGTTGGGCGTGAAGCGGATGAAGTTGATGTTTCTACCTTGGGCGAGCATTTTTTGCACTTGTGCGTCCTGTTCGGCTTGCGGCAGTTTGGCGGAGAACTCGGTTTCGGCGTAGGCAACCTTGTCCTTTTTGAGCATATCGCCAACCTGCGCCATACCTGCGGAGGCTTTTTGGTCGGCGGCGGAAACAGTGTAGATGAATTTTGCCTGTTCCAGCGGTTTTAAGACATTGATGTCCCACTGGCTGCCGACAAACATGGAAGCGGCGAAGAGTTTGGGCTCGATGCTGTTGAGATAAAAGGAAATCATGCCGCCCATGGATTGCCCGGTGGTGTACACGCGGTCGGCATCAACGGGTTTTTCGGCAATCAGGGTTTTAAGCAGGCGCAAGGTCATGGCGACTTCTTCACTGGTCTGCCACTGGTCGTTGACCGCCGTTTCGGTGTAGGACGGCACAAGGACAAAAGCGGGGTGTTTTGCCTGCGCGTCGTCGGTTGCCCAAATAATGCCGCCGTAACCCTGCATCAGCGGGGCGCGCACGCCTTTGCCGGCGGTGCTGGCGTCGGCGATAAACATCACCAGCGGATATTTGCGGTTCGGCTCAAGGTTTTTGGGCGTGTAAAGGTTGTACTGCATTTTTTTGCCGGTTTGCGTGTCTTTGAAGGTAAGCACCTCAAAACGCGGGGTGATTTGTTCGCGCATTTCCAGCAGGCGGCTGTCGTAGGATTTGTCCGCGCCGCCGTATTGGGTGTTCCAAGCGGGATTTTGCGTGCTTTGGGCGGGCGTTGAAGCGGTATTGCAGGCGGCAAGCATCAGGGCTGCGGCGGCAAAAAGTGCGGTTTTTTTCATGGATATTCCTTTGTGGGGGTTAAACGTTTAGGGATTTTCGTTCAAGCGTTTCAGCGCATCGATGGCGGGCTGGGAAATATGGTCGCCACGCTCAGCGGATTTGCGATACCAGTCAATGGCTTGATTCATATCTTTTGCCGTGCCGACGCCGTGTTCATAGC
>JACAWG010000055.1:16137-17225 GCA_017160915.1 Aggregatibacter actinomycetemcomitans
AGCCAGTATTGCCCCGTGATGTCGCCGCGCGCCGCCGCTTTTTGGAAATAGCCGAACGCAGCGGACGGGTCTTTTGCCACGCCTTCCCCGTTCAAATACATCAGCCCCAGATAACGCGGCGCCTTCATCTGCCCCGCCTGCTCCGCCTGCACAAAATACGGCAGGGCTTGGGCATAATCCTGTTTTTGATACAGGGCGACACCTTCATCCAGCAAGGCTTTTGCCTGTTCGCGCTCGGTCGCAGGGGCGGCGCAGGCAGTGAGCACGGCAATCAGGGCGAACAAGGTCAATAGTTTGATTTTCATGGGGTTTCCTTTGGACTTATGGGGTGGCGCGGGCGACTATATCAGGCAGATAGACGAAGGGGTTGTCGCCGTCCGCTTTACGCTTCGCGCAGTATCTCTTTCTTCCATTTGCGAATCTGCGTGCGGAAGTTGGTAAACGGGGCAACGGTGTTGATGTGTATCCATTTCCACAGCGGCCATTGGGCGGCGGTGGTCGCCCATTGCCGTTGTCCGGGCAGGAACAGTTCGCCATCGCTGAGACTGTCAATCCACGCGCAGAGGGCGGCGACTTTTTCCCGCAGCAGCGTCTGCTGCTCTGCCAGCGTGAGCCTGCCGTAGGTGTGGTAGAAATGTTGGTATAACCCGCCGAGGGCATTCCATTTGTAGCCGTCGGCAGGCGTTTGCACCACTTCGCCCGCCTGCTCGCGCCGTTCCCAGTCCAGGAGGGCGCTCACCCAGCCCAGTTGGTAAGCGAGGTGTTCCGAGGGAGTTTTGCTGCCGTCCGCCGCGCGGCTGTGCCTGGCGGTTTCGGGGATGTCGGCAAATTCGGCGAGGTATTTGTCCAGCGCAGCCTGTATCGCTGCGGTCAGTTCCGCCTTGCTCTGGTAGTGCTTCATGTGTTTACCACCACTTTCCCAAACCCGTCCGCGCTTTGCAGGAAACGGTATGCATCGGGCATTTGGGCGAGGTTGTAGCGGCGTTCGATGGCGGGCTGGGAAATATGGTCGCCACGCTCGGCGGATTTGCGATACCAGTCAACGGCTTGATTCATATCTTTTGCCGTGCCGACGCCGTGTTCATAGC
>JACAWG010000055.1:17275-33484 GCA_017160915.1 Aggregatibacter actinomycetemcomitans
AGCCAGTATTGCCCCGTGATGTCGCCGCGCGCCGCCGCTTTTTGAAAATAGCCGAACGCAGCGGACGGGGCTTTTGCCACGCCTTCGCCGTTCAAATACATCAGCCCCAAATAACGCGGCGCCTTCATCTGCCCCGCCTGCTCAGCCTGCACAAAATACGGCAGGGCTTGGGCGTAATCCTGTTTTTGATACAGAGCGACACCTTCATCCAGCAAGGCTTTTGCCTGTCCGCGCTCGGTCGCAGGGGCGGCGCAGGCAGTGAGCGCGGCAATCAGGGCGGCTAATGCCAATGGTTTGAATTTCATGGGTTTTATTTTGTCTCTATAAATAAGTTTGAATTGTTCCATTATGAAGCCATACTTTAAACTGTTTGAATAATTCAGCGTATTATCAATTTAATTAAACCAATATACAATGATTTCATCGTTGATGATGGTTCCGAAAAAATATCTCATTCCCGATTATCAAGCCAAATGCCATACGGCAAATGGAAATAAATATACCGAGAGAAAACATTCTTAAAAACGACCGCACTTTAAATCGAGAAATGCTAAATCAAATTGAACAAACACTACAAAATCTATGCCGTCATTACGGTGAGCAGAATTGGTGGAATAATGAAAATCGTATTGCCGACTGGATATCGATGATACTCATTCAGCAAACGACAGAGAAAAATGCCGTTAATGCGTTGCAACAGTTGGAAGATATTCTAACCCTTGAGCAGCTACTGATTACGCCTGTGGAGGAGCTACAAGAACGCATTCGCCCGGCAGGATTTTATAAACAAAAAAGCGCTTACATTAAGCATCAAATGTCATGGTTTGCCGAACAAGGTGGTGATTTAAACGCTTTTGCCGCCATTCCTACCGAAATATTGCGGAAAAATCTGCTTGCCCTAAAAGGGGTGGGACAAGAAACCGCCGACGCAATGCTGCTCTATCTTTTTGATCGAAAAGTATTTATTGCGGATCAATATGCTTTGCGTTTATTCAATCGCCTTAGACTAAGCCAATCCCGAACCTACACCGACTTACGAATAGAATGTATGCCGTTGATGGAACGCATTTCGCTCAAAACGGCTCAAGAATGGCATGCTGTCATTGATGAACACGGCAAGCGTTTTCGTAAAAATCCGCAAATGGACGAAAGTTGGATTTTAGTCCCCTAATACAAGACTGTTTGAAAAGTTATGCAACGGTTTTTCGGCGGTTCTCTTGTTTTCAAACAATAAAAAGTGCGGTCAATTTACAAAATGTTTTTTAAACCGACCGCACTTTTATAAGTTTTAACGTATTTTTACTAAAGATTTGGCTTTTACCGCTGATTAAACCACGCCACGTAATCAAACTGATCGTAATACTTTTCGCCGTTCCAGCCTGAAAATTCAAAAATATCCCCTACTTGGGTTTCGTTTTCAAAACCTTTGATGTAAACGGCGGATTTCAGTTCCGGGTAAGGTTTATGGGTAAACACCACTTTATTTTTAAAAGGTAAATTGTCGAAATCCACCAGATCCTGATAGGTAACGCCTTCCGCGCCGTCCTTGTCCGTCATGACGATAAACAGATTATCCAAATCCAGGCGCTTCAAACGGGTTTCCCATTTTTCTTGAGCTTCCTGCGCGCTGTGGTAGTGCATAAAATGAATGGGAATATCATCCAGCCAGCCCACCGGATAAGATTTATCGTCAGGTTTAAACACCAAGGTTTGTTGATGATAATGAGGCATATTTTGCAAATAACGAATAAAATTCCGGGGCTTCACATACAAATTCACAAAAGGCGAATTAAAAGGCTCGTTCAAATCGTGCAAAATAAACGCCCCCACGCAGTTGCTCGACAGCACGGACATGCCGTGATTTTGCAGTCGATTTTTTAACTTGCGATTAATGGATTTTCGGTGAAATTTATTGACCGCCCCTTTGATTTTTGAAAATAAAGACATGATGAACTCCGAGTAGAAAAAGTGCGGTCATTTTTCACCGCACTTTTCGTTGATTAATAGCCTTTTTGATAAACCAATTCCGCCAGCTTCACGCCTAACAACGCAATATCAAAACGTTGCTCGTCGGCGACCAGCCAGAATTGTACGCCGTTTTCTAACGTTGCCAGCCCGCCGATATGTAATTTCGGCTCTTCTCCCGCTTCGCTTTCGCCGTTGGTGACGGGCGTAAATAAATGATCTTGGCGATAATCCACCAGCGCATTCGCCTGCCACGCCTGAATCTGCGGCTGTGCATCAAATTCATACTCGGAAAGCAGCGTAACCATTTGCGCCATGCCGTAAAATACCGGCACTTGCGCCTGATGAAAAATCACATTCGGCAGTTGCGGAAAGATTTTTTCCACTTGCGCAGCAAGGTTTGCGGTCGGTTTGGCAGGCGGGAACACATCAAACGCCAAACGCTGTTGATCTTCATCTAACGGAATACCGTTCAGCAGCTGCGCGGTTTGTCCGGCAAGTTTATTCACGGTATCGCTGTCAACATAAGATGCCGGCAAGAGTGACGTAACCAACACTTGAGACAATGTATTTTCGCGGGCAAATTGTGACACGGAGAAAATGAATTGCGTAACCTGCGGATCAGGCAAAGAGACAATGTTACGTTGCAATAAAACCAACTGTTCATCGTTAATGCTCGGGACAATAAGCGGCACATCGTTTAACGAAGCGCACACCCCTTTCAAATCGATCACCACGCACCCCGCTTGCGCCGCGTCGGCAATATACGGCGCGTGGGCAAATTCACCGGCAAATAACACATAGTTAAATTCTGACCATTCCGTTTCCTCTAACGAAATTTGCGCTACGCTTTTGTTGTTGAATCGAATGCCCTGTTCTTCACTAAAGGGAAAAAGTTCGACCACGGACAATTTTTCAATGGCTAAACTGCTCTGCTCCAACGCCTCCGCCAATTTTTCGCACAAATCGAATTCGGCGACGAGGGCGATATTTAATCTTGTACTCATTTTTCTCTCCGCAGTAAAATAAACGTGCTCCATTTTACTGAATTATCATAAGGAAATACAATGACACCGGCGATTGACTTACTGAAAAATCAAAAAGTCCCTTTCACCTTACACCACTACGATCACGACCCGAATAACACCCATTTCGGTGACGAAGCCGCCGAGAAATTAGGCATAAACCCCGATCAATCCTTCAAAACCTTGTTGGTTGCCGAAAACGGCGACCAGAAAAGACTCGCCTGTTTTGTGCTACCCACCAGCCATCTGTTAAGCCTAAAAAAAGCGGCAAAATCCTTGGGTGTCAAAAAAGTGGAAATGGCGGATAAAGACGCCGCGCAAAAAAGCACCGGCTATTTGGTGGGCGGAATCAGCCCGTTAGGTCAAAAGAAACGACTAACCACCGTCATTGAACAATCCGCGCTCAATTTCGACAAGATTTTCGTCTCCGGCGGCAAACGCGGATTAAGTGTCGAAATCGCCCCGCAGGATTTGGCGAAAATACTGAATGCGGCGTTTGTGGATATTGTGGATGAGGGGTAAAAGTGCGGTGTTTTTTTAAGATGAAATGTGATGGTATAAAAAGAAATTCCCCTCTTTTGTAAAGAGGGGTTAGGGGAGATTTAGAAATATAAATAAACCGAAGAAATAGATGAGTCCTCAAATATCCGCACATAAAACATCAATTATTTTCTCCGACAATTTAGCCTGTTAAATCTCCCCCTGCCCCTCTTTTCTAAAGAGGGGGGTTATAAAAAAACACCTCAAAAACCCACCGCACTTTTCCACACCTACAACACCAACCGCTTATTATGAAATTGCTGCAAGGTGCAACGATGTCCGACGCTGAGGATAATCATATTCGGGAAGCGGCTGCGAATGATTTTATAGAGTAATTCTTCTGTCGGTTCGTCTAATGCCGAGGTGGTTTCGTCTAAGAAAATCACATCAGGTTTCATCAGAATAATTCGGATAAACGCGACCCGTTGCAATTCGCCCGGTGATAAAATCGCCTGCCAATCGTTGGATTCGTTCAGTGACGGGATATATTTACTCAAACGGCATTGCTCCATTGCCAATTCCAATTCGCCGCGTTGAGGCGTGATATTCGGGTAGCAAATGGCTTCGCGTAACGTGCCTTGCGGCATATACGGGCGCTGCGGCAGAAACAGGCTGTTGCTGCATGGGCGTTCCACGACCCCTTCCGTATCAAAGGGATAAATCCCGGCAATGGCTTTGAGCAACGAGGTTTTGCCCGCGCCGGAAGGACCTTGAATCAATAAGGCATCGCCGTTTTGCAAATCCACGTTCAGATTTTTTAACAACACCCGATCGTTGCCGTCTTTGATACCGAAATTATGCAAAGAAACCCGATTGGAACATTCCGTCGGCTGGTGAATTTCCAGGTTGTCCAGTTCGTCTAATTTGGTGAAAAAACCGTACAGACGGTTTAACCGCGCTTGATACAGGGTAAATTCTTCATAGAACAAACGGAAAAACGACAGCGCCCGCATGAGGCGGTTAAACGCCTGTACCGTTTGGTGCATATCGCCCAAACTCACCTGCCCCGCAAAGAAACGCGGCGCCTGTAACATTAACGGCAGAATCATCGCCGTTTGGGTAATGCCCGTATTGAAGCCGTCCAAACCAAGCATACGGCGCACAATCGCCCAGCGGTTGTGAATGATGGAATTGAATTTCGCCTGTAAATTCCACCGCTCTTTTTCCTCGCCGCTATAAAATGCAATACTTTCCGCATTGTCACGCACGCGGATCAGGGAATAACGATAATCCCCGTTCAGCCGTTCTTTTTCAAAATTCAGTTTAATCAGCGGGTGACCGATCCACACGGAAAGTGCAGTGGCGACGATAATAAAAATATAAATGAAGAACACTACGCCCTTTGGAATCGGCACGCCGAGCAACACTAATAAGCCCGACAAGCCCCATAAAATAATCGTAAATTCAATGGTGGAAACCACGGAATTAATCAGCCCTTGCAACATGGAAACCGTGCCGCTGATAAAGTCGCGGGCATCCTGTTCAATACGCTGATCGATATTATCGGGCAGATCTTTTTCGTATTTCAGCCGATAGTAATTTTTATGGCGCAACCAGCGCTTCACCATATCGTCGTTCAGCTTTTCGAGCCAACGAATTTCAAACAACTGGCGAACAAAATAATTAATGATGGAGTGGATGATTTTGAACATCACCAACAACGCATTCAGCCCGGCAAAAAACCAAAACGCTTCGGCTTGCTGCTTCTGCAATGAAGAATAAAGCCCGTTGTAGAAAAAGCTGTTCAGTACGCTAATGCGCACTTCCAGCAAAATCAAGGTCAGCAATAACAACACCAGCCCGATAATTTTATACGCCTGCGATTTTTCGACGCAGGGTTTCGTAATCAGCCGGAATTTTTTCCCGAACGACGTGCTGCGTAACACCAACGCCAGCACCACCAACGCCAGGGAGACATAAAAAAGTGCGGTCACAAGCCAGCTAAAACTGCTATTAAGTTCCTTTTGCCAATCCATTTGAACATCCAAAAAGAAAGGGCGTTAAACGCCCTTTGGGGATTAAGGTTTGATTAGAATTCGACTTTGGCGTTGAGAATAACTTCGCGACCATAACCTAAAGAAATTGGCACGATGTGGCTGTCCGCATTACCTGAAGTCGATTGATAGTAAACTTTGTCGGATAAGTTTTTACCGTTAAGTTGCAAACTCACTTTATTGCCCGCAATTTTCGTTTCATACGCTAAAAATGCGTCATAAATCGTTGCGTCCGGGATTTTATAACTTGTCACATAATCGGAAGTATAAGCATTCCAGGAACCTAAATAGCGCGCACCGGCACCGATTCGCCATTGACCGTTTAAGAATTCGCCCAAATCATAACTCAAGAATAATGCCGCTTGATGTTTAGGCACACCATTCAATTGCTGGCCGACCGCTGCCGGGTAACTCGTATTTTCACGATGTTTTACTTTGGTGTAAGTATAGGTTGCGGAGGCGCTTAATTTATCGGTGATATAACCGTTTACATCCACTTCTAAACCGCGTGAACGTTGTTTGCCGGCAATATAGACATCACCATTGGTATCCGTTTCCGCGACATTTTTCTTATCAATATTGAACAAGGCTACTGTTGCATTAATATTGGCACTTTCATATTTTGTACCGATTTCAATGGATTTACCTTCTTCCGGTTCTAAACCTGAATCTACACGGTTAGCAATGCTGTATTGCGGACGGAAAGATTCGGCATAGTTGGCGTAAGTCGCCCAGTTCGGTGTAAATTTATAGACCGCACCGAATTGATAAAGCAATTTGCCGTCATTTTGATCCGTATTCGGAACAAATGCCGCGCCGATTCTATGACGCCCGGCTATTTGATCAAAATATTCATAACGTAAACCACCTGTCACAATCACGCTATCGGTTAAATAAGCGGTGTCCTGCACATAAACACCAAGGGTTTTAATGTTGTTAATTTGGTAGTTGTTTGCGGCTAATGTTTCTCTAGCATCAGGACTCGTATAGACGGGATTGTCAATATTTATATAACTCCAGCCGCCGTTATTATAAACGGGTCCGGTAGTACGGTAGTTACGGCTGGCATCCACACCAATGATAAAACGGTTAGCAATCTCGCCAATGGAGAATTCCCCGACTAAATTTAGAGAACCTGTATGAATGCGCTGATCCGCCGCCTGTTTTTCTAAACGACGTAAAGCCGTTCTAGGAGATAAAGTACGAGCGGCACTATATGCATAATTATCGGTATAGCTGGTATTCACCGCCACCACTCGGGTTTGACGATAATTATATTTATCACGTGCATAACCATAGGCAAAATTCAATTTCCACTGATCATTTAATTTATGCTCGACTTTTACTTGAATATTGTCAGTTTTACCATTGGTTTGGTTATTCGGCTCGTCTAAACGACGTTCGGCAGGAATGTTGACAACAGTACCGTTGACAAGCTGTGTGCCACGGTCAAAAGGTTGGGTGTAATCCAAGTGTTCGTATGCCAATAAAACTTTGGTCGTCTCATTCTCCCAGGAAAGTGATGGTGCATAAGTTGTGGTTTCGATTTTACCGAAATTACGCCAATAGTCCTTATCTTGCTTATCATAAATAAAACGATATGCGAAACCGTTGCCTAAGCCGCCGGTAGAATCTAATTGCATCCCCCACATATCGTTATTCCCGACCGAACCGCCAATAACGTGTTTGCTTTCCTGTTGCGGCTTTTTCGTAATGACATTAATAATACCGCCCGGATCCTGAATGCCGTAAAGTACGGAAGCCGGACCTTTTAAGACTTCAATCGTTTCTGTTGTTGCGCCAAAGTTATGGGAAGGACCTGCCTGCTGTCCGTTACGCATAATGGAATTATCACGGTTACCGCCGAATCCGCGTTTTTGCACGGCATCAAAAACGCCGCCTAATGTATTGGCTTGGCTTACCCCGCTCACGCTGGAAAGTGCGTCAATCAGGTCATTCGGTTTTCGATCTTCAATTAATTTCGTTGTTACGACGTTCACCGTAGTCGGGGTATCGATAATAGGTACGTTGACTTTGGAAACCGAAGAGGTTCCCACCGCATGATAGCCGACTTGTTGTAATTCTTCGGAATTCACATCAACGTTGATCTGATCCAATTTTTCATTTTTCTCCTCCGCATAAGCCGTCATTGACACGGCCGTTAAAAGTGCGGTGGAAATTAAACTTAATTTAAATTTCATAAAAGTTACCTTCTCGAGTCAAAAAAACGGCGTCAGTATAGCTGAAAAGTTTCAGGCGTAAAATATAATCATTCTCTTTTTTCCGGGCGAATAAAAAACATTTATAAAAATATTCATAAATCACTGGAGTGATTTATTCACCCCTTCGGGGCCGTTGGCATAACCAACGTTCAAAAAACGGAATTTTTTGTAACCGCACTTTTGCACCTAAAACGGGATTTATCCCGCGAAAAAACATAAAAAAATGGTGGGACAAACCCACCATACCATTATTTCAATTTCTCCAGTCGCGCTAATAAAATATCGTCCGGCTGTCCTTGTGTTTTTCGCAGACGGAAAAACAGTAAAACCGCCGCAATCGTCAGGCTCACCACAAAGGCAATCCAGAAGCCTTTCGCCGCAATGCCGCCGGGAATGATGAGATCCGTGCGCGCCAACGTGTAACCGAGCGGCATTCCCACAACCCAATAACAAAATAAGGTGATGTATAAAATCGCTTGCGTGTCTTTGTAGCCGCGCAACACGCCACCGATGATCACCTGTATGGTGTCGGAGAATTGATACAACGCCGCCAATAACAACAGGGTACTCCCCATGGCAATGACTTCGGCATCTTTCACAAAAATGCCGGCGATTTGTTCTCTCAAGGTAACGGTTAAAAATGCCGTTATCACCGCAATGGATAACCCTACCGCCAATGCCGAATAGGTCACTTGTTTTGCGCCATTCGGGGATTTTTCCCCTAAACGTTGCCCCACCAAAATGGTCGTTGCCATACCGAGAGACATCGGCAACATAAACACAAAGGCGCTGGTATTTAACGCAATTTGGTGACTTGCCACCACATCGGTGCCCAAAGGCGATAAGAATAAAGAGGTTAAGGCAAACAATGCCACTTCACAGCACAACGCCATGGCAATAGGAAAACCCAGTTTCAGCAATTTACCCAGCGTGCGCATATTCGGGCGTTCGATAATGTTTGCAAAAACCTTCAGATCACGTTGACTTTTCGCCCGCATACAGTATGCCAACATCAGCAGACACATCACCCAGTTCACAATTGCCGTGGCAATACCACAACCCACCGCACCGAATGCCGGCACGCCCAGTTTGCCGTAAATGAAAATATAATTAAGGGGAATATTGAGCAATAAGCCGAGAAAGGTGATCACCATCGCCGGTTTGGTTTTCGCGATACCGTCATTTAAACAGCGAAAATTCACCATCAACAAATAGCCCGGTAAGCCCCAGACCATGGCATGCAAATAGCCGATGGTAATGTCCGCCAAGCGCTGTTCCATGTCCATTTTTTGCAACACAAAATCGCTGTTGTAAATCAGCAGTGCCAGCGGAATGCAGCTAAAAAACGCAATCCAAATGCCCTGGCGCATCTGATGGGCAATGCGCTTACGCTGTCCGGAACCGTTCAAATAGGAAATGGTCGGCGGTAAGGCGAGCAATAAACCATGCCCGAACAACACTAACGGCAACCAGATAGACGCGCCTACGGAAATCGCCGCCATGTCCGCCGCACTGACGCGCCCCGCCATGATGGTGTCCACCAATCCCATGGAATTTTGCGCAATTTGCGCGAACAAAATCGGGATGGCAATAGCAATTAATTTTTTAGCTTCAGTATGATATTCTTTGACGGTTGTTAACTTCATAAAAATAGATAAATTTCGAGGTAATTATGTTTACAGGCATTGTGCAAGGTACCGCACAAATTAAGGCGATCACGGAAAGGGCTAATTTTAGAACACACATCGTGGAAATGCCACAAGAAATGCTGAAAGGATTACAAATCGGCGCCTCCGTTGCTCATAACGGCGTATGTTTAACCGTAACGGAAATTAAAGACAATCTGGTGAGTTTCGATTTAATGCAGGAAACGTTGAAAATCACTAATTTAGGCGAATTAAACGTCGGCGATCCCGTGAATATCGAACGCGCCATGCAAATGGGCACGGAAATCGGCGGGCATATTTTATCCGGTCATGTGTATTGCACGGCGGAAATCATTGAACGTCTGCCTTCCGAAAACAACCTGCAAATTTGGTTCAAACTGCCGACGAAAGACGTGATGAAATATGTGCTGACCAAAGGCTTCATTGCCGTGGACGGCATTAGCTTAACCATCGGCGAAGTGCGCGAACAATGTTTCTGCGTGAACCTCATCCCGGAAACCCTCCATCGCACCCTTATCGGCAAGAAAGCGGTGGGCGACAAAGTGAACATCGAAATCGATCCGCAAACTCAGGCGATTGTGGATACCGTTGAACGTTATCTGGCACAAAAAGAAGCGTAAAAAGTGCGGTCGATTTTGACCGCACTTTTTCGTTACGCATAACCGGAAGGTTGTACTTGAAGTTGTAAGTTTAAGGCTTTCATGACCTTAATCACGGTGGCAAAGGTAGGGTTGCCCGTACCTGACAGGGCTTTATAAAGTCCTTCTCTACTCATACCGGTTTCGCGGGCAATTTGGCTCATATTTCTGGCTCGTGCAATATCGCCTAACGCAGATAAAATAAGCTCAATATTATTTTCTTGTAGCACTTCATTTAAATAAAGCTGAATATCTTCTTCAGTAGATAAGTATTCAGCAGGATCAAAATTTTTTAATCGTTCACTCATAGTCCTATTTCCTGTGCAAGTTGTTTTGCTTTTTTGATATCTTTCTCCTGAGTGGATTTGTCTCCGCCGCAAAGTAAGATAACAAGTATGCCATTTTGATTTTTCAGATAAACCCGATACCCTTGCCCTTCGTCAATCCGCATTTCAAATATGCCGCCATTAACGCTTTTTAAGTCACCGAAATTACCAAACTGTAACCGTTTAATTCGTGCGTTGATTTTTGCTTTGGCTCTTAGGTTTTTGAGTTTTTTCAACCATTCATCAAAAAGAAAAGTCGTCTTAATTTGTATCATCATTGAATTGATTGTTGTTATTCCCTGCCATAAGTATAGTCCCGGGCTTAAAAGTGTCAAGCGCAGTTAACACCTTTATCTTTATCAACATAAGGTTCTTTTACCCGATATGTTGTATCGAAAGAAATATTGCATTAGAATCAGCCATCAATTTTTTCAAAGAGATTATTATGTCAATTACATTATCAACCAAACAGAAACAATATTTAAAAGGCCTCGCCCATCATTTAAGCCCGGTGGTGATGCTCGGTGGCAATGGTTTAACGGAAGGCGTGCTGGCGGAAATTGATTTATCGTTGAATCACCATGAATTAATTAAAGTGAAAATCAGCGGTTCCGATCGTGAAACCAAACAGCTTATTATTGATGCCATCGTGCGGGAAACCGGCGCGGCGGAGGTGCAAACTATCGGTCATGTGCTGGTGTTGTATCGCCCGAGTGAAGAAAATAAAATTCAGCTTCCACGTAAATAATAAAAAAGCGAACATGAAAAAAGGCAGTTAAAAAACTGCCTTTTTTGTTATCGATGCACGAGGTGCAATCATTTAAACATAATCCACTTCAATGATTTCAAATTCCACTGTGCCGCCCGGCGTAGTGATATTGACCACATCGTCCACTTCTTTGCCCACCAAACCGCGAGCAATCGGTGAATTGACGGAAATCAAGCCGTTTTTAATGTCCGCTTCATCATCGCCCACGATGCGATAACTCACTTCTTCGTCCGTATTGGTGTTAAGCAACACCACGGTGGCGCCGAAAATCACTTTGCCGTTATTCGGGATTTTGGTGACGTCGATCACTTGACTGTTAGCCAGTTTGCCTTCGATTTCCTGAATGCGCCCTTCGCAGAAGCCTTGTTGCTCGCGGGCGGCATGATATTCCGCGTTTTCTTTTAAATCGCCATGTTCGCGCGCTTCTGCGATGGCTTTGATGATTTCCGGGCGACGTTCGTTTTTAAGATAATCCAGTTCTTCACGCAGTAATTGTGCGCCGCGAACAGTCATTGGAATTTGTTGCATTCTTCTTTTCCCTAAATTTGAATAAAAGAAAAACCATGGAATCCCGAGGATTCCACAGCGTAAATTAATCGGTTATGGTGGGAGAAAAGCATTTACTCCCGCGTATTCGCGTACTATTATTGTTCGTCTTTCAAAAAATAGCAACCTCAAGCACGGATTATGTATAAATTTTCACCACGTCATATTTTTCAAAAAACGCTCTTATTACTCAGCCTCGGCATCGCCACCACCACGTTCGCCGAAGTCAATATTGCCAACTACACTGCCAATCTTCCCGAAGGGGCAAATTTGGCATTCATCGCCAAAAACATCAATCAAGACAGCATTATCGCCGATTATAACGGGCAAACATTCATGCTCCCCGCCAGCACGCAAAAAGTATTTACCGCGTTGACGGCAAAATTGGCGCTCGGCGATTCATTTCAATTTCAGACCGCACTTTTAACCAACGGCAAAGTGCAAAACGGTCAGCTCAACGGCGATTTAATCGTGCGTTTTACCGGAGACCCGGATTTAACCAGCGGACAATTATTCAATTTATTATCGGAATTAAAGAAACAAAATATTAATAAAATCAACGGCAATCTGATTTTAGACACCTCGGTGTTTATCGGTCACGATCGCGGTTTAGGCTGGATCTGGAACGATCTGACCATGTGTTTTAATGCGCCGCCTGCCGCCGTAAATATTGATAATAACTGTTTCTATGTGGATATTGACGCCAATCAGCCGGAAGGACAACCGGTGAAATTCAACGTGCCGTCGCAATACCCGATTCAGGTGTTCGGGCAGGTCTATGTGGCGGGCAAAGAGGAAGCCGGTTATTGCCAGTTGGATGCTATCGTGCATGACAACAATCGCTATCAGGTGAAAGGCTGTCTGGCGCGTCAAAGCAAGCCTTTCGGGTTAAGTTTCGCCGTGCAGGATCCCAATGCTTACGCGGCGGCGATTATTCAACGCCAGCTAAAACGCCTGAATATTGAATTTAACGGACAGGTGCAACAACCTTACCGCCAGCAACAGGGGCAGGTATTGGCGCAACACTTATCCAAGCCGTTGCCTGATCTCATCAAAAAAATGATGAAAAAATCCGACAACCAAATTGCCGATGCCCTGTTCCGCACCATCGCTTACAACCAATACAAACGCCCCGCGTCCTTCCAATTGGGCACGTTGGCAATGAAAAGGGTGTTATCGCAAGTAGGCATTAAATTCGGCAACAGCGTTATCGCCGACGGTTCAGGCTTATCCCGCCACAATTTGGTGGCGCCGCAAACCATGTTGCAGGTGTTGGATTACATCGCAAAAAATGAAGAAAAATTGCATTTATTGGACAGCTTCCCTATCGCCGGCGTGGACGGCACCTTAAGCGGACGCGGTTCATTAATCAACCCGCCGTTGGTGAAAAACGTCATCGCCAAAACCGGTGCCTTGAAAGGCGTGTACAATCTGGCGGGCTACCTCACCAACGCGCGCGGGGAAAAAGTGGCGTTCGTGCAATTTATCAACGGCTACTCCACCGGCGACCTGGAAAGCAAAACCAAACGCGCCCCACTGGTACAATTTGAAAGCGGCGTGTATAACGCATTGTATCAGGATTAATTTCGCCGACTTGAAAAGACAAAAAGTGCGGTGGATTTTTCAAACGTTTTTTAAAACGCCGAGAAAATCCACCGCACTTTTCTTATGAACGGCGCCGAATTATTTATTAATTAAGCTCAAAAACTCTTTGCGCGTTTCGCGATCTTCTAAGAACACGCCACCGAAAGCGGAGGTGACGGTGTAGCTGTTGGCATCTTTAATGCCGCGACATTTCACGCAGAAATGGGTCGCTTTCACATAAACCGCCACATCTTCCGTTTCCAAAATGGTTTGGAACGCCAGTAAAATCTGTTCCGTTAACCGTTCCTGCACTTGCGGACGTTGGGCGAAAAACGCCACCACGCGATTAATTTTGGATAAGCCGATAACCCATTTCTTCGGGTAATACGCCACGGAAACTTTTCCGTCGATGGTAACGAAATGATGTTCGCAGGTGCTGGTTAATGTGACATCATTGACCAACACCATTTCACTCACTTTCATCCGATTGGCAATGTTCGTAATCTTAGGAAAATTGGTATAATCTAAGCCGCTAAAAATCTCATCAACGAACATTTTTGCAAGACGTGACGGGGTTTCTTCAATGCTGTCGTCACGTAAATCCAAACCGATTAAACGCAACACTTCGCGCATATGCTGTTCGATTTTTGTGCGGCGTTCATCTTTGCTTTCGTCCGACACAATCATCGGTGTTTCAATTCCTTTCTGAACCAGCGCCGTGCGGACTTTCTCTGCTTCAGGTGAAATATCGTTCATTTACTGCTCCCAATAAAAATAATGGCGCATTTTAGCAAACTCCAAGGCAATAATAAAATGAAGATAATGACTATGTAGCATGAAAACTTTTAGTATAATGACCGCACTTTTTTCATTTAAGGATCCACTATGTTGCCGTTATCCCAAGCCCTTGAGCAAATGCTCAGCCAACTTCCCTCTCCGACTTCCACGGAAGCACTGCCGATTCACCAGGCAAGCCAACGCATTTGCGCCGAAAACATCATTTCTCCCATTAACGTTCCCTCTTTCGACAATTCCGCCATGGACGGTTATGCCGTGCGGTTGGCGGATTTGCAACAATCCATGACGCTTACCGTGGCGGGCAAAGCCTTTGCCGGCGCGCCTTTTGAGGGCGAATGGACGGCGCAAAGTGCGGTCCGAATTATGACCGGCGCCATGCTGCCACAAGGTGCGGATGCAGTCGTCATGCAGGAGGAAGTACAGTTGAACGACGACGGCACGGTGACGTTCCACAGCCTGCCAAAATTAAATCAAAATATTCGCCGTATCGGTGAAGATGTCAAACAGGGGGATGTGGTGTTGCAACAAGGCGCACTGTTAAATGCGGTTTCCCTGCCGTTGCTTGCTTCCCTTGGCATTGAAAACGTGAAAGTTTTCCCGCGTTTAAAAGTAGCGGTGCTTTCTACCGGCGATGAATTGGTGCTGGTGGGCAAGCCGTTACAGGCGGGGCAAATTTACGACACCAACCGTTTCACCGTGAAATTATTATTGGAAAAATTAAATTGTGATGTGTTGGATTTCGGGATTTTGCCGGATAACGAGGCGCAATTTGAAAAAGCCTTTATTGAAGCGCAACAGCAGGCGGATTTGGTGATTACCAGCGGCGGCGTTTCCGTGGGCGAGGCGGATTTCACCAAACATATTCTGGAAAAAGTAGGCAAAATCAATTTCTGGAAAATCGCCATTAAACCGGGCAAACCTTTCGCTTTCGGTAAGTTAGAAAACGCCTGGTTCTGCGGTTTGCCGGGCAATCCGGTGTCGGCATTGGTGACGTTTTACCAATTAGTACAACCCGCCATCGCCAAACTCAGCGGTTACAACCAATGGAAGGCGCCCGCACGTTTATCTGCCATTGCCGCCGTGAACTTGAAAAAAGCCCCGGGACGCTTAGATTTCCAACGCGGGTATTATCAGCTCAATGCCCAGGGGCAACTCGAAGTGCAGCCGGTGGGTTTCCAAGGCTCCCATTTGTTCAGCTCCTTTGTGAAAAGCAATTGTTTTATCGTGTTGGAACAGGAACGCGGTAATGTCACGGCGGGCGAGACGGTCAACATCGAACCTTTTAATGATTTATTACGCTAATTCATTGAGTTTATTATGGAATTAACCCATCAGGAAGAATTACGTTACAACCGCCAAATCGTACTGAAAGACATTGATTTTGACGGGCAGGAAGCTCTGAAAGGCAGCAAAATGCTCATTGTCGGTTTAGGCGGTTTAGGTTGTGCCGCAAGCCAATATTTAGCCGTCGCCGGCGTGGGGCATTTGACATTGCTGGATTTCGATACCGTAGATATTTCCAATTTGCAACGCCAAGTGTTGCATGACGACAGCCGTCTTGGCATGCCGAAAGTGGACTCGGCAAAGCTCACGTTGCAGCGTCTGAATCCGCATATTGAGGTTGACGCCATCAATCGATTACTGGACGAACAACAGCTCAAGGAATTGATCGGCAAATTTGATGTGGTGCTGGATTGCACCGATAACGTCACCACCCGCAACCAATTAGACAGCGCCTGTGCAGCCCACAAGATCCCGCTGGTTTCCGGTGCGGCAATTCGCATGGAAGGTCAAGTTTCCGTGTTCACCTATGAAGACAACACCCCGACTTATCACAGCCTCAGCCGTTTGTTCGGCGATAACACCTTAAGTTGCGTAGAAGCCGGCGTACTGGCGCCGATCGTGGGGCTGGTCGGTTCCATTCAAGCCTTGGAGGCCATCAAAGTGCGGTTAAAAATCGGCACGAATTTATGTGGTCGGTTGTTGCTGGTTGATGGAATGACGATGTCGGTCAGGGAAGTGAGGTTGCCGGGGGATGATTAATGTCCATTTCTAGCATACGCTTCTCTAACCATAGTTATGTGACTATTTAAAAAACTTGGCTCCCCTCGTTTACGGGGGGAGCTGGGCGAAGC
>JACAWG010000055.1:33534-33861 GCA_017160915.1 Aggregatibacter actinomycetemcomitans
TTCGGGCACCTTCCCCCGTAAACGGGGGAAGGCAAGATACTTTTGAAATATCAATATATTACAATGTTTCGAACATCTGTGGTCAGGAGACGCGCACTATCTAAGAACATAACGATGGCGCGCGTTTCCTAACGCGTGTCCAGCAGCGCTTCGACATTGAAAAATACGCTAAATTTTGACCGCACTTAGAATACCGACACACGCTAGGAAGCGTGCGCCATCATGGGTGGTTAATGTCCATTTCTAGCATACGCTTCTCTAACCATAGTTGTGTGACTATTTAAAAAAACTTGGCTCCCCTCGTTTACGGGGGGAGCTGGGCGAAGC
>JACAWG010000055.1:33911-52070 GCA_017160915.1 Aggregatibacter actinomycetemcomitans
CGCGTTTCCTAACGCGTGTCCAGCAGCGCTTCGACATTGAAAAACACGCTAAATTTTGACCGCACTTTTCCTGCAATCGCGCTATTCCAACCATAAAAAAGCCACCGAAATTCGGTGGCAAATCATGAAAAGTGAATGAAAAAGAAAGTTGGTTATTTTGAGGAAACCTGTTTTAAAAAGGTTTGGCGCGGTGAGGTTAAGCCGAGTTTTTCTGCTTCATTGACTAAATTCATCGCTTTGTTCACATCACCGGCTTTTAACGCTTTAGTGATTGCCTGATTGAAATAGGCTTCGGTGTCTTTATCCACCGGTACATTAACCGCTTTAGACGGCGCAACGTTTGCTGTCGGCGCCGGTGCAGGCGCGGCTCCTACCGGTTGAGCCGCTTTTTTATCGGAAGAAGAGAAAATATTGGTCGGCATACCGATAAAGCGCGTGCCGTTAGCGTTAGTCACATTCACGATAATCTGACCGTTCAAACTGTGTTTCACTTCAATATCGTTCAATGCCGGCGGTTGGTGTCCGGTGCCTTTGGCATACAGTTTCGCCGGATGCGGGATCATGGTGGTTTTCGCCAAATCCTGTTGGGTGGTGTAAATCAGCAGGTAAATATAACCTTGTGAGGCGGCAGGCGTGAGGTTTAACTCGGCGGCAAAGCGATTCGGTTGCATGCCGCGTTCTTCTTGGAATTTGAATTCGGATGACGGATAAGTCGCCGCTACATTAAAATTGCTGTCTAAAACCACCGCACTTGGGACGAATGCGCTTTTGTTTTCAATAGGGCTGATAATTTCCACTTCCAACGTGCCTTGGTTCGCCGGAATGCGATAGGCGGCAATCGGGCTTTCTACACCGGCAAAGGGCACGGTGAAGGCTTGTTTTTGTTGTTCGGATAAATTGGTGGTGACTTTTTCGGAAAAGGACACGTCCTGCCATTGCAGGTTCGCCAGTGCCGTTGAGTTAATATGAACAGGCGTATCAGCCCGGCTTGGAGAAGTTACTGCGATATTCGCCAATAAAAGTGCGGTCAAAAATTTCATCGTTTTTTTCATATTAACCTCAGAAAAAAATGTATTTTATAAAAGGGTTGGAAAAGTTATTGTGCTACCCGCATAAGCGGATAGCACATTTTGCGGTGATTACCACCATGCTTCAAATTGAACACCTGCGATAAATTCGCCGTCTTTCGCTTTGTAACCTAAGTTTGTGCGATTTTCGGTGTTGAATTTATCATTCCAGTGCGCATAAGTACCGAACACACGAATTGCCGGACGCGCCCAGATGCTGTTACCCGCTTGCCATTGTTGCGCAAGGGTAATTTTGGTTAAGTCATTTTTCTTACCGGTGGCTTGATCTTTCACGCGGTCATAACCGAGTTCCATTAAGGTACTCATGGTATTTGTCCATTTATACATCGGACGAACACCTGCAGAATACCAAGTGCTGCCTTGTTTGTTATCTAAATCGGTTTTTTGATAAATCAAGGCATACATCATTTCAACTTTATCGCTGAATTGGACGGTACCTTGGTCGATTAAACGGATCATGTGACCACGGTTATCTACATTAACAATGTTATTATTTTGGGTGGTTGTTGAGGCACCATAACCATGCCCAGTACCCGCTGCGTACCATGGAGTGATTGCCATAGCATCTTTCGCATATTGCACGGTAAATTTATTGAAACCGCCGAAAAATTCGCTTTGAGTGTGTTCAATAGTGAACATATGACCGTTTTTGGTCGCATTATCATTCACAAAACGGGTACCGTCTTTTACGTGTGCGTTGGCATAATCAAAACCGAATTCCAATTTACCATTTGGATTCACTTCAACTTCAGCTAAACGAATATCAAATACATCGTTGTAAACATCTTTTCTACCATCTGTAGAGCGATCACTCACCCAAGTTTTTTTCGCATGATCATAGTAGTAAGTAAATGCGCCGCCTGATTCGGTATTTCGGGTCGCCGCAACGGAGAGTTTACCAAAACCTAAATCAATGTTTTCAACCCCTGCACCCGGACCGGAAATATCCCAGTAGTAGAAGTCGTTCATGTGGATATCATGACGTTGGTAGAAACGTTTACCAGCCCACAATGTGGCGCCCGGTAAGCTGTCGGCGAAGTTTTCAAATTTCACGTTCAATTCACGCACTGCCGGGCTGGTTTCAGTCCAGTCGCCTTTATGCAAATTACCGCCATAGGCAATTAAGCTGTCGAAATAGAAGCGTTTGTTGCCTTCTTTCCACAATTCCTGACCGAAGCCTAATTCCGCATAGGTGTCGGACTCGTTACCTAAACGGTATTTTGCCGGTGCGCCGTTGGCGGAAAATGCGGTAAGTTCGCCGCCACCGGATGTCCAACCGATACCGGAACGGGCGTAACCGTGGAAATCCACCGCACTGGCGCTTGTTGCAAATAATGCCCCACTAATGGCAATTGTCAGAAGTGTTTTTTGAATTTTCATAAGAGACCTCTCTTGCATTGAGTTAATAGCCTTAAGCTGCCGGAGATAACACAAGGTATCCCCAGCCGTTCAGTTCAATTTCGGCAGAATTCGCTAGTGAATAATTCTGCCCCTTAAACCAATCGGTGTATTCGCCGCCGATGCCGTCGCACGCCAGTTTGACGCGAACCGGCTCGGCGTTGAAATTAATAATGGCGACCACGCGGTGTCCGTCGCTTTCACGATAAAAGGACAACACTTTATTGCCGTCGTTAGTAATACGGATCATTTGCCCGCCCCGCTTGCCGTTGCGCAATGCCTTGTTCTGATGTTTCAGAGCAAACAGGGATTGATATAATTGCGCGTTAGGATGTTCGCGCCATTGAATGGTGTCACGATCAAAGAATTTTAACGACCGATCCAATCCCGCTTCCTGCCCGCTGTACACTAAAGGCATACCGTTGGCGACCACAGTCATTACCGTGGCGGCGGATAAAGCATCGCCGAAATTGCTATATTGCGTACCTTCCCAGGCGTTTTTGTCGTGATTGTCGGTGAAGTTCATGCGATAACCGTCACGCGGGAAAGTTTTCACATCATGCGCCATGTATTCCACCAACGCATGAAAACCGTTGCCTTTCGCCACGGCGGTGAGTTTGTCCCACAAAGACCAGTTGTAGGTCATGTCGAAGGCTTTTTGGTGCAAATCACGGCTTTCCCATTCCGCCAGCATGAATACCGGTTTGATGTCGTCTAGCTCGCGACGCACGTTGTTCCAGAAATCCGTCGGCACAAATCCCGCCACATCGCAGCGGAAACCGTCAATATCCGTTTCACGCACCCAGTGCTTCATCGCCTCGGTCATATATTGACGCAGTTGCGCGTTGTCGTAGTCGAACTCGATAATGTCATCCCAGTCATACCAAGGGGTCGGCTGGAAATTACCATCTTTGTTTTTGCTGTACCAATCAGGGTGTTGCACCGCCAACGGGTTATCCCACGCGGAATGGTTCGCCACCCAATCAAGAATCACATACATTCCCAGACGATGAATCTCGGCAACCAACGCCTTGAAATCCGCTAAGGTGCCGAATTCCGGATTCACACCGTAATAATCCTGCACGGCATACGGGCTGCCGAGACTGCCCTTGCGATTTTTCAGTCCGATAGGATGAATCGGCATCAGCCACAGAATATCCACGCCCAACGCTTTCAAGCGCGGCAAATGGGCTTTGAACGCATCGAATGTGCCTTCCGGTGTGAACTGGCGTAAATTAACCTGATAAATGACCGCACTTTCCGCCCATTCGGGGTGATTGATTTCAACAAAAGGCTGCGGTTGGTATTGTGCCGAGGCTTCCATGGTGTGATTCCTTTAAACGCCTTTTTCTTTATATAAACGTTGGCAGGCAGTGCCGTCTTCTTTAAACAGATGGCAACGTTCCGGAATGATGCCGATGTCCATCGTCTCCCCTTCTTTCACCAACACCACATCGTTCTGGCGATAAATTAAGGTCGGTTGTTTGATTTCAGGGATTTCAAGGTGAACTTGCGTTTCGTTACCAAGCAGCTCCACCACTTGCACATTGCCGCGCAACGTGACTTCCGCTTCATCGGACGGAATCAAATGTTCAGGGCGGATACCCAATGACAGGTTGTCCCCCACTTTCACGCCGTTGCCGGAAACCGGGATCCAGAAGTTATGATGGTTGGCATCGGGCAATTCGATTTGCACCCGCTCTTTTTCTACGGCGGTCACTTTCACCGGCAGGAAATTCATTTTCGGTGAGCCGATAAAGCCCGCCACGAAACGGTTTTGCGGATAATGGTAAAGTTCCAGCGGTTTCCCCACCTGCGCAATACCGCCCGCATTCAACACCACAATTTTGTCCGCCAGGGTCATGGCTTCCACTTGGTCATGGGTCACATAAATCATGGTGCGATTGAGTTTTTTGTGTAATTTGGAGATTTCCACCCGCATTTGTACGCGCAAAGCGGCATCTAAGTTGGAAAGCGGTTCGTCCAGCAAGAACACTTCCGGCTGGGACACCAGGGTTCGTCCAATTGCCACACGTTGGCGTTGACCGCCCGACAAGGCTTTCGGTTTACGTTCAAGCAAATGGGCAAGCTGTAAAATTTCGGCAACCTGATTAACGCGTTGATCGCGTTCCGTTTTATTCACACCGGCTAATTTCAGCCCGAAAGACATATTTTCCGCCACATCCAAATGCGGATACAGGGCGTAAGATTGGAACACCATACCGATACCGCGTTTTGCCGGCGGTACGTCGTTCATCAGTTTGTCGCCGATGTAAAGTTCACCGGCAGTAATGTCCTCAAGTCCGGCAATCATTCGCAATAACGTGGATTTGCCACAACCTGACGGTCCGACAAAGACGACAAATTCGCCTTCTTCAATATCCAAATTAATGTCTTTGGAAATATGCACGTTTCCGTAAGATTTGCCCACATTGCGCAACGTTACACTTGCCATAATGAAACCTCTCAATACCTTGTCTTTTATATGTTCGGGCTAATCATACTTATCCGTATAGAGAAAAAATCCTCCCTGATAAAAAATTTAGGGGGATTAGATAAAATCGTTCAAAATTTATTCAAATATTTTCTTTTTCTGCAGGCGCATAAAATTTTGTGATCCGGATCTAATTTTTTTAATTAATTTATGTGATCGAGGTCACAAAATTATAAAAAATGTCGATGAGATCACAGCGTTGCAGGCAGGGCGTAGTTGGGGGGAGGATAACAAAGAGAAATATTTCTAGATAATTCGGACGGTGTATAAAAAGGTTTTTATTTTGTTTCATCCCCAAGCCTGCGGAGGACAGTATGCCATTAACAATCAAGCATTCTATTAAACCTATTCTATTAACCGCCCTCATCGGTGCCGTGTTATCCCCGACCGCCTTTGCCAAATTTGAAGAAGGCAAACTGGTGGTTTGGGGCGGCGGCAAAGGTTATACCGTGATTGCCGAAATCGGTAAAAAATTTGAGAAAGACACCGGCGTGCCGGTGAAAGTGGAAAACCCGGGCAAACTGGAAGAAGACTATGCTCAATTGGCTTCCAACGGTGCGGGACCTGACATTATCATTTATGCCCACGACCGTTTCGGCGGCTATGCCAAAGCAGGTTTGCTGGCAGAACTGAATCCAAGTCAGGCATTTAAAGACAAATTCGCCAAATTCACTTGGGATGCGGAAACCTATGACGGCAAAATCATCGGTTATCCGATGGCGATCGAATCTCTTTCCCTGATTTACAACAAAGATTTATTACCTAATCCGCCAAAAACCTGGGAAGAAATTCCGGCGTTGGATAAAGAATTAATGAAAAGTAAAGGCAAGCACGCCATTAGCTGGAACTTAGCCGAACCTTATTTTAACTGGCCACTCATTGCCGCTGCCGGCGGTTACGCCTTCAAATTTGAGAACGGCGGCTATAATGTGAACGACATCGGCGTGAATAATGACGGCTCGCAAAAAGGTCTGCAATTTTTAGTGGATTTTGTGAAAAACAAACATATCGCTTCCGATATGGATCGCCAAATTGCCGAAACCCAATTTGCGAAAGGCGACGTTGCCATGATCATCAACGGTCCGTGGGCGTGGTCCAATCTGGATAGCGCCAAGATGAACTACGGCGTTACTACCCTGCCGACCTTTGACGGCAAACCGTCCAAACCGTTCGTCGGTATTACCAGTGTGGGCATTAACGCCGCCAGCCCGAATAAAGATCTTGCCGTGGAATTCATTGAAAATTATCTGCTCACCGAAGAAGGGCTTTCCACCATCAATAAAACCAATACCTTGGGCGCGATTCCGTTGCTTTCATTGCAGGAAAAATTAGCGTCCGATCCGCGCGTTGTCGCCACTATGACCAACGCGGCAAATGGCGAAATCATGCCGAATGTGCCGCAAATGTCGGCATTCTGGTATGCGGAAAACGCCGCCATTAAAAATGCGGTGACCGGACGTCAAACCGTTAAACAGGCACTGGACGAAGCGGCTCAACGTATTCGTTCCGGTATCAGTAAATAACCAACAAGGACTTACAACATGAAAAACAAACTCGTTAAATTCACTTTAACCGCCGTGGCGGGCTTAGTTATGTCTTCCGCCGTAATGGCAAAAATGACCGAAGGGAAATTGGTTATTTGGATCAACGGCGACAAAGGCTATAACGGCTTGGCTGAAGTGGGTAAAAAATTTGAAAAAGATACCGGCGTTTCCGTTTTAGTAGAACATCCGGACAGACTGGAAGAAAAATTTGCCCAAGTGGCATCTACCGGTGACGGCCCTGACATTATTTTCTGGGCGCATGACCGTTTCGGCGGCTATGCACAATCCGGTTTATTGGTCGAACTGACCCCAAGCAAAGAATTTAAAGATAAATTCGTGGATTTTGCCTGGGATGCGGAAACCTATAACGGCAAAGTTATCGGTTATCCGGTGGCGATTGAATCCTTGTCTTTAATCTACAACAAAGACCTGCTTCCGACCCCGCCGAAATCCTGGGAAGAAATTGTTGAGCTTGATGCCAAACTCAAAAAAGACAAGAAAAACGCCATTATGTGGAACCTGTCCGAGCCTTATTTCACTTGGTCTATCGTCGCTTCTAACGGCGGTTATGCCTTTAAATTTGCTAACGGCAAATATGACATTAACGACATCGGCGTAAACAACGAAGGTTCACAAAAAGCCCTGCAATTCGTAGTGGATATGGTGAAAAATAAAGTTATCAGCGCCGATATGGACTATGCCATCGCGGAAGCGGCATTTAACAAAGGCGATGCGGCATTAACCATCAACGGTCCTTGGTCTTGGGGTAACATTGAGAAAAGCAAAATCAACTACGGCGTTGCCGTGTTACCAACGTTAAACGGTCAAAACGCCAAACCGTTTGTCGGCGTGTTAAGTGCCGGTATTAACTCCGCCAGCCCGAACAAAGATCTTGCGGTGGAATTCATGGAAAACTACCTGTTGACCGATGAAGGTTTGGAAACCGTCAACAAAGACAAACCGCTAGGCGCTGTAGCATTGAAATCCTACCAAGAAAAATTAGCGAAAGATCCGCGTATCGCCGCGACCATGGAAAATGCGCAAAACGGTGAAATCATGCCGAATATCGCGCAAATGAGCGCCTTCTGGTATGCCGAAAAAGCGGCAATCGGCAATGCCGTCAGCGGTCGTCAAAGCGTGAAACAAGCCTTGGACGATGCCCGCGCGCGTATCCAAAAACAACAATAAACCAAGCGATGTGCCGAGCCGAATTAACGGTTCGGCACAATATCAACGGGAGAACGCCACTCCCGTTATCTATAAAAGTGCGGTCTTTTTTTCAGATGTTTTTCACACCGCCGTTAGTTCGTCATTATTTTCTCGAGGTGTTTTATGCAACAATCTCCGACTCAAGCGACATCGCAATCCCCGTGGCTGAAATATTTGTTAGCCGGCGTCGTATTGTTGATTGACTTATATTTAGTGGTTTTAATGTATTCGCAGGGAGAATATTTGTTCGCCATTTTAACCTTGGTGATTCTGACTTCCGGCGTGTACATTTTCAGCAGCAAAAAAGTGTACGCATGGCGTTATGTGTATCCCGGCTTAACGGGCATGGCGATTTTTATTTTATTCCCGCTGGTCGCCACCATCGCCATCGCTTTCACCAATTACAGCGGCACCAACCAGCTTTCCTTTGAACGTGCCGTTGCCGTATTAGGCGAACAACGTTATTTCGCCGGTGATAAATACGATTTCAAACTCTACCCGCAACAGGATAACAGCTATATCCTCGCCCTACGCAATAACAATACCGGACAGGATTTCGCTTCCGTACCTATTAAACTCACCGATAATGAAATCACGGTGACCGAACAAGCCGCACCGCAAGGCGAAGCGGCGCCGCTTAAAGTCATTACGCAAAATCGCGGTGCTTTACAAGCTATGCGCGTGACTTTGCCGAGCGGCAATGAATTGACCATGAGCTCATTACGTCAATTCTCCGAACAAAAACCGCGTTACACCTTTAACAGTGAAACCAATACTTTAACCAATAACGAAAACGGTAAAATCTACAAAGCCAACAACGACATCGGCTTTTTCCAGGCGGTTAATGAAACCGGCGAATGGCTAAATGAAACCTTGGAACCGGGCTATACGGTGTCTGTGGGCTGGATGAATTTCGTGAAAATCTTCACCGACGAAGGCATTCAAAAACCATTCATTCAAATCTTTATCTGGACGGTGGTTTTCTCTTTACTCACCGTCGTCTTCACTGTCATCCTCGGCATGGTGTTGGCTTGCGTGGTGCAATGGGAAGCCTTAAAAGGCAAAGGCGTGTATCGCTTGCTGTTAATTTTGCCGTATGCCGTGCCGTCCTTTATTTCCATCTTGATTTTCAAAGGGTTATTCAACCAAAGTTTCGGGGAAATCAACGTTATTCTGAATCAATTATTCGGTATCAGTCCGGAATGGTTTAACGATCCGTTCCTGGCGAAAACCATGATTCTTATCGTCAATACCTGGTTGGGTTACCCGTACATGATGATTTTGTGCATGGGCTTATTGAAAGCTATTCCGTCGGATTTATACGAAGCCTCCGCCATGGACGGCGCGTCCACCTGGCAGAACTTCAGCAAAATCACTTTCCCGTTGTTGTTAAAACCGTTAACCCCGTTAATGATTGCTTCCTTCGCCTTTAACTTTAACAACTTCGTGTTGATTCAATTATTAACCAACGGTCGCCCGGACATGATTGGCACCACCACGCCGGCGGGTTACACCGACTTGCTCGTCAGCTACACCTACCGCATCGCCTTTGAAGGCAGCGGCACGCAAGACTTCGGCTTGGCGGCGGCGATTGCCACCATTATCTTCTTGCTCGTGGGCGGCTTGGCGTTACTGAACATCAAAGCCACCAAAATGAAATTAGACTAACGCATTCAGGAGAACAGAATTATGGCTATCGTACAATCCAAATCTGCCCGCTACCGTTTATTGGCAACCCACTTGCTGCTGATTTCATTTATTTGTCTGATTATTTTTCCGTTACTGATGGTGATCGGCATTTCTCTGCGCCCGGGCAACCTCGCCTTGGGCGATCTGATTCCGAAACAAATTTCCTGGGAACACTGGCAAGCGGCACTCGGCTTTGATGTGGTACACGCCGACGGCTCCGTCACACCACCGCCGTTCCCTGTGTTGTTGTGGTTATGGAACTCCATTAAAGTGGCGACCATCACCTCCGTCGGTATCGTGACCCTTTCCACCACCTGCGCCTATGCTTTCGCGCGGATGAAATTCAAAGGCAAAAAGACCATCTTGCAAGGTATGTTAATTTTCCAAATGTTCCCTGCCGTATTGTCTTTGGTCGCCTTATACGCCTTATTCGATCGCCTCGGTCAATATATTCCGTTCCTCGGCTTAAACACCCACGGCGGCGTGATTTTCGCTTACTTGGGCGGTATCGCCTTACACGTTTGGACCATCAAAGGCTATTTTGAAACCATCGACGGTTCTCTGGAAGAAGCCGCCGCCTTAGACGGCGCCACCCCATGGCAGGCATTCCGCTTGATTTTATTACCGCTCTCCGTACCGATTCTGGCGGTAGTCTTCATTCTGTCCTTTATCGCCGCCATTACCGAAGTACCGGTCGCCTCGCTATTATTACGCGACGTCAACAGCTACACCCTGGCGGTGGGAATGCAACAATACCTCTACCCGCAAAACTATCTCTGGGGCGACTTCGCCGCCGCTGCAGTACTCTCCGCCATTCCGATTACTCTCGTGTTCTTACTGGCTCAACGCTGGTTAATCGGCGGATTAACTGCAGGTGGGGTGAAGGGGTAAAACACCATTTGTAGGGGCGGGTCCCGTGCCCGCCCGAATTTTTTATTGATATTCACGGGCGGGCACAGGACCCGCCCCTACAGACAAATCCATCTCACCAAAAACAACGTTTTTGAGCGAATCTTCAAGATTTACGAGAAAAAACCACCGCACTTTTGTTCATCAGGAGGCGTTCCATGCAAAAATCCCTACTCTATTTTTCCCTATTCTGCGCCACCAATGCCTTTGCCGCGTGGCAACACCCGCAGTTTAACAAACTGAACGACAACGCCGAAAAGCAACTCTTCCAAGGGCAGGCAACGCTGGATAAAGGCAATTATCCGTTACAATTCCACAGCGACGGCAAGTGCTTCCAGCCGCAAACCGCCGTGAAACTCAACCAAACCGCGTCCCTCGAACCTTGCCACGGCGACGCGCCGCAATTACGCATTTTCCGTCATGGCAATTACCTCGCTCAAATCGACACCCGCAGTGGTACGCCGACTTTACGTATCAGCATTGAACAACAGCCGGAACCGGAAGCTGTAGCAAAAACTTGTCCGAAGTGGGATCAGAAAGCGTTGGAAATTGACGTGAGCCAAACCTTCGCTGACGGCGATACCGTGCGCGATGCTTATTCGGACAAAAGTGCGGTGGTAAAAAACGGTAAAGTGACCTTGACGCCGGATCCGTTGGCGGGCGGCTTGCTGCTATTGGAGAAAAGTGAGGTTAAAAATCCAAGTGTTTTTCACTGGAAGAATGCCACCGTTTATTTCGTGTTGACCGATCGCTTTCATAACGGCGACCCGCACAACGATCACAGCTACGGACGACAAAAAGACGGTATGCAGGAAATCGGTACGTTCCACGGCGGCGATTTAAAAGGCTTGACGGAAAAACTGGATTACCTGCAACAGCTCGGCGTGAACGCCATTTGGATTTCCTCGCCCCTGGAACAAATGCACGGCTGGGTCGGCGGCGGAGATAAAGGCGATTTTCCGCATTACGCCTACCACGGCTATTATCATCAGGACTGGACGAAAATTGACGCCAACATGGGAACGGAACAGGATCTCAAGCATTTCATTGAGCAAGCCCATAAACGCGGCATGAAAGTGATTTTCGACGTGGTGATGAACCACACCGGTTACGCCACCCTGGCGGATATGCAGGAATTCGGTTTCGGTTCGTTTTACCTTAAACCGGAGGAAATGCAATCCGTGCTGGGTGAAAAATGGACGAATTGGAAACCGAAGCGTGGTCAGAATTGGCATAGTTTTAACGATTACATCAATTTTGGCGATAGCGCCGGCTGGGCGAAATGGTGGGGCAAGGATTGGGTGCGCTCCGACATCGGCGACTATGACAGCCCGAAATTCGACGATCTGAAAATGTCCCTCGCCTCACTGCCCGATCTCAAAACCGAAAGCGACAACGCGGTGGGTTTGCCACCGTTTTATCAACATAAACAAACCCACGCCAAAGCCCTGCCGAATGCCAAAGTGCGTGATTATCTCATCGGTTGGCTGTCAGACTGGGTGCGTAACTACGGCGTGGACGGCTTCCGCGTGGATACCGCCAAACACGTTGAAAAATCCACTTGGTTGGCATTAAAACAATCGGCAGACGCGGCATTGCGCCAATGGCAACAAAAACATCCGTCCGAGAGCAACGGCGAACCGTTTTGGATGACGGGCGAAGCCTGGGGACACGGCGTGCTGAAAAGCGATTACTACCAAAACGGTTTTGACGCTATGATCAATTTCGACTTTCAGGATCAGGCGAAAAACGCCCTGGATTGCTTTGCCTACATTGACCCCGTATATCAGGACATGAGCGACAAACTGAAAGAGTTCAATGTGTTGAGCTACCTTTCCTCCCACGATACGCGCTTGTTCTATCACACCGACAGCCAAAGCAACAACGCGAAACAAAAAATCGCCGCCAATCTGTTATTACTGGCGCCGGGCGCCGTGCAAATCTATTACGGCGATGAAAGCGGACGGGAATTCGGACCGACAGGATCAGACCCAATGCAAGGCACTCGCTCCGACATGAACTGGCAGGAACTCGGCACGAACGCCGACAAACAAGCCCTGCTCACCCACTGGCAAACCCTCGCCCGTTTCCGTCAGGCACATCCGGCAATCGGCGCGGGTAAACAAACCACCGCCAAAACGGATAAATACTACGCTTTCAGCCGTGAATTAGACGGCGATAAAGTGATGGTCGTTTGGGCGGGGGAATAAGGTTTGCCTGTAGGGGCGGGTCCCTCTTCAAAAGTAAAAGTGCGGTCATTTAAAAAAACGTTTTTTAAAATGACCGCACTTTATTTTGGATTATATGATAAGCAGGGGTGAATCCTGTGTCCGCCCGTATTTATCTTGAAATTTTCAGGCGGGCACAGGATCCGCCCCTACAGTCTAATTTTCAAATCAATATCGTCTAATTTTTAAATTAATCTAACTATACCCCATCAATTTCAACAAATCCCTTGTGTAAGAAATGGCTTCGCTGCGGTTTGCCACGCCGATTTTTTGGTAGAGATTGCGGATGTGGGTTTTGATGGTGGTGGTTGCCACTTGCAGTTCATCGGAGATTTGTTCATTGCTGTAACCGGAATAAATCAGCCCCAGTACCTGCCATTCCCGTTGGGTGAGAGGGCTGATTTTGAGTAGCTCGGGCACTTGCGGGTTGGCAAGCAGTTTGGCGACAAATTGTTCATCAAAATGGGCGAATTTATGGCGGTAATATTGATTGATGTTACGCAAAATAAATTGTGCTTTATGCAAGGCAAGTTCGTCCAATACGTTCAGCTGCAACAGATGACGAATTTGTTGCGCCATCATTTCCCCTTCAATCACAAAGGCGCTGATGAAATTGGTTTGACGCGCCAAACGCAATGCCTCGATTAAATCCTTTTGCGCCAAATGTTTTTCGTTTTGCAGGAAATACCAACGGTTACGTAATATCAAGGCACGGTTTAAATCGCTGGTGAGATGATATTCTTCCGCCGTGGCGATAAGTTTATCCAGAATCTGTTTAGCCTCTTCAAACTGCCCCACCAACATTTGCGCACGTACGATATTACGCCATTGAACCTGGGTAAAATGATTACGATCCGTTGCCGGCGGTTGATTTTGAATCAGCCAATTGTGCGCCGCCTCCTCGTCGTTGGTCATTTGCCATAAAAATAATTTCACCTGATCCGCATTTGCCAGCCAGTCATGATGGTGGTTGTAGGCATTTTGTAACTGCTCCGCTTCCCGCAATAAACGGGTGGCATTATCCAAATCGCCGCGCACCAGGGAAATTTTGCTCAACAGGGCAATACACTGTAATTTATCTTTCGGCTCATTCAGCACGGCGATACCGGCATTTGCCATGGCTTCCGCTTTATCCAGATTGTACCATTCCCACAAAATACGCCCTTTCAGACGGAGTAAAAATTCATACATCGGCACTTTTTGGAGGTGATTTTCTTTCACGAATAGACTGGCTTTATCCAGCATATCGTAAGCGGCTTGCAGGAAACCCTGCGCCATGAGGATTTCCGATTGTTGCAGCAACGACCACAAAATATTGTGATAGGCATGGTGTTGGCGCGCCATTTTCTCCGCCCCCTGCAACATAATTAACGCTTCGTTAAGGTTGCCGTAACAATGGTAGGCTTCGCCGATAATGGAGGTTGCCACAATGCGCGCGTAACAATAATTCTCCGGCAAATCGGCAAGGGCTTTGGACGCCAGAGAAAAGGCGGTATTTTCATCGCCGCTGTTAATCGCCACCTGCGCTTTCAGTACGTCAAATTCCGCCTGATTTTCTTTGCTCAGTTGCACATTGTGTTCTGCCAAGGCTTCCTGAAAATGGGCAAAAATGCCGTCCACTTCCGCATGACGGTGCTGGCTTTGCACTAACCAGGCTTTTAACAACACCAAATTCGGGTGTTGAATCAGCGCCGCATAGTCAATGCGGTTCAGGCTTTCTTCCAGTAATTTCAATTCGCCCTGATGGAACAAGCGCCAGGCGTGCTGTTGCAAAATAGTCAATAATGTAGATACATCGCTTAATTGCATGGCGTGATAGAGCGCTTCGGTAAAATAGCCCAGTTTTAACCAGGCTTGTGCGGCGCGGCGGTGTAATTCTTCCAGTTGCTCCGTTAATTCCAGTTCGCAACAATGCGCCAGGAAAGAGGCAAACAGCGGATGGAAACGCCACCAGTTGTCGTCGGAATCCATTTGCTGAATAAACAGCCCCTGCTTTTCCAATTCCTCCAGTTTGCGACGGCTATTGGTTAAACCGGTGACTTCTTTCACCAGATTTTCATTCATAGAACGCAAAATGGAACATTGCAACACGAAGGTGCGGGTTTCGTTATCCACATGATTCAGCACTTCATCGCTCAAATATTCGTTAATGTGGAAATTATTTAATTTTGCCAACCGTTTTTCCATTTCCTGCAACGGCAACACGCCACCGGATTTATCCATAGCCTGCTTGGCGGATAAGCTAATCAGCTGAAGTGCGGTCGGCCAACCTTCCACTTCGTTACATAACGCAATGATTTCCTGCTCGGGCAGTTCATTCCCTAAGCGGGAGTGGAAAAAGGCAAGAGATTCCTGATGATTAAAAGAAAGTTGGTGAATATCAATTTCCAGCAATTGTTCCTGCACCCGCAAACCGGCAATGCCGAACGGCGGTACGGCACGGGAAATAAGAATCAGCGTCATGTTTTCCGGCTGATGGCGAATCCAATATTTTAGTGCGTCATGGATTTCGTCATTGTCGATCAAATGATAGTCATCAATAATCAAATAGAAATGTTCTTTGAAATCCAGGGCTTTCATCAGCAACTGATTTAACGAAGAAAGCAAATTCGCCTGATTAAACCCTTCCTCAACCATCGGTGATGTCGCGCCGATAGCGCGATGTAACGCCGCACTAAAATAGGTGGCGAAACGTTCCGCTTCATTGTCGCTGTCATCTAAAGAATACCAGCCGACATTTTTCTGCCCGGCGACCCATTGGGAAATTAAGGTGGTTTTGCCATAGCCTGCCGGCGCATGAATCAGCACCAGCGGATAAAGATGCGCCTTGTCCAGCAGCCGGGTTAAACGATCCCGTTGAATACTGTTTTGCAGGCGATAAGAACAAATTAACTTTGATGGAATTAACATAACTTTAATCGTGAATTGAACTATAACGAAAGAAGGAGGATTTCTCCTACCTAGTCTAACGAATTACTTCCTTGTTGTCATACCGGCAAGATTATAGCAGGGAGGATTTCCTTTTACTTTGATTAAACATAATAAAACACCGAAATAAATTGATTAATCAGGAGCCCCTTTATGCCTAAACAACGTACCTATGACAACGCATTTGATGCGATTGTCAAAAAATATTGCCGTTATTTTGACGTGCAATCACCGCAACAATTCACTCTCGACCAGTGGTATCGCGTGATTGCCGAAGGTACTCTCGAACTGGCTTATGGCAAGCCTGCCGCGAAAAAAAGCGGTCGCCATGTAAACTACCTTTCCATGGAATTTCTGATTGGTCGTCTCACCGGCAATAATTTGATGAATCTCGGTTATTACGACGACATCAAAGCCTATTTGGCAAAATACGATGTGGAACTGGCGGATGTATTGGAACAGGAACGGGATCCCGCACTAGGTAACGGCGGTTTAGGGCGTTTGGCGGCGTGCTTTTTAGATTCCATGGCGGCGCTCGGACAAAATGCCACCGGCTACGGCTTGCATTATCAATACGGTTTATTTAAACAATCCTTTGAAGACGGAATGCAAAAAGAAAGCGCCGATGTATGGTCACGCAACAGCTATCCATGGCACCGCTACAATCCGTCCAAAACGCAAAATATCGGCTTCGGCGGTAAAATCACGCCGATTAAAGGCGATAAATACGCCTGGGAGCCTAAACTTACCATTCAAGGCAAAGCCTTTGATTTACCGATTGTCGGTTATAAAAACGAGGTTATCCAACCGCTGCGTTTATGGCAGGCGGACAGCGAACAATCGTTTGACTTGGCGTTGTTCAACGACGGTAAATTCCTTAACGCGGACAAAACCATCGTCAATGCCACCGCACTTACTCAGGTGCTCTACCCGAACGACAACCACAAAGCGGGACAAAAACTGCGCTTAATGCAGCAATATTTCCACTGCGCCTGCTCCGTCGCCGATATTCTGGCGCGCCATTTTGCCGAAGGTCACGCGTTGAAAGACTTCGCCAAATATCAAGTGATTCAACTGAACGATACCCACCCGACCCTCGCCATTCCGGAATTAATGCGCGTGTTGTTGGATGAACACGATCTCAGCTGGGACGATGCCTGGAAAATCTGTTCCCACACTTTCGCTTACACCAACCACACCTTATTGCCGGAAGCCCTGGAACAATGGGATCAGCGTTTATTCAAACAATTATTGCCGCGCCATTTCCAAATTGTGGAGAAAATCAATAATATCTTCCACGAAAAAGTGCGGTCGAAATTCGGCGCGGATCCGAAAGTGTGGGAAAAATTGGCGATTCTGTTCGATTACCGTGTACGCATGGCGAATCTGTGCGTGGTAACCTGTTTCAAAGTCAACGGCGTAGCGCAAATTCACTCGGATTTGGTGGTCAGCGATTTGTTCCCGGAATACCACAAACTGTTCCCGACCAAATTCTGCAACGTCACCAACGGCATTACGCCGCGCCGCTGGATCCAACAAGCCAACCCGAAATTAAGCGCGCTATTGGATAAAACCCTGAAAAAAGACTGGGCGAAAGATCTGGCATTGCTCAAAGGCGTGGAAAAATTTGTGGACGACGCGGCATTTCGTGAAGAATATCGCGCCATTAAACATCACAACAAAGTGGTGTTAGCTGATGAAATTCAACGCACGTTGGGCTTCACCGTGAATACCGATGCGATTTTCGATATTCAAATTAAGCGTTTCCACGAATATAAACGTCAGCATTTGAACCTGTTGAACATTATCGCGACGTACCAATCGCTGAAAGCCAATCCGAATCAGGATTACACCCCGCGCGTGTTCGTGTTCGCCGGTAAAGCGGCGCCGGGTTATTATCTGGCGAAAAATATCATTCACGCCATTAACAACGTGGCGGAGGTCATCAATAACGACAAAGCCATGAAAGATCGCCTGCAAGTGGCGTTCCTGCCGGATTATCGCGTCAGCTTGGCGGAAAAAATCATTCCGGCGGCGGATGTATCCGAGCAGATTTCCATGGCGGGTAAAGAAGCCTCCGGCACCGGCAACATGAAGCTGGCGCTCAACGGCGCATTGACATTGGGCACATTGGACGGCGCGAACGTAGAAATCGCCGAAATGGTGGGCGAAGAAAACGTGTTTATTTTCGGTCACACCGTGGAAAGCGTGCGCGAGTTATTGGCGAAAGGCTACAAACCGCGCGATTACTATAAACGCAATCCGGTGTTAAAGAATGCCATGGATTTCTTAACCAAAGGCAAAGTCTGCCACGGCGACAAACAGATGTTCAAACTGATGCTGGACAGCTTGTTGAAGCATGACCCGTTCCTTGTGCTTGCGGATTTCGACAGCTATGTCAACGCGCAGCAAAAAATCGGCGAAGCCTATTTGGATCAGGATGCCTGGTTACGCAGCGCCATTTTAAATACCGCGCGTTTAGGCATGTTCAGCTCCGATCGCTCCATTCGCGATTATCAACAACGAATTTGGCTGAAAAAATGACCGCACTTTTTAGCGAACGATAAAAACCACCGATGGCGCGCGTTGGGAGACCGTAGCTGTTCGAAACATTGTAACTATTTATATAAAAAACTTGGCTCCCCTCGTTCACGGGGGGAGCTGGGCGAAGC
>JACAWG010000055.1:52120-74778 GCA_017160915.1 Aggregatibacter actinomycetemcomitans
CCTTCGGGCACCTTCCCCCGTAAACGGAGGAAGGCAAGATATTTAAAATATCAATGAATTATAATGTTTCGAACAGCTGTAGTCGGGAGACGCGCACCATCAGCTAACCAACACAACTGAAATCAGACAATCCTTTAAGGAATCGCTATGTCTATCAAAGAAAAAACATTCGACCAAGCGGGCATCATGCCCTACTTTTTTGACGAACGCGGGCTGAAAATTCGCGCGCCCCTTGCCATAAAAAAAACCTTGCTTTCCACCTTTGAAGGTCATCTTACCAGCCGCACTCACCCGCTACCGCCGGTGAAAATTCTCCGTCAAAATCAACCGCACTTTTTATTGTTAAATGTTTCCGATGCCACCCGTTCATGGCAGGGTAAATGGCAACTTCATTTAGAAGACAATGCCGGCACCATTGAAGGCAAAGTGAAAAAAAATGGTATAACCCTGCCGCGCGATTTGCCGTTGGGTTATCACGATTTGGTTTTACACGGCGGGAAAGAAGCCGTGCATTGCCGCCTTATCGTTGCGCCGCAACGTTGTTATGAACCGGAAGCGTTTGCTGAACAGAAAAAACTCTGGGGCAGCTTTATTCAGCTTTATACCCTGAAATCCGAGCGCAACTGGGGCGTGGGTGATTTCGGTGATTTGAAAGAATTTATTCGCGGGCTTGCGCCGTACCAAGCGGATTTTTTAGGCTTAAACCCGATTCATGCCCTGTTCCCGGGCAATCCCGATGGCGCCAGCCCATACAGCCCGTCTTCACGCAAATGGCTGAACATCATTTACATCAACATCGATCAGCTGCCGGAATTCCAACAAAGCGCGGCGGCGCAACGTTGGTTTAACTCAGCGGAAGTGCAGGAAAAATTGAACGCCTTACGCGCCGCCGAATGGATTAATTATGCCGATGTGATGGCGCTGAAATTAAAAGGGCTGCATTTTGCCTTTGCCGAATTTAAAGCGAATCCGACCACACTTTCCCAACAGGCTTTTGCCGATTTCGTGCGTGACGGTGGTGAAAGTTTACAGGTGCAAGCCACTTTTGATGCGCTGCACGCCCATTTGAGCAATCGATATGCGGAACAATGGGGCTGGGATTTCTGGGCGCCGGAATTTCGCGATTACCACACGGAAACCGTCGCGCAATTCCGTCGTCAATATGGCGAGGAAATCGAATTTTATGCCTGGTTGCAATTCTGCGCCGATCAACAACTTGCCGAATGCGATGCCTTATGTAAAGCGCAACAAATGGCCATCGGTATGTACCGCGACCTGGCGGTAGGCGTCACCGGCAGCGGTTCGGAAACCTGGAGCGATAAGGAATTGTACTGTCTGCGGGCGTCCGTAGGCGCGCCGCCGGATGTGTTAGGTCCGCAGGGACAAAACTGGGGCTTAACGCCGATGAATCCGCACATTCTGAAACAACGCGCTTACCAGCCGTTTATCGACCTGGTGCGTGCCAATATGAATCATTGTGGCGCATTACGTATCGATCACATTATGTCGTTGTTACGTTTATGGTGGATCCCAAAAGGCGACAGCCCGGTCAACGGCGCCTATGTGCGTTATCCGGTCGATGATTTGATTGCTATTCTCGCCCTCGAAAGCCAACGTCGTCGCTGCGTGATTATCGGCGAAGATTTAGGCACCGTGCCGAAAGAAATCGTCAGCAAATTGAAAAATGCCGGCATTTTGTCTTACAAAATCTTCTATTTTGAGTTTGATAAACAGGGACAAAGTCGCGACTTACAAGATTATCCGTATCAGGCAATGACCACCCTAAGCACCCACGACCTGCCGACCATTAACGGTTATTGGCGCGGTTATGATTTTGAGTTGGGGCAAAAATACGGCGTGTATCCGAACCCGCAAATTCTGGAAATTCTGAAAAAAGGTCGTGTGAAAGCGAAAGCGGGGATCCTGCAACGCCTGAAAGAACATGATATTAATGTGGACGCCGGCATTGACGAAACCTTGTCTTCCGATGTGAACAAAAAATTTGTTCATCAGCTGCAATCTTATGTCGCCGATGTGAGCAGCGCCCTGTTCGGCTTCCAACCGGAAGACTGGCTGGGCATGACCGAACCGGTCAACATTCCGGGCACCAGTATGCAATATGCCAACTGGCGCCGTCGTTTAACACAAAATACCGACGCGATTTTTGCCGATAAAGACATTCAGAAATTGCTGAAAGAGGTGAATGCTAAACGTAAAGGCTAAATGCCGACGTAAAAGTGCGGTCAAAAAATCAGGTAAATTTAAAGGTCTTGTTCATGGAAAAAGCGGCGCTGTATCATCGTGCGGAATCGGAATACGCCTACCTTTACACGGCAGAAGAAATTCATATTCGGTTCAGAAGCAAAAAAGACGATGTAGCTCAGGTATGGTTGCATTACGGCGACAGCACGATTTTTGAGGACACCGGGAAATACCAATATCGCGTGTCCATGCGTAAAGTGGCTACCGATGCCCTGCATGATTATTGGCAGGCGAACGTGCAGGTGGATTATCATCGTTTGTTGTATTTGTTTGAAGTCATCGGCGCGAATGGCGAAAACGTGCTGTTCGGCGATTTGGGTGTGGTGGAAAATCAGCCGCAGCAATATCGTGAACTGTTAAACGGCTTTCGCATTCCCTATTTGCACGAGAGCGATCGGGTGAAAGTGCCCGATTGGGTGAAAGAAACCTGTTGGTATCAGATTTTTCCGGAACGCTTCGCCAACGGCAATCCGCACATTTCACCCGCCGGCAGCCTGCCTTGGAATGCGGATACCGCACCGGCACATGAAGATTTTTTTGGCGGCGATTTATACGGCGTACTGGATAAATTGGATTATTTGGCGGATTTGGGCATTACCGGGCTTTATTTCTGTCCGATTTTTGAAGCACCGAGTAATCACAAATACGACACCATCGACTACTTTGAAATTGACCGCCATTTCGGTGATAAAGCCGTTTTCCGCCAACTCGTGCAGGAAGCCCATCGGCGCGGTATGAAAGTGATGCTGGATGCGGTGTTCAACCACATCGGCAATCATTCGCCGCAATGGCAGGACGTCATCAAAAACGGCGAGCAATCCGTTTATCGCGATTGGTTCCATATTCATCATTTTCCCGTCAACAGGGAAACGGAATGGACGCCCGACATTCATTTGCGTTTGAATTACGATACTTTCGCTTTCCGCCCGAAAATACCGAAGCTCAACACGGCAAATCCGCAGGTGAAGCAGTATTTGCTGGATATTGCCGCCTATTGGATCAAAGAATTTGACATCGATGCCTGGCGTTTGGATGTGGCGAACGAAATCGATCACCAATTCTGGAAAGATTTCCACAAAACGGTAACGGCAATTAAACCGGATTTCTACATTTTGGGCGAAATCTGGCACAGCGCGCGTCCTTGGTTGAACGGCGATGAGTTTCACGGGGTGATGAATTACCCGTTGGCGAACAGCATTAAAGATTATTTTTTAAGCAAGAAGATTTCGGCGCAGACGCTGCAACATCGCCTCAACAGCCAATCCATGTTTTACCGCCAACAAACCAATGAAGTGATGTTCAATATGCTGGATTCCCATGACACCGAACGCATTCTCACCGTAGCGAAAGGCAATAGAAATGCGGTGAAATCGGCGCTGACGTTTATGTATTTACATTGTGGCACGCCCTGCATTTATTACGGCACGGAAGTGGGCATGACGGGTGGCGGCGATCCTGATTGTCGGCGGGTGATGCCTTGGGATCCGAACCAACAAGACCAAAATATGTTGGCGTTTATGAAGGCACTGCTCGCTTTCAGAAAAACATACCGACAACATATTATTTACGGTGAACGACAGATTCGGGTGTCGGAGAATCAACTCTTGCAGGTCAGCTTAAGCCACCGGGGTTCCAAACTTATCGCAAGTTACAACGGCACGAACGCCCCCATTGCGTTGACAAAAACGGGTGAAGTGCTTTTTACGAACGCTCAATCCGTCGAAAATAAAGAAATTATGCTCGCGCCCGATGAGTTTGTGGTGTGGTTGGCATCGCCGGAAAATACCGACAGTTGATGATAAAAAGTGCGGTGGATTTTAAAAACGTTTTGAAAACCCACCGCACTTTTAACGACTAACGCCCACCTTTCGTCCCTCGCCAACGTTCAAATAAATCCTGTTCCAGGGAAATATCCAACTGATCCAACAAACGATTCACGCCTTGATTGATGATGTCGTCCACAGTTTGCGGACGATGATAAAACGCCGGCATGAGCGGCACAATGCGGGCGCCGATTTCGGCGGCTTGGGTCATTAAACGCAAATGCCCTAAATGCAATGGCGTTTCCCGCACGCATAAAATGAGCGGTTTACTTTCTTTCAAACACACATCGGCGGCACGGGTAATTAAGTCATCAGCATAACAATGGGCTATACCCGATAAGGTTTTAATGGAACAAGGCAAAACCACCATTCCGCTCACCCGAAAGGAGCCGGAAGAAATCGCCGCCCCGATGTCGCGCACATCATAATCATGGGTTGCCAGTTCCCGCACTTGTTGCAGGCTGTAATCGGTTTCCGTCGGGATGGTTTGTTTGGCGGCTTGGCTGATAATTAAGTGGGTTTCAATGTGCGGAAGGTTTTTCAATACTTCCAACAGACGAACGGCATAAACGGCACCGGATGCGCCGGTTATGCCAATAATGAGATGTTTTTTACCGTTCATTGTGAATTTCAAGATTGGAAGAGTCTTTTTCCCGTTTTTTCTTGGCGGAATCGTTACGCTGTGCGGCAATTTGTTCCAGATAATCATCGGTGATGTCGCCGGTCACATAGCAGCCGGTGAACACGGAGCAATCAAATTCTTTGATGGACGGGTTTTCCTGTTGTACGGCGCCGGTTAAATCCGCCAAATCCTGAAAAATTAATTTATCCACGCCGATTAATTTCGCTACTTCGTCGGTGTCACGTCCGAAAGCGATCAATTCGCTGCTGGTCGGCATATCAATGCCATACACGTTCGGGTAACGAATTTCCGGCGCGGCGGAGGCGAAATACACTTTCTTCGCCCCGGCGGCGCGTGCCATATCCACGATTTGTTCGGACGTCGTGCCGCGTACGATGGAATCGTCCACCAATAACACATTTTTGCCTTTGAATTCGGAAGCGATGGTGTTCAATTTACGACGCACGGAGCTGGCGCGTTGCGCTTGCCCCGGCATGATGAAGGTGCGTCCCACATAGCGGTTTTTCACGAAACCCTGGCGATAAGGCTTGTTCAATACGTTCGCAATGCGTAGTGCAATGTCGTTAGAGGTTTCCGGCACGGGAATCACTACATCGATATCCAAATCCTGCCATTCGCGGGCGATTTTTTCCCCTAAACGTTGCCCCATGTGGACACGGGCGGCATACACGGAAACGCCGTCGATACAGGAATCCGGGCGGGCGAAATAAACGTATTCAAAGATACAAGGCGTAAGCACCGGATTTTCTGCACATTGTTGTGCGTAGAGTTTGCCGTCGAAAGTAATATAAATGGCTTCTCCCGGCGCCACATCGCGCACGAATTCAAAACCGACCACATCCAATGCCACGCTTTCGGAAGCAAACATATACTCGGTTTTGCCGTTTTCTTCCCGTTTGCCTAAAACTAGCGGACGAATGCCGTGCGGATCGCGAAATGCCACCATGCCATGATCAATAATCATGGCGATACAGGCATAAGCACCACGAATATCCTGATGAGTTTGTTTAATAGCATTAAAAATATCTTGCGGATCCAGTGAGTATTTTTGCGGTTGATCGAGATGATACGCCAGGATATTCAGTAAAAGTTCGGAATCGGAATTGGTGTTAACGTGACGACGGGCAAGATTGAACAGCTTTTGTTTTAAATTTGCCGAATTGGTCAAGTTGCCGTTATGCACCAAAGTTAAACCGTAAGGCGAATTGACATAAAACGGTTGCGCTTCGGAAACGCTGGAACTGCCGGCGGTAGGATAACGCACATGACCGATACCGACGTTTCCCGCTAAACGTAGCATATGCACCTGTTGGAATACGTCACTGACCAAGCCGTTGGCTTTGCGCAAACGGAAGCGGTTTTCATCATCAATGGTGACGATACCCGCCGCGTCCTGTCCGCGATGTTGTAATACCGTTAAGGCATCATAAATAGCTTGATTTACCGGGGTTTGACCGACTATACCGACAATACCGCACATGCTTGTTGTTCCTCTATTGGTTTGGCGTTGAAGCTGGAGCCGCATTGGTTGCCGGGTTGGCAATCTGCTCCAAATTCAGGGTTGAATTTAAAAAACTGGAATTGGCTTGTAATTGTTGGAAGAACCAATCCACCACGAAACGAAAGTGCGGTATTAATTTGGATTCTTTCCACCAATCGGTTTGATTTGAACTGGTAAATGTATCTAAGAAGAACAACATGGCGGCGACGATCAAAATTCCGCGTAATAAACCGAAACAGGCGCCGAGCACACGATCCGTGCCGCTTAACCCGGTGCGATCCACCAGTTGCCCCAAGACATAATTGACGATGGCGCCGACAATGAGCGAAGCGATAAATAAAATACCGATAGCCGCGCCGTTACGAATATAAACGGACTCAATTGATGTTAACAGTCCGGCAAGATACATATAAAAATTGCTTGCAATTAAAAATGCCACAATCCAGCTGGCTAGTGACATGACTTCGCGGACAAAACCGCGTAATAAACTGACAATAATGGAAAAAACAATAATGCCGACAATAATGTAATCAATCATTAAATCATCTCTGTGCGTTGAAAAAGACATTTTCATTTGCAATGGGCGCTATTCTAGCAAAAAACGAAAACGTTTGCGCAAGAAAATTACGCACCTAAAAAGGCGCCCTTTTGAGCAAATGACCAAAAGGGCGTTACTATACCATTGTTATGTTTAGGAATATAGAAAAATTCGCGGTTTAAAGATCCTGCCAGAAATCCCGTCCCAATTTTTGTTGCGCCAATTTTAACAACACCGCCAAATCAAAATAAGTCGGCTCTTCGGGACGTACCGGCAATGCCGCCTGTTTTTCTTTCAGCTTCTCATAAACGCGCTGAAAACCGACCGCACTTTTGGGCGGCAACGGCGTTTTGGCGCGCTTGCCCAACCAGTAAATGCCTTGGAGTGGTAAAAATAACGCAAATAACGCCGTCAGAACCGCCACCGCCAGCGCAATGCCGTCACCTCGCGCATAAAATTGTTGCCACACGATAGAAAACACCGCCAAAAACGGCATAAATTTTTGGGCAAATAAGGTGCTTTTGATGACGCGATTTTCCGGAAAAATCGCGCCGAGTTTGGTTTCCAACGGCCAGGTTTTCAAATATTGCTGACCGCTTTTTAACGTGCTGAAAAAGCTCATGTACTACCTTATCCTTCTTTTTAACTTGGCGCTCACCATAACATAAAGGCGCGATTTTTTATAATTTACCGACGCTTTCGCGCAGAATATGAATCGCGAAATTTCGCGTTAACCAAAATCACCGAATTTTTTGATTAATGTCGTGTTTTTTGCTGTTGAGAATTTATTTTGTGCGGCGAAAGGTGTATCCTATGGCAGTTTAATTTTCTATTATTCGTTCATTATTTGAGCGAATCTTGTTTAACTCAAACCAGTATAGGTCGCTTATGTCTGAAAAATTAGTCCTAATCCTCAATTGTGGTAGTTCCTCATTAAAATTCTCAATTCTTAATCCTGCAACAGGCGAAGAAAAATTATCCGGTTTAGCCGAAGCGTTTTATTTACCTGAAGCCCGTATTAAATGGAAATTGCACGGTGAAAAAGGACAGGCAGATTTAGGTGCCGGCGCCGCCCATGCCGAAGCATTAAATTTCATTGTTAATAACATTTTCTCTCTTGATCCCGAATTACAAAAAGGCGTTGTTGCCATCGGTCACCGTATCGTACACGGCGGCGAAAAATTCACTTCTTCCGTTATCGTTACCGATGAAGTGGTGAAAGGCATTGAAGAAGCGATTCAATTCGCACCGTTGCACAACCCGGCACATTTAATCGGGATCAAAGAAGCCTTCAAATTGTTCCCGCACTTGAAAGATAAAAACGTTGTGGTGTTCGATACCGCCTTCCACCAAACTATGCCGGAAGAAGCCTTCCTATACGCATTACCATATTCTTTATACCGCGAGCACGGCGTTCGTCGCTACGGCGCACACGGTACCAGCCACTACTACGTCAGCCGTGAAGCGGCAAAACGTTTAGGCGTGCCGGAAGACAAAATCAACGTCATCACTTGTCACTTGGGTAACGGCGGTTCCGTATCGGCAATCCGTCACGGCGAATGTATCGACACCTCAATGGGGTTAACGCCATTAGAAGGTTTGGTGATGGGAACCCGTTCCGGTGACATCGACCCTGCCATCGTTTTCTATATGCACGACACCTTGGGTATGTCCGTAAAAGAAATCAACGACACCTTAACCAAAAAATCCGGTTTATTAGGCTTAACGGAAGTCACCAGCGACTGCCGTTATGCGGAAGATAACTACGACAAAGAAATCCCGGCAAAACGCGCATTAGACGTTTATTGCTACCGCTTAGCCAAATACATCGGTTCTTACATGGCGGTCATCGGCGAACGTTTGGACGCTATCGTGTTTACCGGCGGTATCGGTGAAAACTCCGCCCATGTGCGTGAAATCACCTTGGATCACTTAAAATTATTCGGTTACAAACTGGATCAAGAGAAAAACCTTGCCGCCCGTTTCGGTAAAGAAGGCATCATCACTGCCGATAACACCCCTATCGCCATGGTGATTCCAACCAACGAAGAACTCGTTATCGCACAAGATACTGCGCGTCTTTGTATCTAAACATTCATCAAACGAACTGCCGATTTAATCGGCAGTTTCTTTTTGACTCACACAAAATAAAGGTAAATTATGTCCCGTACTATTATTCTCATTCCGATTAGCACCGGCGTAGGTTTAACCAGTGTAAGCCTCGGTTTAATCAATGCCCTTGAACAAAAAGGCGCCAAAGTCGGCTTCATGAAACCGATTTCCCAACCGAACACCGGTGAGGACGTTATCGACCGCACCACCTCCATCGTGCGCACCAGCACCGCGCTGGAAACTGCCGAGCCGTTTATGCTAAGCGTGGCGGAATCCTTAATCGGTCAAAATCAATCCGATGTGTTATTGGAAAAAATTGTTGAGAATCACCAAAAACTGTCTAAAAACAACGAAATCGTTATTGTGGAAGGCTTGATTCCGACCCGTAAACATGCCTTTGCCAACAGCATTAACTACGAAATCGCCCAAGCTCTTGATGCGGAAATCGTATTGGTTGCTGCGCCATCAACGGAAACCCCGGCACAATTAAAAGAACGCGTCGAAGCCGCTGCCTCCTTATTCGGCGGTAAAGGCAATAAAAATCTCCTTGGCGTGATCGTCAACAAATTCAACGCACCGGTTGACGAATCCGGCAGAACACGCCCTGATTTAAGCGAAATTTTCGATTCCTTCCAACACAGCCACAACAGCGAATCCGAACTTGTCAGACTTTTCGCCCAAAGCCCGATTAAATTATTAGCCTGCATTCCTTGGTCCGCCGAACTGATCGCCACCCGTGCCGTTGATTTAATCAAACACTTAGGCGCAGCGATTCTGAATGAAGGCGATGTTAATCGTCGTATTCGCGGCATTACCTTCTGCGCCAGAAGCCTGCCGAACATGGTAGAACATTTCCGCGCCGGTAGCTTATTAGTGGTTTCCGCAGACCGACCTGATGTCATCGTCGCGGCGGCGCTTGCCGTATCTAACGGCATTGAAATCGGCGGTTTATTATTAACCGGCGGTTACAAATTGGATCCGCAAATCAAAAAACTGTGCCAACACGTCTTCGAAAGCAAAAAATTACCGGTCTTCCGCATTGAAGGCAACACATGGCAAACCGCCTTAAGCCTGCAAAGTTTCAACCTTGAAGTACCGGTTGACGATAAAGAACGTATCGAAAACATCAAACGTTACACCGGCGAAAAATTAGACGCGGCGTTCGTCAACGGCTTAGTGGAAGCCTCAAGCCGTTCACGTCGCTTATCCCCGCCGGCATTCCGTTTCCAATTAACCGAATTAGCCCGCGCTGCCCAAAAACGCATCGTCTTACCGGAAGGTGATGAACCGCGCACTATCAAAGCGGCGATTTTATGTGCCGAACGCGGTATTGCAGAATGTGTCTTGTTAGCCAAACCGGAAGACGTACAACGCGTGGCGGAATCCCAAGGCGTTAAATTGGTGAAAGGCATTACCGTCACAGACCCGGCAAGCGTGCGTGAAAACTATGTGGCGCGCTTGGTTGAATTACGTAAAGCCAAAGGCATGACCGAAACCATGGCACGTGAACAACTGGAAGACAATGTCGTACTCGGCACCATGATGTTGGAAGCCAACGAAGTGGACGGTTTGGTTTCCGGTGCCGTGCATACCACTGCCAACACCATTCGCCCGCCAATGCAAATCATCAAAACCGCACCGGGCAGCTCCATTATTTCTTCTATCTTCTTCATGTTGCTACCGGATCAAGTATTGGTCTATGGCGACTGCGCGGTGAACCCGGATCCGACGGCGGAACAATTGGCGGAAATCGCTATTCAATCTGCCGAATCGGCAAAATCCTTCGGTATCGATCCGAAAGTGGCAATGATCTCCTACTCCACCGGCACATCAGGCAGCGGCGCTGACGTAGAAAAAGTGAAAGAAGCCACCCGTATTGCGAAAGAAAAACGTCCTGATTTACTCATCGACGGCCCGTTACAATACGACGCCGCGGTGATGGAAGACGTGGCACGCTCCAAAGCGCCTAACTCACCGGTTGCCGGTCAAGCCACCGTCTTCATCTTCCCGGATTTGAATACCGGTAACACCACCTACAAAGCGGTTCAACGTTCCGCCGACCTGGTTTCCATCGGTCCGATGCTACAAGGTATGCGCAAACCGGTGAACGATTTGTCCCGTGGTGCACTGGTTGACGACATTGTGTACACCATTGCCTTAACCGCAATTCAAGCGACACAATAAAACGTCATTAAAAACGTTTGAAAAAATGACCGCACCTTAGCGGCCAACATAAAACCGCACTTGTTATTCAGGTGCGGTTTTGTATAAACACCACTCAAATATATCTCATCAAGCCTAAGGAAAAATCATGGAAACCTCACCTCATCAACTCAAATGGGGCGTTTTTAACTTACTCAAAGGCGATATGATCAGCGAATTTGCCAAACGATATGGCGAATGGTCGGAAACGGAGGTTCTGTTTCTGATAACCCATTTAACTCAGGAAGATAACATCGTTGAGGTGGGTTCAAATATCGGTATGCACGCCGTTCCTTTGGCAAGAGCCATTCCTCAAGGCAAACTATTTTGCTTTGAACCGCAGAGAATTATCTATCAACAACTGTGCTGCAATATCAATCTGAATAGTCTGGTTAATGTATATGCCTTTAATTCCGGTGTGGGCGATCAAAATACCCTCATTGAAACGCAAACCACCGATTACAATACGAACTGGAATTATGGCAGCTTTTCTTTAGATAAAGGGTTTAGCACGGAAGGGCAATTTAAGGGGACGCTCGAAACCGAAATGACGCCGATCATCAAACTGGATTCCCAGTTACAAATAAGCCGGCTAAATTCATTAAAGTTACTCAAAATTGATGCGGAAGGGTTTGAATTAAAAGTTTTGGCAGGCGCCCAAGACACCATTAAAAGGCTACAACCCATTATTTTTGTTGAAGCGCATTTAACTTCCTGTAACGCCCTTCTTGCACACCTGAGAAAGATTCATTATCAATGCTACTGGTTTGTCTCAAAACGCTATCGGACAAAGAACTATTTCAATAACCCTACGCCCATTGAAGGATGTGATTTTAATTTTATTTGTTATCCTCAACACTTTTTAGATCATCAGCAAATAAAAATTCCTGATTATCTTGTTAAAGCCGAATTTATATCCGAGGATGACACAACCACGATCCCGATTTTAGAAAGTTAGTATGAAGAAAAATTGCTTAAAAATTGCCCTTATACTAAGCCTGCTCCCTTTAACGCTCAACGCCCTCACGCCAGAACAGGCGGGGCTTTGTTACCAATCCGCCTATCCGCAAAATGTGCGGTATGAACATGGTGCGTTATGGGTGAAGCAGCAAAAACTGCCGTTAAAGGAATCCGATGGCGACTTTAATGCACAGTTAAATCAAGGCGAATTGCTTGATCAGCTTGCGCAACGCTACCCTCTCGATTTTCAGATTCCGGCACGCAATGCGGATCCGGGCAGGATTCGTAACGACGCTTTTTTCGCGGCGATGTACGGCGGGTCTGAACAGGCGGTAAGGAAAAATCTGATTTCGGTACGCTGGGCGCCTAACGGTAAAAACGTGCAATTTAACCACATTAACGGCGCCGCCCAAGCCTTACAGGCGGTTGGTGAAAAAATTGCGCAACATCCGCAATTGGCAGCGTATGTTGCCAAACCGGCGGGCACTTTCAATTATCGCTTTATCAGCGGCACTAAACGTCGCAGCGCCCACGCTTTCGGTATCGCCATTGATTTTACGCTCCCTCATGGGCTTAGCACTTACTGGCAATGGAGCGGCTGTAAAGCCGATTCACCCTGTGCTTATCCGGAAAAACTCATACAGGATCCGAAACTAAAACAAATCGTCGGCATTTTTGAAAAACACGGCTTTATTTGGGGCGGGAAATGGTATCACCACGATTCCGTACATTTTGAATATCGCCCGGAGTTGTTGCACCCGACCTGTCGATAGATGTAAAACGCGGGAAAAACCGACCGCACTTTATATCAAAATATGATAACTATTCTCATTGACAAACCTACCGTTAACCTTTCACAATAAACAGGCTTTGAGCAAAGAATAAGCAATTTATCAATTAGCAAGAGGACGGGTTATGAAAAAATTCATGCTTGGCATGGCGTTAGGTCTCGCCATCTCATTTTACACGAATGCCGACATCGGTACGGTAAAAGAAGGATTCGGCAAAATTTTACAAGGCGATCATTTCACCGTGGTGAAAAAAGCATTAAAAAAAGGCGAGCAGTTAAAACGCCACAACCATGAGGGCGAAAGCGTCATTTTTACCGTTCTGAACGGAAAGATTAGCGTATTGCTTGACGATACGGAAAAGCATGACATCAGCGTGGGTCAAGTGTTGAATTTTGACGGCAAGCATTTTATCCAAGGGGAAGCAACGGAGGACACGGTAATTTTAGTTACCTTAGTCGGCGAACATCACGAACATAAACACAAGTAAGAAACCCCATCAACTCAAAGTGCGGTGGATTTAAAAAACGTTTTTTAAACCGACCGCACTTTTAAAATTCAATCTCACTCTGCGCTTTCACAATCACCATCTGATGATGGGTAAACTTCTGCAGCAGTTCGCTAACGGATTGCCCGTTTGGCAGGGAAAGTGTCGGGGCGATTTCCGCCAACGGGATAATCACGAATTCACGATTGTGCATATCATAATGAGGAACGGTAAGGCGTTCCGACTGAAGGATTTGCTCGGCGTAAAGCAGAATATCCAAGTCTAATGTGCGTTCGCCCCAACGACGAAGACGGACGCGCCCTTGTTCCTGCTCAATACGTTGCAATTCGTCCAGCAATGCAAGGGGAGAAAGTGCCGTTTCCAGGCAGGCGACGGCGTTGACATAATCAGGCTGATCTTGCGGACCGAGGGGCTTGCTTTGATAAAAGGAACTCACGCTCACCACCTTGCTATCAGGCAGTTGATTCATCGCCCGTAATGCGGCGACTAACTGCGCCTGCGGATCCGCTAAATTACTGCCTAAAGCGACATACACTTTATTCATGGGCGGCCTTATTCGTGTTTTTCGTAGCGGAGCTACGTTTGCGACGATGATATTTGCGTTTTTTCGGCTGGCTTGGTAATTCTTTAACCAAATCCTGCCGTTGGCTATCGTTGCTGAATTGGTATTCGTGCCACCACGCGGATAATTCCACGGCTTCCCCGCCTTCAATTTCCGCACGCATTACCAATAAATCAAACCCCGCACGGAATTTTGATTGTTCCATAACGCGTTGTACGGATTTTGGCGTGCGTTTTAAAAATTGTAGCTGCAACGACCAAATGTCACGAATCACCGCAGTATGACGACGGGGAACGGCTAAGGCATTACACAACACATCCAACAAATCGTTAGACGCCAACGCATAAGCGTCATAGTTATTCAAGCCGCCTTCATTTTTTAGCATTTCCACCCGTTCACGTAACGGATACCAAAAAAACGCAGCAAATAAGAACGCCGGATTAATCGGCAATTTATCGGCGACACGTTCATCGGTGGAGGTAAGCGCACGCAGAATCATTTTTTCCGCCATGCTGTCTTCACGTTCGGTAAAATAATTCGATAACAGTGGGAACAGTTGCTCAAACAAGCTATATTGGCGCAATAAACGATAGGTTTTCACGCCGCTTCCGCCCTGTAACAATTTCAAACTTTCTTCAAATAAGCGTGCCGGCGGAATATTTTTCAATAAATGTGACAATTCTTTAATGGGCGTTTCACTCGGTTTATCCAGAAACATGTCCAGTTTTGCCATAAAACGAATGGAACGTAACATCCGCACCGGATCTTCCTGATAACGGGTTACCGGATCGCCGATTAAACGCAATTTGCCGTTTTTTAAATCTTCAATGCCGTTGAAATAATCTTTCAGGGTGTTGTCCTGCGGATTGTAATACAGCGCGTTCACACTAAAATCGCGGCGTTCCGCATCCTGCTCCAAGGTGCCGTACACGTTGTCGCGCAGTAACATGCCTTCTTCGCTTTGTTTGGCGAGTTTTTCATTATGATGTTCCGCATGACCGGCACGGAAGGTGGCAACTTCAATAATTTCACGCCCGAACATGACGTGAGCTAGGCGAAAACGTCGCCCCACCAAACGGCATTGACGCTGAAAAATTGCCTGAATCTGTTCCGGGCGGGCGTTGGTCGCCACATCAAAATCTTTTGGTTTTTTGCCTAACAATAAATCGCGCAAACAACCGCCGACCACATAGGCTTCATAGCCTTGGCGTTGTAATTTTTCCACCACGGTCAATGCGTGACGATTGATCATGCGTGGCGTAATGCCGTGCGTTGAGGCTTTAATACTGTGTTTGAAATCTTTTTTGTGCGTGTTTTTTTTGTTACGGGAAGAACCTTGAGCCTTGCTTTTGACAGGTTCAGATTCAATAACGGATTGTTTTTTAGGCGAGACTTTAACTTCATTTTGAGCGGGGGTTTTGTTCTTCGTTTTCTTGCTCAAAAGGTTTTTAATATAGGTAAAGATAATACATCTCCATTTATCACAAAAATAAAGTGAAAGTGCGGTCGAAAAATGATGTGTTTTTTGACCGCACTTTTATCCATTATTTAGCAGGATTAACCTACCATTTGTTTTTCGCGAATTTCCGCCAAGGTTTTGCAGTCGATGCAAAGATCGGCGGTCGGGCGCGCTTCTAAACGTTTAATACCGATTTCTACGCCGCAGGATTCGCAATAACCGAAATCGTCCGTATCCAATTTTTTCAAGGTGCTTTCGATTTTCTTCATTAATTTGCGTTCACGATCGCGGGTACGCAACTCCAGGCTAAATTCTTCTTCCTGTGTGGCGCGGTCGGATGGATCCGGGAAATTAGACGCTTCGTCCTGCATATGAGCAACGGTTCGAGAAGCTTCATCTCTAATTTGATCGTGCCAGGCTTGAAGGATCTTTTTGAAATGCAGCACTTGGTGCTCATTCATGTATTCTTCGCCTTTCTTTTCTTTGTACGGCTCAACACCGGCTAAAGCTAATAAACTCAAAGACGCTTTACTCATTTGTATCTCCTAATAAAAAATTCATCCATTTCATACTGCTAAGCCCCCACAATCAGTGTTGCTTAATGTTGTTACTACCAAAGTAAACCGATTAAAAAACGGACCCAAATTTTGAAGGCGTATAAATAGCAGAACTTATCCTATTTATCAAATAAAATTTACACATCCATTGGCTTTTTTGATGAAAAATTTTATTTTTGTGATTCAGCTTCCAATATTCACTTCCGCCGGTTTTACGCCTCGCCCATTTCTTCCATAGTAGCCGCCCTTCGGATGATAAAAGTGCGGTTGAAAATGTGAGCGTTTCGTTGGATAAATTGGCTATTGCCCTGATTTTTAGCGGTTTAACATTATTGTTTTTGCCCGATCGCTTTTTATTATCGTGGCAAACGGCGTGCTATCTACTCCTCTTGTTATGCCCATTCATGTTGCTTGCTCATGCTCTGCGGCAAGAAAAAATCAAGCAAATATTCACCTGGCTGTTGCTCTTGGTGATTCAGTCCGCTTACGTCCACCAATCGGCAATTTCCTTACTGACACAGGCGGATAATCTTGCCAATCTGCCGAAGATCTTGCACAGCGAATTTACCGTAGAGGAAATCCTGCACCAGCAGCATTATCAAACCCTGGTTATCCGCGCCAAACTCGCCGAAAACCTGCCCGAACAACGCATTTACGCGCAATGGAAACTCAAACAACAAGTCAGCCTCGGCGAACGTTACGCGGGCGATTTACGCCTGCGACCACTTTCTTCCCGCCTGAACTTTGACGGTTTTGACCGCCAGCCATGGTATTTCGGCAAGCACATCACCGCTTGGGCGGACATCAAAAGTGCGGTCAAATTGGAAAACGTTTTTTCGTTACGCCAAACCGCCCTCAATCAAGCCTTACAACAAACGGAGAATTTACCCCGGCAAGGCTTGTTGCTGGCACTCGGTTTCGGTGAACGTTTCCGCTTAGACAACAAAACTTGGCAAATTTATCAAAAAACAAATACGGCACATTTAATCGCCATTTCAGGGCTGCATATCGGGCTGGCGATGATGCTGGGTTTTACCTTGGCGCGCCTGCTGCAATTTGCCTTGCCGACACGTTACATCAGCCCGACGTTTCCTATTCTCTGCGGATTCATTTTTGCGCTGTTATACAGCCAACTGGCAGGACTTGCCATCCCCACGTTACGCGCCATCGTGGCGCTAGCCATGCTCTACGCGATTCAGCATTGGCGGCGGTACTGGACGGTGTGGCAATTATTGTTAAGAGTGGTTGCCTTGCTAATTTTGATCGATCCGCTCATGTTGCTTTCCACCAGCTTTTGGTTGTCGGTAGGCGCGGTGACCTGCCTGATTATTTGGTATCAATATTTCCCGTTGTCTCTGTTGCAATGGCGCGGTCATTCTCTTGCCAATTCGCCGTGGCGGAAAGTGCGGTATGTTTTCGGCTTATGTCATTTGCAATTCGGTTTGCTCTGGCTGTTCACGCCCATTCAGCTGTTGTTTTTTAACGGCATTTCGTTAAACAGTTTTATCGCCAATGTTATCGCCGTGCCGCTTTATAGCTTTGTATTGGTGCCGCTGGTGTTATTTGCCGTATTCACCCAAGGCGCATGGCATTCGTGGCAGCTCGCCAACGATTTGGCGGAAAAAATCACCGCACTTTTGACGCTTTGGCAGGATGACTGGCTGGCAATTTCCATTCCACACAGTTTATGGATAACCCTCTGTTTAACCGTTCTTTTTTTAGTGGCGATCTATGTTATTTATCAACCACCCAAACCGATAACGTCCACGTTAGCATTGGCAAAACAATCCCGCTTTAAGGGATTTCACCTGAATACCGAACGCACCTTAAGTTTACCGTTACGAAAAAGCGCTTATTGTCTGGGTGGCGGGCTTATTACCCTGTGTTGCCTGACCTTAATTTTTCAGCACATTTCTCGCCTGAACTGGCAATTGGAAACCTTGGATGTGGGGCAAGGCTTGGCAACCTTAATCGTGAAAGACGGCAAAGGCGTGCTTTACGATACCGGGCCAAGCTGGGAGGGCGGCAGTATGGCACAGTTGGAAATTCTGCCTTATTTACAACGGCAAGGCATTGATTTGGAATGGCTGATATTAAGCCATGACGACAACGATCACGCGGGTGGCGCCAAAGACATTTTAGCGGCATATCCCCATATTCAGGTGACCACCGCGTCACAGAGGCGATACGGTTCCCAAAACGCCGAAAAAAATGACCGCACTTTTTGTCAAACCGGTAAACAATGGCATTGGCAGGGATTGCATTTTACCGTGCTATCACCGGAAAACATTGTTCCCCGTGCGGAAAATCCGGATTCCTGCACGCTTTTATTGACCGACGGCGCGCATCGTATTTTGCTAACAGGCGACGCGGATCTTAGCGTGGAATATAAGATCCTGCCGAAACTTGCCAAGATCCATGTGTTGCAAGTGGGACATCACGGCAGCAAAACCTCCACGGGACAGGCGTTGGTGCGGCATACACAACCGGACATTGCGCTGATTTCCAGCGGGCGTTGGAATCCGTGGCATTTTCCTCATAAAGACGTAGTAGCGCGCCTGCAACAACAAGGATCGCAAATTTATAATACGGCGCACAACGGACAAATCCGTCTGTTGTTCTACCATGATGAAATCAAAATTCAGACCGCGCGCACGGAATTTTCGCCTTGGTATCGCAGATTGATTGGCTTGAGCACGAAATAAGGGTACAATGCGCCATTATTTTTTGACCTGAAGACAGAAGATTTATTATGCAAGATCAAGACCTTTCCACCATGCAAACCTTCAAACGTTTATGGCCGATGATTAGCCCGTATAAAGCAGGTTTGATTGTTTCCGGTGTCGCACTGGTATTAAACGCGTTAACCGATTCCGGTTTAATTTTCTTACTGAAACCCTTATTGGACGATGGTTTTGGCAAAGCTGACGCTTCTTTCTTAAAACAAATGTCGGTATTTGTGGTGCTGCTGATTCTCTTTCGCGGCGTTTCCAGCTTTATTTCCAATTACTGCCTGGCGTGGGTGTCCGGCAAAGTGGTGATGACCATGCGCCGCCGCCTGTTTAAACATTTAATGTTCATGCCTGTGAGTTTTTTCGACAGCAACGCTTCCGGTCGCTTGCTTTCCCGCATTACTTACGATTCCGAAATGATCGCCAGCGCCTCCTCCGGCTCTCTCATCACTATCGTGCGGGAAGGCGCCTATTTGCTTTCCTTGCTCGGCATCATGCTTTATACCAGCTGGCAGCTTTCCTTGGTTTTGTTTGTTATCGGGCCGATTATCGGGATATTAATTCGTTTGGTTTCCAAGAAGTTCCGTGATTTAAGTCGCAATATGCAAAATTCCATGGGGGAACTGACTTCCACCGCGGAGCAAATGTTAAAAGGGCATAAAGTAGTGCTGTCTTTCGGCGGACAATTAATTGAAGAAGAACGCTTTAATCATGTGAGCAATGATATGCGCCGCAAAGGCATGAAAATGACCGCCGCCGATGCCATTGCCGATCCGGTGGTACAGATTATCGCCTCTTTCGCCTTGGCTGCCGTGCTTTATTTAGCTACTTTCCCTTCCATTATGGATCAGAACTTAAGTGCGGGTACTTTTACCGTCGTTTTCTCTTCCATGCTTGCCTTAATGCGTCCGCTAAAATCCTTAACTAACGTGAACGCGCAATTCCAACGCGGCATGGCAGCGTGTCAAACCCTGTTCGGCATTTTGGATATGGACACGGAAAAAGACACCGGCACCTATAAAGCGGACAAGGTAAAAGGCGACATTGAATTCAAAAACGTTACTTTTAGTTACCAAGGCAAAGACGAACCCGCTTTAGACAATATTTCCTTCAAGATTCCGCACGGCAAAACCGTGGCGTTGGTGGGGCGTTCCGGTTCCGGCAAATCCACCATCGCCAATTTAGTGACCCGTTTTTATGATATAAACCAAGGCGAAATCCTGCTGGACGGCGTGAATATTCAGGATTACCGTTTGTCCGATTTGCGCGAAAATTGCGCGGTGGTTTCCCAACAAGTGCACTTATTTAACGACACTATCGCCAACAACATCGCTTATGCGGCAAAAGACAAATACAGCCGTGAAGAAATTATCAAAGCGGCAAAAGCGGCACACGCCATGGAATTTATCGAACATTTGGAAAACGGGTTGGATACGGTTATCGGCGAAAACGGCGCCAGCTTATCCGGCGGTCAACGCCAGCGTTTAGCCATCGCCCGCGCGTTGTTGCGTAACTCACCGGTATTGATTTTAGACGAAGCAACTTCCGCCTTGGATACGGAATCCGAACGCGCTATTCAAGCGGCATTGGAAGAAATCCAAAAAGATCGTACGGTTTTGGTGATCGCCCATCGTTTATCCACCATCGAAAAAGCCGATGAAATTTTAGTCATCGAACACGGACAGATTAAAGAACGCGGCAATCATCAAGCCTTGTTGGCACAAGGTGGCGCTTACAAACAATTGCACAGTATGCAATTCAGTCAATAAGTGAATTAACGCGTAAGGAGAAGGTATGCAGTTTTGGTATTCCCGCTCGTGGATCACATGGCTACTCTGCCCTTTCTCCTTATTATTTTGGCTGATTACCGCCATTCGCCACGCGCTCTTTCGTTTTAATTTGCTGAAATCTTATCGTGCGCCGGTTCCCGTGGTGATCGTCGGCAATCTTTCCGTCGGCGGTAACGGAAAAACACCGGCAGTGATTTGGTTGGTACAGGAACTCACCAAGTGCGGTTTAAAAGTCGGCGTGATTTCACGGGGTTACGGCAGCCAAGCCAAACAATATCCTATGTTGGTTACTCCCACCAGCGATCCCGTGGAAGCCGGCGATGAACCCGTTTTAATCGCCACCCGCACCCAAGCCCCCGTTTGTATCTCGCCCAATCGGCAACAAGCCGTTGAATGCCTGTTAGAACACGCCCAATGTGATGTCATTATCAGCGATGACGGCTTGCAACATTACAAATTACAACGGGATATCGAAGTCGTCATCATGGACGCACAACGTGGTCTCGGCAACGGTTTCTTATTGCCTGCCGGACCATTGCGCGAGTTGCCAAGCCGTTTAAAATCCGTCGATTTCATCATCACCAACGGTGCGGAAAACCAATACAGCGACGCAGTGATGACATTGCAGCCGCAATACGCCGTCAATTTAGTCAGCCTAGCACAGCGCCCGCTGGCGGAATTTTCGCAGGCGACCGCCATTGCCGGCATCGGTAATCCGCCGCGCTTTTTTGCCATGTTGCAACAGCACGGCATTACCCTAACCGCAACCCAAGCCTTTCAGGATCACCAACGTTTCAGCGCAGATTTATTCAATCAATTCGATAAAAATCAACCGCTTCTGATGACGGAAAAAGACGCGGTGAAATGCCTTGCATTTGCACAGAAAAACTGGTGGTATGTGCCGGTAACGACGGAAATTCACGGAGAAAAAGCCCGCCAATTGATTCAAAAGATCGTGCAAAAGTGCGGTCAAAAATAGCAACAAATCGAGAGCAGCATAATGAATGGAAAATTATTAGAAATCGTGGCATGCCCAAGCTGTCACGGACGTTTGGAATACGATGAGCAACATCAACGTTTAATCTGCCGTTTTGAAAAAATCGCCTACCCGATTAAAAACGGCATTCCCGTATTACTGACGGAACAGGCACAGCCGTTAAATCAAGAACAGGATAATTAATATGACACAATTCACCGTGATCATTCCCGCCCGTTACGCCTCCAGCCGCCTACCGGGCAAGCCTTTAGCCGACATTGCCGGCAAACCGATGATTCAACTCGTTTTTGAACAAGCCAAACAATCGGGCGCCGATCGCGTCATTATCGCCACCGATAACGAATTGGTCGCTGCCGCCGCCGAAAATTTCGGAGCGGAAGTGTGCATGACCGCCGAAAGCCACAATTCCGGCACCGAACGCCTGGCGGAAGTGGTGGAAAAACTGGCACTGCCCGACGATGAAATTATCGTCAACATTCAAGGCGACGAACCGCTTATCCCGCCCGTTATCGTGAAACAAGTGGCGGAAAACCTGGCAAAATACCCCGTGAACATGGCGAGCCTTGCGGTAAAAATTGATGACGCGGAAGAGTTGTTTAATCCCAACGTGGTAAAAGTGCTGACCGACAAAAACGGCTATGTGCTTTATTTCTCCCGCGCCGTAATTCCCTGGGATCGCGATCAATTCGCGCAAATGGACGATGTGGCAAAGTTACGGCTGAACACCGAATATTTACGTCACATCGGCATTTACGCTTACCGCGCCGGTTTCATTAAACAATATGTGCAATGGCAGCCGACCGCGCTAGAACACATCGAAAAACTGGAACAATTACGCGTGCTTTGGCATGGCGAAAAAATCCATGTGGAACTCGCTAAAGCCGTGCCTGCCGTAGGGGTGGACACCGCCGAAGATCTGGAAAAAGTGCGGTCGATTTTGACGAAGAAATCTCATTAACACACATCTCTCCCCTCTTTAGAAAAGAGGGGCTGGGGAGATTTGAGGAGATTTGAGGAGATTTGACAGACGGAATTAACGGAGAAAATAATTCGTTTATCAATGAAATTAAGCCATTTACGCTTCCGCCGTTATCAGGAATCACAAATCTCCGCCGACACGCGTTTCCTAACCACAGCTATTCGAAACATTGTAACTATTTAATAAAAAAGAAAAACTTGACTCCCCTCGTTTACGGGGGGAGCTGGGCGAAGCCCTGAGGGGGG
>JACAWG010000055.1:74828-100744 GCA_017160915.1 Aggregatibacter actinomycetemcomitans
ATCGAGATAAATTCCCCCCTTCCGCCCTTCGGGCACCTTCCCCCCGTAAACGGGGGAAGGCAAGATACTTCTGAAATATCAATATATTACAATGTTTCAAACAGCAGTGGTTTCCTAACGCGTGCCAAAAATCGATAAACATAATGACCGGCACACGCCGGGAAGCATGCGCTATCAAAGATTTTTTAAAGATGTAACGACCATAATGCTTTAAAATCATTTCAATATAAAACCGACTTAATCATTCATTATGACTTTCGACGCCAAAAAATTCCTCGCCAACGTACCGCACTTACCGGGTGTTTATCGTATGTATGACGATAAAAATACGGTGATTTATGTGGGTAAGGCGAAAGATCTGAAAAAACGCTTATCCAGTTATTTTCGCAAGCAGTTAAGCAGCAAAAAAACGGAAGCGCTGGTGGCGTCGATTCAGCATATCGAAACCACCATTACCACGTCGGAAACGGAAGCCTTGCTTCTTGAGCACAATTACATCAAAACCTATCAGCCGCGCTATAACGTGCTGTTGCGCGATGATAAATCCTATCCGTACATTTTATTAACCAAAGAAACCCACCCGCGCATTACCGCTTATCGCGGTTCGAAAAAAATCCAAGGGGAATATTTCGGTCCCTACCCGAATGCCGGTGCGGTGCGTGAAACCTTGTCCTTATTGCAAAAACTGTTCCCCATTCGACAATGTGAAAATTCGGTGTATAACAACCGTTCGCGCCCTTGTTTGCAATATCAAATCGGGCGTTGTCTGGCGCCTTGCGTAAAGGGCTACGTAACCGATGAAGCCTATGCGCAACAGGTCAATTTTGCCCGCTTGTTTTTACAGGGAAAAGATCAGCAGGTGTTGGATCATTTGGTGCAACAAATGGAACAGGCAAGTCAGCAACTGAATTTTGAAGAAGCGGCGCGCATTCGCGATCAAATTCAGGCGGTGCGGGCAGTAATTGAAAAACAATTTGTCGCCAACGATCGCCACGACGACATTGACATTATCGCTATCGCCTACCAACTCGGCGTGGCTTGCGTGCAGGTGTTGTTTATTCGTCAGGGTAAGATTTTGGGCAATCGCAGCTATTTCCCGAAAGTACCGAGCAATACCAACCTGGCGGAACTCACGGAAACCTTTGTAGGGCAATTTTATTTGCAGGCGCACCAAGGCAGAACCATTCCGAACACCATCATCGTAGATCAAAAACTGGACGAAAAAGCCGATTTGGAAACCTTGCTCAGTGACCAAGCGGGACGCAAAGTCAGCATTCAGGATCATGCCAAAGGCGATAAAAGCAAATATTTGCAACTGGCGCAAATGAACGCCAAGGCGGCGTTAGTCACCAAATTAAAACAATCCACATTACAGCACGATCGCTACGTCGCACTACAGGAATTACTCGGCATCGATGCCATCAAACGCATGGAATGTTTCGACATCAGCCACACCATGGGCGAACAAACCATCGCATCCTGTGTAGTTTTTAACCAGGACGGACCGCTGAAATCCGATTACCGCCGTTTCAACATCAGCGGCATTACCAAGGGCGACGATTACGCCGCCATGGAACAAGCCCTGTTAAAACGCTATGACAAAGATCTGGAAGACGACAAAATTCCCGACATTATTTTTATCGACGGCGGCAAGGGGCAACTCAACCGCGCGTTGCAGGTGTTCGAAAACCTCAACGTAAAATGGAACAAAAACCGACCGCACTTAATCGGTGTTGCCAAAGGCGTGGATCGTCGTGCCGGTTTGGAAACCCTGATTTTGAGCAAATGGGACAAAGAATTGCATTTGCCGGTGGACAGCCTCGCACTTCATTTGATTCAGCATATCCGCGACGAAAGCCACAATCACGCCATCAGCGGACACCGCAAAAAACGCCAACAACATTTCACTCAAAGCGGTTTGGAAAGCATTGAAGGGGTCGGCGCCAAACGCCGCCAAGCCCTGCTGAAATACCTCGGCGGCTTGCAAGGCGTCAAAAACGCCACCCTCGACGAAATCGCCTCCGTCCCCGGCATTTCAAAAGCGCTGGCAGAAAAGATTTTTGAGACGTTACAGCACTAGGTTGGAAAAAAGTGCGGTCCTTTTTCACAACGTTTTTCATATCAAAAAACACGTGGAAAAAGGACCGCACTTTTTAGATGAAAGGCACGTCTTAGAAAAACGTGCCGATATTGTAATGAGACCCGCTCCCCTTAACGTGAAATCACTTCTTTGGTGAAAGATTCCATTTCCGCTTTACGCCATGGGGCGGAGAAGAAAAGGGTGTCTTTTAAGCCGGATTGACTATCCAACGGGCGAACCCCAAATTCCTGGCTTAATTTTTGTTGCACTTCAGGGGACGTAATCCAGTGGACAAACACTAAAGATGCCGCAGGGTTCGGCGCATTTTTCGCCACCGTCATCACATTACCGCCGCCCGGCATACCGAATTTCGGAATGTAGAATTTTAAGCGGTCGGTGATTGCGCCTTGTTTTTGCAGGCTGAACAAATGATCCTGCCAAGCGGAAACAATCACCAATTCGCCGTCATTTAAGCGGGTTAAACTGTCCGCATTGGAGGCGGTGCGAATCAGCAAATCTTTTTTGCCGCTGAACCAATCCCAGGTTTTCTTCCAGTTCGCAATTTGCCCTTCATCAATTTTGTCGGTGCGATAATCGTAGTCGCCGTTGATATAAACTAAAGCGCGCTGAATGAAAGCGTTGCCGGAGCTGCCGCCGTTCGGGTCGGAATAGCCGAATTTTTTCGGATTTTTATCAATATAGTTTTCCATCTCCTGCCAGGATTGCGGCAATTCCTCTTCTTTGATACGCAGCGGATCATAAGCCAAGCCGGTTTGGTTGCCCCAATACCCCACCGCCACATCGCCCAGATCAACGCCTTGCAAATGATGATTTAATTTATCGAAATTCGGTAACTGATTCAGCTTAGTGAGAGTGTCGTTTTTCGCTACGTTACTCAGGCGATCCGCGTTCAGCACCACCACGTCCATTTTGCCGGTTTCCAGATTTTTCTCGGCAATCAGTTTGTTGATATTGCCGTCCATGGTGCCTTCCGGCACTTTGACTTTAATGCCGTATTGGCTTTCAAATTCTTTCACGAAATTGCGAAACTGCGGCTGCAAATACCATACGCTGACAGTCACTTTGCCTTCTTTTTTAGCCAGCGCTTCAATTTCGCTCCAGGATTTACCGCTTAAATCCGTTGCAGCCAGCGCAAAATTGGTTACGGCGAATGCGGCGGCGGTTAAGCCGATAGAAACAAGTTTACGAATATTTTTTTGCATAAGATTCTCCTTATTAAAATTATGCTTTTCCTGTGGATTGAGAGAGATAATTACCTTTGAGCAGTTTTTCGATAATCATCATTAAAATAATGTTCGGCACCAATAGAATAATGGATACCACGGCGGCATTCGGGCGAATAAAGGAATAACCGAGGAAAGAATATAAAATGGTCGGCACGGTGATGAAATCCGGCGAGCCGATAACAAATGAAATGGCAAATTCTTCAATACTTTTCACCAGACAGAAAATAATGGATGCCAAAAAGCTGGGTTTAAGCATCGGCATATACACGTCTTTAAACACGGTCAATTTAGACGCGCCAAGATCGCGGCTCGCCTCAATCAAATCCTGCGGCACGGAAGAAAATCCCGCCGACAAAATCCGAATGGCGTAAGGCAGCGTGAGCACCACATGCCCGATAACAATGCCGATAAACGGATTGTTGATGTTCAAATCCAACAGCATACGGCTGAAGAACAACGCGATAATCATGCCCGGAATCACCAATGGAATTAACGTCAGCAACTCCGCCAGTTTTTTCCCGCGGAATTCCATGCGCCCGAAAGCATAGGCGGTGGGTAGTGAAAGCAAGATGGTAATCAGCGAAACCGTCGGCGCAATGGTGTAACTATTGAACATCGCCTCCGATAGCGAGGTGGTCTCCCACACGATTCTCCAGCGTTCAAAAGACAAGGATTGCGGGAAAATGTCGGGATAGCTCCAAGGCTTCGACGGATCCACCAACGACCACAAGCCAGCCATCAAAAACGGCAAAAATAACCAGATAAAATTCGCAAGGATAAAAAAGATGAGAGAAATGCGGGCGATTAATCGACCGTTTTTGGTCGTAATTTGTGCACTGCTATTCATTTGACTTCTCCCCGTTTTACCGCCAACGGCTTAATCAGCAACGACACCAAAATCGTGAAAAAGGCGGAAGTCAGCATGATCGTTAACGCCATTACCGCACTTTGATTCCATTCTTCAAATTCATAAGCGGACATTTGCATTAAACGCGCCAAGGAATAGGTGCTGCGCGGACCGGCAATACTGTAAAAGGCAAAATCGCCCAGCGCGCCGATGAAAATCAAAATAAAGGAAACTTGCACGGCACCGAGTGTCAGCGGGAAGATTACATAGCGAAATCGTTGCCACGGCGTCGAACCTAAATTTGCCGCCGCATCCAATAAATCGGTTTTTAGCGAATTTACCGCACCGCCGATCAAAATTAAGGCAAAAGGAATATTTTTCCACATTTGCAAAATCACCACGCCCCAGCCGAATTCGTCATTTTGCAACGTACGCGGTTCGTCCCAGATGCCCAAATAAACAAAAACTTCATTTAAAATGCCGTGATAAGAAATCATGTTGACGAACAAAAATGCGGCAACCAAGCCGGGCACCAGCATCGGTGCGCGCAGAATGGTGATGATGGTGACTTTTGCCGGCAATTTTTTACGCAACCACATGGCGATGGGGTAAGCCACGATAATGGAAAAAATCGCCCCAAGCAATGACACTTTCACAGAATAAATATAGGACTTTTGAAACACCGGACTACTTAATACGGTTTGCCAATATTCCAGACTGAATTGGCTTTCCTCGCCCGCCATGCTATATAAGCCAAGGCTCTGCGACACAACAATATAGAAGGTGGATCCCATTAAAAACAGGATCGTGCCCAAACCGCTGCATAACAGCAGCCAGGCTTTTAAATCATTTTTGAGATTTTTCATTTTACCGACTCCAAGAATTTAATGGCATTACGAGGAACCGTAAACGTCAGCGTATCGCTTAAATTCGGGCATTTCGTTAACTGCAGGCGTAATTTTTTCTCTTCGCCGTCCCGTTGCACCATGCCCTGCACTTCTGTGATATTGCCCATAAACGCGGTGTTGGTAATATCTATGGTTATTTGATTTTCTGCGTGCTTATGCGCATTCGGCAGCAATTCAATATCTTCCGGACGGAAACAAATATAAATGTGTTCGGATTCAGGCGGTTTTGCAGAAAATACCGTGAAATCACCGAAAATCGATTTGACGGAATACAGATTTTCATCGATGGATTCAACCCGTGCCTCGGCAATGTTGGCAATGCCGATAAAGTCTGCGACAAAACGATTTTTCGGCTGGTGATAAATTTCCTGCGGCGAACCGATTTGTTCAATCGCCCCTTTATTCAACACAATGATTTTATCGGACATGGTCAAGGCTTCCGCCTGATCGTGGGTCACATAAATGCTGGTGAGGTGATATTGTTTGGAAAGCTGTTTAATTTCAAAACGCACGCTTTCGCGTAATTTCGCATCCAGATTGGATAACGGTTCATCAAACAAAATCACATCCGGGCGGGTAACCATTGCACGCGCCAATGCGACCCGTTGCTGCTGACCGCCGGACAATTCGCTTGGTAATTTCAATTTATGAAAATCCAAATCCATTTGCTTTAGCGCCAAATTCAGCCGTTGTTTTTGTTCTTCAATATCAATTTTACGTTGCTTTAAACCGTAGCAGATATTATGGGAGACGTTGAGATGGGGAAAGAGTGCATAAGATTGGAAACACATGGCGGTATTGCGTTTTTCCGGCGGCACCTCATTGACGTTTTTGCCGCCGATGAGAATCTCCCCTTCATCGGCAATATGAAACCCCGCAATCAATTTCAACAATGAGGTCTTACCACAACCGCTCGGACCAAGTAAGGTAACGAACTCCCCTTCTTCTGCGGTAAACGTAATGTTATTCGCCGCATAAAAATCACCGAATTTTTTCGTGATATTTTTCACTTCCAGTTTTGCCATTTTTACATCCTTCCAGCTTGGCTTATTGAATTTACTTATGTATTAAATGCTTGCAGGAATTGGCTTGTCAATTAAATAGGCTGAAGAATCTTGGAATCGTGATAGAGATCACAGGTCTCATTGAATTTATTAACATCTCTAAAACAAAGTGCGGTCGTTTTTCTCAACGTTTTTTTATTTGAAAAACACCAAGAAAATTGACCGCACTTTAAATGCGAAAAGTTAAACGATGAGGGCTATTTCACCACAATAAATTCCGGCGTCGCTTGTCGTTCAATTAATCTGCCGACAGGATAAAGCGCCACACCGGCTTTCTGAGCAACGGCAAAGACCTCGCTTTCCGCTTCCGGTTTGACGGCGATAAGCAAGCCGCCGGAGGTTTGCGGGTCGCATAAGACGGCTTTTTGCAAATCGGTCACCGGCGCGATTTTGTGTCCGTAGCTGTCGAAATTGCGATTGGTGCCGCCCGGGATGCAACCTTGCGCGATATAATCATACACGCCGTCCAGGGTTTTAATGTTGGCAAAATCCACTTCGGCATTCAAATCGGAGCCTTCGCAAATTTCCGTTAAATGCCCTAACAAGCCGAAACCGGTTACGTCGGTCATGGCGGTTACCCCGTCAATGTTTGAAAATTGGCTTCCCACTAGATTCATTTGGCACATCCATTTGGTTGCCAAGCCTTTGTGTTCCGGTTTTAATTTGCCTTGTTTTTCCGCCGTGGTTAATACGCCGATGCCCAGCGGTTTGGTTAAATACAGGTTGCAACCGGCTTCTGCGGAAGCGTTCCGTTTGACTTTTTCCGTGTCGATAATGCCGGTCACCGCCAAGCCAAAAATCGGTTCAGGCGAATCAATGGAATGTCCGCCGGCAAGGGCAATGCCCGCTTCCTGACAAGCGAAACGGCCGCCGTCAACAATGCGTTGGGCAACCTCTGCGGGTAATTTAGTAATCGGGAACCCTAACACGGCGATCGCCATGATCGGCTTACCGCCCATAGCAAAAATATCGCTGATGGCGTTGGTTGCCGCAATGCGTCCAAAATCAAAAGGATCATCTACAATCGGCATAAAAAAGTCTGTCGTGCTGATAATCCCGATACCGTTGCCAATATCATATACTGCCGCATCATCTTTGGTTTCATTACCGACCAATAAATTCGGATCAATAAATTTTTCCATTTTTGAATGCAGAATACTCTCTAATACCTTAGGTGAAATTTTACAACCGCACCCTGCTCCATGGCTGTATTGCGTCAATCGAATATTATCCGCAGTGATTTCATCTTGCACACCGTGCACAGCTTGATTTGTCATTTTTCGCTCCTTTTTTATAAATGAACAGCACGATTATAGCCTTATTGTGCTAAGGATTCATTAGCCGAAATCAATTTCTTCGCAAACAAAAAGTGCGGTGAAAAATCACCGCACTTTTCGGTACTATGTAGCTATTGCACAAAGCTGAAATTACGGTTCCTGAGACGGTTGGAGAGCCTGTCGAACCACTGTCGAAGGATGAGTAATTTAAGCACAAGACTAATGCTTCGACAGGCTCAGCAACCGCTTTGTGCATTTGCTACATAAATGTCTGTGCTTTTGCTTAAACGCTAATGAACAACATCCGTCTTGTAATATTTCCCATCAGAAGATTGCATTTTCAGTTGACTACAAATTGTAGTCACCTCGTTTCCTTCTTTCTTTAAGCGGGTTTTCAAGACACTCCAATATTTCCTCGGGCTTGGGCTGTCTGTTAAGATGCCGACCACATCCACAATCGAAAAATACCATTGTTCCTGTTCTTCGTCCCAATGGGAACGCACCTGTTTCTGTTCAAAAAGTTGAATATTATCCATGTTTATTCACTCCAGTTATTCACTGGATAAATATACACATAAAAGAAAATGAAAACTATACTGTATAAGACTGATTTGGGAGGAGGATCGCAAAATTTTATTTCCGAAAGGTGAATAACCGCATAAAAAAGTGCGGTGAAAAATCACCGCACTTTTTATCTTTATATTGCAATGTAAAAAAATTACAACGCTTTTAAAATGTCATCCACACGCTCTTTGGCATCGCCGAATAGCATTTGGGTGTTTTCTTTGAAGAAGAGCGGATTTTGTACGCCCGCGTAACCAGTATTCATTGAACGTTTAAATACCACTACGTTAGCGGCCTTCCAGACTTCTAACACCGGCATACCGGCGATTGGGCTGTGCGGATCGTCCATTGCCGCCGGGTTAACGGTGTCATTGGCGCCGATAACTAAGACGGTGTCAGTGTCGGCGAAATCGTCGTTGATTTCATCCATTTCCAATACGATATCGTAAGGCACTTTCGCTTCCGCTAATAACACATTCATGTGGCCGGGTAAACGTCCGGCAACCGGGTGGATACCGAAACGCACGTTGACGCCACGTTCACGTAATTTTTGCGTAATTTCCGCTACCGGATATTGGGCTTGTGCAACCGCCATGCCGTATCCCGGCGTGATGATCACAGAACCGGAATTTTTCAATAATTCCGCCACTTCTTCTGCGCTGGTTTCACGGTGTTCGCCTTGTTCCGCATCGGAAGAAACCTGTACGTCATTCCCAAAACCGCCTGCGATAACACTGATGAAGGAGCGGTTCATGGCTTTACACATGATGTAGGAAAGGATCGCACCGGAAGACCCCACGAGCGCACCCGTGACGATTAACAAGTCGTTGCTTAGCATGAAACCTGCCGCCGCAGCCGCCCAACCGGAATAGGAGTTCAACATGGAAACTACCACCGGCATATCCGCACCGCCAATGGATGCCACCAAGTGCCAGCCGAAAGCAAGTGCGATAACGGTCATGATTAATACCGGGAAGATATTATCCGGATTGTTCAGGAACGCCACCATTAATAACGTGGAAACCACAAGCGCCGCTAAATTTAATTTATGACGATGCGGCAACATTAAGGCTTTGGAATTGATTTTCCCGCTTAATTTGCCGAATGCCACCACGGAACCGGTGAAGGTTACCGCACCGATAAAGATACCAAGGAACACTTCCACGTTATGCACGTTGGCAAGCGCCGCTTGTTCCGCAAGGAATTTTACCTGCTCGGCATCGTTTAAACCGCCCGGCATGGTCGGAATATCGTGCAAACCGTAGCTGTTATAGCCAACCAATACGGCAGCCAAACCCACAAAGCTGTGTAAGATCGCCACCAATTCCGGCATTTCGGTCATTTCCACTTTTAATGCACGTTGAATACCGATAACGCCGCCGATCACCATCGCAATGATGATCCACAAGGTGCCTTCGGATTTTGGTCCGAAAATCGTGGCGATGAGCGCAATACCCATCCCAATAATGCCGTACCAGCAGCCCGCTTTGGCGGTTTCATGTTTGGAAAGACCGGCTAAGCTCATGATAAAGAGCAACGCTGCCACAATATATGCAGCTTGTACTAAACCTTCTGACATCGTTTTCTCCTTAGCCTTTTCTAAACATAGAAAGCATACGTTGGGTGACGCGGAAGCCACCGAAAATGTTGATGCTTGCCACTAAAATCGCAATAAACGCCAACACGCTGATAAAAGGATTACCTTGTGAAATTTGCAATAAAGCGCCCACAATGATAATCCCCGAAATGGCGTTGGTGACCGCCATTAGCGGCGTGTGTAACGCATGGCTGACATTCCAGACCACGTAATAACCCACCACACAAGCCAACACGAACACGGTTAAATGTGATAAGAAAGCTGCCGGCGCAATAGAAGTGAGCCACAGGAACAGAATACCGACCACCGCCATAATCCCGTATTTCTTACGCGGATCTGCCGGTTTTTCATCTTCTTTTTTGACCGCACTTGCTGCCGCTTTAGCTTGTTGCGGTTGAGCGGAAACCTGAATCGGTGGTGCCGGCCAAGTAATTTCGCCGTCACGAATCACGGTAACCCCGCGTAATACCACGTCGTCAAAATTGATGTCGATTTGACCGTCTTTGTTTTTGCAAAGTAATTTCAATAAGTTGACAAGGTTGGTGCCATAGAGTTGGGAGGATTGGGTTGGTAAGCGGCTTGGTAAATCGGTGTAACCGATGATTTTTACTTGATTGTCGGTAACCACCACTTCGCCTGCTTTGCTGAGTTCACAGTTACCGCCGGTGGCTGCCGCCAAATCCACGATCACGCTGCCCGGTTTCATGGATGCCACCATTTCTTTGGTGATCAAGCGTGGTGCCGGTTTGCCCGGAATTAACGCGGTAGTGATGATAATATCCACTTCTTTCGCTTGTTCGGCGTAAAGCTCCAACGCGCGACGATTGAACTCATCGGACATCACTTTCGCATAACCGTCGCCGCTGCCGCCTTCTTCTTTGAAATCAATTTCAAGGAAGCTGGCGCCCATACTTTCAACCTGCTCTTTCACTTCCGGACGGGAGTCAAAAGCACGCACAATGGCGCCGAGGCTGTTTGCCGCACCAATCGCCGCAAGACCCGCAACGCCCGCACCAATCACCAACACTTTCGCCGGCGGGACTTTACCTGCGGCGGTAATTTGTCCGGTGAAGAAGCTACCGAATTCATGAGCGGCTTCCACCACCGCGCGGTAACCGGCAATATTCGCCATGGAGCTTAACGCATCAAGCGCTTGTGCCCGTGAAATACGCGGCACGGCATCCATTGCCAACACATTGATTTTTTTCGCGGAGAGTTTTTCCATTAATTGCGGATTTTGCGCAGGCCAAATAAAGCTGACCAAGGTCGCACCCTCTTTCATTAAGGCAATTTCATCATCGGTCGGCGCGTTGACTTTAAAAATTATGTCCGCGTTCCAAACCTGTGCCGCATCGCCGATTTTCGCGCCGGCTGCCGCAAATGCCTGATCCTCAAAGCTTGCTTTAAAACCCGCATCATGTTCAACAATCACTTCAAAGCCAAGCTTCAAAATTTGCTGAACCGTCTTCGGCGTTGCCGCCACGCGACTTTCATTATCAAGCAGTTCTCTAGGTACACCAATTAACATAATGATTCCCTTTGATTGATTAATAATTTGGGTAAAAATACCCACCCGAAATGACTATTTTTTAAAAGTCAGACTGTGGCTAACTCTATCATTGTTCGGTCAAAAACTGAAAAAGTTTTTCGGCTTTTTATGCGATATGTGATCCTGATTGCAATTTGTGTCAACATACAAAAAATTAGAAATTCATCGCCCGCTTTGCTATCTTAGCGCGCGAAAAAACACGAAAAAATTTAACCGCACTTTTATCTTCAAAGGTCAACACTATGCAATTACCATCACTCCAATCCGCCACCTTAATTCGTCGTTACAAACGTTTTCTCGCCGATGTACAACTGCCGAACGGAGACATTACTACCCTGCACTGCGCCAACACCGGCGCCATGATCGGTTGCGGCTCGGAAGGCGATACCCTGTGGTACTCCACCTCCGACAGCACCACGCGCAAATACCCAAGCTCCTGGGAACTGACCCAATTGGCAAACGGCAATTTGGTTTGTATCAACACCCATCGTTCCAACCAACTCACCTTTGATGCGTTACAAAAAAAGCAAATCGTTGAACTTGCCATGTATGACGAAATCTATCCGGAAGTGAAATACGGCGAAGAAAACAGCCGCATTGATTTCTTGCTGAAAGGCAAAGATCTGCCCGATTGCTATGTGGAAGTAAAATCCATCACTTATGTGGATAACGACAAAAAACTCGGGATGTTTCCCGATGCCATCACTACGCGCGGGCAAAAACATTTACGTGAATTGATTGCCATGAAGAAACAGGGACATCGTGCGGTGATTTTCTTCTGCGGGCTGCATGATGGGTTTGATCATTTCCAAATTGCCAAGCACATTGACGCCAAATACGACGAATTGCTCCGCCAAGCGCTGAAAGAAGGCGTGGAAGCCTATGCTTACGCCGCCGAGTTTGAAAAAACACAAGGCATTCCTACCGCACTTAATCTGACCAAAGTCGTGCCGTTTAAACCGGACTAAGTTTGAATTGCCATTTATTTGATAATTATTTTCATTAAAGTGCTTGACTTTATTTTTGAGAACAATTATCATTTACAACATTCAAACAATAATAGATAATCACTCCAACATTTAACGCCTCCTCCCCCACAAAAGAGGCGTTTTTTTTGTCTGAAATTTACGGGGCAAAAAATCGAATCTTCCGCAAACACATAAGCTACTTTTGTGATCCGCTTAAAAAATTCACGGAAAATTATTTTTTCTTCTTTAAAATTTATGCTTTAATGAACGCCTTTCATACGTATTAAGGTTTAATCTATGCTAAGTGGTCTTATTATCGGTATGCTGTTCGGCATACTCCTACAACGCTCGCAATTCTGTTTTGTTTCCGGCTTTCGGAATATCTTCACACAAAAAACTCTACGATTTCCGACCGCACTTTTTATTGCCGTCGCGATTCAATCCGTCGGATTTTTTACGCTACAGGCTTACGGCATCATTGAATTACCCCGTGGTGAATTTTCTTTATCCGCCACGATTTTCGGCGGTTTACTGTTTGGCTTAGGCATGGCGGCGTCAGGTTGTTGCGGTAGCGGCACTTGGTTTCGTAGCGGAGAAGGACTTGTCGGCGCATGGCTGGCATTGTTCAGTTTCTGCTTAACTATGGCGTCCATGCAAAGCGGCATATTAAAACATTGGTTTGGTCCCTGGTTACAACAACATTTAATGCAGGATAGCCTGTATGCCACATGGCAAATCAACCCTTGGTATGGCGTGATTTTACTGTGCCTTATCGCCTTAGCATTGTTTATCAATCAATTACGTCATCCCCGCTATCAATTTCAGGATCCGACAAAACGCGTCAAAAACTTACCGCTCTTTTTGGGTGCGGTGCTGATCGGTTTGCTCGGTATTGCCGCTTGGTATTTCAGCGCGCAAACGGGACGTAACTATGGTTTTGGTATCGCCGTGCCTTCCGCCAATGTGGTGCAATATATTGTCACCGGTCAGCAACGTTATCTGAACTGGGGAAGCTTATTTGTCATCGGCATCCTTATCGGTTCCTTTGCCGGCGCCAAACTGTGTTCGGATTTTAAATTAACCCTGCCTGCGCCGGAAATGCTGTTACGCCGCTTACTCGGCGGTGTCGTGATGGGGATCGGCGCAGGACTTGCCGGCGGTTGTACCGTCACCAATTCCCTGGTCGCCACCGCCTATTTTTCCGCACAAGGCTGGATCGCCACGGCGGCAATTTTAGTGGGCGTTTGGCTTAGCACTTTTATTTTCAAGACAACGCAATGTCGCACCTAATCTTCAAGGAGAACATCATGATAAAGAAAACAAAACTTGCCTTATTGGTTGGCAGTCTGGCGTTACTGAGCGCCTGCGATCAAAACAAGGTCACCGAAATCAGCACGGACGAACTGCTCAAAAATCTTGATAACACCGACTATGTGATTGTGGATACGCGCCACGACAGCTTATACAACGGTTTTAAAGACAAAAACGCCACCAAAGGCGGACATATTAAAGGCGCGATTCAATTTACCACCGCGTGGCTGGATTATATCGCCGATGATAAATTTGACAGTTTTGCCAAAGACAAAGGCATCAGCAAAGAGAAAACTGTTGTTTTTTACGACAGCAATTTAGAGGATTTACAACGCATCAGCGCGGAATTTGCCGCCAAAGGCTATAAAGTGAAAATCTTCAAAGATTTTGTCAATTACGCCAATGCGGATTACCCGCTGGAAGCCTTCCCGAACTACCAATTAAGCGTTTCACCACAATGGCTGAATGCCGTCATGCAGGGCGAAGCGGCGGAAACTTACGCTAACGATAAATTTATGGTGTTTGAAGTCTCCTGGGGCGATTTGGCAAACGCGAAATCCTATATGCAACACATTGTCGGCGCATACCATTTCAATACGGACTGGATTGAGAACGATCCCGTGTGGAATTTATCCGATCCGAAAGTCATTGAACAAAACCTGATCAAAAATGGCATCAGCAAAGATAAAACCATTGTGTTGTATTCGGAAAACCAACTTGCCGCCTTACGTGTCCTGTGGGCATTAAAATGGGCGGGCGTGGAAGATGTCCGTTTCTTAAACGGCGGTTTGACCGGTTGGGTAGATGCGAATTTACCGACCGAAACCCAAGTTAATATCCCGACGCCGGTGGAAAGTTTCGGCGCAACCATTCCTCAACATCCCGAAATCAATATTTCCATGCCTGATGATGTCATTAAAGCGCAAAAAGAAAACGGCTTAAAACTCATCAGCAACCGCGCATGGGATGAATATATCGGAAAAGTCAGCGGTTACGACTACATTCCGGGCAAAGGCGAACCGCAAGGCGCCATTTGGGGATTTGCCGGCACCAATTCATCCAATCTGGCGGATTATTACGATCCGGATAATACCTTACGCAACCCGTTAGAAATGGTCGCCTTATGGAAACAACAAGGCATCAATCAACATGATCATCTGGCGTTTTATTGCGGTACGGGCTGGCGCGCCAGCGTGCCTTGGTTCATGACGCAAATGCTTGGTTGGAAAAATGCTTATGTGTATGACGGCGGTTGGAACGCCTGGCAAATGGATTCCAAATATCCGGTGCAAAAAGGCGCGCCGAACAATATGGCAAAACCCGATGCGCACAACGAGTTCGGTAAGGTACAAAAACAGGGTGCATCCTGTAAAAGCTAAACTCTTGCAAAAGGTCGTTTATACGACCTTTTTTTTATAGCGAATGCCTGAAAAAACGTTCAAATTTGTCGAATAATCTCTATAATGTAGCCTTTCTGTAAATTGAATAACATTAGGAAGTAACATGACTGATATGAATACCGTTCTCGCGGAACTAAAGCGCGGTGTAGATGAAATTCTTTCCGAACAGGATTTAATTGAAAAACTTAAAGAAAATCGCCCACTGCGCGTGAAACTCGGTGCAGACCCAACCGCACCGGACATTCATTTAGGTCATACCGTTGTGCTTAACAAGTTACGTCAATTCCAAAATTTCGGTCATGAAGTGATTTTCCTCATCGGCGACTTCACCGGCATGGTGGGCGATCCGTCCGGCAAAAACACCACCCGCCCGCCGTTAAGCCGTGAAGACGTATTGCGTAACGCGGAAACTTACAAACAACAAATCTTCAAAATTCTTGATCCGCAAAAAACCCGTATCGTGTTTAACTCCGACTGGCTCGGCAAACTCGGCACCGAAGGTATGATTCGTCTGGCGAGTAACTACACCGTTGCCCGTATGCTGGAACGTGATGATTTCAAAAAACGCTTTTCCAACAACCAACCGATCGCCATTCACGAATTCATTTATCCGCTTCTGCAAGGGCACGATTCCGTTGCTTTGGAAGCCGACGTTGAACTTGGCGGGACCGACCAAAAATTCAATTTATTGGTGGGGCGTGAATTACAAAAATCCGCCGGTCAAAAACCGCAAGTGGCAATTACCCTGCCGTTATTGGTGGGCTTGGACGGCGAGAAAAAAATGTCCAAATCCCTTGGTAATTACATCGGCGTGACCGACGCACCGAGCGAAATGTTCGGTAAAATCATGTCCATTTCCGATGATCTAATGTGGGATTGGTATAACCTCCTTTCTTTCCGCCCGTTAACGGAAATCGCCCAATTGAAAGCGGACGTGGCAAACGGCAAAAATCCGCGTGATGTAAAAATTCTACTGGCGAAAGAAATCATCGCCCGCTTCCACAATGAAGCCGATGCGGACGCGGCGGAACAAGAATTTATCAACCGCTTCCAAAAAGGCGCCATGCCGGATGACATGCCGGAATTCATCTTCGAAGGCGAAATCGGGCTTGCCAACCTGCTAAAAGAAGCCGGCTTAGTCGCCTCCACGTCTGAAGCCAATCGCATGGTACAGCAAGGCGGCGTGAAAATTGACGGTGAAAAAGCAGAAGACGCCAAACTGATCATCACCGCCTCCACCGCCGTTTACCAAGTAGGCAAACGCAAGTTCGCCAAGGTGACGGTGAAATAAAAACATCACAAAAAACAACCGCACTTTCATGCCTGCCATAAAGTGCGGTTATTTTTATCGTTAAAATGAGGATAAAAGTATGAACCAAAAAATCTGGGTGCTGGGTGATGCCGTGGTGGACTTAATTCCGGACGGGGAAAACCATTATTTACGTTGTGCGGGCGGTGCGCCGGCAAATGTGGCGGTAGGTATTGCCCGCTTGGGTGGCGAGAGTGCTTTTATTGGTCGCGTGGGCAAAGATCCCTTGGGCGAATTTATGCAACAAACCCTGCAACAGGAAAATGTGCAAACGAGCCACATGATTCTCGATCCGCAACAGCGTACGTCAACCGTCGTTGTTGGCTTGGATAACGGCGAGCGCAGTTTCACCTTTATGGTAAACCCAAGCGCGGACCAGTTTTTGCAGGTCGCCGATTTGCCGAACTTCCAGGCACATGAATGGTTGCACTGCTGCTCCATTGCTTTAATCAATAATCCTTCCCGCGAAACCACTTTTGAAGCCATTCGTCGTATTAAAGCGGCAGGCGGTTTTTTCTCTTTCGATCCGAATTTACGCGAGTCACTCTGGGCGAGTTTTGAAGACATGAAACAAACGGTCATGCAGGCGGTGGCATTGGCGGATGTGTTGAAATTTTCGGAAGAAGAATTGACATTGCTTACCGACACCCAAACCTTAGACGAAGCGCTTGAAAAAATCACCGCACTTTATCCGGGAAAATTGATTATCGTGACTTTAGGCAAAGACGGCGCCCTTTATCACCTCAATCAAACCCGCGATATTGTCGCCGGTAAACCGCTACAACCGATTGACACCACCGGTGCAGGCGATGCCTTCGTGGGCGGTTTACTCTCCGGTTTATCACAACATGAAAACTGGCATGAACACGAGGTTTTGGTGAACATCATCCGCCAAGCCAATGCCTGTGGCGCATTGGCAACAACTGCCAAAGGCGCCATGTCGGCACTACCGAACAAAGCACAATTGGCGGCGTTTTTGGCGAAATGAGCGTGTTTAAATGGTAGGCGGAATCTGTATTTGACTGCATTTCTATCATATAAACCGGCGGAAGGATCCAGCCCCTACAAGAAAAACATTCGATATCGCGCGTCTCCTGACGCGTGCTAATAATGATAAATATACTCGACGGCACGCGTCAGGAGACGCGCGCCATCAAAAGGAAATGATCGAATTTCAATGGTAGGGTGCAACTTGTTGCACCGTTATCAGGATAAAAAATGGTGCAGCAAACAGCACCCTACGGAGTTACCATGCACATCTTCAACAACGGTAAATACAAAAGCCTTCTTGCGGCGGAACCCGGCGAATTGGAACCCATTCGTCAGATTGTCGAAAGCGACAAGAATTTTCGCCCGACCTACCATCTCGCACCGCCGACAGGTCTATTAAACGACCCGAACGGCTTGATTTTCGATGGCGAAAAATTCCACATTTTCTATCAATGGTTCCCGTTTGACGCGCTACACGGCATGAAACACTGGAAACATTTCATCACCCGCGATTTTCAACGTTACGAATCTGCCGATGATCTGATTCCCTGCGAACTGTTTGAATCCCACGGCTGCTATTCCGGCGGCGCATTGAAAGTCGGCGATAAATTGGCAATGTTTTATACGGGCAATACACGCCGTCCAAGCGATAATCAACGTGTGCCTTATCAAAATTTAGCGTTCTTCGATCTTAACGGGAAATTATTGAGCAAACGCCCTTTAATTGAACAAGCCTCTGAAGGCTACACGGAACACGTTCGTGACCCGAAACCGTATCTCGCGGAAAATGGCAAAATCCGCTTTGTATGCGGTGCGCAACGTGAAAATCTCACCGGCACCGCCATTCTGTTTGAAATGGATGATTTGGAGAGCGAACCGCGCTTATTAGGCGAACTCGCCATTCCGGCATTCGACAACGCCGATGTGTTCATGTGGGAATGCCCGGATTTGTTCAAACTGGGTGATAAAGACGTGTTTATTTGGTCGCCGCAAGGCAAACATCGCGAAGCGCATCAGTTCCAAAATAACTATCATGCGGTGTATGCCATCGGCAAATTGGAAGGCTTAACGTTCCACGCCGAACATATTGCCGAGTTGGATCAGGGCTTTGATTTCTATGCGCCACAAACCTTCGCAGGGTTAAATAACGCGGAAAGCACCATCATGTTCGGCTGGTGTGGTTTGCCCGATTTAACCTACCCGACGGATCCGTTCAAATGGCATTCCACGCTCACCATGCCACGGGAATTGCATTTGGCAGGGACAAAAATCTATCAGCGCCCGATTGCAAAAACGTATGAAAATCTGACCGCACTTTCTGCGCTCAGCTTAGAAAATCAAGCGGAAAATCAGGCGGAAATCGCCCATTTGGATCGCGCTTATGTGAAGTTCAATGCAAACAATCAAGCCTTCAAACTTGATTTTTTCCAAAACGCCAAAGGGCAAAAACTCACCCTGTCTTATGACAACGGCGTGCTTTGCCTAGACCGCAGCGCAACGGAACAAACGGAACTTATGGAAAAATTTGACGCCAAACGGTTTTGTGATATTGAAAAGCTGCAAAATGTAGAAATATTCTTTGATCGTTCTGTGGTGGAAATTTTCCTGAATGACGGCGAAAAAGTGATGACTTCCCGCTTTTTTATTGCGGATCGGAAAAACACGCTGAAAACCGACCGCACTTTAGCGCTGCACATCGGCTATCCTCCGGCAATTCAGTTTCTTTAATTAAGGATTTTTATGCAAAAAAATATTTCCGCTTTACCTCTGAAATCAATTATTAAACAAAGCGTTATCACTTTGGCGGTGCTAAGCGCGGTTTCTTGCAGCACAACACCACCTGCTGAACCGCCTGCCAATACGGAACATTGGGCGACCCTGATCAGTGAACAAGAAAATCTGTATCGCATTGACGAGAATTTTTATCGTAGCGAACAATTAGATCGCCAGGCGGAACCGCTACTGGACAAATTAAACATTAAGACGATCGTCAATTTGCGCTTTTTTGATCGTAATAATGACAAACAGGCGTTCGGACACAAAAATATCAAGCTTATTAACACACCTTTACTTACGTGGGCAATAAACACAAAAGAAATTGCAGATATTCTTTGGCAAATTCACCAACATCAAAAAGACGGTCCTGTGTTAGTACATTGTTATCACGGCGCAGATCGTACCGGTTTAGTGGTGGCGATGTATAGGGTTGTGTACCAAAACTGGGATTTAAACGAAGCCAAACGGGAAATGCAGCTGGCGCCTTATGGCTACCACACCGTTTGGAAGAATATCGATAATTTCTTTACGAAAGAAAATGTCGCTGAAATTAAAATGGAATTGGAAAAACTTGCACAAGAAACCAAATAACAAAAGTGCGGTGAATTTTCACCGCACTTTTTTTCATCAATACACCACGAGTCGCTGTGGTCGAATCACATTATTCTCATCAATTACTGCCACGCCAAGAAAGCGATTTGTGTGAGAAAACAACCGCACTTGTCCTTGTAATTTTGCCGGGTTATCGAATTTTAGACGTTGCCCGAATCCGACACCTTGAGTTTGGCTTTCATCTAAGGTTAATGCGGGCAGTTTTGCTACGGCGGTATCCATCGGCAACAAAAGCGCATCCAATATTGCCAAATCCTGTTGTTCCGCCAAGGTTTGCAAGGCATTCCAATCCAGCATTTTTTCCGTCGGGTAATCCGCCACCGCCGTGCGGCGTAGCATGGTGACGTGCGCGCCACAACCAAGGGCTTCGCCTAAATCATCGATCAGGGTGCGAATGTAAGTGCCTTTGGAACAATGCACTTCGAGGGTTAAATACGGCGCGTGGTATTCAATGAAGTTTAATTCAAAGATCGTGATGGGGCGCGCTTCCCGCTCCACCGTAATGCTGGCACGGGCGTATTCATAAAGGGGTTTGCCGTTATGCTTCAAGGCAGAAAACATGGTGGGCACTTGTAAAATATCGCCGCGAAAAGCCTCAAGTGCGGTCAAAATTTCAGGTGTTTTGACATTCACCGCCCGGGTTTCTACCACCTGTCCTTCGGCGTCGGAGGTGTCGGTGCGCTCGCCCAACTTCGCCGTCACCAAATAACGTTTATCGGCATCCAGCAAAAACTGGGAAAACTTGGTGGCTTCGCCCAAACAAATGGGCAACATCCCCGTGGCTAACGGATCCAACGCCCCCGTATGCCCGGCTTTGTTCGCCTGAAAAATGCGTTTCACTTTTTGCATGATGTCGTTAGAAGACATTCCCTGCGGCTTATCCAACAAAAACACGCCGTGAATATCGCGTCCACGTTTACGCGGTTTGGACATTACTCGTTGTCCTCATGGTGTTTTTTCTGATCTTCACGCACCACATTAGTGACTAAATTCGACATACGCATGCCTTCCACCAAGGATTGATCGTAAATAAAACGAATTTCCGGCACAATACGCAAGCGCATGGCTTTACCCAGTAGCGTACGAATATAAGGCGCGGCTTTTTCCAAGCCTTTCATGCCTTGCGCGATGGCTTGTTCATCATGATCAAACAGGAACGTGACGAACACTTTGGCATACGCCAAATCACTGGAAACGTCCACATCGGACACCGTCACCATGCCGATTCGGGGATCTTTCACTTCGCGCTGTAAAATCACCGCGATTTCTTTTTGGATTTCTTGTGCGACACGGTCGCTACGTTTGAATTCTCGAGCCATTTTGTTATCTCTTTTTCATTTATTTGGATTGGGCTTCGTTCTTTCCTTCTGAAAAAACGCCCCACTTTTTCTGAGCATGATTTTCTTTCTGATTAAAATAAAAGTGCGGTCATTTTTAAAATCGTTTTTCAAATTAAAAAAACACTCAAAAATCTAACCGCACTTTATACGAAGAATGAATAATCTATTTCCCCGTGTAAATCGCCCGACTGTGCATTAATTTTTAGGAAAATTTCGCCTGTTTGAGCGTAGGGAGTTCGAAATTTTCCGTTTAAAAAATGAATGCTAAAGGCGGAAAAAGCGATTTAGTCGGGGTGCCTTTTTCTTTGCCTTCTTTCTTTTGGGCAAGAAGCAAAAGAAAGAAGGTCGCCATCGGCGAAATCCGATATTGATAAAGCAAAGAAAAGTAACAAGAACTAGATCGAGCGTTTAACCTCAACCACTTCAAACACCTCAATCTGGTCGCCGACTTTCACGTCGTTGTAGTTCTTCACGCCGATACCGCATTCCATGCCGTTACGCACTTCGGAGACGTCGTCTTTGAAGCGGCGGAGGGATTCCAGTTCGCCTTCAAAAATCACCACGTTGTCGCGCAATACGCGGATTGGGTTGTTACGTTTCACGACGCCTTCGGTCACCATGCAACCGGCAATCGCACCGAATTTCGGATGACGGAACACATCGCGCACTTCTGCCAAGCCGATGATTTCTTGTTTGAATTCAGGTTGGAGCATGCCGCTCATTGCCGCTTTGATTTCGTTGAGTAATTCGTAAATGATGGAATAGTAACGTAAATCAATATTTTCGCTTTCAATAATGCGACGGGCGGAGCCGTCTGCACGCACGTTAAAGCCGACAATAATGGCGTTGGATGCCGCAGCAAGGGTCGCGTCGGTTTCGGTAATACCACCCACACCGGAGCCAACCACTTTCACTTTCACTTCGTCCGTTGACAGTTCCATTAAAGATTGAACGATGGCTTCCACGGAACCTTGAACGTCCGCTTTTACAATGACATTCAATTCCGCCACATCGCCTTCCGCCATGTTGCTGAACATATTTTCCAGTTTGGCTTTTTGTTGACGGGCAAGTTTCACTTCGCGGAATTTACCCTGACGGTATAACGCCACTTCGCGCGCTTTCTTCTCATCACGCACCACTGTGGCTTCATCACCTGCCGCCGGTACGCCGGAAAGCCCTAACACTTCTACCGGAATTGCCGGACCGGCTTCGTCGATTTCTTTACCGTTTTCATCGCGCATTGCACGCACGCGTCCGTATTCGAAACCACAAAGCAGGATGTCGCCTTTGGTTAAGGTACCGGATTGAACCAAAATGGTAGCTACCGGGCCGCGACCTTTATCCAAGTAGGATTCAATCACCACGCCTGTCGCCATGCCGTTTTTCACGGCGGTTAATTCAAGCACTTCGGATTGCAACAAGATGGCTTCAAGCAACTCGTCAACGCCGGTCCCTTTTTTCGCGGAAACATACACGAATTGCACATCACCACCGAATTTTTCGGCGATAACGTCATATTGCAATAATTCTTGCTCGACGTGTTCCGGGTTGGCTTCCGGTTTATCGATTTTGTTTACCGCCACCACAATCGGCACACCTGCCGCTTTGGCGTGTTGGATCGCTTCGATGGTTTGCGGCATCACGCCGTCATCGGCGGCAACTACAAGCACCACGATGTCCGTCGCTTTCGCACCGCGGGCACGCATGGACGTAAACGCCGCGTGTCCCGGGGTATCTAAGAAAGTGATCATCTTGCCGTCGTCGGTTTCCACATGATACGCACCGATATGTTGCGTAATTCCGCCGGCTTCGCCTGCCGCCACTTTGGCTTTACGAATATAGTCAAGCAAGGAAGTTTTACCGTGGTCAACGTGCCCCATGATAGTCACCACCGGTGCGCGGGTAACCAATTCGGCGTCCACATCACGATCGCTCATCACCGCTTCTTCCAGCTCGTTTTCTTTACGCACGATCACTTTATGACCCATTTCTTCCGCCACCAATTGTGCGGTTTCTTGGTCGATCACTTGGTTGATGGTCGCCATGGCGCCCATTTTCATCATGGTTTTAATCACTTCGGTGGCTTTTACCGCCATTTTATTGGCAAGTTCGGCAACGGTAATGGTTTCGCCGATCACGACGTCACGGTTAACCGCTTGCGCCGGTTTGGTAAAGGCTTGCTGTAATGCGCTACTTTTTTTCGCTTGTTTACCTTTGCCGCCTTTCACATCTTTTTGGTTGCGACGGTTAGACTCGCGTTCATTTTTGTTGCTGTCATCATCACGTCCGCCTTTTTTTGCCTTGGCAACTTTATTTTTGCCACGACCGCGACCTTCATTGCGACGCTCTTCTTCATCTTCCGCTTCAAGGGCATAGCTGGAGGTTAAATTGTAATCGGAGTAATCTTCCGCATTGCTGCCGTGATGATTCTCATCGGAAAGTTCCGCATAACGCTTCGCTTCTTCCGCCGCTTTACGCGCTTGTTCTTCCGCTTTTTGGCGGGCTAACTCATCCGCTTTACGACGCAATTCCGCTTCTTCGGCTTTGCGTTTCTCTTTTTCCGGATCGACGGATTTAACTTGATTATTGACCGCACTTTGTGCCTGAGCCGCCTGTGCCTGTTTTGCTTTTTCGGCGGCTTCTCTTTCTTTCGCTGCTTTCTCTCTCTGCGCTTTTTCTTCCGCCGCTTTTTGCTCGGCTTCTTGTCTGGCTTTCAATTTCGCCGCTTCTTCGGCTTTTTGTGCGGCTTCTGTCGGAATGGTACGTTTTTTACGCACTTCCACCTGCACTTCTTTACTCTTGCCGGAAGCGCTGGTGCCACTGACGGTGGTTTTCGTTCTGCGCTGTAAACTCAGTTTCTTCGGGGCGCTTTTTAATTCTTCTGTCATCTTTTCACTCCTTTATTACTCAGTGAACCAACAAATATTTCTGGCTGCCATGATTAAATCAGCGGCTTGTTCGGCACTGAGTTCTTCAATATCGGCTAAATCGTCAACGCCTTGCTCTGCAAGCTCTTCCAGCGTGGTGATTTGTTTTTCCGCCAATTTAAATGCGATATGGCGATTCATGCCTTCAAGATTGAGTAAACGATCTTCGATTTTCGCTTGTTTCAAGGCTTCTTCTTCCGCCAAAGCTTTTGCCGTAATGGCATTTTTCGCACGGGTTTGTAATTCTTCCACCAAATCTTCGTCTTCCAGACCGTCAATGGCGGTCAATTCGCTGACGGAAACATAAGCCAATTCTTCTAACGTAGAGAAACCTTCGTCGATTAATAATTGGGCAAATTCTTCATCAATTTCCAACGCGTCAATGAACAAGTTCAACACTTTGTCATCTTCCGCCTGGTGTTTCGCGTTCAATTCCTGTGTCGTCATCACGTTCAACACCCAACCGGTTAATTGGGTTGCCAGACGCACGTTTTGACCGTTGCGTCCGATGGCTTGCGCCAGATTCGCTTCTTCGACGGCAATATCCATAGAATGTTTATCTTCATCCACCACGATGGAACTCACATCTGCCGGCGCCATGGCGTTAATCACAAATTGTGCCGGATTGTCATCCCAAAGCACGATATCAACGCGCTCACCGCCCAATTCATTGGTAATTGCCTGAACGCGCGCACCACGCATACCCACGCAAGCGCCCACCGGATCAATACGTTTATCATTGCTTTTCACCGCAATTTTCGCGCGGGAACCCGGGTCACGGGCGGCGCTTCTGATTTCGATTAATTCTTCGCCGATTTCAGGCACTTCCAAACGGAATAATTCAATCAACATTTCCGGTTTGGCGCGGGTCACGAACAGTTGCGTGCCTTTGCTTTCCGGATTGACTTTATATAACACGCCGCGCACACGGTCACCCGGGCGGAAATTCTCACGCGGCAGCATATCTTCACGTAACATGACGGCTTCCGCTTTGTTACCGTCTTCGCCGTTGACATCTAAAATAATGCTGTCGCGGTTACTTTTCTTCACGGTAGCCGTAATAATTTGCCCTTCTTTGGAACGGAATTGATCAACGATTTTGCTGCGTTCCGCTTCACGAATTTTGGTACTGATAACCTGACGGGCGGTTTGCATGGTGATACGGTCAAAGGCGATGGACTCGATTTGATCTTCCACATAATCGCCCACTTGCGCGTTAGGGTCTTCAAAACGTGCCGCTTCCAACGTGATTTCTTTCGTCGGATTATTCACTTCTTCAACCACCATCCAGCGACGGAAGGTGTCGAATTCACCGGTTTTTGGATTAATAGTGACGCGGACATCCACGTCATATTCGTATTTTTTCTTGGTTGAGAGGGCGATTGCGCTTTCTAACGCTTCAAAAATTTTCTCGCGTGGCAATAATTTTTCATTGGATACGGCTTCTGCCGCTAATAAAATTTCTTTACTCATGCTGTTTCTACCTTCTTTAAATTTAAAATTTCGCGACAACGTTGGCTTTTTGAATATTACCGAACGCTAAAATCTGTTCCTGTTTATCCGCAATCAGCGTAATCATATCATTTTCAATCTTCGCCAATTCCCCTTGCCATTTACGACGATCCGCCACCGGAATACGCAAATGCACCACGATTTCCTGCCCGATATAACGGGCATATTGCGCTAGGGTAAATAACGGGCGATCCAACCCCGGCGAGGAAACCTCAAGGTTATATTTATCCGCAATAGGATCTTCCACATCTAACACCGCACTCACCTGACGGCTCACATCGGCGCAATCTTCCACCGTCACGCCGCCTTCTTTATCAATAAACAAACGCACGGTTAAATAACGACCGACGCGCTGGCATTCAATGCCCCAAAGCTCACAACCGAGATCTTCCACCGAGCCTTGTAATAAATCCTGTAATTTTTGTTCCAAAGTTGCCAAAACAACCTCCCTCAAACGATAGACGTAAAAAAAGGGCTTGCAGCCCAGTTTTCAATAATTATCAAACAATTAAAATCAATCATTTGATATTTAAACAACAAATTTATCGTATAAAAAAACCCCAAAATTGGGGTTCCTTTTACTGAACTTGTGATTGGTTGCGGGGGCCGGATTTGAACCGACGACCTTCGGGTTATGA
>JACAWG010000055.1:100794-120244 GCA_017160915.1 Aggregatibacter actinomycetemcomitans
CGGGTTATGAGCCCGACGAGCTACCAAGCTGCTCCACCCCGCGTCCGAAATATGTGGCGTATTATAGTGATTTATGGGGGAAATAGCAAGGTTTAATTCAGCAAAAGCCCGTATGAAAAAACGTCGCCAAAACCGACCGCACTTTTAGAGACTAAACAGCCAATCATCTTTCTTCGGCGTTTGCAAATAAAAGCCTTTCTCCTTGATATGTTGCAGAACCTCTGCTTTATCCGCGTTCACCAACGGCTTTTCGCCCGCCAGATTAAACAACATGACAAAAATCGGCTTTCCAAATACCTTTAACAGCGCCTCGGGTATGTCATCAAACTGATCGCGCTTTTCAATATAAAGATACATGCCCGCTTCCTTCGGGCTTTTATAAATGGCACATAACATAATTTTGCTCCAAAACGAGGTTCGAGTTGCTGATTGTGCAATAATTCTTTATTATTAGGCAACTCTTTTCCTTGGAATTTCGTGATGGCTCAAGATATTATCGAACTACGAACAGGTCAATTTTCCGCCGTATTTATCAGTATCAACAGTTCAAGCTTAACGGCAATCAAACGTGCGCTGGCAAAGAAAGCCAAAAACGCACCGTCGTTGTTTCAGAATATTGAGGTGATTTTGCAGTTCAATCCGATGTTGGAAAAAGTCAATTTAACCGCGTTGAAAACATTACTTGCCGAATACAACATTCATGTCATCGGTGTAGCCGACTGGCAAAACCATCTGCAACGGGAATTAATTCTCACCGCCGATTTACCGATTCTCGGCAACATTGATAATCTGTCCGAAATTCTTCCCGAACCGCGTCATCAACCGACGAAAATCATCACCCATAATGTGATTGATAAACAGGTAATCTACGCCAAAAACAGCGATTTGATCATTCATGGTGATGTGGAACATGGCGCCGAAGTGGCGGCAGACGGCAATATTCACATTTACGGCGAATTATTAGGACGCGCCATGGCAGGCGTCAACAGCAGTTCAGGATCTATTTATACCCAATATTTAGATGCCGAATTCGTAGCGGTGAATAGCCGTTTCCTGTACAAAGAAAAAATCCCAACCGAATTTTTATATCGTTCAGTCAGGATTTTTGCGGAAAAGGATAAATTAGTTTTTACCCCATTTTAAAAAGCAACTTAGTCTGCTTTTTTATTTGCTTTCAGTTTCGCTTTTTACGGCGTCTTTCACTTCAGCGGCTTTTTCAGATACGGCATCGGCGGCTTGACCAACTTTTTCTGCCGCAGCGTCTTTAGCTTCAGTCATTTTATCGGCTGCCGTGCTTTGTGCATCTTTGGCTGCTTCAACTGTAGCATCCTTAACATCACTTGCGGCGTTTACTACAGCATCTTTAGCCTCGGAGACACTTGCTTTCGCCTGTTCGGCTTGTGGTGAAGTTTTGCTATCATCACAACCGGTTACACTTAAAGTTACGCCTAACACTAATGCGGCTAATACTGATTTTTTCATCGTTACTCCTAAATTAACAATTGAAAGATAAACGCCTTACAATATTGTTCTGTAAGACACCTATAGTGTGTAACAAAAATTTACAAAAGCAAGTGTTTTTTTGTCAAAACCCGCCTAAAAATAGCGAAATACAATCAATAAAAAGTCATAACAAGATGAAATATATCGTTTTTTATATTTTAATTTTGAAGCCAAATAAAATTTACGAAAATTTACAAAAAGCTTAATTTAGGTCAAAATTTATCCAAATATTTAATTCCGACGACCTCTGCACGCTCATCATCAAGAGAAATTTCCGCAATGGTTGCCGGGTAAAAACTCGCGGGATTTCGACCGCACATTTCTTTCACAATGTCGCCGACTAAAGGCAAATGAGAAATGATTAGCACCTTTTCCACACCGTCTTCGGCTAACACGGAAAGATAATCGCTCACCACACCGGAATCGCCGTAAGGCGTGATGCCATCCCAAATCTCCAGTTTGTCGGTTAGCTTTTGTTCATAAACTTCATTAATTTGATTGAAGGTTTCCAACGCGCGGGTATAAGGGCTGACCAACACTTTATTCAAGTCTGGTGCGGCGGATTTTAACCAGGTTCCCTGCAAGGTGGATTGTTCCTTACCACGCGCGTTAAGATGGCGCTCCTTATCGGAGTTCGCCATCAATTCCGCTTCGCCGTGACGCATAACAAATAAACGCATGACCATCAAACCCTAGTTGGCTTTTACCGCTGCCGCGATTTCTTCCGCACATTGCTGTGCCAAGGTGCCGTCTTCACATTCCACCATGACGCGGATAAGCGGTTCGGTACCGGATTTACGCAACAAAATTCGACCTTTGCCCGCCAACCGTTTTTCCACATCGGCAGCAACCGTTTTCACCGCTTCACTTTCCAGCGGATTTTCACCGCCGGCAAAACGCACGTTGATTAACACTTGCGGGAATAATTTCACCGCGCCTGCCAATTCGTTAAGGGACAAACGATGTTTCGCCATCGCCGTTAATACGGCAAGAGAAGCAATAATGCCATCCCCGGTAGTGTTGCGATCGGCGATGATAATATGACCGGAGTTTTCCCCGCCTAAGCCCCAACCGCGTTCCTGCATTTTTTCCAATACATAACGATCGCCCACATTAGCTCGCACAAATGGAATCGCTAATTGTTTTAATGCCAATTCAAGGCTCATGTTACTCATCAACGTGCCGACCACACCGCCCTGCAAACGACCTTCACGCAAGGCTTCACGGGCAATAATAAATAAGGCTTGGTCACCATCAACTTTATTACCAAGGTGATCCACCATAATTAAGCGGTCGCCATCGCCATCATACGCCAAACCGACGTCCGCATTGGTTTCTACCACTTTGGCTTGTAACGCCGCGATGTCGGTTGCACCGCATTTTTCATTGATGTTCATGCCGTTCGGATGTGTCCCGATTTCAATGACTTCTGCGCCCAGCTCGCGCATGACATTCGGTGCAATGTGGTAAGTCGCACCGTTGGCACAGTCCACCACGATCTTATAGCCTTCCAAGCTCAAATGCGCCGGGAATGTGCTTTTACAAAATTCGATATAACGACCCGCCGCATCTTTAATTCGGCTGGCACGCCCTAATTCGGCGGATTCCACGCAATCCATCGGTTGTTCTAACATGGCTTCAATTTCTTCTTCCACTTCATCAGGCAATTTCGTCCCTTGGGTGGAGAAAAATTTGATTCCGTTATCGTAATACGGGTTATGTGAAGCGGAAATCACAATGCCCGCTTCGGCACGGAAAGTGCGGGTTAAATAAGCCACTGCCGGGGTCGGCATCGGTCCGGTAAAAGCGGCAGACAAACCGGCAGCCGCCAGCCCCGCCTCAAGGGCGGATTCCAGCATATAACCGGAAATACGCGTATCTTTACCGATTAACACCACGCGGGATCCGTGATTTGCCAGCACTTTGCCCGCAGCCCAACCGAGTTTTAACACAAAATCAGGGGTAATCGGATGAGATCCCACTTTCCCACGCACCCCGTCGGTGCCGAAATATTTACGTTCAGCCATGTTTAATTCCTTCTTTTTTAAATACGTTATTTAACTGTTTAGGGTTGCCTGCCAGATTTTTAACGCATCGGCAGTTTCGCCGACATCATGTACGCGCAAAATACAGGCGCCGTTCATCACGGCAATTAAAGCGGCGCTGACACTGCCGATGGTTCGTTGCTCCACCGGCTTATCCAGCACCGCGCCAATCATTGATTTACGGGATATGCCCGCCAGTACAGGATAACCCTGCCGGCAGAAAACCCGGAGTTGTTGCAATAAGCGATAATTATGTTGCACGCTTTTGCCAAACCCGAAGCCCAGATCCCAAATGATGTTATCTTGTTTGATTCCTGCCGCCAGACATTGTTCCGTACGTTGTTGCATAAATTTTAAAACCTCGGCGACCACATCCTCATACTGCGGAGCCAACTGCATGGTGCGGGGTTGTCCCTGCATATGCATAATGCACACCGGCAATGCCAGTTGCGCGGCGGTTTCCAGCGCGTGCGGTTCTTGCAAAGCACGAATATCGTTAATTAAGTCCATGCCCGCGTTTGCCGCTTCACGCATGACCTGTGCTTTTGACGTATCCACCGAAATCCAACAATCGAATCGTTGACGTACCGCCTCGACCAAAGGCACAACACGCTGTAATTCCTCTTCCAGGGTGACTTCATCCGCCATCGGTCGGGTGGATTCGCCGCCGATGTCAATAATCGACGCGCCCAGTTGTAGCATTTTTTCCACTTGCGCTAACGCTTTATCCAACTGAAAAAACTTGCCGCTATCGGAAAACGAATCGGGGGTGAAATTAAGGATCCCCATAATTTGGGGAGTAGAAAGGTCTAAAACTTTATTGTTGGCGGTTAATTTCATGAGGAATTCACTTGCTTGTCTATGCAAAAATGATACGCAAACCTATGCGTAAAAGTGCGGTGCATTATAGCGGAGTTTCTTAACCTTGCCAAAATAATCCTAAGCATAAGGCGAGAGGTGCCAACGGCAAGCGCTAAATCACAATCACATCACAAAACCTCACCACAGGCTCATTTGTTCCGATTGTTTTTCTTCCGGCAAGGTGACGTGCAAGCCGATTAAACGCACACTGCGCCCTTGTTTGCGTAGCCAAATTTGCGCCAACAGCCGATGAAAATTTTCTTCGGAAAAATCCACCGCACTTTTTTCCAAGGTGGTGACCTGAAAATCTTCAAATTTTAACTTTACACCGATTTTGCGGAATTGCATCAACGGTATGTTCGGACAAGCGCGTTGCACCCGCGCCACCAATTGAGAATACAGTTTACGCAAAACCATCTCCCCTTGATCGAGCTGCTCGATGTTTTCCAATAGCGTGGTTTCTACGCCCACCGATTTACGCTCCCGATGAGGCTGCACCGGTCGTTCATCAATGCCGTGGCTATATGCCCAAATGCGTTGCCCCATTTTGCCAAACAAATTAAACAGCGCATTGCGATCGTATTTTTGTACATCGGCACAGGTCGCCAGCCCCATTTGCAGTAATTTTTCCGAGGTCACTTTGCCCACACCGGGAATTTTTTTCAACGGCAACGCCGCCACAAAATCCGCCACCTCTTTCGGTTCAATCACAAACTGCCCGTTAGGTTTATTTTGATCGGAGGCGATTTTCGCCAAAAATTTTAACGGTGCCACGCCCGCCGACGCGGTTAAATGCAATTCGTTAAAAATCGCCGACCGAATATCTTGTGCAATCCAAGTGGCGGAACCGGCACATTTATCGCAATCCGTCACATCCAAATAGGCTTCGTCCAGAGAAAGCGGCTCAATAAGAGAAGTATAGCGTTGAAAGATTTGATGAATTTGCTGCGACACGTCGCGATACAGCGGCATATTGACGGGTAACAGAACCAGATTCGGGCATAATTTCAGGGCTTGCGCGGTGGGCATGGCGCTATGCAAGCCAAACTTGCGCGCCGCATAATTACAAGTGGTCAACACGCCGCGCTGCTCCGCCCTGCCGCCTACCGCAACAGGTTTATCGGCTAAGGACGGGTTTTCACGAATTTCAATGGAGGCATAAAAGCAGTCCATATCAATGTGAATAATTTTTCTGGGTTTGGGCGTAAGAGAATCTGGCATAAAAAAGTGCGGTCAAAAAAACAATTAAATTTTTGACCGCACTTTATCATATAAAACTGTATAAATAAACAGTAATCAATTAGCGACGTTAATTTGTTGTCCGTCGGCGAAAACCAAATTTCGCGCCACGGAATACACCTGCACCGGCTCCTGCAAATGGGTAAACAAGGAACGGTACTGCTCCGGGATTTGGTTAAACGGAATGCGTAAATTAACGGTGATTTTGGTTTTCGGCGCCATCGGCTGCGCAAAGTTTAACGGCACATCCTGCGAATAAATCATTTGCTGATCGTACAAATAGGCAGCAATCCAATACAGGGATTTAATCGGTTTATTGCTTTTATTCTCCACGGAATATTTCACCAAAACATACGCCTGATTATCGTCGTCCACCACAATATCCCGTTCTTCAAAATGAATATCGACGCTTTTTTTGAATTGCGATAATGCGCCTTCTTGGGTGTTTTTCGTTTTTTGCTTGGCTTGTTGGGTTGTTTGCGCTTTGCCTTTTGTATTCGGCTCTGCGGCAAAGGCGGCATTAAAAACGAAAGCCGATGATAGTGAAAGTAACGTAACGAATTTAAAAAATTTCATTGGATAACCTTTAACTAAATGAAGTGGCGAAATTTTACCCCATATCACTTGGCGGGAAAACGGAATTTTCATTAACTTACAAAAACAAAAAAGGATAGCAAATTGACTATCCTTTTTTAATTTTTGGCTTAATGGGCGTTACGCTTTCTTTTGCTCATCAGCAATGCAGGCTGCTGCCGTGAAAAGCACATCCGTTGAGGAGTTTAACGCGGTTTCGGTGGAATCTTGCAAAATACCGATAATGAAGCCCACACCAATCATCTGCGCCGCTACATCGTCGGAAATGTGGAATAAGCTACAAGCCAACGGGATTAACAATAATGAACCGCCCGCCACACCGGAAGCACCACAGGCACAAAGACTTGCCACAATACTTAACAGAATTGCTCTACCGAAAGACACTTCGATACCGAGCGTATGTACGGCGGCTAACGTCAAGACGGTGATGGTAATCGCCGCACCCGCCATATTGATCGTTGCACCCAACGGGATGGAAACGGAATAGGTTTCTTCATCTAAGTTAAGACGTTTTGCCAAGTTGATATTGACCGGAATGTTTGCCGCAGAACTGCGGGTAAAGAAGGCGGTAACGCCACTTTCACGTAAACAGGTCCAAACCAACGGATACGGATTACGACGGATTTTCCAATAAACTAAAATCGGGTTCACCACAAGGGCAACAAAGAGCATGGCGCCGATTAAAACGCTTAGTAATTGAATATAGCCGCCCAATGCCGCCAACCCTTTATCCGCTAAGGTTTCGGCAACCAAACCGAATACGCCGATTGGCGCAAAGGAAATGATCACATAAACGATTTTGGAAACCGCTTCGGAAAAATCGGAAACCACGGCTTTTGTGGTATCTGAAGCATGACGAAGTGCCAATCCCAAACCGATTGACCAGGCTAATACGCCGATAAAGTTGGCTTTAAATAAGGCGTTTAGCGGGTTGTCCACCATGTTGAAAATCAGATCCAGCAAGACGCCGCCTACCCCTTTCGGTGCGGAAGTGATGTCTTCTTTAACGGATAATGCCACTTCTGTCGGGAACAGGAAGGAGGCAATCACCGCAACTACCGCGGCTAAAAAAGTGCCTAATAAATACAAGAAAATGATGGATTTCATACTGGTTTGACTATTCACTTTCTTGTTGGCAATCGCCGCCATCACCAACACGAAAATCAATAACGGCGCCACCGCACGTAATGAGCGAACAAAAATTTGACCTAAAACGCCAACTTTTTTTGCCAAATTAAAATCCAATACCGGTTGCAACATAGGTGTAATGAGCGCAACTAGAATACCGAGTACCAAACCAATGGCAATGCGTTTAACCAGATTACCTTGGAAAAACAGAGAAACTAAACGAGACATGTTCATAATAGATTAATGCTGTTGTGCAAATAGACTTGCTGTTGATCTTCGAATCAAAATTGATTCCCCTAAAAAAAGCCCGATAAAGATAGCTCAAATTTTAGCTAAAGAAAATATGAACGGCAGGAATTTTTTTCATTTCCAAAAAATATTCGTTATAAAATTAAAAAAAATTCAATAAACCTCGGATCATTTTATGATTAGCAATAAAATCCGTCTTTCGCTCATTTCAAAAAACTTTTCTTTTTACCGCTTGACACACTGGATAAAATACCAGTATATTTATACTGTATAAACGAACAGTTAATTTTAACTAAGGATTCCCTATGAATTATCAAAATCATGCCGCAGCCCAAAATGATCAGTCTTTTTCTTATCAGCCAATGCCGTTTTTTGATGATATGAAACAAAATAACCTGTTCTTTAATAAAAAACTGGATCTTAATTTGTACTGCATCAGACGCCCGCAACAAACCTGTTTTATTCGCGTCACCAACCCGAATATGCTGGCATGGGGAATTGATGTGGGTGATATGTTGATTGTGGAAAAGAATAATGAGTTATTCGTTGAAGAACTGGTTGTGCTTGAAGTCAATAACGAATTTCATGTGTATGAATTTATCGCCCACACAAACGGCGAGTTCGTTTTCTTATCTTTAGATTCCAAAACCGAAAATATTAAAATCGCCGACTGGCGCAAACTCCCTATCGTCGGCACCGTCACCAATGTGATTCATCAGCTGCAACGCAAAAATACCATGCGTTTTGCCGCCTAACTTGAACATAAAACAAAAAAAAGTGCGGTCGAAAATTTAATTATTTTTTCGACCGCACTTTTTTATTCAATTTAATCGGATTAATCGGACTTAAAGAACCCGACGGGATTGGGTATAAGTTCTCGCCCAGTAATTGTCGCTTAAGGACTCAATAATCACGCCTCGGCTTGTGCTCGAATGCATAAATTGATCGTTGCCGACATACACACCTACATGATTATTTCTACGGAAAAAAACCAAATCGCCCACTTTCAATTCTTTCTTTTGAATGGCTTTACCGACATAACGCTGTTCGGAAGTCGAGCGCGGCAATGTCACGCCAAACGCATCTAAAAAGGTGGTTTGCATAAAGCTGGAGCAATCAATGCCATTTTTTGTGGTGCCGCCAAAACGATAACGGGTTCCCGCCCATTCCTGATAAATTTTGGAAAGGCGTTTATCCATGATGCCGGAATATTGATGAGGTTTGTTGGTTTTTAATTGGGAGGCAATTAATTGATTAAGTTGTTCTTCGTCTTGATCAGGTTGGTATGAAGCCGTAGTGCTTGAACAAGCGGTTAAGACGAGTAAAGGGGTGATAATCAATAATTTTTTGAACATAAATTTAAGTGGTTATTTTAAATAAGGTTTTTACGGTACAGAACTGCGCGGAATAATATCGTAAATTTAAGTAAAAATCCACTTTAATTTAATAAAAATATCGTATTTTTTAGCATATATAGTGCATAAATAGAATTTTATGCACTATATGTTGAATGTATATTGAATGCTGAAAGGATTAATTCGCCGTATCCAATTCAGGGAAAGATTTCACCAAGTCATCGACCGCTTTCATTTGGCTCACGAAAGCCTCCAGTTTATCTAACGGTAACGCCGATGGTCCGTCACATTTTGCATTGCTTGGATCCGGATGAGCTTCTAAGAACAGCCCTGCCAATCCCACCGCCAAACCGGAACGGGCAAGTTCGGTCACTTGCGCACGACGACCGCCGGAAGCCGCACCGAACGGATCACGACATTGCAATGAATGGGTCACGTCAAAAATCACCGGACAGCCCTTGGACACATTTTTCATGACGCTGAAACCCAACATATCCACGACTAAATTATCGTAACCAAAATTCGTGCCGCGATCGCACAGAATCACTTTATCATTGCCGCACTCGGCGATTTTTTCCACGATATTGCCCATTTGTCCTGGGCTTAAAAATTGCGGTTTTTTCACATTAATCACCGCGCCGGTGCGCGCCATAGCTTCCACCAAATCCGTTTGACGGGCAAGAAATGCCGGTAGCTGAATAATATCCACCACCTCGGCGACAGGCTGACATTGATAAATTTCATGTACATCGGTAATGATTTTTACGCCGAAAGTTTGCTTTAATTCGGCAAAAATCTTCAAGCCCTGCTCCATACCCGGACCGCGATAAGAATGAATGGAAGAACGGTTCGCCTTGTCAAAAGAGGCTTTGAACACATAAGGCACGCCCAATTTTTGCGTCACTTCCACATATTTTTCGCACACGCGCATCGCCATGTCGCGACTTTCCAGCACGTTCATGCCGCCGAATAAAACAAAGGGTTTATCGTTGGCAATTTGAATATCGCCTAATTGAATGAGTTTATTTTGCATACGCCGTCCTTATTTATTTTCAGTTTGCGCCCAACAACCTAATGTCACGCGCTCATTATTTCCGTAATCCCGCAAAGTTTCAACCGCCGACCAAAAATTCTCTTGAAAAATCGACCGCACTTTTTCCCCTTGCTGCCAACCATGTTCCACCAACAAATAGCCGTTTTCCCGCATAAATTTCGGCGCATTGGCGATAATATGGCGTAAATCCGCGTAACCTTCTTCCGCCGCGACCAAGGCAGACAGCGGCTCAAAACGCACGTCGCCTTGTGCCAGATGTTCGTCGCGGGCATCGATATACGGCGGATTGCTCACGATTAAGTCAAATTTCCCCGTGACATTTTCAAACCAGCGGCTTTGCGCGAAAGTCACCTCCAGCTGATTTTTTGCCCCGTTGGATTTCGCCAACGCCACCACTTCAGGCGTGAGGTCAACGCCAATAATATCCAACGAAACCGCATATTTTTGTGCAATGGGTTTTAACGCCGAAGCCAATGCTAAAGCAATCGCACCGGTGCCGGTGCCAAGATCGAGAATGCGAAACTTCTCTTCGCTCCCTCCGTTTACGGGGGGAGCTGCCGAAGGCTGAGGGGGGGTATTCCGCCCATCCCCCCTTCCGTCCTTCGGACACCTTCCCCCGCAAGCAGGGGAAGGAAAGTCCCTATTACGCAGCGGGCTGTTAATTTTATCGGTAGCAATCGCCACCGCCTTCTCCACCAATATTTCCGTATCGGGGCGTGGAATCAGCGTTCCTGCCGAAACATTTAACGGCAACGACCAAAACTCTTTTTCACCGAGAATATAAGCGATGGGTTCGCCCTGTAAACGACGGGCTAAAAGTGCGGTCAGTTTTTCCAGCGTTTTTTCATCCAATACGGTTTCGCCGAACGCCAGAATCGTGGCGCGGGATTTTTGCGTCACGAATTGCAATAACACTTGCGCATCGGTTCTACCGTTTTCCGAAGGATTCGCCTGATTTAATGCTTGCGTGGCTTGTTGCAGCCATTGTTGGTAGTTCATCTTCGTGATAAAAATGAACGAGCCGTTAAGCTCGTTCTTATGATTAATTCTGCTCGGACAACGCCGCCAACTGATCCGCCTGATATTCGGTGATAATCGGTTGAATCAAGTCGTCAATTTTGCCGTTCATCACTTCGTCCAAACGGTAAATCGTCAGGTTAATGCGGTGATCGGTAACGCGCCCTTGCGGGTAATTGTAAGTGCGGATTTTATCGGAACGATCGCCGGAACCCAATAAATTACGACGGGTGTCCGCTTGTTCCTGCGCCAGTTTTTCCTGCTCCTGTTGCACCAAACGGGAAGCCAGCACCGATAACGCCTTGGCTTTGTTTTTATGTTGTGAACGTTCGTCCTGACACTCCACCACCATGCCCGTCGGAATATGCGTAATACGCACGGCGGAATCGGTTTTATTGATGTGCTGACCGCCCGCACCCGACGCGCGGTAGGTGTCAATGCGCAAATCCGCCGGGTTAATTTCCGGCATTTCCGATTCCGGCAATTCCGGCATCACGGCAACGGTACAGGCGGAGGTGTGAATGCGCCCTTGAGATTCGGTTTTCGGCACGCGTTGTACGCGGTGACCGCCCGATTCAAATTTTAGCTGACCATACACGCCGTCGCCGCTGACCAACGCGATAATTTCTTTAAATCCGCCCTGCTCGCTTTCATTTTCACTGAGCACTTCAACGCGCCAACGTTTGGTTTCCGCATAACGGCTATACATACGGAATAAGTCGCCGGCGAAAATGCCCGCCTCATCGCCACCGGTGCCGGCGCGGATCTCAAGGTAGCAGTTATATTCGTCGTTCGGATCTTTCGGCAATAAGAGAATTTGTAAATGCTGTTCAACCTGCTCAAGTTCCGCCTTGGACTCTTCGATCTCCATTTGCGCCATTTCTTTCATTTCGGGATCGTCCAGCAAAAGCTGCGCTTCTTCCAGATTAGAATTGAGCTGATTCCAGCGGTTAAAACTTTTCACAACGTCTTCAAGTTGCGCATATTCTTTGGAATAGGCTCTGAATTTGTCCTGATCGCTAATCACGGAAGCATCGCCGAGCAAGGCTTCCAGCTCTTCATAACGTTCTTTTAAGCTATCGAGTTTATTGATAATAGAGGGTTTCATTATTTGACCTTCAGAAGGAAAATGGAAAAGGAAATAAAAAATCGGGGCATTCTAGCACAGAATGGAAATGTTGTTGAAGTTTAGGCAGTAAAAAAGGCTTTCGGATTTCGCCAAAAGCCTTTTAGGAATAGATAGGATTAAAGTGCGGAAACGTTCAAACGTGAACCGCCGACGATACGCACCCGTGCACCCGGCACTAAGTTAGATTCGGCTTTTTGCACCACAACGATTTCTTTACCGTCGTCTTTTTTGATGACCATTTCCAACCCGTTAACCTGGCTGGCTTTTTCTTCCACTTTGCTACCGATTACCGCACCGGCAACCGCGCCGATGGCGCTGGCAAGCACTTGTCCTGTGCCACCGCCGATACCGGAAGCGGCGATACCGCCGATAGCGCCACCGCCCACGGTGCCGATCACGCCTTGGTTATCCGCCTGAATTTTCACCGGACGGGTGGAAACGATCGTACCGTAACTAATAGAACGCGCTTCTTTGGCTTGCTCCGAAGAATACACGCTACCGCTATAAACATCTTGGTTGGCACAACCTGCAACGGTTAAGCCCACTAAAACTGCTAATGTGATTTTTTTCATAAGTGCTCCTTAAATTATAAGATTAAATCAAACATATCATACCGCGTTAATGACTTGTTTGATACTGTATGGATGAAACTTAATGCAAGTATGGTTGTGCGTTTTATCGGAAAAACTCACCGCGACGGATAAATTATCCAACATTTCACCGCTTGCTTTTGGTTTGCTCGGTTTGACTGTCAGATCTGAAAATTGGTTCCGCAAAAACGATTTTTTTATGCGTGCCATCCATTCATCCGCTGTTTCGTTCGCCAAAAACGGCACAACCACCTCAATATGCTCCCAGGTTTCCTGCGGATAATGCTTATCTTTCGGCAGCGGCAGCTCCACCACATCCACCCATTGCCCGGCAAAGTGTATAGGTTCATCAAGCAAAATAAGATAAATCACCCGCCCGTTCACCACATTATCACTTAACACCGAACCTTGCTTTAACAATAACGCCAGCCATGCTTGCGCCGTTTGTGCGGTATTGACGCGCAAAGAAAGATGATCAATTTCATATTTCGGCAAATCTAAATCAAGCCGTTGCGCCAGGGCATGAATTTTTTGTTCGAAATCTTCAAAATCGGTGAAAAGTGCGGTCTGTTTTTCAAACATTTTATGCGGAGAACGAAACGACATAATTTTCCTTTTTGGCTTTTCTGAAACGTTAAAGAACGGTATTATATCCAGCTATTTTTATCAGCCCAACTTATTTAAAAAATTTAAGGTTTAACCGTGAATATTCAATCTATTTTATCCGAAAAAATCAAACAGGCGATGCTTGCCGCCGGCGCCGATGCAGAATGTGAAGCATTGGTTCGCCAATCGGGCAAAGTGCAATTCGGCGATTATCAAGCCAACGGCATTATGCCTGCCGCCAAAAAATTAGGCGTAAACCCGCGTGAATTTGCGCAACAGGTGTTAGCCAAAGCCGAACTGCAAGATATTGCGGAAAAAACCGAAATTGCCGGCCCGGGGTTCATTAATATTTTTCTGAAAGACGGCTGGTTGGCGGAAAATATCGGCAATGCCGTGAAAGATCCGAAATTAGGCATTCACCATCAGGATAAACAAACGGTGGTTGTGGACTACTCTTCCCCGAACGTCGCCAAAGAAATGCACGTGGGGCATTTGCGTTCCACCATTATCGGCGATGCCGTAGTACGCACGTTGGAATTTTTAGGCAATCACGTTATCCGCGCCAACCATGTAGGCGATTGGGGTACACAATTCGGCATGCTCATTGCCTATTTGGAAAAAATGGAAAACGAACACGCCAGCGAAATGGAACTCAGCGATTTGGAAGCCTTTTATCGTGCGGCGAAGAAACATTATGACGAAGATCCGGTATTTGCCGAGAAAGCCCGCAATTATGTGGTGAAACTGCAAAGCGGCGATGAATATTGCCGTACCATGTGGCAAAAGCTGGTGAAAATCACCATGCAGCAAAACCAACACAATTATGATCGTTTAAATGTGACCTTAACCGAAAAAGATGTCATGGGTGAAAGCCTGTATAACCCAATGCTGCCGGGCATTGTAGAAGATCTTAAAAAACAAGGTCTCGCCGTAGAAGACGACGGTGCGTGGGTGGTTTATTTAGATGAATTTAAAAATAAAGACGGTGACCCGATGGGCGTTATCGTGCAGAAAAAAGACGGCGGTTTTCTTTATACCACCACCGATATTGCCGCCGCCAAATATCGCTATGAAACCTTAAAAGCCAACCGCGCATTGGTGTTCTCCGACACCCGCCAAAGCCAACACATGCAACAAGCCTGGCTGATTACCCGCAAAGCCGGTTATGTGCCGGACAGCTTTCAACTGGAACATAAAAATTTCGGCATGATGCTCGGCAAAGACGGCAAGCCATTCAAAACCCGCAGCGGCGACACCGTAAAATTGGCAGATTTATTGGACGAAGCCATTGAACGTGCCGGCGTATTAATATCGCAAAAATCCACCGCACTTTCCGAGCAGGAAAAAGCCGATGTGATTGAGGCGGTAGGTATCGGTTCGGTGAAATACGCGGATTTATCCAAAAACCGCACCACCGATTATGTGTTCGATTGGGACAATATGCTGAGTTTTGAAGGCAACACCGCGCCTTATATGCAATACGCTTACACCCGCATTCGTTCTATCTTTAATCGCAGCCAAATCAATCCCGCCGAGGTGGAACAGGCGCCGTTAACCTTAACGGATGAAAAAGAACGCGCGCTGGCAATCAAATTACTGCAATTTGAAGAAGCCATTCAACTGGTGGCAAAAGACGGTACACCGCACGTTCTCTGTGCCTATTTATATGAATTGGCGGGCGTGTTCTCCTCTTTCTACGAACACTGTCCGATTCTCAACAACGAAGACCAACAGGTAAAACTCAGCCGTTTAAAACTGGCGTTATTAACAGAAAGAACTTTAAAACAAGGATTAGATTTACTGGGCATTAAAACCGTCGAGAAAATGTAGTTTTATCCAATTAAAAAAATCCCGTTCGTTCAGCGAGGGATTTTTTATTTTGGAAATTTGGTAGGCTACAGGGAAAATATCGAATAAAAAAAAAGTGCCTCACAGGAGGCACTACTCGGAAAGCAAAATATGTTTGGCTATTTATATAGCACTTGTTTTTGTTGGCGCTAAGAATACTCAATTAATGCTTTCAAAGCAAATCGATATTACGAAAAATGTGATATAAATCACTGTTTTACAAAAAATTTACCTTAACTAAAGTTCGCTTTACAAATGAAAAGTGCGGTCATAAAAAATAATGTTTTTTATGACCGCACTTTAATTAAATTAACGAATTTTCGGTTCTTGTCCGACGAGAAATTAATGTCCCATTGACATGGCAGCCAAGAACAACATGGAGGCAACCTGTTCTTCCGGAATCACCTGACCGTTTAATTTTAATTCTCCTTTTTCCAGCACAAGATCCAATTTCACCTGTTTGCCGTCTTCAACCAATATGCCTTGCAGAACGCCGCTTTTCACGCCGTCATTTACTTGCGTGGTAGCCATTTTCACGGCTTGTTCTTTATCCAGGTTTTCCAGTTGCAATAAGGTTGCAGTTTCTTCAATCAACGCGTCTTTGTTCGCATCCACTTTAAAAATAAAGTGATTAAACAGGTTGAAGATTTTTCCTTTGCTAATGGAATTTTCAAAATCGGAACTTGCAATAGAAATATCTAAATTCGCCGCAAGTTTACCGGTTTGATTGGTCAGTATCGGCTTAAGAATAAATTGTGGCTGGGTATCGAAGAATTTCTTGGTCGCCTGAATTTCGGTTTCGGTGAGTTCTTCCTGCTGTTTTTTCGCTGCTTCGGTATAAACCTGAATTAATTGGTTGAAAGTTTCGCCGTCAACGTGATTAAAGGCGGAATCAATCGCCAAATCACCCAAGCTCATGCCACGCACGGTCATGCCGTTAAATTCCATTTTCGCACCGGAATCCAGGAATTTATCTTTTCTGACCGTATCAAAGTCAATTTTCCAGTTTTTAAATTCAACGTTATTGGTTTTGCCTTCCGCATCTGTGCCATTAATTTTAATGGCACCGCCGGACAAGAATTGTTTACCGGTAGAAATATATTCCCACTCAGGAATACGTTCATAATCCGCGTCGATTTTCACATCATTTAACTCGATGGAGCCTTTATTATTCGGCTCGCTAAACACCAGTTTGGCGAGATCTAAATCCAGTTTATTAATGCCTTCGCTCACAAAGCCGAATTGCATATCAAAGCCGTTAATCGCCAATGTGCCGCTTTTCATTGAGGCTTCAAAAGGTACCAACTCCACTTTAGATGAACCGCTTTGGTTGTAGCCGACGGAGGTCGTCAACGTAATCGGCGTTTTGCCTTTCGTGGCGTCAAACCAAGGTGTTGTGGTTTCGTTTTTGGTAATTAAATCCACGCTGGAAAACATACTTGGCATGAAGTTAAAGTGGGAAAGTTGATTTAACGGCAACGGACCGTGATATAAAGTACCTTCAAACGGCAATGTCCAGGTTTTGCCGGGATTATCAAGCTCGGCAACCAGAATTTCATATTTGGTTTTGGAGCTGAATAAGCCGCGTTCAAAAGAAACATTATCAAATCGAATATCTAAGCCTAAAGAATAAGCGGATTTGTTAAGATCTTTATTGGCAATATTCACTTGACGTGCAAATTCCGTTTCCGCCACTTTGCCCGTGTACCAAGCTCCGCCTGTCCAAGCCGCTCCTAAGGCGACAACCACGCCTAAAGCTAACGCTGATTTTTTCATACAATGTGTCCTTATAAATGAGAAGCAATAAAATGAATTGGGCTAATCTAGCATAAATAAAAAAGGGATCAATTCATTCACAAAACAAAAATGAAAAAAATTTCATTTTTTCCCTTGAAGTTCATATTTTTAACCTTATTTTACGAAAACGAACAGGAAATCGACCGCACTTTTCGACCGTCAAAATTTTTTAAAATGATGACTTGAAATGCGGAAAAGCATCCACATCTTACAACTTGTAAATCATTACACAGAATTAAATTTCACTAGGAGAAAACAAATGGGAAAAATTATTGGTATTGACTTAGGTACAACCAACTCTTGCGTTGCCGTCATGGAAGGTGACAAACCTCGCGTTATCGAAAACGCGGAAGGCGATCGTACCACTCCGTCAATCATTGCTTATACAAATGACAACGAAACTTTAGTCGGTCAACCGGCAAAACGCCAAGCGGTGACCAACCCGAAAAACACCTTATTCGCCATCAAACGTTTAATTGGTCGTCGTTTTGAAGATGAAGAAGTCAAACGCGATATCGACATTATGCCGTTTGCCATTACCAAAGCAGACAACGGCGATGCGTGGGTTGAAGTGAAAGGCGACAAATTAGCGCCTCCGCAAATTTCTGCCGAAGTATTGAAAAAAATGAAAAAAGCCGCCGAAGATTATCTGGGCGAACCGGTTACCGAAGCGGTTATTACCGTGCCGGCATACTTTAACGACGCACAACGTCAAGCCACTAAAGACGCCGGTCGTATTGCAGGCTTAGATGTTAAACGTATCATCAACGAACCGACTGCGGCGGCATTGGCTTATGGCTTAGACAAAGGCACCGGTAACAAAACTATCGCGGTGTATGACTTAGGTGGTGGTACATTCGACTTATCTATCATCGAAATCGATGAAGTGGGTGGCGAAAAAACCTTTGAAGTATTAGCAACCAACGGTGACACACACTTAGGTGGTGAAGACTTTGATAACCGCATCATCAACTATTTAGTAGATGAGTTCAAAAAAGAACAAGGCATCGACCTACGCAACGACCCGCTTGCAATGCAACGTTTAAAAGAAGCGGCAGAAAAAGCCAAAATCGAGCTTTCTTCCGCCCAACAAACCGATGTAAATCTTCCTTACATCACTGCGGATGCAACCGGCCCTAAACACTTAAACATCAAATTGACTCGTGCAAAATTAGAGTCTTTGGTTGAAGATTTAGTGGCGAAATCCCTTGAACCTGTACGTATTGCATTAAAAGATGCGGGCAAATCCCCGTCTGAAATCGACGACGTGATTTTAGTGGGCGGTCAAACCCGTATGCCGCTTGTTCAACAAGAAGTAGAAAAATTCTTCGGTAAAGCACCTCGTAAAGACGTGAACCCGGATGAAGCGGTCGCTATCGGTGCAGCAGTACAAGGCGGTGTGTTAGCCGGTGATGTAAAAGACGTATTATTGTTAGACGTTACCCCATTATCACTAGGTATCGAAACCATGGGCGGCGTAATGACCACCTTAATTGAGAAAAACACCACGATTCCGACCAAGAAATCACAAGTGTTCTCAACAGCGGAAGATAACCAAAGTGCGGTAACCATTCACGTGTTACAAGGTGAACGTAAACAAGCGTCAGCCAATAAATCGTTAGGTCAATTCAACCTTGAAGGCATCAACCCGGCTCCACGCGGTATGCCGCAAATTGAAGTGACTTTCGACATCGACGCAGACGGTATTATCCACGTTTCTGCGAAAGATAAAGGCACAGGTAAAGAACAACAAATCACCATTAAAGCCTCTTCCGGTTTAAGCGATGAAGAAATTCAACAAATGGTACGCGACGCTGAAGCAAATGCCGAATCCGACCGTAAATTTGAAGAATTGGTACAAGCCCGCAACCAAGCGGATCACTTAGTCCACAGCACGCGTAAACAATTGGACGAAGCCGGTGAACAAGTGCCTGTAGCAGATCGCGGCGCCATCGAAAGCGCATTAAGCGACTTGGAAAAAGCGGCGAAAGGCGAAGATAAAGCCGTTATCGAAGCGAAAATCAAGGCGTTAGCCGAAGTTGCACAAAAACTTGCACAAACCGCTCAACCACAAGGCGAGCCACAACAACAAGCGCAAGGTAACAGCAAACCAAACGATGATGTTGTTGATGCAGAGTTTGAAGAAGTGAAAGATAACAAATAATTGATTTGTTAGATAATAAAGGGCGTATTATTACGCCCTTTTCGTGTATTTACTCATAACTAACCGATAAACAAAAGTGCGGTCCAAATTTTAAATGATTTTTCAACCGCACTTTAAATCTCCCCCTGCCCCCTCTTTACAAAAGAGGGGGAAATTCGGAGAAAGAATAAACGGGGTCCCCGTATAAGACGCCCGAATGGAAATAGGATTTTTAGGAAATTTTCGCTTGTTTGAGCGTAGCGAGTTCGAAAATTTCCGTAAAGAAAATCCT
>JACAWG010000055.1:120294-126446 GCA_017160915.1 Aggregatibacter actinomycetemcomitans
GCACTTTTCTTTGCTTACTTTCTTTTGTGCAAGCAAAAGAAAGTTAGTCGCCATCGGCGAAACCCGATATTAATTAACGAAGAAAATTTCTTATACAGAAAAGAAAAGTAACATAAAAACGGAAACCACCTAATGGCAAAACAAGACTACTACGAACTCCTCGGCGTCTCCCGATCCGCCGATGAAAAAGAAATCAAACGCGCTTATAAAAAGCTCGCGATGCAGTATCACCCTGACAGAACCAAGGGCGATAAAGAGAAAGAAGAAAAATTCAAAGAAATTCAAGAAGCCTATGAAGTGCTAAACGATAAAGAAAAACGGGCTGCCTATGATCAATATGGGCACGCGGCGTTTGAACAAGGCGGTGGCTTTGGTGGCGGCGGTTTTGGCGGTGCGGATTTCGGCGATATTTTCGGCGATATGTTCGGGGATATTTTCGGTGGCGGCGGACGTGGGCGCCAACGCGTTGTGCGTGGTGACGATTTACGTTACGACATTGAAATCACACTGGAAGAAGCGGTAAAAGGCACCACAAAAGACATTAAAATCCATACTTTAGCGCCATGTGACACTTGTCACGGCAGCGGTGCCGAAGCCGGTTCTAAAGTAGAAACCTGTCCGCACTGCCATGGTTCCGGTCGTTTACGTCGTCAACAAGGCTTCTTTGTCACCGAACAACCTTGCCATTTCTGCCATGGCACCGGCAAAAAAATTGAGAAACCATGTAAAACCTGTCATGGCGACGGCAGAGTCAATAAAGCGAAAAACCTTTCCGTTAAAATCCCGGCTGGCGTGGACACAGGCAATCAATTACGTCTTTCCGGTGAAGGCGCGGCAGGTGAAAACGGCGCCCCGGCAGGCGATCTATATGTTGTGATTCACGTTAAAGAACACCATATTTTTGAACGTGACGGCAGCAACCTTTATTGTGAAGTGCCGATCAGTTTCACTATGGCTGCCCTTGGTGGAGAAATTGAAGTGCCAACATTGGACGGTCGCGTGAAGTTAAAAATCCCGGAAGAAACCCAAACCGGCAAATTGTTCCGTATGCGCGGAAAAGGCGTCACCTCAACCCGAAGCGGCTACGCAGGGGACTTAATTTGCCGAATCATTGTAGAAACCCCGGTTAAATTAAGCGAAGAACAAAAAGAATTATTACGCAAACTGGAAGAAAGCCTGGAAGGTCAAACCAAGCAACGCCCGAAATCCTCCAGCTTCTTAGATGGCGTAAAACGTTTCTTTGATGACTTAACAAAGTAAATAAACCTCATAGGTTAGGTTTAAAAGCAAAAAAGTGCGGTAGAAATTTTTGGTGTTTTTACCGCACTTTTGTATTTTCTATGGTTTGATGCGCCTGTCTTGGTTTGTTAGAATGCCTTTCGTATGTTTAATAAGATATTGAGGGAAAAATATGTTAACGCTTTCAGCCCAACAAATTGAACGCTTAAACGCCTTAATGACGCTTGGCGGTTTTCAATCAGAAAATGAGCTATTCAATGAAATACTAGCAAATTTTGAATATCAGCAACAATTACGAGAATTAAGAAAATCAATTCATGCAGGGTTGAATAGCGGAGAATTTGAAGAAGTTAAAAATATCCCGGCATTTTTCACATCATTAAAAGATAATGTTAATCATGGCTAGGAAATTATACATTTCACCTCTGGCAAGAAAAGATTTAGAAAGTATATTTCATTATGGCATGACGGAGTTTGGGTATAAAAGTGCGGTACTTTTTTTAGATAAATTTGAGAAGGCGTTTTCACAGCTATGCGATTTTGATCTTGGCTTGCCTTGTGATTATGTACTCCCCAATTTATATCGTTATGTTGTGAATCCTACATGGATCGCAAGACGTAAAAAATAAATTTTAAGACAGTATAGCAAAAAAGTGCGGTAGAAATTTTTGGTGTTTTTACCGCACTTTTTATTCACATTATCTTCCCCCTCAATCATTAACGATTGCCGTGATAATGTCTTGGACTTCCTGCACTAACTCAATGGGTGCCGTTTCCACTTTCTTAATTGCTCGATTACGCCAATCTAATGTTCTGGATTGATTTGCTACAACACCGCCTGATGTATCCAAACCATATCCAATTAAACTCACATAAAAGCCACCTTTTCTGGAAATTGAGGCTCCACCTTGCGTAATCGGGCAGACTAAAATTAATCCATATTGATTAAAACGCTTGGGACTAATAACTAAAACCGGTCGTTGTTCACCCTGAATTTCATTACCAACAACCGGATTTAAACAAATTCTGACAATATCACCACGTTCAGGAATGTACATTAAATTAATTCCTCACCGACAATAGAAAAATCGTCCCAATCATTTAAAACCTGATATTTTTCATTTTGTAAACGTTCATCTAAGGTTAATCGTTTCTTGGGGCTGTTTTTAGGAATAACCGTTAAAATAAATTTATCATCTACTTGGTTTAATTCTAAAAAATCACCCGTATCAAGATTTAGTGTATGAATGAAATCTTTCGGTAAGCGAATTGCTTTGCTATTTCCCCATTGTTTAATTTCTAGTCTTGTATTCATTGTCTCACCTCAATGTATCATTTTGTGATACATTTTAGCTTAATAAGAATAAAAATCAAGCATAGCGCAAAGGCGCATCTCTTTTCCTAATAAGCAAAAAAAAAGACCGACTTAAAGTCGGTCTTTTTAATGAGATTTAACTCAAATTAGAAGAATACGCGTAAACCAGCACCGTAGATGTTTTCGTTTAAGCGGTCAGCTTCATATTTGTCAGTTGCACGAGTATATTGAATATAAGGAACTACGTGTTTGTTGAATTTATAGTCAACAACTGCAATGTATTGATTTTGAATACGGCTTGCTGCGTCAGAGTTTTCTTTGGTGCTATAACGTTCCCATTGAAGACCAAATCCAGCCGGAACGCCAGTTAAGTCATTTAAGTCATATTTAGCTTCTAAGAAGTTGTAGTGACCTTTCACAGCAGGTTGACCATCTGTTTTGTCACGAGTTTGACCATAAGCAGCACCTACATATAAACCATCAAGTTTATAGTGAGTTGCAAACGCCCAAGCTCTGTCTTTTCTTACTGTATCTGTAGTACCAGTGCCGGCTACATTGTTATCATATTGATTTGTAGTATAAGTTAAAGCGAAATCAATAGCGTGATCTTTAGCAAATTCTAAGTTATAGAATAAACCGGCTTGATAACCATTTTTGTAATCTAAGCCATTGTTTGCATATTTTTCTGCATTACCAAATAGGTAATCAGCACCGAAACTGAAACCGGCGAATTCATCAGAACGGAATTTCACAGATTTATCAGAACGGGTTGTTAATGGATTCAATGAACCGGAACGGAAGTATAATTGATCGCTAACAACATCATCAGCGGTAGTTGCTTGGCGACCAAAGCTTAACTTACCAACATTTTCAAACCCAAAACCTACAAATAATTTACGGGTATTAGGATCACCAAAGGTATTGGTATTTTCACGATCTGCAGGACGACCTGCTTCATTTTGGAAACGAAGCTCATAACCTGCAAACGCAGATAAGCCATTACCTAAATCTTGGGAAGCATTGATTTTGATACGGGAACCATCATTAATTAAGTCACCGCGTTGAGATTGACCAAAGTTAGCGTTACCGAATGTGTGACCAATTTTACCTAAGAAGATACGCATTGAACCACTTAATTCAACTTTAGTGCCATCTTGTTCATAAACTGTTGCAGCACTTGCTGTGCCGGCTGCTGCGAATGCAGCGATTGCTAATGCGATTACTGTCTTTTTCATAATCTTCATTCCTTTTCAGAAATCATTTGTTATTAGGGTAAAAACTGAACTCTCAAATAAATGAATAGTCCAAGCTACTTCTTTTTTGAAGTAGCCGCAATCTTGGCAAAGAAAAATAATAGTGTCAATCAAAAGTTCACTTTTTTATTTCAATTTTCTGATACAGATCACGTTTTACATATAAAAATGAAGAAAAAATAATCATAAATTGATTATTTTAAACGCATAAAGCCTGCGCTTAAATCTTCAATTAAATCATCAACATTTTCTAATCCGATATGCACTCGAATGAGCGTGCCTTCTAATTTTCGTTGAATATTCGGGCGAATTTTTGCGATGTCTTCCGGTTGGTTATAGAGAATTAAGGACTCAAAACCGCCCCAGGAATATGCCATGGTAAATAATTGGAAATGATTCATAAACGCTTCTAATTGTTGTTGGGTAAGTTTTTGTTTTAATTCAAAAGAAAATAAACCGCTGGCGCCGAGAAAATCCCGTTTAAAAAATTCATGTCCCGGGCAGCTCGGCAGTGCAGGATGATAAACCGCCTTGACTTCCGGTTGTTGCGCCAACCATTGTGCTACTTTTATGCTACTTTCTTCATGTTGTTTCAGCCGAATGCCTAGCGTGCGTAATCCACGCGCCGTAATGTAAGCGCTATCGGCATCCGCCATTTGCCCCATTAAATAGGAATGTTCACGCAGTTGATCCCAACAGCGCGCATTAGATACCGCCGTGCCAATCATGATGTCGGAATGCCCTACCAAATACTTTGTGCCCGCCTGAATGGAAATATCAATATCATGTTCTAATGCTTTAAATAGCACACCACCAGCCCACGTGTTATCAATCATAATAACGATTTCCGGATTTACCTCGCGCACCGCTTTCACCATTGCGGGCATATCCGCCACTTCCATGGTGAGCGAACTTGGTGCTTCAAGGAACAATACTTTTGTATTCGGTTGAACCAATTGGGCAATTTGACTTCCCATCAACGGATCATAAAAGGTGGTCGTTACGCCTAATTTTTTAAGCACCACATTGCAAAAATCCTGTGTCGGCTCATACGCCGCGCCGGTCATCAAGATATGATCGCCGGTTTGTACAAAAGAAAGAATGCTGTTGGTCACGGCAGCCGCACCGCACGGGTACAAATAGCAGCCTGCGCCTCCCTCCAATTCACACATGGCATCTTGCAAGGCGAAATGGGTTAAGGTTCCCCGTCTGCCGTAAAACAATTCACCTTTGGCACGATTAATGGTGGCGTGTTTTTTGTCCGCTAAAGAATCAAATACCAATGATGAAGCGCGTTGCACCACCGGATTGACGGAACCTTGGGTATAGCGTTTTTTTCTGCCGGCATGAACGAAAGCGGTGGCTAAAGAAAGTTTTTTTGACATGGTTACATCCTATAAAATCAACGAAAAGTGTGATCACACAAAAATGATTTATGCATAAATTGGCAGACATATTAACGCTAATCCGGTCTGATAACAAAACCCTTTTTAGGCGATAAAATTTTGCGAAATTACCATTTTAAAAAAGCATAATCTGATTTAGAATATCCCTCCAATCAATAAGCAACCTAAAGCAATCCTATGAAATTCAACATCCCTATTTTTCTGACGATATTTCGGGTAATTTTAATTCCTTTCTTCGTCATCGCTTTCTACCTCCCCTTTGATTGGGCGCCATTTTTAACCACTCTGATTTTTTTCATCGCCGGTGTGACCGACTGGTTAGACGGCTATTTAGCGCGCAAATGGAAACAAACCACCAGCTTCGGCGCATTTTTGGATCCCGTTGCTGATAAAGTCATGGTGGTCGCCGGGCTTGTATTGGTTGTGGAATACAATCACACCTTTTGGATCACATTGCCGGCAATTGTGGTTATTTCCCGTGAAATTATTATCTCCGCGTTGCGTGAATGGATGGCGGAATTAGGCAGCCGTAGCAAAGTCGCGGTGTCTTGGCTGGGAAAAGTCAAAACCACCTCGCAAATGTTGGCGTTAGGCGGATTATTATGGCGTTATAACTTTGCCATGGAAGTGGCTGCCATTATTCTGCTTTATATTGCTGCAATTTTAACCATTTGGTCGATGTTGCAATATCTCACTGCGGCGAAAGACAGTTTGTTGGAAGATTTTCGTAAATAAAGTGCGGTCGTTTTTGAAAGTGTTTTTAACCCACCGCCAATGCCCTAATTTAAATTTGAATTTTTTTTAAGCAGTTAAATAAATTTTTAAAATTTCCGTTTGACTAGCAACAAGAAATCCGTAAAATGCACTCCGTTGTTTGGCACTGCTAAATAATGATGCGGGAATAGCTCAGTTGGTAGAGCACGACCTTGCCAAGGTCGG
>JACAWG010000056.1:0-54599 GCA_017160915.1 Aggregatibacter actinomycetemcomitans
TTAACCCACTTTTTACCAACTATTTTGTCTACTATGCCTTTTTACATCGCACTAAAAGTGCGGTCAGTTTTTCCGGTGTTTTTTTTAAACGCTTGGGCTATTTATTCACCCTTCGGACCATTGTCAAAATCAACATTCAAAAAACATTATTTTTTGTGACCGCACTTTTTACTTCGTCTCACGCAACTGTTTCAGAATGCCTTTCATTTTTTCATCTAATGGCGCGGTTAAACGCAAGGTTTCGCCGCTGTGCGGATGTTCAAAACGAATAGCGTAGGCGTGTAAAAATAAGCGACTTAATCCTAATTCCGCCATGTGCTGATCAAATTCTTTATCACCGTATTTGCTATCGAACGCGATAGGGTGACCGGCATATTGGGTATGCACCCGAATTTGGTGAGTACGCCCGGTGACAGGTGACGCTTTGATTAGCGTGGCATTGGTATAGCGTTCTTCCACGGAAAAACGGGTTTCTGAGGGCTTGCCTTGTTCGCTCACTTTCACGATCCGTTCACCGCCGGCAAGTTCATTTTTCAGCAAAGGCGCTTGCACCACTTTGCAGTGCGATTGCCACTGCCCGCGCACGAGCGCCAAATAATCTTTTTGCACGGTTTTTTCACGCAGTTGTTCGTGCAGATTACGTAAAGCAGAACGTTTTTTCGCCACTAATAAAATGCCCGACGTATCGCGATCTAAACGATGAACCAATTCTAAAAAACGGGCTTCCGGACGAAGTGCACGCAAGGCTTCAATGACGCCGAAATCCAACCCACTGCCACCGTGTACGGCAATGCCGGAAGGTTTGTTGAGCACCAATAAGTAATTGTCTTCAAAGATGATGTGTTGTTCCAGTTGGGCAACTTTCGTGAGCTTATTGGAAATCGTCGCCTGCGCTTTTTCCGCTACACGAACGGGCGGAATGCGCACCACATCATCCGCCAGCAATTTATATTCAGGCTTGCTTCTGCCTTTATTCACCCGCACTTCGCCCTTGCGCACAATACGATAAATCAGGCTTTTCGGCACACCTTTTAAACGCGCCAGTAAGAAATTGTCCAGTCGTTGACCGGCTTCATCGTCGCTGACAGTTAAAAATTGCACGCTTGGGTTGATGATTTTTTCGCTCATATTTGTCTATTTATTGCCACGGTTACAAAATTCGGCACGCATCATAGCATATCGCGCCATGGGTTTGAATGTGGCGGAGAATATTCGTCGAATTATGATAACCGCCTTGCTAAAAATCCCTATTCGGGCGATAATAACGAGCATTTTTAAGTTGCAAAAAACGCTTAAAAATAAATACGTTATCATTGACGGGATATAATGCGGCATTCGGCATAAGACATTGATAGGTCAATGATTTTTTAGCATCAGAATGAGCGTCGGCTTGCAGACCATTTTTTCTAACAGGTTTTGTTTTATTAAAATTTCGACATTCGATTGATTTTAATAGGTAGTCAATGCACCCAGCAGATGACGGTCGGGAAGACGGACATTCTGCGACAGACACGAGGTCGATTACTAAGCAAAGTGCGGTCATTTTTGGTGGAGTTTTTTAGGGTTCGCCCTTTTTTATAAAAGAGAAAACGAATGAAAAGAATGTTAATCAATGCGACTCAAAAAGAAGAGTTGCGCGTTGCGTTAGTCGATGGACAACGCTTATTCGACCTAGACATTGAAAGTCCGGGACATGAACAGAAAAAAGCCAATATTTACAAGGGGAAAATCACTCGCGTTGAGCCGAGTTTGGAAGCCGCTTTTGTGGATTACGGCGCAGAACGTCACGGTTTTTTACCGTTGAAAGAAATTGCCCGCGAATATTTCCCGGCGGATTATGTATATCAAGGTCGCCCGAATATTCGCGATATTATCTCGGAAGGACAGGAAGTCATTGTTCAGGTCAACAAAGAAGAGCGCGGCAATAAAGGTGCGGCGCTAACGACGTTTGTTTCCTTGGCGGGAAGTTATTTGGTGATTATGCCGAATAATCCGCGCGCCGGCGGGATTTCCCGTCGTATTGAAGGTGACGAGCGTTTGGAGCTAAAAGATGCGTTGAGTTCTTTGGATGTGCCTGACGGCGTGGGGTTAATCGTACGCACCGCGGGTGTGGGAAAATCCCCGGAAGAATTGCAATGGGACTTGAAAGTGCTTCTGCATCATTGGGAAGCCATTAAACAGGCGTCTCAAAGCCGCCCAGCGCCTTTCTTAATTCATCAGGAAAGTGATGTTATCGTGCGCGCCATTCGCGATTATTTGCGTCGTGATATCGGCGAAATCTTAATTGATAGCCCGAAAGTTTATGAAAAAGCCAAGGCGCACATTAAATTGGTTCGTCCGGATTTTATTAATCGGGTGAAATTATATCAAGGCGAAGTGCCGCTATTCAGCCATTATCAAATTGAGTCACAAATCGAATCGGCATTCCAACGTGAAGTGCGTTTGCCTTCCGGCGGTTCCATCGTTATTGACGTGACCGAAGCCTTGACCGCCATTGACATTAACTCAGCCCGTTCTACCCGTGGCGGCGACATTGAAGAAACCGCGTTAAATACCAACCTGGAAGCTGCCGATGAAATTGCCCGTCAATTACGTTTGCGCGACTTGGGCGGTTTAATCGTGATCGACTTTATCGATATGACGCCGGTTCGCCATCAACGTGAAGTGGAAAACCGTATCCGTGATGCGGTGCGTCAGGATCGGGCGCGTATTCAAATCAGCCGTATTTCCCGTTTCGGGTTGTTGGAAATGTCCCGTCAGCGTTTGAGTCCGTCATTAGGCGAATCCTCTCACCATGTCTGCCCGCGTTGCCAAGGCACCGGCAAAATCCGTGATAACGAGTCACTTTCCCTTTCCATTTTGCGTTTATTGGAAGAAGAAGCGTTAAAAGAAAATACCAAACAGGTTCATACCATCGTTCCGGTACAAATTGCCTCTTACTTGCTCAATGAAAAGCGGAAAGCCATTCATAGCATCGAAAAACGCCACAATGTGGATATTATCGTGGTACCGAATGAAGCCATGGAAACACCGCACTTTAGTGTGTTCCGCGTGCGCGATGGGGAAGAAGTTAACGAGTTAAGTTATAACTTAGCCAGATTACATCAGGATCAAGATGAGACCTTTGTGGCTGAAGAATCCTTGGTTTCCCGTAACATTGACACTGCGCCTGCGGAAACGCCGGCGGTGGAAAGTGCGGCGGTTTCTTTATCTATTCCGATGCCGGCACCGGAGCCTGTTGAGCGTAAAGAGCAAAGCGGTCCGTCGTTGTTAAGCCGTTTATTGGCGGCGTTAAAAGGCTTATTTGCTTCTGAGCCGAAACAGGAAGAACAAAATAAGAAAACGCGTAATAACAATAGAAACAGTAACAATAATCGCAATCGTCGCAATCAGGAACGTCGTAATAATCGCCGTAACCGTAATGACAATGCGGAAAATGTGGCTGAAGAGCAAACGCAAACGGCAGAAAAAACCGAGAGAGCCGAAAGCAGAAATCGCAATCAGGAGCGTAATGCCAAACGTAGTCGCAAACCTGAAGTGATTGAAGAAGTGATTAAGCCAGAGACTTCCGCGCCGGTTAGCGAAGAAAAGGCGGAACCGACACAACGTCGTCAACGTCGCGATTTGCGCAAAAAAGTGCGCCTGAATGAAGAGGAAACGAATGAGGTTCCGTCTTCCAAACCAACAGTCGCACAATTTGCAGAAAATACCGTCGTTGAGCCAAAAGCGGATGACGCGGTAGTCGCAACGGATGTGATTGATGTTGAGGATAATACTGAAGCCGATAAAGGGCGCGATAATTCACGCCAACGTCGTTTGCCGCGTCATTTGCGCGTCAATAATCAACGCCGTCGTCGCAATACGCAAGAAAGATCCCCGATGCCATTATTTGCGGCAGTGGCTTCACCGGAGTTGGCAAGCGGTAAAGTGTGGATCGACATGGGGCAGAGCGTTCAGCCGAAGGAAAATAGCTTCTTATCCGTTGATGAACTTCTTGAGCAACAAAATCAATCTGACGCAGGCGAACAGGAGCAAAGCATTACTGTGCCGGCATTGGATATGATTGTTGAGAAAAGTAAGAATGACGTTCAGCCGTTAACGGAGTTTATTACCCAACCGGCAAATGATTCCGTTGAGAAAAAAGTACAGGCATCGTTACAACGCTTGAATAACAATGTGGTATCCGCTCCGACGGAAGCAACAGCTGAGGCGATTGTGACAACGGACGTGTCCCATGATGTGAAATTCATGGACGAAACTGACCGCACTTACGTGTTTAACGGACGTGCCGGCACATTCTCGGTAGTGACTCACACTAAAGCGGAAGCGACTTTGGCGAAGTCTTCCGATGCACCGATTGCGACTTATCCGGTGCAAGAATGGCAGGAATCCCGTTATTATTTCTACGGCAAAGGTGCGGCAGGACATCACACGGCAATCAGCCATGTTTATGCCGAGCCGACCAAAGCGGAAGCGGTGAAATAATCGCCTGAAAATAAAGCAGTTAAATAGAATCTTTTATTTAACTGCTTGACTTGATGTAGCAAAGTCCGTATTATTCACCTCGCTCAAAACACGGAGGAATGGTCGAGCGGTTGAAGGCACCGGTCTTGAAAACCGGCGAGGGTTTACGCCCTCCCTGGGTTCGAATCCCAGTTCCTCCGCCATATTCAGAAAAGGCGCTAAGTGATGAACTTAGCGCCTTTTGCTTTTGTCGTTTTCTGCTTTTCTAACGTGGCGATGTCATTGAATTTATGAGTGCAAGTTCCTCTTTGGTGACATGTCTGTATTTATCCAATCCTTGAATCATCTTGTTAAAAACAACTTAAATATCTACCGCACTTTATTTTGTTTGATTGAATTTAGGCAATAAAAAAGGATTAGGGGTTGCCTAATCCTTTTTCCGAAATATTGTAGAGGTTATTTTTTACCGATTTTATTATCTAATGCAAAGGCACCGGCGCCGGCAAAAACAAAGTATAAAAAGATGAAGCAGTATAAAAATGCCGGTTCACCGCCTTTCAAAAGTGGATATGGGGAAGCGTGGAACATGAAGTAAGCCACTGCCATTTGACCGCTGAGTAAGAACGCGGATACGCGGGTAAATAAACCTAAAATCAGTAGAATACCGAACACCAATTCAATTAAACCGCCGATACCCATTAAAGACGCCAGTTGAACGGAACCGTTACCGCCGGTCATTGAAATCGGGAATTCCCAGAATTTTGCCGTGGCGTGTAAAACGAAAGCGTAACCCGAAGTGATACGTAGTAAGCCTAAAAAGTAATTGCTGTATTTGTTTAAAAACATTTTTTCTTCCTTAAATAAAATAATGAAAATTGAGGATGTGTATGCTAACAATAAATCTAAAAGAAAAAAACAAGAAAAACAGAAAAGGATTTTTTCTTATTGGTTAATTATTCGCAGTTTTTGCCGCCTGTAACGTTTGTAAAAATGCGTCTCCGTCCATAAAGCCGGTAATGCGGAGCGATGAGATTTCTTTGCCTCGAGCGTTAAAAAGAATCAACGTCGGCAAGCCGGTGACAGACAGCTGCTTCATTAAAGTGCGGTTGTTTTCGCTATTGTTTGTCATGTCGATTCTTAACAGTAAAACGTCTTTTAATGCGTCCTGCACTTGCGGTTCCGCAAAGGTTTTATGCTCGAATTCTTTACAAGCCACGCACCAATCCGCGTAGAGATCCAACAGCGCCAGCGATTTCGGGTTTTTCGCTAATACCTGTTGTAATTCCTCGTAGTTTTGTACCGATTGAAATTTAAGGGGACTTATGACCGCACTTTGGGTTTCGGCGTGGTGGGCATTATTTTGCCACAACCAATTTTGCAGTGGCTGCGCCAGCGTGATGGCGGCAATCAGAAAAACAATGCGGAACAATAAACCGATGCCGGTGGTGCGCATTTGGGTGGCGAGCCAAACAAAGAAGCTGACGCCAAGTAACGCCCATAAACGCGGTTCCCAATCCGGCGGAAGAACGCGGGAAAGCAGAAAGACCGGTAAGGCAAGCATGACAAAACCAAAGGCGGTTTTTACATTTTCCATCCAGGCACCGGATTTCGGCAGGATTTTATTGCCGAACACGGTAATCAGTATTAGTGGTAAGCCCATGCCGAGTGCCAATAAATAAAGGGTTAATGCACCGCTCACAAAGTCGCCTGATTGCGCCACGTAAAGCAACGCGCCGGAAAGTGGTGCGGATGTGCAGGGCGAGGCGACCAAACCCGCGATGGCACCCATGACAAATACGCCGAAAAAGGCGCCGCGTTTTTGTTGCTGGCTTAATTGGGTGAGCTTGGTTTGTAAGGATGGCGGCAATTGCAATGTGAACACGCCGAACATGGAAAGCGCCAGCAAAATAAACACCACCGACAAGCCGATTAGCACATAGGGGCTTTGTAACGCCACTTGGAACGGTAAACCAATGAGCACGACCAATAAGCCCATCAGCGTATAAGTTAGCGCCATGCCTTGCACATACACGAAACTCAACGCAAAGGCACGCCAGCTATGGCTATGTTCCGCTCTGTTGCCGATAACAATCGCCGATAACAGCGGCAACATGGGCAACACACAAGGAGTAAATGCTAAACCGATGCCCAGCACAAAAAACCATAACATGGCGTATTTGCTTTGGAATAAACTGTCGGCGAGCTGATTTTGTTGAGATGAAAAAACACTTGGATTTTTGACCGCACTTTCGTCCTTCGCTTCTTCCGTTTTCGCGGTTAATGCAGGGGTTGAAGCATTCTGTAAAAGCTCGCCAAGGGTAAATTGTTTGGTTTCCGGCGGATAACAAAATCCGTGGGTACAACCTTGATAAGTCACGGCGAACACATCTTGCGGGTTGCTATGAGGCAATGGCAGACGTAAAGAAAGTTGATGTTTGAAGATTTGCACCGTACCGAAATACGGATCTTCATATTGCTCCGCATGGCTTAAAAATTGCGGTTGGCTTTCAATAGGTTGTCCGTTGAGAGCAAATTCCAGTTTGTCTTGATAGAGATAATAATTTTCGACGATTTGCCAATGAAGTGAAATGTCGTTGCCGGATCCCTCGGCTTGAAGTTGAAACGCTTGATCGACCGGTAAAAATTTCGGTTTTTGGTTAAACAGATCCACGGCTTGCGCACCGAATGCGGCAAAAAAGCAGAGGATAATGAGGAGAAATTTTTTCATAAAACGGTTGTTATCTTCCATAAAATGTCGCTCATTCTAGCATTAGCAAAAATAAATTGCTGTAAAATATCATGCTTTAGAGGCTGTTGTACCTATTGTTGCGATTTATTCCGTATGAAATTCGGCGTAAAATTTATCAATGAAAAATAACTGAGGTAATCAAATGAACATTGCGGTTTATTGTGGCGCGGCACTTGGCAATTCGCCGAGCTATCGTCTGGCAACCATTCAATTAGGCGAATGGATTGCGCAACATCGGCATACGTTGGTTTATGGTGGCGGCAGGGCTGGGTTGATGGGCGTCTTGGCGGATACGGTACTTTCCAACGGCGGCACCGTTATCGGCGTGATTCCTGAATTTTTACAGGCGCGGGAATTGGCACATCAAGGCTGTACGGAAATTATCATTGTGGATTCCATGTCGGAACGAAAAGCCAAAATGCTGGCATTAGCCGACGCTTGTATTGCCTTGCCGGGCGGGCCGGGCACGTTGGAAGAAATCAGCGAAGTCTATTCCTGGGCGCGTATCGGTAAAAATCCCCATCCTTGTATTTTATTTAACCAAGACGGTTTTTATGAACCGCTGAGAAGTCTGTATCAAAGCATGGTCACTGCCGGTTTCTTGACGCAAAGTTATTTTGATAAGCTATTATTTAGCGTAGATCTTGTTGAAATAGAACGTTTTATTCTTAATTATCAAGTGCCGGAAATTCGTACTTACGAAGATGTATAAAAAGTGCGGTCAAAAATGAAGTTGTTTTTCTATGAGAATCAACCCAGTGATTTTTTTGCGCCTTCCACGATTATTCTTATTATCCAACTCTAAGTTATCACTTTTTTCGTTATCTTATTTTTTATTTTAAAATAAGTTTGCTTCCATGGTTTTTTTTGTGTAAGATGGCGCGCATTGTTATTTTTCACTAAAAAATAAGGATTACAGAAAAATGAAAAAAGGTATTCATCCGGAAAATTATCGTACCGTTCTCTTTTATGATTCCAATGCCAAACAAGGTTTTTTGATTCGTTCCTGTGCCAGAACCACCAACACCAACACCATGAAATGGGAAGATGGCAAAGAATATCCGGTCTTTATGTGTGATACGTCCTCCGCCTCACATCCGTTTTACACCGGCAAAACCAGACAGGTCGCCAACGAAGGGCGCGCCAGTGATTTCGCCAACCGTTACGGCAAATTCGGTGCATTTAAATCAAAATAAGGAATCCTCATGCAAGTATTATCTTCATTAAAAAGTGCCAAAACCCGTCATCCGGGTTGTAAAGTCGTACGTCGTCACGGTGTGGTTTATGTGATCTGTAAAGAAAATCCGCGTTTTAAAGCGCGCCAAGGCGGCAAGAAAAAACGTTAAAAATGTGTTCCTGTTTTTGTGTGTAACTTTGGGCCTTGCGCTCAATTATCCTCCGATGATGTATTGCGTCGGAGGATTTTTTATTTTGGCAACAAGAGGTTGAAGCAGGCAATTTTATGACTTAGATCATAAAATCAAATTCTAATGTACCGAATTCTGCATTTTTTTATTGTTACAATAATGTTGCAACTATAAAATGGAACTTATTTAAAATATAACAGCCTTATGGAAAAAGCTATAACGACAAAAGTAAGGATTTGCCAATGCAAACACCACGAATTTTAATCGTTGAAGATGAAACGATCACCAGAAACACGCTAAAAAGTATTTTTGAAGCGGAAGGATATGACGTATTTGAAGCATCGGACGGTACGCAAATGCACCAAGTGCTGGATACCGAAGATATTCATTTAGTGATTATGGATATTAATTTGCCGGGCAAAAACGGCTTAATGCTTGCCCGTGAATTGCGTGAAAATGCGGACATCGCGCTGATGTTTTTAACCGGTCGCGATAACGAAGTGGATAAAATTCTAGGCCTAGAAATCGGTGCCGACGATTACATCACCAAACCTTTCAATCCGCGTGAATTAACGATTCGCGCCAGAAACCTGTTGCAGCGCACCATGCAGGAAAATCAACGCGCGCACCATGTGGAACAATATAAATTTAACGGCTGGACGTTGGATTTAAACAGCCGCACGTTGGTTACGCCGGAAGGCGAGGAGCGCAAATTGCCGCGCAGTGAGTTCCGCGCTATGTTACATTTTTGCGAGAATCCGGGCAAAATTCAAACCCGTGAAGAATTATTGAAGAAAATGACCGGACGCGAACTCAAACCGCAGGATCGTACGGTGGATGTGACCATTCGTCGAATTCGCAAACATTTTGAGGATCATCACGACACGCCGGAAATCATCGCCACGATTCACGGCGAAGGTTATCGCTTCTGTGGTGACTTGGAATCCTAAAGGAAAATCAGCGCATTATGCGCTGATTTTTTTATCCGAAAGCAAAAAAGTGCGGTCATAAAAAACAATGTTTTTTTCGACCGCACTTTTTGTTGTTAAGAAACCTTCAAGCAGGCGACAAAATGGCTGTTGTTGTCGCTGTTGAACGCCGGTTTTTGTTGTGCGCAACCCTCATCGGCAAGCAGACAACGGGTGCGGAAAACACAGCCCGAAGGCGGATTAATCGGTGACGGCAGATCGCCCTCCAACAGCTGGATGGATTTATTGCGCTCCAGTTTCGGATCAGGAATCGGTACGGCAGACATCAAGGCTTTGGTGTATGGGTGTTTCGTGTGTTTGTACACTTCATCATCGGTGCCAAGTTCCATGGCATTTCCCAGATACATAACCAATACGCGATCGGAAATGTGTTTCACCACCGCCAGATCGTGGGCAATAAAAATGAGAGACAAGCCCATTTCCTTTTGCAGCGATTTCAGCAAATTCACCACTTGCGCCTGAATAGAAACGTCCAAGGCGGAAACCGGCTCATCGCAAATAATCATTTTCGGTTCGATAATTAATGCACGGGCAATACCGATACGTTGACATTGTCCGCCGGAAAATTCGTGCGGATAACGGTTGATCAGGTTCGGCAGCAAACCCACTTTTAACATCATTGCCTGTACTTTTTCTTTGACTTGCGCTTTACTCAAGTGCGGTTGATAAATTTTCAACGGTTCGGCAATAATTTCACCGATATTCATGCGCGGATTAAGGGATGCCAGCGGATCCTGAAAAATCATCTGAATATCTTTACGGGTATTGTGCCATTGTTTTGCCGATTGATTTCGCAAGTCTTTGCCAAGCCACAGGATTTGCCCTTCGGAAGCCTCTACCAAGCCGATAATGGCGCGTGCCAGTGTGGATTTGCCGCAACCGGATTCGCCCACCACGCCGAGGGTTTCACCGGCGTAGAGTTTAAAGGACACATCTTTCACCGCTTTTAGCGTCTGCGGTTTGGCAAAGAACAGGGATTTGTCGTTCTTAATTTTGAAGTTCACGCCGAGGTGATTCACTTCCAGCAATAATTTTCTTTCTACTTGTTCGCTCATAGGGCAAATTCCTCCGCAGACAGCCAGCAATTTCTGAGCCGTCCGTCATGAAGTGCGGTCAGTTTTGGCGGCGTTTTTTGGCATTGCTCGGAAGCGAATCGACAACGCGGTGAAAACGGGCAACCTTGCGGTAAATGCAACAGATTCGGCGGGTTACCGGGAATGGTGACCAAATGTTCTTCGTCCATATCCAGGCGCGGGATAGCGTCCATTAAGCCGATGGAATAAGGATGGGTCGGCTGATAGAAAATCTGTTCCGCATTGCCGTATTCCATGGTACGACCGGCATACATCACCAGCACATGATCACAAATGCCCGCCACCACGCCGAGATCGTGGGTAATCATAATAATCGCCGTATTGAACTCATGTTTCAGCTCGTTTAGCAAGGTCATGATTTGCGCTTGTACGGTCACGTCCAGGGCAGTGGTCGGCTCGTCGGCAATTAACAGCTTTGGACGACATAACAGCGCCATGGCGATCATGACCCGTTGACGCATACCGCCGGAGAATTCGTGGGGATACATCCCCATGCGTTTCTTGGCTTCCGGCATTTTTACCGCATCCAGCATCTTCACCGATTCGTTAAAGGCGGTCTGTTTGTCGTGACCTTTGTGCAGCATTAACACTTCCATAAGCTGCTCGCCGATTTTCATATAAGGATTCAGCGACGTCATGGGATCCTGGAAAATCATGGAAATTTGTTCCGCGCGGATCTTGTTCAGTTGTGCTGTTGGCAAATTGACCAACTGAACTCCGTCAAATAACGCGGAACCGGAAACCTCGCCGTTGGGCGCGAGTAAACCCATGAGGGCAAAAGCGGTTTGCGATTTACCGGAGCCGGATTCGCCCACAATGCCAAGAGTGTGTCCGGCATCCAACGTGAAATTTAAATCGTTGACGGCGGTCACAATGCCGTCCGGGGTTTTAAAACTGACATGCAAATTTTGCACATCCAATAAGTGCGTTGAGTTTGTCATTATCAGCTCCTAGCGGTCTTTCGGATCGAGCGCGTCGCGCAACCCGTCACCGATAAAGTTAAAGCAAAAAAGGGTTAAACAAAGGAAGAACGCCGGGAAAATCAGCAACCAAGGGGACACCTCCATTTGTGCGGCGCCGTCGCTTAATAACGCGCCCCAGCTACTCATGGGTTCTTGCGTACCCAAGCCTAAAAAGCTCAAAAAGGATTCGAACAAAATGAAGCCCGGCACTTCAAGAGAGGCATAAACAGCCACTAAACCCAAGACATTCGGAATGATGTGTTTAAAAATGATTTGACGACGAGGCACGCCGCACACAATCGCCGCTTCCACAAATTCTTTGTTTTTCAGGCTGAGGGTCTGCCCGCGTACGATACGCGCCAAACCGAGCCAGGCAATGGCGCCGATTGCCACGAAAATCAGGAAAATATTTTGTCCGAACAAGGTTACCAATAAGATGACGAAAAACATGAACGGAAAAGAGCTTAAAATCTCCAGAAGACGCATCATTACCATGTCGATTTTACCGCCGAAATAGCCGGAAATCGCGCCGTAAATGGTGCCGATTAAGACGGAAATCAGCGCGCCGGCAATGCCCACCATTAAGGAGATACGCCCACCGATGGCGGTACGCACCAGAAGATCGCGACCGGAGGAATCCGTGCCGAAGAAATGGTAGCCTTCCAGCGTCGGTGCCACGCCCATCATGTTCCAGTCGGTGTCTTCATACGTAAAGGGAAAGGCGAGGGGGGCGAAGGTGATGAAAAGCACGATGACGCCCAACATGATTAAACTGACTACCGCCGCTTTATTGCGGAAGAAACGCCGTTTGGCATCCTGCCACAGACTACGTCCTTCCAGTTGCATTTCATCTATGCGTTCCGCAAGTTGTTCAACAAATTCGGTATTTTTTTGATTTATTGGTTTTACACCATCATTTTTCGTCATGTTACTTCCTTAATAACGAATTTTCGGATCAATCACGGCGTATAAAATATCCACCACGGCGTTAAAGACGATGGTCAGCGTGCCGACCAAAATCGTGAGGCTTAACACGAGGGAATAATCACGATTAAGCGCGCCGTTGACAAAAAGTTTGCCCATGCCCGGTAAACCGAACACGGTTTCGATCACCATGGAGCCGGTAATAATGCCCACAAATGCCGGACCTAAATAGGTAATCACCGGTAACAGTGCGGGGCGCAACGCGTGCTTTAAGATAATGCGTGAAGTGGACAAGCCTTTTGCCTTGGCGGTACGAATAAAATTGGAGTGCAACACTTCGATCATGGAGCCGCGCATAATCCGCGCAATGCCCGCCACATAGCCGATGGTTAAGGATGCCACCGGCAACAGAATGTAGGTCAATGCGCCTTCATTCCAACCGCCCGCCGGCAGCCAGCCCAGGGTAATGGCAAACAACAGCACCAATAAGGGCGCGAAAACAAAGCTCGGCATGATTACGCCCACCATGGAACAGCTCATCAGAATGTAATCCCACCTGCTGTTTTGGTTCAGGGCGGCGAGCGTGCCCGCGGCAACACCCAGAGTTACGGCAAAGAAAAAGGCAATGGTGCCGAGTTTCAGCGAAACGGGAAAGGCGGAAGCAATCAGGTTATTTACGGACTGATCTTTATATTTAAAAGACGGACCGAAATCTCCTTTTGCCAGGTTTTTTAAATATAAAAAATACTGTGTATGCAGCGGCTCGTTTAGGTGATATTTGGCTTCAATGTTTGCCATCACTTCAGGCGGATAAGCGCGTTCCGAGGTAAACGGGCTGCCCGGCGCCAAGCGCATAAGAAAAAAAGAAAAGGTAATCAGAACAAATAATGTAGGTATCGCTTCCAACACGCGTTTTAAGATGAACTTAAACATGAAATTGTCCCCAACGTATTGATAAAATACGGACGTAAAAGCAAAAAATAAGAATAAAGTGCGGTCAAAAAATCCATCGAATTTTCCGACCGCACTTTTTGATTAATGTTTAATAATATAAAGGTTGCGTAACAAGATGTTATCTTGCGGATCTTTGCCGGTGTAGCCTTTCACATAAGGTTTCACTAAGCGCGGATTCACATAGTTATATACCGGAATCACGGCGAAATCATTTGCCAGAATTTCTTCGGCTTTGGCATAGGCTTGCGCACGCCCTTTTTCATCGGTAGCAAGGTAAGAATCGGCAATGGCTTTGTCGTATTCTACATTATTGTATTTGGCGGTGTTGTTACTGGAATTGGATAAGAAATAGTTACCGAAGGTGCTGGCTTGGTTGTAGTCCGCATTCCAACCGGCGCGCGCGACGTCATAACGTTGTCCGCGACGGTTATCGATATAGGTTTTCCATTCCTGATTTTCCAGTTTGACATCCACCAACCCTTTTGTATTGGCTTTCCACATAGAGGCGGCGGCGATCGCCACTTTTTTATGGTTTTCATTAGTGTTGTAAAGAATGGTGAATTTCAGCGGATTCGCTTTGCTGAATCCGGCTTCTTCCAACAACTTAATGGCTTCTTCGTTGCGTTGCGCCATCGGTTCTTTGCTGTAAGCCGGTTGTTGAATCAGCTCGCCTTCGCTAATGTAGGTCGGCGTAAACACATAGGTCGGAGTTTGACCTTGTCCCAGCACTTTATCGGTAATCACATGACGATCTAAGGCTAAATTTAATGCTTTTCTCACGCGAATGTCGTTAAACGGTGCCTTCGTGTGATTGATTTCATATAAATAGGTGGCAAGAGTTCTGGCGGTAAACACTTCGTCCGGAATATCTTTTTTCAATTTGGCGAATTGCTCCGGCGGAAGGGCGTAGTTGGTGATGTCCAAATCGCCTGCGCGATAACGCGCCACATCGGTACTGGAATTCTCAATGGCTAAGAAAGTGGCGTTGTTAATTTGTGTTTCTTTGTCGTTCCAATATTGCGGATTGCGCTCAAATTCGATTTTTTCGTTAATCACATGATTTTTTAATTTATAGGCGCCGTTACCGACGATATTGTCTTTTTTCACCCAATCGTCACCGAATTTTTCCACGACTTTTTGTGGCAACGGCAACAAGGATTGGTGGGTTGTCAAACCAACCGCGTAAGGCACCGGGTTTGTGGTGTGAACGACGAAAGTGTGATCGTCTTTGGCTTCTACGCCAAGTTCTTCCGGTTTTTTCTTGCCGTCAATAATGTCTTGTGCGTTTTCAACTTGCAGATAATCCAGGAAACTGGCGTAAGGCGAAGCGGTTGCAGGGGTTACCAGGCGACGCTAGGCAAAGACGAAATCATTTGCCGTAACAGGTTCGCCGTTTGACCATTTGGCGTCTTTGCGCAGGTGGAATGTCCAGGTTTTGTAATCGGGCGTGTTTTCCCAGCTTTCCGCCACCCCCGGAATTAAATTGCCGTCGGGATCGGTAGTGACCAAGCCTTCAAATAATTGGTAAGCCACTTCCGCCTCCGGGAGTCCCTCGGTTTTGTGCGGGTCAAAACTTTGTGGCTCGGAGCCGTTATTGATCACGATATTCTGTGTTTCTGCGAGCTGTGTTCCTTCAGGTACTTTGGCGGCATAAACGCTGCAAGACAACGCGAGCGCAATGGCTGAGACAAGTAATTTTTGTTGCATTTGAATCTCCTTGTTATGAGCAATGAATTATCGTAAACATCTGAAAAATGATTTATCGCAAAATAATTATTTTGTAAAGATTAATTAACAAAAAAGGCGGATTTATTTGTTTTGCCACAAAAAAAGAAGAAATAAACAAGAAAAATTGCATTTTGTTTAAAAAGAAAAAATCCCGCGTTTTAGGCGGGATTGAATTGAGAATTCGTGATGTTATTCCAGGATATTCAAACTCTGCCAGATTTCATCGACACGTTTGACAACCTCGGGATCTTTTTTAATCGGCGTGCCCCATTCCCGTTGGGTTTCGCCCTGCCATTTGTTGGTGGCGTCCAATCCCATTTTTGAACCCAAACCGGCAACCGGCGAAGCAAAATCCAAATAATCAATCGGCGTATGTTCAATGAGCGTGGTATCACGGGCGGGATCGCAGCGGGTGGTGATTGCCCAAATGACATCTTTCCAGTCGCGAATATTCACGTCTTCATCGCACACGATGACAAATTTTGTGTACATAAATTGGCGCAGGAAAGACCAAATCCCCATCATCACGCGCTTGGCATGACCGGCGTATTGTTTTTTAATCGACACCACGGCAAGGCGATAAGAACAGCCTTCCGGCGGCAAATAAAAATCCACGATTTCGGGAAATTGTTTCTGCAAAATCGGAATAAAGACTTCATTTAACGCTTCGCCGAGCACCGCCGGTTCATCGGGCGGACGTCCGGTGTAAGTAGAATGGTAAATCGGATCTTTACGCATGGTGATGTGTGTCACGGTAAAGACCGGAAAATATTCCTGTTCGTTGTAATAGCCGGTGTGATCGCCGTAAGGCCCTTCAAGTGCGGTCTCTTGGGGATCAATATAACCTTCCAGCACGATTTCCGCGCCCGCCGGCACTTCCAAATCATTGCTCACGGATTTCACCACTTCCGTTTTATTGCCGCGTAACAAGCCTGCAAAAGCATATTCCGACAAGCTGTCGGGAATCGGCGTGACGGCGGCTAAAATGGTGGCGGGATCGGCGCCTAATGCCACGGAAACGGGAAACGGTTCGTTCGGGTGTGTTTGTTGCCATTCCTGAAAATCCAGCGCGCCGCCACGATGGGAAAGCCAGCGCATAATCAATTTATTTTTGCCGATTAGTTGCTGACGATAAATGCCCAGATTTTGGCGTTTTTTATGCGGACCTTTGGTGATGGTCAACCCCCAGGTGACAAGAGGCGCAACGTCGTCTTTCCAACAGTGCATGATCGGCAGTTTATATAAATCCACGTCCTCGTCGCTTAACACAATTTGCTGGCAATCCGCTTTATTTAGCGATTTGGTGGGCATATTCAGTACTTGCTTATATTGCGGTAGCACTTGCCACAATTCTTTGAAGCCCTTCGGCGGTTCGGGTTCTTTTAAAAAAGCCAGTAATTTCCCCACATCACGCAGGGCGGAAACATTTTCTTGCCCCATGCCCAGCGCCACTCTTTTGGGAGTCCCGAAAAGGTTACACAAGACCGGAATATCAAACCCTTTCGGATTCTCAAACAGCAGAGCAGGGCCACCGGCGCGTAAAGTGCGGTCGGAAATTTCGGTCATTTCCAAATAAGGATCGATTTCCTGTGTAATGCGTTTGAGCTCCCCTTGGCTTTCCAACAGCGCAAGAAAATCACGTAAGTCGTTATATTTCATCATGTAACCCGTTATTACCAATAATGGGCGCTATGTTATAGCAATCCGGCGGGTTTTGCTATCTTTGTGCGGATTCGGTAGAATGAGCGCCAATTTATTTTTCATTTCCAACAGATTATGACCAAGAAAAAAGTAAAACCCGGTTCCAACACGATTGCGCTGAATAAACGCGCCAGACACGATTATTTTATTGAAGATGAAATTGAAGCCGGTCTTGAATTGCAAGGCTGGGAAGTCAAATCCATGCGTGCAGGCAAAGCCAATTTGAGTGACAGTTATGTGATTTTCAAAAACGGTGAGGCTTTCTTATTCGGCGCAACCATTCAACCTTTAAGCGTGGCATCAACGCACATTGTGTGCGACCCGACCCGCACCCGCAAATTATTGCTTAACCAGCGTGAACTGGATTCCTTATTCGGCAAAGCAAACCGTGACGGATTCACCCTGATCGCCCTTTCCCTCTATTGGAAAGGCGCGTGGGCGAAAGTCAAAATCGGCTTGGCAAAAGGGAAAAAACAACAGGACAAGCGGGAAGACATCAAAGAACGTGAATGGAAAGTGGCAAAAGAACGCATTATGAAAAACGCTCGGAAAGGGTAGCGGATAGTAAAAAGTGCGGTTAAAATTTTAAATGTTTTCAGAATTATTGGCATTTATACAAGACGGTTGCTGAGCTTGTCGAAGCATTAGTCTTGTCGCACTAGGGGCTTGAAATTACTCATGGTTCGACAGGCTCACCAACCGTAATTCCAGCTTTTCCCCTTGAAAACACCTAAAATTTTGACCGCACTTTTTGTTGATTTATTTTCCTTGCTTAAGGCTTATAGATAATTTCCACGCCTTCTTCATCGTCTTCCGACCAGTCATCCCAGTCGTCATCGTCTTCATCATCAACATCGGCATTTTCCAATTGCTCCTGATGGTAGTCTTCCCATTTGAATTTGACTTCTTCATTTTCTACCGGCGTTTCTTCCGTTTCGCGCGGGTGGGCTTCCAGGAAGTCCATAATATCGCGACACAGTTGCGGGACGTTTTTACCGGTGGCGGCGGAGATTAAATAATAATCCTCCTCCCAACCCAAACGTTCGGCGATCTCTTTCGCCCGCGCATGGGCTTCTTCATCGCTAAGCGTATCGATTTTGTTGAACACCAGCCAACGCGGTTTATCCGCTAAGGATTCGCTGTATTGGAACAATTCCGACTCGATAATCGCTACGTTATCCGCCGGATCGGAATCATCAATCGGGTTGATGTCCACCAAATGAATCAAGACGCGGCAACGTTCCAAGTGTTTCAGGAAGCGAATACCCAAGCCAGCCCCTTCCGAGGCGCCTTCAATTAAGCCTGGAATGTCGGCGATTACGAAACTGCGGTTATCATCCACTTTCACTACGCCTAAACTTGGTACCAAGGTGGTAAACGGATAATCGGCGACTTTCGGTTTGGCGGCGGAAACGGCGCGGATAAAGGTGGATTTGCCGGCATTCGGTAAACCGAGCATTCCCACGTCGGCGAGGAGCATTAATTCCAATAATAAATCACGTTTTTCCCCTGCCGTACCCATGGTTTTTTGTCGCGGTGCGCGGTTGACGGAAGATTTAAAACGGGTATTGCCCAAGCCGTGATAGCCGCCTTTCGCCACCAATAATTTCATGCCGTTTTGGGTTAAATCACCGATGACTTCCTGCGTATCGTTGTCGATGGCGCGGGTTCCTACCGGCACGCGTAAGGTAATATCTTTGCCTCGATGACCGGTGCAGTTTGCACTGCGTCCGTTTTCCCCGCGTTCGGCGGCGAAACGTTTTTCAAAACGGTAGTCAATGAGGGTATTGAGGTTTTCATCGGCGATTAAATAAACATCACCGCCGTCACCGCCGTCACCGCCGTCGGGACCGCCTTTCGGGATATATTTTTCACGACGGAAACTGGCACAACCGTTGCCACCGTCACCGGCCTCGACGCGAATCAAAGCTTCATCAATAAATTTCATAATTTTCCTGTTATGTTAGGTTATTTTTAAATCGACGTATTTTATCAGAATATGGGGATAAGTTCGCTAAATAAAAGAAAGAGGGGAATAAAAAACCGGCGGAAAGCCGGTTTTTCTGGTTGATGAGATTAGAAATTCCAATCTAACATAAAGGTGTAAGTGCGGGGCTCGCCATAGAAATTGTTACCGCCATATACCCGTACTTTTTGATTTTCAAAATAACGTTTGTCCGTTAGATTAAGCACCGCTAATTTCAGTGCGACGCGAGGGCTGACTTGGTACTGAATATTCGCATCCCACAAGGCGTAGCTTGCTTGTTGTACGCCGTATAAGCTGGTCGTTCGGGTTTGAAAATTCACCCCGCCACCGACTGTCCATCTTTTGTTATCAAATGGGAGATTATAAGTGGTATAAAGGCGGAATATATGTTTCGGAATGTAACTGGTGTAGTTTGACCCTGCTACATACCGACTACTTTCAGTCTCTTTATATTTGGTTTTGTTATGGGTATAACCCGCATACAGTAACCAATCCGGAGTTAAATTACCGGAAACTTCCAATTCAAAACCTTTACTTTCAACTTTTCCCTGGGGTTCGGAGTAACCTGCTCTTCCTTTTGCATTATTGCTGCTAAAGGAAATCGGGCGATTTTTTTGGTCAATTTTAAATACGGCGACGGACGTATTTAGGCGGTTATCAAACCATGCGGTTTTCCAGCCTAATTCGTAATTTGTACCAATGACGGGATCAAGGGTTTTGTCGTTGTAATCCTTAACGGATTGTGGTTTAAAGATGCTGGTGTAGCTGGCGTATAAACTATGATGATTATTGATATCGTAAGTGACGCCGATATAAGGAATAAAGCGACTGCGTTTGGTTACCGTATAAGTATCCGTGTCGGTATCTACTCGGCTTGCCCAAATATCATAATCTGTTTCACTAATGTTACGCCAGTTAGTATATCTTGTACCAAGTAGCAAATGCCATTTCTCTGTCGGATTAAAACGTACGCCGGCGGAGATGCCGTGAGAGATGATACGGTTATGATAAAACACGCGATCACGTCTATTTACCGTGTCCGTCATATTATCCCAGTCAGGCTCGGCAATTTCGGCGCCGGTAAAGGCAAACGGATCAAATGCCGTAGAGTTACGCACCCGACGCCACATGGTATCTTCTTTTTCATAAGAATAGGTGTAGTTTAAGAAGATTTCCTGTTCTTGACCCAACCATTCGTATTTACCGAGTAATCCGGTTTTTAGCGCAAGTTCGTCGCCATGGTTCATATAATTTTGTAAATTATTGGTTGCCAGCGTCCCACCTGCCGGCAAACCGGTATAGCTTGTTGAAAGATTGGTAATTGCACCGATTTTATCCGTGGAATTTGAGCGCACATAATTGATCTTATTTGACCATTGCCAATGGTCGCCTAAAAATGTGTTGGTATCGGCAAAAATATTTAATTTGCGAACCTGGCGTCTAGACCAGTTATATCCCAGATAGGTGTCATAATCCATTGATGAATTGAAGCTGTTTTGATTCATCGGTACGCCAAAATAATCGGGGGTTTCATGTTTATTTTGGTACATAGCGCCGAGCGTACCTACCGTATTTTCACCAAGGTTCGCTTCAACTACACCGTAGATAAGACGGTTATTGTTTGCATCGGCAGTGTTTTTAAATGTTGGGTCATGTTCCAACGAAGCAACAAAACGACCACGCACCGAACCGCTGGCATTTAACGGAGAGGAAACATCAACATTCGTATAGGCTTTGCCCCAGTTATCAAAGGTAAAGTTCCCTTTTGCTTGGAAATTCGTCGTTGGTCTTTTTCTTACCGCATTGATTGTGCCGCCGGGTTCACTGTTTGCTTGCGTTAAACCGGTCGCTCCGCGTACCACTTCAGTATGATCGTAAATGACCAAATCGGTCATGCTGGAAGAATCGCGATAAGGATTACCACTTGCGCCACCCGCAACGGTAGTTGAAATGCCGTCTTCTTCCATTTGATCAATTAAGAAGCCGCGGGAATAATAACGATATTTACCCGAATCGCGAACGACACTAATGCCGGTTGTGGTTTTTAAGGCTTCCGACATTGTATTAATGCCACGATCATCAAGTTGTTGTTTCGTAATCACACTCACCGATTGTGGCGTTTCTTTCGGACTTAATTCCAAGCCTGTGGTGGTTTTCATGGCGGAGGTGGTATAGGATTTTGTGTGTTCTGTTGCTGTGCTATCCGCGGTGGTACTGACGTCAATTTCTTCCAGTTGGCTATTATTTTCTTCAGCCAATACGGAAGTGCTTAACGCCAAAAAAACGGCGCTTAACGCAAAATGTTTACCATAAGATAAAGGGGATTTTGAATGACGGGTGTTCATAAAATTGCTCCGAAATATGCAGAATAAATTGGGTACGTATTTTATACATAGCCAAAAGGCGCTGAATAATAACAATTATCAATTTTGTGGTAAAGGGATTTGTGCGTTTTCTAATCTGTTTGAGATTGTTGCAGCAGATAGTGTCGATTAAAGAAAGGTGTTAATTCGTTTTGATGGGTAATGCCGATGACAATCGCTCGCGGTAAGCGGGTTTTTAATAAAGAAAATAAATGTAGGGCGGACACTGTATCCAGCTGATTTGCCGTTTCATCGAAGAAAATGAGTTGCGGTTGTTGAATCAACGCACGCGCAAAGGCAATACGTTGCTGTTCGCCGCCGGACAGAATGTGTGCCCAATCGCGTTCTTCCGTTAAATCGGGCGCGAGATGAGCCAGCCCGACATCCAGTAATACGCGTTCAAAAACGTCGGGAAAATCCACCGCACTTTTAGGGTAGCAAAGCAGATTATCCAGGCGATCTTTGGCGAGATAACTTTTTTGCGGTAAGAATAGTAAGGTTGCCTCCGGCAGACTGAAACTGCCGCCCTGCGGTTGCCATAAGCCGGCTAAGGTGCGTAACAAACTGGTTTTGCCGATGCCGCTTGCCCCTTGTAAATGCAACCAATCGCCCGCTTGTAAACGCAATGATACCGGCGGGAACAGGGCTTTCTGCCGATTCGGTAAAACCACTTCCAGCGCTTCGCAAATCAGTTCGTCACCCGCTTTAGGCGGTGCGTCATAGGCGGGCAAGGTGGCGAGAGATTGTTGAAATTCCCATAACCGTTGTACCGTCGCCGCCCATTCCATAATGCGCTTATAAAAATCCATGAACCAACCGAAACCGTCCTGCACCGAGGCAAATGCCGAGCGCGCCTGCATCATGGTCCCGAACGTAATGGTTTTGGCGAGATATAACGGCAACACGGCAAATAAAGGCAAGATGTTTGTGATGCGTAAATAAGACGCGGTGAACACTTCAAGTTTGAACTCCCGCCCCATGATGGTGCGCCAGTTGTGCACAATATGGCTAAAACGTTGTTGGAGGCGGTTTTGTTCCTGTTGTTCGCCTTGATAGAACGCGATCTGTTCCGCGTGATTGTGTACGTTTAACAAACTGCGGCGATAATCCGCTTCCGCTTGTTGTTTTTCTACATTTAACGGCAGTAAACGACGCCCGATGAAATGGGTAAATAAGCTACAAACGAGCGTATAAATCAGCGCCAGCCAGACCAGATAACCGGGTAAGCGAACGGGAATGTTGCCGATATTAAATTCAATTACGCCGGAAATTTGCCATAAAATGCCGATAAATGCGACGATTTTGGCGAGATTCATACATAGGTTTTTTAATAAATCGAGGCTTTTTTCCGCCAGCATCGCCACGTCTTCGGCGATACGTTGATCGGGGTTGTCCGGTTCTTGGTTGAGGGTTAAACGATACTGATTGTGTCGCGTCAACCAGCGGTTTTCAAAATCCCGGGTTAAATGATGACGCCAGCGAATAATCAGCAATTTACGCAACCAACTGCCAACCGCCACGCATAATACGATAAGCGCCATATAGCCTAGATATTGCAAGGATAACGGTAAAATTTTATCCGTCTCAAATGCCGTCAGCGCGTCATAAAATGCTTTATTCCAATGATTGATATAAACGCTCACTTCAATAATCAGCAGACTGAATCCCAAGACGCCAAAGAGCAGCAGCCATGCCAACCATTGTTTAGGATTGCACCAATAAGGACGAATGAGCTGATAAAAGTGAATAAGGGTTCGCATATTAAGATTGATGACGGATAAATTTATGCCCGATGGCGGAGAGAATCGCCCCGCATACGACAATAAACGCGCCGATATAGCTAACGGTATTGAGTTCGGGAGCGGCGAAATTAGTCGGATCTATGCCGTGGGCGAGATGGGCAAATAAAATGGTAAATAAAGGAACCAAGGTAATTACCACGCTGACTTTGGACACTTCCCAGCGGTTCAAGGCTTCCGCATAAGCGCCGTAACCGAATAGGGTGTTTAAGCAGCAATAAATGAAGCAGCCTAGCGCCAGTGGCGTTAATCCCTGAACTTGTGAAAATTCGGCGAAGGGCGTAAAAACGATGGCGCAGCCGAAATAGATCATTAATAAAATTTGTTGGGCGCTGAATTTTCGTAACATTAATTTCTGCGCCATGCCGTAAGCCACCCACACCAGCGCGGCACTCACGCTGATAAGTACGCCGGTGGTGTAGGTATTTAATCCGTTGAAAACCGCTAATTTATCGTTGAAAAAAAGTCCCAAGCCAATGAGTAATAAGACCAAACCGATTTTTTGGTGCAAGCCTAACTTTTCTTTAAAAACGAGTACGCCGCAAATGAGCATGCCGAAAGAGGATAAGTGAATAAAAATTTGTGCAACGGAGGGTTCAATATAATTTAATGAACTGTTAAATAAGAAGAAATTGCCGGCTAAGCCCAGTATGCCAATGATCGCCAGTAACCAGAAATACCCCAGTTTGGATAAATCGGGCAACGTTTTTTTATAGCCGAGTAATAACAAAAGGGCGCAACCGGCGACAACGAAACGATACCATACGATGGTTTGCACGTTCATTGCCGCAACCACCTGTTTCAGCGCAATGGGTAAAGAGCCCCATGCCATTGCGGTGATGAGTGCAAAAAGAAAACCAAGTAGCGGTTGTTGTTTCATTTATCTTCCTTACATTTGGGGCGAAGCACTTAAAAGTGCGGTCATTTTTACCAGCGTTTTTTGACCTATCAAAGCGAAACCTGACGATTTTTACGATGAAAAATCGCGGGGAGTTTGTGTCCCAACACGGAGAGCAATGAGCCTGAAACGACGGTAATCGCACCAAGGTAGCTGATCCAATTGAGTTCCTGATCAACGAATAATTGCGGATAAACGGCAATTAAAATTTCAGTGAAAATAATCGTGAAAATCGGAATCTGCGTCATGATGGCGCTGACTTTTGAAACATCCCAGCGATTGAGCGCTTCGCCGTAAGTGCCGTAAGCAATAATGGTATTAAGACAACAAAAAATCAAGCAGCCCAACTGAAAGGAATTTAACGCGCTCACCTGCTGAATGTTGGCAATGGGGGTAAAAATGATCGTGCAGCCAATATAAATCATGAGCAGAATTTGTTGCGAACTGAAGCGACTCAACATCATCTTTTGCGCCATGCCATAGGCAACCCAGCAGGAGCTGGCGCATAGAGCAATGACAATGCCTTTAAAATAATCGTTGAGTTGTAGGAAGTCGCCAAAGCGTTGGTTAAAAAATAAGATCAAGCCGAGAATTAAAATAACCAAACCGATTTTTTGATGGAGCCCGATCTGTTCTTTAAATACAAAAACGCCGACAAACAGCATGATAAACGAAGATAACGGACTGAGCACCTGACTGCTGGTCGGCGGAATATAGTTCAGCGCCAGATTAAATAAGAAGAAATTTGCCGATAGCCCAAGAATGCCCAGCATAATCAAAATGAGATAACGCTGACGAAGTGCGGTGAGTTTTGGCAGCGTTTTGCGTAATCCCAATAAAATAAATAAACCGATAGCCGATGTGATAAAGCGATACCACACAATGGTTTGGGCATCCATCACTGCGACGACCTGTTGCAAGGCGATAGGCAAGGCCCCCCACATACAGACGGCGGTTAACGCGAGTAAAAAACCGGCTAAAGGTTGTTGCATGATTCCACCTTAAATTTCACCTATAAAAAAAGCCCCGCATGAAAGCAGGGCGTTTTATTCTGTTTTGGTAAAATTACTCAGTAACGATACTTACGTATTTACGGCTTTTTTCGCCTTTTACTTCAAATTTTACTTTACCATCGGCTGTCGCGAATAAGGTGTGGTCACGTCCCATTCCAACGTTGTTGCCTGCGTGGAATTTAGTACCACGTTGGCGAACGATGATGCTGCCTGCTAATACAGACTCACCACCGAAACGTTTAACACCAAGACGTTTAGCTTCAGAATCACGACCGTTACGAGTTGAACCACCAGCTTTTTTAGTTGCCATCTACTTGATCTCCTCTGAAATTATGCTTGAATCCCAGTGATTTTCACTTCTGTGAACCACTGACGATGACCTTGTTGTTTACGGCTGTGTTTGCGACGACGGAATTTAACGATTTTAATTTTCTCGCCACGACCTTGTGCAACCACTTCAGCCACTACTTTCGCGCCGGCAACGACCGGTGCACCGATTTTAACATCTTCACCATTAACGACCATCAACACTGAATCAAACTCAACTGTTGCGCCAGTTGCAAGTTCAAGTTTTTCTAAACGAACCACTTGACCTTCGCTTACTCGGTGTTGCTTACCGCCACTTTGGAAAACTGCGTACATAAATACTCCGCTATAATTGTGCTCTAATGTTGTTTCATTTCGCACATAAAATTCATATAAATAGGGCGCAAATTCTACGGAAAAATTTAGGGGATAGCAAGAATTTATTTGCGAGAAAATAAAAAAATTCGCAATTTCGGCAGTTTGATTTCAGAAAGCCTGAAAAATCAGGTAAAATCCACCGCACTTTAATTTTTAGTTTCCTCCCAACCTGATTTAATCGGTTTTAATCAGTCGAATTAACAGAATGAATACAATAAATTTAATGGATATGAAGGCAATCCAGGCGCTAAGCCATGAGGATATGCAAAAAGTAAACGAATCAATTTTAGCCCAACTGAACTCCGATGTGGCGTTAATTAACCAGTTGGGTTTCTACATCGTGCAAGGTGGCGGCAAGCGTATTCGTCCGTTGATCGCCGTGTTGTCGGCAAGAGCATTGGGTTTTCAAGGGCAGCAAGCCATCACCTGCGCAACCTTTGTGGAATTCATTCACACCGCGTCGTTATTGCATGATGATGTCGTCGATGAATCGGATATGCGTCGCGGGCGTGCTACGGCGAATGCGGAATTCGGCAATGCGGCAAGCGTATTAGTGGGCGATTTCATTTATACCCGAGCGTTCCAATTGGTTGCGCAGCTGGAGTCTTTGAAAATTTTACGCATTATGGCGGATGCCACCAATGTGTTGGCGGAAGGCGAAGTGCAACAACTAATGAACGTAAATGATCCGCAAACCAGCGAAGAAAACTATATGCGGGTGATTTACAGCAAAACCGCCCGTTTATTTGAGGTGGCGGCGCAAGCGGCGGCGATCATTGCCGGTGCGGATGACGCGCAGGAAAAAGCGTTGCAGAATTACGGTCGTTATCTCGGCACGGCATTTCAATTGGTGGATGACGTGTTGGATTACAGCGCCAACGCAAACGCCTTGGGGAAAAATGTCGGCGATGATTTAGCCGAAGGCAAACCGACCCTTCCTTTATTACACGCCATGCACCACGGCAATGCGCAACAAGCCGCCTTAATCCGCGAAGCCATTGAACAAGGCGGAAAACGTGACGCCATTGATGATGTTTTAGCCATTATGGCGGAACACAACTCTTTAGATTACGCCATGAATCGCGCCAAACAGGAAGCGCAAAAAGCCGTTGACGCCGTTCAATGTTTGCCGGAAAGCGAATATAAACAGGCGTTGATTTCCTTGGCGTATTTATCCGTAGATAGAACCTATTAAGATGACAGAACAACATAACCCCAAAAGTGCGGTCAATTTTCAACACAAAATTCGTAAACAAAAACCGCGCAAAGATCCCAATGCCCCTTTCATTCGTGAAAAGCTGGAATTGCCGGAAGGGCATAATAAACTGCTGTTGCATTCCTGTTGTGCGCCTTGCTCGGGCGAAGTGATGGAAGCGATTTTGGCGTCCGGCATTGAATTTACCATTTATTTTTACAATCCGAATATCCACCCGTTAAAAGAATATTTAATTCGTAAAGAAGAGAATATTCGTTTTGCGCAAAAGTTCGGCATTCCGTTTATTGACGCGGATTATGATCGTCAGGAATGGTTTGATCGCGCCAAAGGCATGGAATGGGAGCCGGAGCGTGGCATTCGTTGTACCATGTGTTTCGATATGCGCTTTGAAAAAGCCGCCGAGTACGCACATGAACACGGTTTCCCTGTTTTTACCAGTTGCCTGGGTATTTCCCGTTGGAAAGATATGGATCAAATTAACGGCTGCGGACATCGCGCGGCGGAAAAATATGATGACGTGATTTATTGGGACTACAACTGGCGCAAAGAGGGCGGTTCACAACGGATGATCGAAATCAGCAAACGCGAGCGTTTTTATCAGCAGGAATATTGCGGTTGCGTTTATTCTTTACGGGACAGCAATAAATGGCGTGAACAAAGCGGCCGTCAGAAAATCGAAATCGGCAAACTTTATTATTCACCGAATCAGTAACTCACCCACGGCAGATCATAATCCCAAGGCGTAACGTAGGGCTTGTTTTTTCAACAGCGGGGTTTTATCTGCCGCCACTAATGCGATATTTCGCAACACTTTCAACGGTAAAATCTCTTCCTTAAACGCTTTATAAAACAGATCCATACCTGATTGCATCAGCAAATTATCGGTTTTCCGTTTTTGTTGATAACGTGCCAAAACACGATCATCGGCAATATTTTCCTGCTGTTGGAGCGCGGAACCTATGACTTCAATTAACGCCTTCACATCTTTAAAACCGAGATTCACGCCTTGCCCCGCCAGCGGATTAATGGTGTGTGCCGCGTCGCCTACCAGCACGATTCCCTGATGAAAATAACGTTGCGCATGGCGACGGGTGAGTTCAAAACTGTTGGCATGTTGTACTTTCACTTTGCCTAGGCGGGCGGGGAAAGTTTGGGCGATTTGTTCCGCCAGTTTTTCCTTGCTCATTTGCTTTAATTCACGAATGCGTTGAGGCGAGTCATACCACACCAAGCAGGCTTGATTACCCAACAGCGGCAAGAATGCTTTTGGGCCGGAAGGCATAAACTGTTGCCAGGTAATATCCTGTTCGCCCAATTCCGTTTCAACCAAAATTAACATACAGCTTTGACGATACTGCCACCCCGTTAAACCGATGCCCGCGACATCACGCAATTGGGAATTGGCACCGTCGGCGGCGATAACCAACGGCGCTTCATAACAGTTGCCGTCGGTTAAAAAACACTGCCAATTTTGACCGCACTTTTGCACGGATTGAATGGCGACACTGGTGACGGTTTGGAGATTCGGATAAGCGGCAAATGCCTGCCATAAGCCCAGTTGAATCAGATTATTTTCGATCATGAAACCCAATTCCGGCAGGTTCAGATCGCGGCTTTCAAAGCGGGTGGAAAAGCCTTCGATTTCCCAGGTCTCTAACGTGCGGTAAGGATTAAGGCGCATTTTTTCGATATGTTGCCATGCGTTCAGTTGTTGCAATAATTTGACCGAGGCGGCGCTGATGGCGGAAATGCGCAAATCGTAAGGGGTATCAGGGGAAAATTCAGGCAACGGCGCGCGTTCGATAAGTTGAATCTGTAAGCCTAATTCGGCTAAACCGAGGGCGCATGCCGCACCAATCATGCCGCCGCCGACAACAATAATATCTTTTTGAATCCCCGTCATTTTTTCTTTTCCTTGCCGATATTGAGTGGCGTTTATTCTACCCCCAATAGGTAAAATTCTAAAGAAAATCTGCTTTTTAACTAGCCAGAAAAAGCGCAAATCTGTAGAATAGCCAGTCAATTTTTATGAACCATTAGAGTAAATTTTAGCCAATATGACGCAAAAACTACATATTAAAACTTGGGGCTGCCAGATGAACGAATACGATTCATCGAAAATGGCGGATTTATTGCACAGTACGCACGGTTTGGAACTCACCGAAGTGCCGGAAGAAGCGGATGTTTTGCTATTGAATACCTGTTCCATTCGTGAAAAAGCGCAGGAAAAAGTGTTCCACCAATTAGGTCGCTGGAAAGAGTTAAAGAAAAGCAATCCGAATTTATTGATCGGCGTGGGCGGCTGTGTGGCTTCGCAGGAAGGCGAGCATATTCGCACCCGCGCCCCTTATGTGGATATTATTTTCGGCCCGCAAACCCTGCACCGTTTGCCGGAAATGATTAACCAAATTCGCGGCGGCAAAAGTGCTGTGGTGGATATCAGCTTCCCGGAAATCGAAAAATTCGACCGTTTGCCGGAGCCGCGCGCAGAAGGTCCGACGGCTTTCGTTTCCATCATGGAAGGCTGTAATAAATACTGCACTTACTGCGTAGTGCCTTATACCCGTGGCGAGGAAGTGAGCCGTCCGGTGGATGATATTTTATTTGAAATCGCTCAGTTGGCGGAGCAGGGCGTGCGCGAAGTGAATTTACTTGGTCAGAACGTAAATGCCTATCGTGGTCCGACATTTGACGGCGACATTTGCACTTTCGCCGAATTGTTGCGTTTGGTTGCCGCCATTGACGGTATCGATCGTCTGCGTTTCACCACCAGCCACCCGATTGAATTCACTGATGATATTATCGATGTGTATCGTGATACGCCGGAATTGGTGAGTTTCCTGCATTTGCCGGTGCAATCCGGCTCCGATCGTGTGTTGAACATGATGAAACGCGGGCATACGGCGATTGAATATAAATCCATTATTCGTAAGCTCAAAGCGGTGCGCCCGCATATTCAAATCAGTTCCGACTTTATCGTGGGCTTCCCGGGCGAAACCAACGAAGATTTCGAGCAAACCATGAATTTGATTGCGCAAGTGAATTTCGATATGAGCTTCAGTTTCATTTATTCCGCCCGTCCCGGCACGCCGGCGGCGGATTATCCCGACGATGTCAGCGAAGAAGAGAAAAAACAACGCCTCTACCTGTTACAACAACGCATTAATAATCAAGCGGCGCAGTTCAGTCGTGCCATGTTGGGAAGCGAACAACGCGTGTTGGTGGAAGGTCCGTCGAAAAAAGACATTATGGAATTGACGGGGCGCACGGAAACCAACCGTATCGTGAATTTCCAAGGTTCACCGGATATGATCGGCAAGTTCGTGGACATTAAAATCACCGACGTATTCACCAACTCTTTACGCGGTGAAGTGGTGCGCACCGAAGATCAAATGGGTTTGCGCGTGTTGCAATCGCCGCAAATGGTGATTAACCGCACCCGTAAAGAAGATGAACTTGGCGTCGGGCGCTACGTCGGCTAAGTCGCTTTCATCAGGATCAAAAAACCTCGCTGTTTTCGCGAGGTTTTTTATTCCGCCTATTTTTGCTTTTCCATAAAAACCAAATAGTCTTCCAGCACGTCAATGGCTTCCAAACAACGGGCGCGGCGCTGTTCTAATTGTTCCAACGTTTGTTTATTAACAAGCCGTCCTTCACGCTGTGCTTTTTCCAAGGCATCCTGTTCAAGCTGAATTTTTTCATTGAAAGACGCCAAATAGTCATAATATTTCGCCAGACGTTCACGGGGCGGCAAACGGTGTACGGGGTGGTGGCGTTTATCGGCGGGTTTAGACGCTTCCTTGGTTTTGCGCGGAACGGGTTGATTATTTTGCTGTTGTCGGGTTAAGGCATCGGAAAGTGCGGTGCATTGCGCCGACAGTTTTTGCGTGTAAAACTGCAAGGCTTCAAGATTGCCGGTTTCAACCTGCTCAAGACGTGCGAAGGTTTGTTCGATTTGCTGAAAATAAAATGCCGTTTTTTGTCTGTTTTCCGTGAATAAATTTGCCGAAAATTTGGCATACACCGTTTCTTCCTTTTGCGCGTCGTAACGCGTGAAGAAATGCTGAAGGCTTTGTTTGAGGTGGCGGATGGAAATGCTGTTCATAGGCTCGTTGATGGTAAAAGTGCGGTCGAAAATTTAATTGTTTTTTCCACCGCACTTTTTAGCTTACAGATACATCGCGGCAATCCAGCCGAAGATTAACAACGGAATATTGTAATGAATAAAGGTCGGCACCACGGAGTCCCAAATGTGGTCGTGTTTACCGTCCATATTCAAACCGGAAGTCGGTCCCAACGTCGAGTCGGATGCCGGCGAGCCCGCGTCACCCAACGCCGCCGCCACGCCGACAATAGACACGGTGGCAAGCGGCGAAAAGCCGAAAGATAAACATAGCGGCACATAAATGGAGGTAATGATCGGCACGGTGGAGAAGGAAGAACCGATACCCATGGTGATGAGCAAACCCACGAGTAACATCAGGAATGCGGCGACGCCTTTGCTTTGAATCACACTGGTGCTTAACACATCTACGAGTTCTTTCACGCCGGTGGTGGTGTTAATGACATTGGCGAAACCGGAAGCGGCGATCATCACAAAGCCGATCATTGCCATTAAACGCAAACCTTGTTGGAAAATGTCGTTACTTTCTTTGAGTTTAAAAATACCGAATGCAGCGAAGATGATTAAACCGACCAAGCCGCCGATAATGGTGGAGCTGGTGACTAATTGTACGGTGAAGGTGGCGACAATGGCGATTAAACTTGCCGCAATTTGTTTCGGTTTAATGGTGGCAATGTGTTGTTCGATGTCTTTTGTTGTCGGCTCGGCACTCATCACCACATATTCGCGTGGTTTGCGATAAGTGATAAATACGGCGGTTAACAAACCCAAAACCATACCGATAACGGGAATAGTCATCGCCAGCGATACTTCGCCCACACTGGTTTGCAAGCCTAACGAGCTGCCTACGGTGTTGATATTTTTTACCAGAATGCTTTCGATAAAGATCTTCCCGAAACCTACCGGTAATAACATATAAGTGGCGGTTAAACCGAAAGTCAGCACACAAGCTACGGCGCGGCGGTCAATTTTCAATTTGTTGAAAATGGCGAGCATCGGCGGAATCACGATAGGAATAAAGGCAATGTGCACCGGCAGCAAGTTTTGTGAGGAAATGGCGAACAGCGTTAAGATGCCGAGCATGGCATATTTAAACATGGCAAGGCTATTTGCCGTTGGCACTTTGTTCATGCGGGTGATGATTTTGTAGGCAAGTAAATCGGTAATGCCGGATTTGGAAATGGCGATAGCAAAAGCGCCAAGCATCGCATAGTTCATGGCGACTTCGGCACCGCCGCCAAGCCCGCCGGTAAAGGCTTCAATGGTTTTGGTTAAACCTAAATCACCGACTACACCGGCAGTTAAGGCGGAAATCACCAATGCGATGACCACGTTAATGCGTAGCAAACTGAGTGCCAGCAATACGATGATCGAGATGACAACAGGGTTGGTTAACATTTGTTTATCCTTATGAGTTAAGTTGTTGACAATTTACTAGAAAAATAAAATTTGTCTAATGAAATCACGATTTTTTTGGTTTCGGTTCATTGGGTTGAAAAGAAAACCCCTCGAAAGCTAACTTCCGAGGGGTTGTGATAAACCATGAATTATTCGCACCTTGCCCGGAAGTGATCTTCCAAGCACATCAAATACCTGAAAGATTATTCAGTGAAATGATGGTGATGATGGTTGTTGCGAATAACGTTCATTTTGTTTCTCCTGTGTGAATTGCTTTTTAAACTACTGGAAAAGTTTTTTCATCGCAAGTGGTTTTTCAAAAAATATGAAAGTGCGGTCTAAATTTTCAGTGTTTTTTAATCACTCGCCACAATATGCGGAAACCCGCCCAATCGCTTCAAATGATTCACCATATAACAAAACAGCTCGGCAGTGCGTTCCGTGTCATATAACGCCGAATGCGCCTGCTGGCTGTCAAAAGGAATTTTTGCCGCTTGGCAGGCTTTTACCAACACCGTTTGCCCGAACATAAAACCGCTTAAGGTCGCCGTGTCAAAGGTGGAAAAAGGGTGGAACGGGTTGCGTTTGGCATTCATGCGTTGTGCCGCTGCCATAAGAAACCCCTGATCAAACGCCGCATTGTGTGCCACGATAATAGACCGCTGGCAATCCGCGTCTTTTTGCGCTTTGCGTACCATTTTGAACATTTCGCTAATGGCGATATTTTCGCTCACCGCGCCACGCAACGGGTTATCAATATCAATGCCGTTAAATTTAATGGATTCGGGATCGATATTCGCCCCTGCAAAAGGTTGAATGTGAAAATGGCATTTCTGATCCGGCATCAAATTGCCGTTTTCGTCCATTTTGAGGGTAATCGCCGCCAGTTCCAACAAGGCATCGGTTTTGGCGTTTAAACCGGCGGTTTCCACGTCGATTACCACCGGCAAATAGCCTCGGAATCGATGTTTTAATACATTGTAATTAATGGCTTCTTGGGTTTCTGACATAGCTCATCCTAAAAATAAAACGTGGATTATCGTTCATAATCCACGTTAAAAAACGTTTAAATTTTTAACCGCACTTTTCGCTTAGTTACCTAAACCCGCTTGGGCATTTTTGTTTTCAATGAATTCGATTTTGTAACCGTCCGGATCTTCTACAAAAGCAATGACGGTTTTGCCGCCTTTTACCGGGCCGGGCTCGCGGGTAACATTACCGCCGGCTTTGCGCACCGCTTCGCAGGTGGCGTAAATATCGTCCGTGCCGATGGCGATATGCCCGTAAGCGGTGCCGAGTTCGTATTTATCTACGCCCCAGTTATACGTCAGTTCCAACACGGAGGCTTTATCTTCATCGTCGTAACCTAAAAATGCCAGAGAATATTTGTATTCGGGATTTTCGCTGGTGCGCAATAAACGCATACCCAACACATCCTGATAAAACCGAATGGAACGTTGTAAATCGCCGACGCGCAACATGGTGTGTAAAATTCGCATGGTATTCTCCTTCACATAAGTAAAAATTGCGCCAATTATGCCACAGAATAGGGGCGTTTGCTTTGGGAAAATAAAAAGGACCAAGCGGTTAAGCTTAATCCTTTGTGAAGAATGCTAAAAACGCGGCGAAAATCTACCGCACTTTTTCTTTCATTTTTCAGTTAAAGTTGGCAGAATAGCCCCAATTTTTACACATAATTATAAATTACCAAGGAAAGCAAAAAATGATAAATCAATCCTCTCTGTTTAATTTATCTTGGGCGCGTTATTTAAATTTATTGTTTTTAATTTTAAGTGCGGGATTTTTAGCCAGCGGTATCGTGACATTAATTGCCGCCAATTTGGATTATTTTTCCGATTTAGCCAAAATTTACGGCTTGCAGCTGGTTTTAGTGGTTTCGATTTTATTGAGTTGTTATTTCTTTTTGCGCGAAAGTCGAAAAGTCGCAAAAGAGAAATTAAAACTGCTTTCCGCCACTTTCTTCTTTCTTACCGCTGTGCTTATCGGTGCGGTATTCGCCTTAGTGGGGCAGACCTATCAAACGGGCGCCAATGCGTGGGAATTGTTTGCGCTGTGGTCGTTGTGCCAACTGCCATTGTTATTGTTGCTGCCGAATATTGCTTCCGCTTTATTACTTATCGCCACGACCAATCTCACCTTGTATTTGTATTATGATGCTTGGTTTGATCATGATGTGGTGAATTATGCCGTTCTGTTGAATTTTATTTTCTTATTGTTCAGTGAAATTTTTATTCGCCAATTACATGATCAAAACTGGCGAATTTTGCCGAAAATTTTTACCTTTTTAGTGTTAAGTCATTTATTCGGTGTCCGTGTTATTACCGATAATTTATCTAACGATACTTACTCCGGCGTGTATTTTTTCATTGTGTTTTTACAAGTGGCGATTCCGTCGGGGATCGTGATGTATGTGTATAAAAAATACCGGTTTGATTTCGTTAATTTAATTACGGCGACCGTCTGTTCTATCGTTGCTTTTGGTCTTTTCCTGTTCTCCAACGTGAATTCCGGCGATTTTGCCGTCTTGTCGGGCTTGCTGCTTTTTGTTATTACGATCTTCGCCATTATGTCGCTACATGGTTGGTATAAACAGCATTATCCGCACCGTAAGAACATTTCCTGGGCATTGTCTATTTTATTAATTTTCGCCATTTTTATCGGCATTGTGACCGCATTGATTTGGCTCTTTTTAACGTTGAACGTATCCGAACCGAAAACCGGCTTGCTGATTTTAAGCGTGATTGTGCTGTTTATTGCCTTGGGGCTGCATTTTGGTAATCCTCACGCGGAAAATCATATGTCGATTATCATCGGGATTTTCTTCCTGATGGGCTACAACCTGCTCGCCGGCTATTTCCTCACCGATATATTTGACTCTTACGGCGAGGGCGACTTAGCCTGCGATGCGCCGCTCTTATTTACCGCCATCGTCGCCGTGCTTTATTTTTTACGCAAAGAGACTTGGTTGAGAACCTTAACTCTCGTGATTGTTTTGGGCATGTGGCACATTTATTTAACGGATTGTGCCATGGTTCACCTGAACCACGCCAATCAAATCGAACACAGTTATGTGCCGTTATATTTTGTCACCATGCTGGGCTGCGTGATTGCCTTCTTTATGCGGAAGGGGTACGAAGAAAACAGCAAAGTCAGAGCGCAAATCACACCGATTGCCTGGGCATGCTTACTTTTCAGCATGGGCGGCTGGGCGTTTTCCGCCGATAATTTCCTGTCGCCGTTTATATTTCACGTGACCGAAACCGTGGACGCGCTACCGGAAATTGACACTTTCAGTGAATTCTTCTCAGTGATTACCGCCGGCTTTTACACCCGCGCCGGATTCAGAGCGGGCTGGATTGTTTCTTTCCTGGTTTGTTTCACGCCGTTGGTTATGTATTTTGCCATCAGCCGTTTTTTCAGTTTAAAAACCGATGAAAAAATGTGCGTTGTCGCGATCCTGGCGTTATTTACTTTCCTCTTTGTCGGTCAGCCTTCCGTGTTGTTTTTCGTTGCGTTGCTGCTGATTGCCTATTTTGTGGAAAGCCGCACGTTGTTTTTTATCGCCGTGTTATCCTTAGTCGGCAACTTGGCGATTTACTATTATTTGCTGTTTATTCCGTTGCTTTATAAAGCCTTTTTACTGCTGTGCTTTGCGTTGTTATTCTCGGCGGTGGCGATTTACCTGCACGGAAAACATCAACCGCAGACGCAAAGTGCGGTCAGTTTTTCCGGTGTTTCTAAAGTGAAGCCGATCATTGCGCTCTGTACGGTATTGGTGATTCTGCTTCCGTTGAATTATAACGTGTGGCAATTTGAAGATGTGCTGGCGACGGGGAAACCGGTGGTGTTAAAAATTGCACCCGTGGATCCGCGCTCCATCATGCAAGGGGATTATATGTCCCTCAATTATGCGATTTTGACGGACATCGGTGCGCAATTACATGCTTCGGGGAATGATAATGATGAAGATGTCTCCGTTTACGCCCCAAAAGCACATCCGAAACGGGTTTATGCGTTAGTGCATTTGGACGAGCAGGGCATTGCCACATTATGTCGCGTAGAAAATCGTATTCCGACGGATTTCCATGATTGTGAGCCGGAGGTGTATTTGCCGGTCAATAATGTCGGCTGGTTCCCGCAACTGCCAAGCCAGGAATATTTCTTCGCGGAAGGCAAAGGGCAATATTATGCGCAGGCGGAATATGCCGAATATCGCTTTAAAGACGGCATCTTATTGCTTGCCCGCTTGCTGGATAAGAACTTGAAAGGCTTGTAGAAAAGGCGTTTAACGAAAAAAGTGCGGTGGATTTTTAAAATGTTTTTTAAATCCACCGCACTTTTCTCTTGCAAGAACGCGTTATTTGATGGCGATCATCGAACCGAAATTAAAGCACTGGAACCACAGTTCCACATGGGAAAATCCCACATTTTTTAACCGCACTTTATGGGTTTCAATACTGTCTGTGCGCATAACCTTTTCTAAGGCGGTGCGTTTTTGGCTCACTTCTAATTCACTATAGCCGTTGGCGCGTTTGAATTGGTGGTGCAGGTCGATAAGCAATTCATCAATTTTCCCATCTTCAAAACGGAATTTCTCCGATAACACCAACACGCCGTTGGGGTTTAATCCTCGATAAATGTTTTCCAGTAACGCCACGCGATCCTGCGGCGGTAAAAATTGCAGGGTGAAATTTAAAATCACCATGGAAGCATTTTTGATCTCAATGTGACGAATGTCATCACATAAAATATCTACCGGCACATCGCTGTGATAGGCGGCGATATGCTGACGACAGCGTTCCACCATCGGTTGGGAATTATCCACACCGATGATTTTCACATTCGGTTGTTGAATATGCCGACGGGCGGATAAGGTCGCCGCGCCGCGGGAGCAGCCCAGATCGTAAACATTACTGTTTGCGGTAACAAAGCGTTCGGCAAGCATACCGATGGCGGTGATGATGTTGGAATAGCCCGGCACGGAGCGTTGGATCATGTCGGGAAAAACTTCCGCGACGCTTTCATCAAAAGTAAAATCGCCCAATTTTTCAATGGGGGCGGCGAAAATGGTGTCTTTGTTCATGATGTTTAAATGGCTTCAAAAAAGTGCGGTTATTTTAGAGAAAGTTTTTAACGGCGCAAATAAATTTCGCTTTCCAATTCAAAAGAGCGGGTAATTTCCGTATAATCAGGCGGTTAATTTATCTCTGAATTATAAAAAGGAATATAAAAATGATGCGTTCACATTATTGCGGTGCGTTAAATCGTGCCAATATTGGTCAGGAAATAACCTTAAGCGGATGGGTTCATCGTCGTCGTGATTTAGGCGGTTTGATTTTTATTGATATGCGCGATCGTGAAGGCATCGTGCAAGTGTGTTTTGATCCGAAATATCAAGAAGCCTTAACCGCCGCAGCCGGTTTGCGTAACGAATTTTGTATTCAAATTCAAGGCGAAGTCATTGCCCGCCCGGATAATCAAATCAACAAAAATATGGCGACCGGTGAAGTGGAAGTGTTGGCAAAAGCACTGAAAATCTACAATGCCTCCGATGTGTTACCGCTCGATTTCAACCAAAACAACACCGAAGAACAACGCTTAAAATACCGTTATTTGGATTTGCGTCGCCCTGAAATGGCGCAACGTTTGAAAACCCGTGCGAAAATCACCAGTTTTGTGCGCCGCTTTATGGATGACAACGGTTTCTTGGATATTGAAACCCCAATGCTCACCAAAGCCACGCCGGAAGGCGCGCGCGACTATCTCGTGCCAAGTCGTGTGCATAAAGGTAAATTCTACGCGCTTCCACAATCACCGCAGCTTTTCAAACAGCTTCTGATGATGTCCGGTTTTGATCGTTATTATCAAATCGTGAAATGTTTCCGTGACGAAGATTTACGCGCGGATCGCCAACCTGAATTCACCCAAATCGATGTGGAAACCTCGTTCTTAACGGCGCCGGAAGTGCGTGAGATCATGGAACGTATGGTGCACGGTTTGTGGCAGCATATTTTAGGCGTAGATTTGGGCAAATTCCCAGTGATGACCTGGCAGGAAGCCATGCGCCGTTTTGGTTCCGACAAACCGGATTTGCGTAACCCGTTAGAAATGGTGGACGTGGCTGATATTGTCAAAGATGTGGATTTCAAAGTATTCCAAGGGCCGGCGAATGATCCGAACGGTCGTGTCACCGTGATTCGCGTTCCAAACGGCAATGAGATCACCCGCAAACAAATTGATGAATATACTCAATTCGTCGGTATTTACGGTGCAAAAGGCTTGGCGTGGTTAAAAGTGAATGATGTCAATGCCGGTCTTGAAGGCGTGCAAAGCCCTATCGCAAAATTCTTAAATGAAGACGTACTCAAAGCCTTGTTTGAACGCGTAGGCGCGCAAACCGGCGATATTTTATTCTTCGGCGCCGACAAATGGCAAACCACTACAGATTCAATGGGCGCCTTACGTTTGAAATTAGGACGCGATCTCGGCTTAACCCGTTTAGACGAATGGCAGCCGCTTTGGGTCATTGATTTTCCAATGTTTGAACGTGATGATGAAGGCGGCTTGGCGGCAATGCACCACCCATTCACTTCACCAAAAGACTTCACGCCTGAACAATTAGAAGCGGATCCGACAAGTGCGGTTGCCAACGCATACGATATGGTGATCAACGGCTATGAAGTGGGCGGCGGCTCCGTGCGTATTTTCGATCCGAAAATGCAACAAACCGTATTCCGTATTCTTGGCATTAACGAACAGGAACAACGTGAAAAATTCGGCTTCTTGTTAGATGCCTTAAAATTCGGCACACCACCGCACGCCGGTCTTGCATTCGGTTTAGACCGTTTAACTATGTTATTAACCGGCACGGAAAACATTCGCGATGTGATCGCCTTCCCGAAAACCACTGCCGCAGCCTGTTTAATGACGGAAGCGCCAAGTGTGGCAAATCCGCAGGCGTTGTCGGAATTAAGCATTCAAGTGGTGAAGACCGACAAAGCGGAGGAGTGATTTAAATATAAACAAATCTATCGAGAAGTGTTAACATGCCCACATAAATCGATAGATTTGTTTTTTTGCAGACGTTGCAAAATCGTTTTATTCACCCATAAGCCGTAAAATAAGACTGATCACATGAAAAGACCACTATCTATCCCTATCATTTGCTGGACGAATATTGCTATCAATTATCTGATCGCGTTGGGTATGACGTTGATTATCCTGGCGGTAGGCACATCGCCGGTGGATTTGGGGGATTTTTATGTGTTGTTGCTTTTGCCTTATTTGAACCTGATTTTAGTGGTTTACTTGAACAACAGGATTCTGCGTGGGCGGCGTGGCGCAAGGGATCTCTTCGTGGCTTGGTGTATTCTGCTCAACATTTTGGGGTATTCCCTGTTTAATGATATACAAATCACCTTACTTAGCGTTGCCCTTTCTCTCATTAATATTGTTTGTTTATATCACGCTTCAGCCAATCGGTTTTTTGCCAAGAAAGTGGCATAGTTGCGCGTTCGCATACAGAAAGTGCGGTTAAAAACGTTGATGTTTTTGACCGCACTTTTTTCATCAGAAAAATTTTATTCACTGAAATAAATTGATTTTTTGGTGTTATCGCTTGTCATTTATTTTCATCTTAATATTATCCTCTGAATTTATTAAATAATTAGATTTTTATTCTGTTATTTTTATTAGGATAGAATTTTATTTTCTTTACTCAATTGTTAAATTCTATTATAAATGGCTTCTTTTCCGTTTTTATGGTCAATTTATAAGAGAATATGTTATGAGTGAAGTTTCAAATCCAGTAGAAAAATCCACCTGGGCGACGAAGTTTGCCGCCTTAGGTCCGGGTATCGTTATGGCGTCTGCCGCTGTCGGCGGATCCCACATTATCGCCTCAACCCAAGCCGGTGCAATTTACGGTTGGGAGTTGGTGAGCATTGTTATTCTGGCTAATTTATTCAAATATCCTTTCTTCCGCTTTGGTGTGCAATATACCTTGGATACAGGCAATACCTTGCTGGAAGGGTATCGCCAAAAAGGTCGCTTCTATTTGTGGTTATTCTTGATTTTGAATATCTTTGCTACCGTGATTAATACGGCGGCAGTGGGCTTATTAACTGCCGCAATTTTGACTTTCGTTATCCCGATTCCGTTACCAATGCCGGTACTTAGCTTATTGGTTATCGGCGTAACCACCGGGATTTTGCTGTTGGGTAAATATCGCCTGTTAGACAGTTTATCCAAAATCATCATGATCGCTTTAACCATCACGACGGTGAGTGCGGTAGTGATTGCCTTTATGCGTAACGGCATGCAAGGCGTGGCGCCGGCGGATTTTGTTGCGCCTTCGCCATGGGAATTGAGCAAATTAGCTTTCTTAGTTGCACTTATGGGCTGGATGCCAGCGCCGATTGAAATTTCGGCGATTAACTCCATGTGGGTGGTGGCTAAGCGTCGTTTGACCAAAGTGTCTTATCAGGACGGTTTATTTGATTTCAATGTGGGCTATATCGGCACGGCAATTTTAGCGGTGGTGTTCCTGGCATTAGGTGCGTTAGTGCAATTCGGTTCTCCTGAAACCGTTGAAATGGTCGGCGGAAAATATATTGCACAACTGATTAATATGTATGCAAGCACCATCGGTGAATGGGCACGTTTATTGATCGCCGTGATTGCCTTCATGTGTATGTTCGGCACAACCATCACCGTTATTGATGGCTATTCCCGTACTAACGTGGAATCTTTGCGTTTATTACTCGGCAAGCATGACAGCTCGGTCAGAACCTTAAATATCGCCATGATCTTGGCGGCGTTATCCGGCTTGGCAATTATTTTCTATTTCAATAATGCCGTGGGTCCGATGCTTAAATTTGCGATGATCGCCTCATTTGTTTCCGCGCCGGTCTTTGCTTGGTTAAATTTATCCTTAACCATGAAAGCCAAACACAGCGTGAAAGGCGGATTATTGTGGTTATCCTTTATCGGATTATTCTATTTAACCGCATTCGCCGCGTTATTTATCGCTCAACAAGCCGGTTGGTTGAGTTAATAAAAACAACATCGAAAATTACCGCACTTTATTCCCGTAAAGTGCGGTAATTTTTTTGAAAGTTTTTTAAAAACAAGGTATTATGTCGTCCATTTCCAACAACACGCATGATCACATTGAAATACAAAAATAATGAGTCGGTTCTGGTTGTGATCTCCGCCCGAAAGAGTGGCAGGGTGTTAATGCTGCAACGCCACGACGATCCTGATTTTTGGCAGTCCGTGACGGGATCCCTTGAAGAAAATGAAACACCGCGACAAACGGCAATTCGTGAGTTATGGGAAGAAATCGGGGTAAAAACGCCGTCAAAAACCACCGCACTTTTTGATTGCAACGAAAGCATAGCGTTTGAAATTTTCCCGCATTTCCGCTATAAATACGCACCGAATATCACCCATTGTCGGGAACATTGGTTTTTATTGGCTGTCGAGCAGGAATTTACTCCAAAATTAGCGGAACATTTAGCGTTTCAATGGGTTCCTGCCGAACAAGCGGCTGAAATGACAAAATCGCCGAATAATGCGGAGGCGATAAAAAAATATTTATTGAAATAAACCGAATTTAAATAAATTTAGAAGGAAAACAAAATGGCAGGCCATAGTAAGTGGGCAAATATCAAACACCGTAAAGCGGCACAAGATGCACAACGCGGGAAAATTTTTACCAAATTAATTCGTGAATTGGTGACCGCCGCCAAAATCGGTGGTGGAGACGTCGGTTCTAATCCGCGTCTGCGTGCGGCGGTAGATAAGGCATTAAGCAATAATATGACCCGCGATACCATTAACCGTGCGATTGAGCGCGGTGTCGGCGGCGGTGATGATACCAACATGGAAACCCGCGTGTATGAAGGTTATGGTCCGGGCGGTACGGCGGTGATGGTGGAATGTTTAAGTGATAATGCTAACCGCACCATTTCCCAAGTACGTCCGAGTTTTACCAAATGTGGCGGTAACTTAGGCACCGAGGGTTCCGTGGGCTATTTGTTTAGCAAAAAAGGCTTGATTTTAGTGAATCAGGCGGATGAAGACGCTTTGATGGAAGCGGCAATTGAAGGTGGCGCAGACGATGTTCAGCCACAAGAAGACGGTTCCTTTGAAATTTATACCGCTTGGGAAGATTTAGGTGCTGTGCGTGATGCCATTGAAGCGGCAGGGTTTAAAATTGAAAATGCGGAAGTGACGATGATTCCTTCCACTACAGTAGATTTGGATGCGGAAACCGCGCCGAAACTACTACGTTTAATCGATATGTTAGAAGACTGTGATGATGTACAAAACGTATATCATAACGGTGAAATTAGTGATGAAATCGCAGCAATGCTATAAGGAGCATATATGAAATTAGTAAAAACATTATCTGCAGTTGCAATCATTGCGGTATTGTCCGCCTGTTCTGCTAAGAAAGAACCACCACAACCGGTTAAATCCGAGAAAACCGTGGTTTATTCTTGTAATAAGCGAGCCGTTACCGTGACTTACCAATTTGAAAACCAAGATGCCACTGAAGCGAAAGTTGTTATGCGCAAAAAAGTGATTGCGGAATCTCTTCCTGTAAGTAACCTGGATAAAGATTTCCCATCATTTGTTTCCGATAAATACATCTGGAGCGTTGACAGTGGATTCTCTTTAAATACCGCAACAACAACCGATGGTGTTATGTTGACCCAACGCGGTAAAAAAGTGGACAGAATCTTGGCTAAAAACTGTAAAGTCAACGCCAAAGCCACAGCAAGAGCTAATCAATAGTCTTTAATGTCAGGTAAAACGGGTAGAAAATTTCTACCCGTTTGTTTATGAGCGCATGAGCATTATTTTAGGCATTGACCCCGGTTCCCGCGTCACCGGTTACGGTGTGATTCGGCAAAACGGACGGCATTTGGAATATCTCGGCAGCGGCGCAATTCGCACGCAAGTGGAGGATTTGCCGACGCGCTTAAAACGCATTTATGCCGGCGTAACGGAAATTATCACGCAATTTCAGCCCGATATGTTTGCCATTGAGCAAGTCTTTATGGCGAAAAATGCCGATTCGGCGTTGAAGTTGGGGCAAGCCCGCGGCACGGCGATTGTGGCGGCAGTGAATCATAATTTGCCGGTGTTTGAATATGCGGCACGCTTGATTAAGCAAACGGTGGTCGGTATCGGTTCTGCGGATAAAATTCAAGTGCAGGAGATGGTCACCCGCATTCTTAAACTTTCCGATAAACCGCAAGCCGATGCGGCGGATGCCTTGGCGATCGCCATTACGCACGCCCATTCCATACAGCATTCTTTCCATGTGGCAAGCTCGGCAAGCCAAAACGAAACGCAAGAAAAAATGACCGCACTTTTACGCACCCGATATAGCCGGGGGCGCTTCCGTTTAAAAATTTAACTGGATATTTATCCAGTTTTATTTTATGCTACACTCAATTTTTTACTCATCACTAGGATTTTTATGATTGGTCATCTCACCGGTATTTTAATGGAAAAGCAGCCGCCGGAAATTTTGTTGGATGTGCAAGGTGTCGGTTATGAATTATTGTTGCCGATGACAAGTTTTTACAATCTGCCGGAAGTGGGCAAACAAACCAGTTTATTTACCCATTTGGTGGTGCGTGAAGATGCTCATTTATTATTTGGATTTGCCCAAAAAACCGACCGCACTTTATTTCGCGAACTGATAAAAACCAATGGCGTCGGACCAAAATTGGCGCTGGCAATTTTGTCCGCCATGTCGGTAGATGAATTTGCTTATGCCATTGAGCGCGAGGAGCTCTCCCGTTTGGTGAAAATTCCCGGTATCGGCAAGAAAACAGCCGAACGGTTGTTGGTGGAATTAAAAGGCAAATTTAAAGAAGTGAAAACAAACGACTTTTTCGTTCAGGCGGATCATTTACCTCGTTTTAGTGCGGAAATATCGGCGACGGTTGAACCGTCCAACGAAGCGGTAGCGGCGCTCGTGGCATTAGGTTATAAACCGTTAGACGCGGAAAAAATGGTGAAGAAAGTTTCCAAACCTGAACTTTCCAGCGAGCAGCTCATTCGTGAAGCCTTGAAAGCGGCATTGTAATTCGGATAACGAAAATGATTGAAGCAGACAGAATTATCAGTGCGACGGCAAAATTAGACGAGGATGTTATCGATCGTGCCATTCGCCCGAAGTTGCTGGCGGATTATGTGGGGCAACCGCAGGTATGCGAGCAGATGGAGATTTTCATCAAAGCGGCAAAATTACGTCAGGATGCGTTGGATCATTTGCTGATTTTTGGCCCGCCGGGTTTGGGAAAAACCACGTTAGCGAATATTGTTGCCAATGAAATGGGCGTGAATATTCGCACCACGTCAGGACCTGTGCTGGAAAAAGCGGGAGATTTGGCAGCTATGCTGACCAATCTGGAGCCTCATGATGTGTTGTTTATTGATGAGATCCATCGCCTTTCTCCGGCGATTGAAGAAGTGCTTTATCCGGCAATGGAAGATTACCAGCTGGATATTATGATTGGCGAAGGGCCGGCGGCGCGTTCCATTAAATTGGATTTGCCGCCTTTTACGCTTATCGGCGCAACTACCCGCGCAGGCTCTTTAACCTCTCCGCTGCGCGATCGTTTTGGTATCGTGCAGCGTTTGGAATTTTATTCCGTGCCCGATTTAACCTCTATCGTGTCCAGAAGTGCGGTCTGTTTACAGCTTAAAATTAATGATGCGGCGGCTTATGAAATTGCCCGTCGCTCTCGCGGTACGCCACGGATTGCCAATCGGCTATTACGTCGGGTGCGCGATTATGCCGATGTGCGTAATAACGGCATGATCAGCGAAGAGATTGCCAAAGCGGCGTTATCCATGCTGGATATTGATGATGCCGGGTTTGATTACTTAGACAGAAAATTGCTTACGGCGGTTTTGGAGCGCTTTGACGGCGGACCTGTGGGTTTGGATAATTTGGCGGCGGCAATTGGGGAAGAGCGGGATACCATTGAAGACGTATTGGAGCCGTATTTAATTCAACAGGGTTTTTTACAGCGAACCCCAAGAGGGCGAATCGCCACGCTCACCACGTATCGCCATTTCGGTATTGAAAAAATTACCCGCGAAGATTAAACAAAAGAAAAGGCTTATTGGGATCCAATAAGCCTTTGTCATGAATAGGTAAGATTACTGTTGTTGCTGTTGCTTCATACTGGTAAGTTTCGCTAATGCCACATCACAACTTTTGATTTGTGTCGCCAATTCCATTTCCAGAATTTGCTTTTTGCTTTGATTTAACTTACTTCTGATTTTATTTACTTGCGTATGGGTGCCGGGCTGTCTTTCCGCTTCGGCAATTAAATTTTCAGTTTCACTAAATAAATCTTTGCACTGCTTTGGCATTTCTACTGCACTTTTTTCTACTGTTTTTTTATCGTTTTCAGCAGCATTTGCAACATTGCCTACAGTGATTGCCATGCAAAGTGCGGTCAGAATTCCGGCTATTTTGTTTGTCATCTGAGAGACCTATGTTCGTCAAGTTGGGAGAGATCAATAAAGTTGGGTGAAAAAGTATCAGAATTTATGCGTGATGTCTAGTTTTTAATCTCAATTTTGAGAACTGAATCATATCAGTTTGAAGGAGATACGGCTTATGTTGCAAAAATGTTATTAAAATTTATAATTTGATCTTCATCAAAATAGTGAAATTTACCTATTTTTTATTATTTTTGATTTATATCCAAAAATGTGAGCGGCTTGGCATAATTTACTATTTTTTATCCTTATGTTTAGTAGTAGAATATGCCACTTGCTTGGATTATCTATGTAATAATCGGCTCCGACAACTGCAAGTGGCGGTCATTATAAAGGTAATTCTAAATTAAAAAATTCAAAAATTTTTGAGTTTCTGGGGTGATTACAAAGTAATCATAATTATTTAAGGACTTGTAGCATTTACAAGGAGTCGAGATGTTAGACGTTGTTGAACTCTCAAGACTGCAGTTTGCTTTAACAGCACTGTATCACTTCATATTTGTGCCATTGACATTGGGGATGTCATTCATTCTGGTGATTATGGAAACCCTTTATGTGGTCACAGGTAAAGAAGTTTATAAAGATATGACGAAATTCTGGGGTAAGTTATTTGGTATCAACTTTGCCCTGGGGGTGACAACAGGGATTACCATGGAATTCCAATTCGGTACTAACTGGTCATATTATTCTCATTATGTAGGGGACATCTTTGGGGCTCCTCTTGCCATTGAAGCGTTACTGGCATTCTTCTTAGAATCTACCTTCGTCGGTTTATTCTTCTTCGGGTGGGATCGTTTAAGTAAAGGTAAGCACCTTTTGGCAACTTATTGTGTTGCGTTCGGTTCAAATCTTTCCGCCATGTGGATTTTGGTGGCGAACGGTTGGATGCAGTCTCCGGTCGGTTCCGAATTTAACTTTGAAACCATGCGAATGGAAATGACCAGTTTCATGGATTTATGGCTGAACCCGATTGCACAAAGTAAATTCTTACACACCTTATCTGCGGGTTATGTTTCCGGTGCGTTCTTCGTATTGGCAATCAGTGCTTATTATTTGTTAAAAGGGCGCGATATCGGTTTTGCCAAACGTTCTTTCTCCGTTGCCTCCACTTTCGGCATTATCGCTGTGGTTTCCGTGTTAATCATGGGGGACGAATCCGGTTATGAAATCGGTCACGCGCAACCGACTAAATTGGCTGCAATGGAAGGTGAATGGCATACCCAACCGGCTCCGGCAGCCTGGAATATGATTATTGTTCCAAACCAAGCAGAGCAAAAAAATGATTTCGCATTGCAAATTCCATACGCGGCAGGGATTATCGTTACCCGTTCATTTGACAAGCAATTCAGCGGTTTGATTGATTTGCAGGAACGTAATCTTGAGCGTGTGCGTAGCGGTATTCAAGCCTATGCCTTATTACAACAACTGAGAGCAGAGAAAAAGGCAAATGGTCAGGCAAGTGAAGAAACAAAAGCGAAATTTAATGAAGTCCAAAAAGACTTAGGCTTCGGCTTATTGTTAAAACGCTATACCGATAACGTCGTTGATGCTACCGAAGAACAAATTAAACAAGCGGCGGCAGATACGATTCCTAAAGTGGCGCCGACATTTTGGTCTTTCCGCTCGATGATGGCTGCCGGTGGTGCGATTTTACTGTTAATGCTACTTGCTTTTGTACAAAACGTTCGTAAGACCGTAGGTCGTAGCCCGTTATTATTAAAAGCATTATTATGGGGCTTACCATTGCCGTGGATTGGCATTGAGTGCGGTTGGTTCTTAGCGGAATACGGTCGTCAACCGTGGGCGATTTATGAAGCGTTGCCGGTAGGTGTTTCCGCTTCTAAACTGGCGCCGGGCGATTTGTGGTTCTCTATCGGTTTAATTTGTGCGCTATATACCTTATTCCTCGTCGTAGAAATGTACTTAATGTTTAAATACGGCAGATTGGGTCCAAGTGCATTAAAAACCGGTCGTTATTATTTCGAACAATCCTCTAAATAAGCAGGAGCTTAACTATGCTTGATTATGAATTTCTACGTTTCGTATGGTGGATCCTAGTTTGCGTATTGCTTATTGGGTTTGCCGTTACCGATGGTTTTGATATGGGCGTTTTAAATCTGTTACCGTTTACCGGTAAAAAAGAAGTTGAAAAGCGCATTATGATTAACACCATCGCGCCGCACTGGGATGGCAACCAAGTTTGGTTGTTAACTGCCGGTGGTGCAATGTTTGCTGCATGGCCGTTAGTCTATGCGACATCATTCTCCGGTTTCTTCATTGCGATGATTTTAGTGTTAGCAGCTTTATTCTTCCGCCCTGTCGGTTTTGAATATCGCGCTAAAATTGATAACCCGACCTGGCGTAAAGCGTGGGACTGGGGTTTATTTATCGGTGGTTTCGTGCCATCTCTGGTATTCGGTGTGGCATTCGGTAACTTATTACAAGGTGTTCCATTTGAATTCAATGAGTTACAACAAGTACAATACACCGGCACATTCTTTGAATTGTTAAATCCGTTTGCGTTACTTTGTGGTGTGATTAGCTTAGCAATGTTAACCACCCATGGTGCGAACTGGCTGCAAATGAAAACCACGTCAGAGTTGCGTGAACGAGCCCGTGTGATTTCCCAAGTGGGCGCAATCGTGACATTAATTGCCTTTGTATTGGCAGGGGTATGGTTATCTTTCAAAGACGGTTTTGTCGTCACCAGCGTGATTGATCATAACGCGCCTTCCAACCCGATTGGTAAAGAAGTGGCAGTACAAGCCGGTGCTTGGTTTAACAACTATAAAGAAATGCCGATTTTATGGTTATTCCCGGCATTAGCCGTGGGGGGGGCGTTGCTTAATGTGATGTTCTCGAAAGCAAATCGCTGTGGTTTCGCTTTCTTGTTCTCATCATTAACCATGGCAGGCGTGATTTTAACTGCCGCAATCGCTATGTTCCCGTTTGTGATGCCATCCATTTCTCATCCGGAAATGAGTTTGTTAATGTGGGATGCCACATCAAGTAAATTAACCTTAACTTTAATGTTCTTCCTAGCATTAATTTTTGTGGTGATTCTGCTTTCTTACACCATTTGGGCGTACTACAAAATGTTCGGTCGTATTGACAGCAGCTTCATTGAAGAAAACAAAAACTCATTATATTAAGGAGAAATATTATGTTTTATGTTATCTGGGTATTGGGTGTTTTGTTAGCCATTATGCTAAGTGTGGTCGTGACCATCAGCATTGAAAAAACAGGTAAATTTGACGAGTAATTGAATGATTAACTCATTGTACCAATCACTAAATAAGGGTTCGTTTCGAACCCTTTCATTTATTTTGGCTCTAATACTCACGATATTTTTCTTTTTCAATGTCAATCAGTTTGCCACACAACTAAGAGCGGTCGAATTTTATTACGTTTTTGGTTTGATTTGGGGAACGATGATCTTATGGATACACGGCATTGGATTTGAAATTCGACTAAGCCTATGGCGTGCGATTTTCATGCCTTTGATTGGTTATATCGCGGGAATCGGCGCGCTACTGCATAATCTGGCAAGCTAAAATAGAATCATTAATATTTTGAATAAGTATGATTTCAGGCTTGCCAATCATTTTTAGGCACTCTAAAATAACCGACTTCCTGCATTCTAAATTCCCGTAGGGTAAGGAAGAAAGATTGGAGCAAAACGTTTTTCGCTATTTCGTTCGTGTTTATTATGAAGATACCGATGCAGGTGGAGTAGTTTATCACGCACGCTATTTGCATTTTCTGGAGCGTGCCAGAACGGAATGTTTAAGAGAATTTAATTTTTCCCAACAAGCATTATTAAATGAGAATAAAGGGGCTTTCGTCGTTAAATCAATGAACATTGATTACTGTGTTGCGGCGAAATTAGACGATTTGTTACAAGTGGAAACCGCTGTGACCGAGCTAAAAGGGGCTTCAATTATTTTTTCTCAAACGATTAAACGGGATGATGTCCTTTTATGTCGGGCTACCGTTAAGGTAGCCTATGTTGATCTTGGTAAGATGAAACCGGTGGCAATTCCACAGGAAATCAAGACAACCTTAATCAAGTAACAATTAACCAGTTGTTTTCGGAGTATGTAATGACCGCAGAGTTAAACTTTTTAGATTTATTTCTAAAAGCGAGTATCGTAGTTCAGCTCGTTATCTTAATTTTAATCATTTTCTCAATTACCTCTTGGGCTATTATTATTCAACGTAGCCGCGTGTTAACCAGGGCGTTGAAAGAATCCATGGCATTTGAAGATCGCTTTTGGTCCGGCGAAGATTTAAATAAACTGTACGAAGGTTTATCCAACCGTCGCGACGGATTAACCGGCAGCGAACAGATTTTCTATGTGGGATTTAAAGAATTTTCCCGCTTAAAACAAGCCAATCCGGATGCGCCTGAAGCCATTATTCAAGGCAGCACCCGTGCGATGAACTTATCCATGAACCGTGAAATTGAAGATTTGGAAACCCGCGTGCCGTTTTTGGCAACGGTGGCATCCATCAGTCCGTATATCGGTTTGTTCGGTACAGTTTGGGGGATTATGCACGCGTTCATGTCTTTAAGCGGCGCAAAACAAGCCACGTTGCAAATGGTGGCGCCGGGCATTGCGGAAGCGTTAATTGCAACGGCTATCGGTTTGTTTGCTGCGATTCCTGCGGTAATGGCATATAACCGTTTAAGTTTGCGTGTGAATAAACTTGAGCAAAATTACGGCAATTTCATTGATGAATTTACCACCATTTTGCACCGTCAAGTGTTTGGTAAAAACCATCACAATTAATTTACCGAAAATTCTTACCGCACTTTATGCTAAAAGTGCGGTCATTATTTTAAGCGTTTTTAGATTACAGATTTAGAAGGTTGATATGTCTTATCGTCGCCAGCGCCGTGATATAAAATCCGAAATCAATATTGTTCCGTTTTTGGACGTGCTTTTAGTATTGGTTTTAATTTTTATGGCTACCGCGCCCATTATTAGTCAAAGCGTAGAAGTTGAACTGCCGGATGCGGTTCAAAGTCAAAATGTTTCTACGGAAGACAAAACACCGGTGATTTTAGAAGTGTCGGGAATTGGTCAGTACGCCATTTCAATCGGCGGCACCCGTACGGAAAATCTTACCGAAGATATGGTTACCCAATTATCAAAACAAGAATTTGATAAAGATAACAATACAATGTTCTTAGTCGGCGGTGCCAAGGAAGTGCCTTATGAAGAGGTTATTAAAGCGCTCAATTTGCTTCATCTTGCCGGCATCAAATCCGTTGGTTTGATGACAAACCCAATTTAATTAAATAGGTAACATTGTGCAGAATAAGCGACAAAAAGGTGATGTTGATGCAGTTGTGATTTCCATCATAATGCACTTAGCGTTATTCGGATTGTTAATCTTAAGCTCGCTCTACCATAATATTGACATTATGGGCGGCGGTGAAGGCGATAACGGTGAAGTTATCGGCGCCGTGATGGTTGATACGGGTTCGGCAGCGCAGGAGTGGGGTCGAATTCAACAACAGAAAAAAGGTCAGGCGGACAGACAAAAGAAACAAGCCCTCGAAGACCAAAAACGTGAAGAACAGAAGCGGGAAGAAGAAAAACAACAAGAAGCGTTAAAAGAGCAACAACGTCAACAGGAAATTGCCCGTCAAAAAGAACTGGAACAGCAAAAAGAGCTGGAAAGACAAAAGCTTTTGGCTGAACAGAAAAAACAACAGGAAGAGAAAGCCCGCTTAGAAGCCTTGGAAAAACAAAAACAGGCAGAAGAAGCGAAAGCCAAACAAGCGGCTGAAGCCGCTAAGCTAAAAGCTGAAGCGGAGGCAAAACGTTTGGCGGCCGCCGCAAAACAAGCGGAAGAAGAAGCCAAAGCGAAAGCGCAGGCAGCAGAGAAAGCAAAACAAGAGGCAAAAGCCAAAGCAGAGGCGGAAGCCAAGGCTAAAGCGGAAGCGCAAGCTAAAGCGAAGGCAGAAGCTGATGCAAAAGCCAAAGCGGATGCCGACGCAAAAGCTAAAGCCGATGCGAAAGCAAAAGCGGACGCAGAAGCAAAAGCCAAGGCTGATGCGAAAGCCAAAGCGGACGCTAAAGCGAAAGCTGACGCCAAGGCTAAGGCAGATGCGGAAGCCAAAGCGAAAGCGGATGCGCAACGTCGAGCCGATCAAAATGCATTGGATGATTTCTTTAATGGCGGTGATGTGGGTGGCGGTAGCGCTTCACAAGGCGGTAACGCAAATAAACAAGGCAGCCAGGGTTCCGGCGCTTCAATGGGTGCAGGCGATGGCGGCAAAACAGGTTCCGCTTATGCCGGTGTTATTTATTCTTCCATCAAACCGTATTTCCGTGGTGATACGCGTTTTATCGGTAAAGTTTGTGACATAAAAATGGAAATTGCCAGCGACGGTACAATTTTGTCGTATGAGAAAAAATCCGGTCCGAACGATTTGTGTGCCGCTGCGTTAAATGCGATCTCACAAGCTAAGAAAATGCGCAGAGCGCCGACGCCGGAAGAATACGAAATGTTCAAAAGTTTTACTTTAGGTTTCGACCCAAGAAAAGTGCGGTAGATTTTTACCGCACTTTTAAACAATAGGAGAAAAAATGAAAGTAGTTATTCGAATTTTCAGCTTATTTATTATGCTGTTAGGGCTTACTTCGGTAGCCCGTGCAGAAGTGCGAATCGTGATTGATGAAGTCATGGATTCCGCCCGTCCTATCGCTGTCGTACCGTTTAAATGGAACGGTCCTGGCAGTGCGCCGGCGAATATTGCTGAGATTATTTCCGCAGATTTACGTAATAGCGGTAAATTTAATCCGTTGCCGGAAAGCAAAATGCCGCAACAGCCGACTTCGGCTTCCGAAGTCAATCCGGAAGCATGGTCCGCATTAGGCATTGAAGCCGTTATTGTGGGGCAGGTTACGCCTTCAAATGGTGGCTTTGATATTGCTTACCAACTGGTTGATACCATGGGCAGTGCCGGTTCAATCTTGTCACAAAATCAATATACGGTAACGCAAAAATGGTTGCGTTACGGCGCGCATACGGTAAGTGATGAAGCATTTGAAAAACTGACCGGTATTCGTGGCGCATTCAGAACCCGTATCGCTTATGTCGTGCAAAAAAATGGCGGTTCTCAGCCTTATGAAGTGCGCGTAGCGGATTATGACGGTTTTAATCAATTTATCGTGAATAGAAGTTCTCAACCGTTTATGTCGCCGGCATGGTCACCGGACGGCAAAAAACTCGCTTATGTATCCTTTGAAAACAAGAAAGCGCAAATCATCTTGCAGGATCTTGGTTCTATGGCACGTAAAGTGGTTGCTTCTTTCCCGGGACATAACGGTGCGCCGGCATTTTCACCGGATGGTTCCAGACTTGCATTTGCCTCTTCAAAAGACGGCGTGTTAAATATTTATGTGGTTAATTTAGGCAGTGGACAGATTTCTCAGTTAACCAGCGGTGCAGGTAATAATACCGAACCGTCATGGTCGCCTGACGGTCAATCCATCGTGTTCACTTCCGATAGAGGCGGTTCGCCGCAGGTTTATCGCATGAGCGCATCCGGTGGCGGTGCTTCTCTTGTCGGTGGACGCGGTAGCGGTCAAATCAGTTCAGATGGTAGTACCTTAGTCATGATCGATGGAAGCAATAACATCGTGAAAAGAGATTTGACATCTGGCAGTTCGGAGGTGTTAAGTTCCACCTTCTTAGATGAAAGCCCGAGCATTTCACCAAACGGCATCATGATTATTTATAGTTCTACCCAAGGCTTAGGAAAGGTGCTACAATTAGTGTCCACTGACGGTCGCTTCAAAGCACGTTTACCTGGGAATGATGGACAAGTTAAATTTCCAGCTTGGTCACCATACTTAACTAAATAAACAAGGAGAAATCAATGAATAAATTTACGAAAGCATTGTTAGTTGCTGGTTCTGTGGCTGTGTTAGCGGCTTGTGGATCATCCAACAAAAACGAAAGCGGCAATGGTAGCAATAATGGTCAAACATTTGGTGGCTATTCCGTTCAAGATTTACAACAACGCTACAACACTGTGTACTTCGGCTTTGACAAATATGATATTGAAGGTGAATACACTCAAATCTTAGATGCTCACGCAGCATACTTAAATGCAACACCGGCAACAAGCGTGCGTGTTGAAGGCAATACCGACGAACGCGGTACGCCTGAATACAACATGGCATTAGGTGAACGTCGTGCGCATGCAGTACAAAACTTCTTAACATCTAAAGGTGTACAAGCAGGTCAAGTATCTACCGTTTCTTACGGTGAAGAAAAACCGGCAGTGTTAGGTCATGACGAATCTGCTTATGCTAAAAACCGTCGTGCAGTGTTAGCATACTAATTTTGCTGGAACGTATAAAAAACCGGGGTTAAGCCCGGTTTTTTGTTGGCATTAATTTACTTCACCAATAAAAAAACAGCGAAAAAAACGACCGCACTTTATTTGTTTGGAAGCGATTATCTTTGATGAGTATTCAAACAAATAGATAAAAAACTAAAATTTTTTATTGATTATTAAATTAAAATCAGTATTATAAGCCCTCGTTGTCAAACGTTAGTGGGTCGTTAGCTCAGTCGGTAGAGCAGCGGACTTTTAATCCGT
>JACAWG010000056.1:54649-113662 GCA_017160915.1 Aggregatibacter actinomycetemcomitans
AATCCGTTGGTCGAAGGTTCGAATCCTTCACGACCCACCAATTTAAAGCTGTATATCCCAAATAATGGGTCGTTAGCTTAGTCTGGTAGAGCAGTGGACTCTTAATCCATTGGTCATAGGTTCGAATCCTATACGACCCACCAACTAAAAACCTTGTATATCATAAAATTAAACTTCATTAAGTAAATTTTGAATGTGACATATTTTGCGCGTGTGTCGTAAATGTGACCTCATTTTCTCCATCGTTACTCAAAAATATCCACTAAATGATTTCACTTTGCGATCCTGCTCGCAAAATTGCCTTTCGTTTATTTTTCCCCATGCCTTATTCCTTTAAAGTGCGGTTCAAAAAAAGGAACGTTTATGCAAAAGGGATTCACGTTGCTGGAAATGTTAATTGCGTTATTTATTATCAGCCTGTTGCTGACGCTTGCTTTACCCGCATGGCAACAGCATTCGCAACAAACTATCCTGCAAAAAGAACAGCAAAAACTTTATGTTTTTCTTCGCCAGATTCAGGCGCGCGTGGAAAATTCTACAGACATCTGGTTGTTATTGACAAATCGTGATCCTGCGAGAAAACGCTGGTGTTTGACGGCGCAAATTAAAAATAACCATTTGTGTGACTGCTTAAATCCTGTGGCTTGCCCGCAAAATGTTTCCGCCCATTTTTATTATCCCGCTTTTGCTGAAACCATGTTGGTGAGCAAGCGTTATTATCCTTTGGAATTTACCCGTTTAAGCGGTATTCGGAATACGGCTTCTACCGCTTGTTTTGTGCTACAGGCCAATCAGCAGCGTACCTTATTTTCGTTCTTTAATGTGGGCAGTTTGAAATTAAAGGATAACCAATCTCTGAGTGCTTGTGTCAATGATGAAGAATAGACCGTTTTCCCACGTGCCGCCTTATCGCGGACAAAGCCTTGTTGCACTGATGATTTCCGTGGCACTTTCGAGCTTCTTATTGCTCGTTATCATGCAGTTTTATAGCCAACATCAACAACAAAATCGGGAAATGTTACTGCGTCTGCAGTTACAAACGGAATTACAACGGGTCATTCAATTAATGGGAAAGGATTTGGCAAGAAGTGGTTTTCGTGCCGTGAATAATAAATTAAAACAACATAATATCGTCTTATTCGAACAGGAAAATGCACCATCGGCAGTCACCATCGCGCAAATGAACGGCGAGAAAAATAACAGCTGCGTGCTGTTTTTTTATGACTTGGACGCCAATGGGTGTATCGGCGGAAATTATAAAGGTGATGCTTGTGTTGTGAACGGGCGTAACAGCACAAAAGAAATTGAGCGTGAATTGTTCGGCTATCGACTTAACCAAAACATGCTGGAAACCCGTTTGACCTACAAAAATGCGGTGAAGCAAAACTGCACGCAAGAGGAATGCCGCCGTTATACGCAGCAATCCGCTTGTCATCACGGCGGTTGGGCGGATTTATTAGATGAAAAAGAATATGAAATTTCGCAGTTGAGTTTTGATTGGCTGTCGGAACAAAAAGGCATTGAAATTCGTCTCAGCGGACGTTTTAAACACCATAAACACATCGAATACGAAACTTCTCTAGTCGTGCCTTTATTGAACGGAGCCAAAGAATGAAACGGCTTCACCGCGGTATGATGACCATGAGTCTGTTATTGTTGCTTAGTGCATTTTTGCTTTTAACCATGCTATTTAATGATGATTTATTGCGCCTGTATTCCGCCATTGCCGGTCAGCGAAATCTCTATGTGACACAACAGGTTAAATTGCAGACATTAAGTCAGAGTACACAACGGGAACGATGTGAACAAGTGCCGCTTGACGAAACCGGTGACGTATTTTTAGTGCCGTTTGCTTTGGAGGAAGCACCATTTCCCGAGGGGATTAAGCATTATGTTTGGTGTCGGCGAGATAAATTATTTCAAAAGTCGCCGGTGAGGAATCTGCATGAAGGCTTATTCCCGCAATTTATTGCTGAAAGCGGGCTGATGACTTTTCGTGAGCAAGTCTCCGGACCGCCCAAAAATCCCGTGAGAAATCAACCGCCATCCTTATATTGGTTTAACGCCGATGAAACGGAATGGACGCTCGATAATAATGTAAACGCGGTGATTGTGGCGGAAGGCGATTTGCAGATTCGCGGGCAAGGCAAAATCAGCGGGAGTGTCATCACGAAAGGGCGATTAACCTTAGATGAAGGCATTAAAGTTACCTATTCCAAAAGCACCGTTGCGCACGTTGTGCAACAGTACAGCCGATGGCGTTTGGCGGAGAACAGTTGGTATGATTTTGCGGTTACGGAAAATTAATCACAAAGGCATGAGCCTGTTGTCTTTGTTGATCACGTTGAGCTTATTCAGCGGGCTTTTCCTCACCTTTAATCAATGGGGCAATGTGCAGCGAAAAAGTGCGGTGGAAATTTATCAGCGTTTTCAAGCCATCCAAATTGCCGAAAATCAGCATCAACGCCGTTTTCTTGGGTTGCCTTGTGAATCACAGGTGCGCCAAAATCAAATTCGTTTTCAGGTGATTTGTTCGCAAAATCAGGTGTCGGTGAAATATCCTCGCGGTGAAATTAGTTTATAATGGCGCCACTTAGATTAAGTATTAAGGCGAATTTCCGGAGGCGGCGTGTTTACTGTTTATCATTCCAACCAACTTGAGGTGCAAAAGGACATTTTAGTTGAATTAATTCAACGCCAACCGCTGTCCAATCCGTTGCAACCGGAAATCGTATTGGTGCAAAGCCCGGGCATGGCGCAATGGCTGCAATTGCAGATTGCCGGGCAAAAAGGCATTGCGGCGAACTTCGCCTTTCCTATGCCTGCCAGTTTCATTTGGCAACTTTATGCGGAAAACCTGCCTGATGTGGCGCAAAGCAATCAGTTCAACAAAAACGCCATGACGTGGCGCCTAGTTCGCCTGATTCCCCAATATTTACAGTTGGATGCGCTTCGCCCTTTACGTCATTATTTAGCCTATTCCGCCCAATCGGAGCAATTTAAACTTTATCAACTTGCCGGAAAAATCGCCGATTTATTTGACCAATACCTGGTTTATCGCCCGGACTGGATTAGCGCCTGGGAAAATCAGCAAGACGATGACATTCGCCGACAAATCGAAAGCCAATTAACCCTGAATAATGAACGTTTATTGGCGCAGATTACGCAAAATATCGCATGGCAAGGGATTTTGTGGCGCGCTTTGGTGCAGGCGGTGAAAGCCGATACCGGGCTGGATTTGGTTCAACACCGCGCCCATTTGCACCAACTGCTGTTGGAAAAACTCCGTGAAAATCGACCGCACTTTTTGCCGGAACGCCTGTTTATTTTCGGCATTCCCGCCTTGCCGAAAGCCTATTTGGAAATTTTTCAGGCGATCAGCCAATATTGCGATGTGCACTTGTTCTTTAATAATCCCTGTGAGGAATATTGGGGCGACATCATTGATCCGAAATTTGTGGAAAAACTGGCGTTGCGCACCCGCACCGATTATTTTAATCATGTTGACAAGCCGTTATTATCGGCGGAACAGGTCGCGCAGGCGCAAGAGCAATGGGAACTGACTTATGCGCAGGAAAAATTGCAGGTAGGCAATCCGTTGCTGGCGTCCTGGGGCAAGCTGGGACGGGATTTTTCCTATTTGCTAACACAGCTAGAACCTAATGATATTGCCGCTTATGTAGAAATCGCGCCGCACAATTTATTAAACCAAATTCAACACCGCATTTTGCATTTAACGCCAAACGGTGCCACGCCGTTAAACTATCGGGAAAATGACCGTACTTTAACCTTCCATTCCTGCCACAGTATTATGCGTGAAGTGGAGGTGTTGCAGGATTACCTGTTGCATTTGCTGCAACAGCAGCCCGATTTAACGCCGAAAGACATTATCGTGATGGTGGCGGATATTGATAAATATACGCCGTATATCCGCGCCGTATTCGGGCAAAATGCAACGCCGCAGACGGCGATTCCGTTTTCCATTTCCGATAACAAATTATCGGAGAATAACGTGATTATTGCCGGTTTTCTGACCTTATTGCAGCTGAAAGAAAGCATTTTCAGCGCAGAAGACGTGTTGGCATTGCTTGATGTGCCGGCAATTCGCCAACGCTTTAATATTGAATTGCAGGACTTGGCACAAATTCGCGATTGGGTGAAAAATGCCGGCGTGCGTTTCGGCTTGGCAAAAAATGACGAGGCGGAAAGTAACTACAATTCATGGCAGGCGGGCTTGGAACGAATGTTGCTGGGCTATGCCTTGCGTGAAGAAAACGGCATTTGGCAAGACAGCCTCGGGCTGGATAACAGTTTCGGCTTAAAAGGGCTGCTGGCGGGGCAATTGGCGGCATTTTTAGCGGCGTTATTTGACTGGTTTCAAACACTGCAAAACCGTTACTCCGTTGAACAATGGCAACAGCATTTGCTCGCACTCACCGACAAATTCTTCGCCGCCACGGCGGAAACTGATGAAACTCTGTTTTATATTAAAGAGGTGATCCAACAATTTGCCGAACAATTAGCGGAGGTGCATTTTAACGACGCGTTGGGTGTGGATGTAGTGGCGGATGTCATGAGCAATGCGTTGGAGGAAAATCCGAATCACTACCGTTTCCTCGCCGGCAAAGTGAATTTTTGTACATTGCTGCCAATGCGCTCCATTCCTTTTAAAGTGGTTTGTCTGCTCGGTATGAACGACGGCGAATACCCGCGCCAACAGGCGCCGAACAGTTTCGATTTAATGCAATATCATCGTTTAAAAGGCGATCGCGCCCGTCGCGATGACGATCGTTATCTGTTCCTAGAAGCCTTGTTGTCGGCACAGGACGCTTTGTACATCAGCTATATCGGGCGTTCTATCGCCGATAATCAGGAACGGGAGCCGTCGGTGCTGGTGAGCCAGTTGCTGGATTACATCGTAGAGAATCTGCCGGCGGAAAATAGCCCATCGGGAAATCTCAAGTGGCGCGAACGACTGATTCAACAACACGGCATGACGGCGTTCAGTCGCAAAAACTTTGAAAAAAACGACCGCACTTTTATGCAATCTTTTGCGCAACAATGGTTGCCTTTGGCAAATTCGCAGTCAAATCAAACCTTGCAGGACTTTGTGCAGCCGATGATGGCGGACGCGGAACCGGAAAATGAAATTGAGTTTTCCCGCTTGGTGGCGTTTGTGAAAAATCCGGTGAAATTTTTCTTTGAAAAACGCCTTGGCGTGAATTTCTCCGAGCAGGAGGAAAGCATTGCCGACAGCGAAAATTTCGCGTTGGATAATGCCTTGGAAAAATACGCTATTCATGCGGATTTGGTGGCGGCGGACGAACAACAAACCGAGGCGTTTTTTGCGCGCCTGAAAGTCAAAGGCGTGTTGCCGCGCGGTGAGTTTTCCGCCATTTATGCCAATCAGTTGCTGGCGGATGTGGCGGAATTCAAACGCAATATCGCCGATTATGTAAGCCAAACGCCGCAAAGTCGTTTTGTGCAATTCTCCGTGCCGACCCAAGACGGTGAGATAACGTTGTCGGGCAACATTTCTCATTTATACGGCGACAATCAACAGCGTGTCACTTGGCGTATGGCGACGGTGAAAGATAAAGATCGTATTGAAGCCTGGCTTTATCATCTCTTGTTATGCGCCACGCAGCCACAGCCGACGGACTCGCTTTTCCTGGGGAAAGATAAGCGCGTGCGGTTTAATGTACTGTCTCAACAGGACGCCGTTGCACAGTTGCAATGTTATGTGGAAAGTTATTTGGCGGGGCGGACGCAATTACAGCTTATTCCGGCTACAAACCTTGAAGCGTATTTGAAGCTGATTGCCGATGAAAGTGCGGTGGATATTGATAAGTGTCTTTCCCTGTTAAATAAAATCGCCTTGGGCGATGAGCGTTCGCACGGCGATTTATATTGGCAGCGCGTGCTGGTGCAAACGCAGGAATTGGATTTGGATCGGATAAACCGACAGGTGAAAGCATGGTTTGCGCCGATGTGGCAAGCCATCAAAACGGAAAAATAGACTTATAAATACGCCGCCATCACCAGCGCATTTTCCCGTTTGCCATCGGCGGTGGGATAGTAATTTTTGCGTATATCCACCGCATTAAAGCCCAGCGAATCATACAGCGTTTGGGCTTTTTGGTTGGATTCGCGCACTTCCAGCCACAAGGTCAAAACGCCTTTTTGTTTTAACTGTGTCATCAGCTCGCTTAATAAGCGACGCCCCAACCCCAATCCCTGCTGTTGCGGGTCCACCGCGATATTAAACAGCGTGGCTTCGTCCAACACCGTCTGGCAAATGGCAAAGCCGTCGATTCGGCTTTCTTCGCCGATTTTCAAATTGAGATAACGTTCGCCCTGATTATTTTTCAGCGTGCCTAAACTCCAAGGCACTGCGTGTGCTGCCTGTTCAATGGCGTAAAGCCGATCAAAATCCGAGGGTTCAATGGGAGAAATGCGTATCACGGCGAATCCTTATTTTATCGGCGCGGATTGCTGAATTTGCCGCCAGAGCTGGCGTTTTGCCTGCGGATCCGCTTTAAACCCGGCGAGATCGACGGATTGCCAGACGTTCAATGGCTGCTGCAGGCGGCTTAAAGTGCGGTGGATTTCGTCGGCGTTTTTATGGAGTAGCCAGTAACTGGCGGCGTGATTGACCTGTAAATAGTCAAGTTGCTCAAAGGTGATATTCAGCACTTGCGCGCCGTCCAGCGCCAGACTACGCAACAGATCCTGCGTGATGGGTTGTTGCACCGGATTGTCTTCGCTGACGATAATCAAACGGACAGCTTCGGGCACGGCGATATTAATCGCGCCTTTTAAGGCTTCAGGGCGCACCAACTGCCATTGGCTGATGCCCATTTGCTGCAATAATAAATCTCGGCGGGAATATTGTCGGCGCGTTTCTTGCATATCTAAAATCAATTCAATCCAGTATAATGGGCGCCCATTTTAACCAATAAGCCATAGGATTAATAGCGTGATTTGTGCAGAAAGCGAAGTGTTGGAACGGCATTTGGATTTTTTAAACGGGAAATCCTTGTTGCTCACCGGGGCGGTGAACGATGATTTTCTCGCCGATTTACGACGTCAGGGATTCAACACCCGCGCATGGAGCTGGTATTTTGACTACGCCAACCGACAAAACCAACAGCAGCAAAGTGCGGTGGATTTTTCCCTTGAATTTCATGGCAGTGTCGATGTGATCCTGTTTTATTGGACGAAGAACAAACAGGAATGCCATTTTCAGCTCATGCAATTGCTTTCCCAATGTACCGTGGGACAGGAGGTCTTGCTGGTGGGCGAAAATCGCAGCGGTGTGCGTTCCGCCGAAAAAATGCTTGCCGATTATGGTGATATTCACAAAATCGACTCCGCCCGCCGTTGCAGTCTGTATCATTTTCAATTAAAAAATCCACCGCACTTTGCGTTGACGACCTTCTGGAAATCCTATCAATTGCCACAACTTACGGATTTAACCGTCTATGCGTTGCCCGGCGTATTCAGCGCCGCCGAGCTGGATGGCGGCACGGCATTATTGCTTTCTACACTACAAAAGGTTGCGGGCGATGTGTTGGATGTTGGCTGCGGCGCCGGGGTGATCGGCAGTTATATTCAACAGTACAACCCGAACACCCGATTAATCATGACGGATATTCACGCCACGGCACTGGCTTCCGCAAAGCGCACGTTACAGGAAAATCGGCTGCAGGGTACGGTGCTCGCCAGCGACGTGTTTTCCCATATCGATGGTAAATTCGATCTGATCATTTCCAACCCGCCGTTTCATGACGGCATTGACACAGCTTACACCGCCGTTAACGAACTGATAAAACAGGCAAAATGGCATTTAAAATCAGGCGGTGAGTTGCGTATCGTGGCAAACGCGTTTCTGCCTTACGCCGATTGGCTGGATCAACATTTCGGCAGCCATGACGTCCTGGCGAAAAATAACAAGTTTAAGGTGTATTCGGTGCGCGGATGAGTTGAGCCGCACGAAATTCCGCTGGCTTAGCAAAAACCTTTTAGTTAGAATTCTACCCATTATTTATTACACTTCCGGAGAAGAATATGAACTTTCCTAAAATCGCCCAACAGGTTATTGAAAAACTTGGCGGCAAAGAAAATATTGTGACAGCCGCCCACTGCGCCACCCGTTTGCGCATTGTGTTGAATGACGAAAGCAAAGTTGACAAGGAAGGCATCGACAACATTGACGGCGTAAAAGGGCAGTTTGCCGTAGCGGGACAATATCAGATTATTTTCGGTTCCGGCACGGTGAATAAAGTCCACGCCGAATTGACCAAATTGCTCGGTATCGGTGATGTGAGCAAAGCGGAAGTGGCGGAAGTCGCAGGCGGTAATCAAAGTTTGTTACAACGCTTGGTGAAAGGCTTGGCGGATATTTTCGTACCGATCATTCCGGCTATCGTTGCCGGCGGTTTGTTGATGGGTATTTACAGTATGCTCACCGCCAAAGGGTTCTTCGTGGATGAACTGAGCGTCATCGATATGCACCCGGAACTGAAAGATCTGGTGGATTTCATTAATACCATCGCCAACGCGCCGTTCGTTTTCCTGCCGGTGTTACTCGGTTTCTCCGCCACCCGCAAATTCGGCGGGAACCCATTCCTTGGTGCGGCATTAGGGATGTTATTGGTTCACCCGGCGCTTGCCGACGGTTGGAATTACGCCTTAACCTTGGTGGAAGGGAAAATTCAATACTGGAATGTGTTTGGTTTGGAAATTGAACGCGTAGGCTATCAAGGCACCGTGATCCCAACCTTAATTTCCGCGTGGGTATTGGCAACCTTAGAAAAAACTTTCCGTAAATTCGTGCCGTCTTATTTGGATAACCTCGTCACCCCGTTATTTTCTTTATTTATTGCCGGCTTCTTAGCCTTCACCGTGATCGGTCCTATCGGACGTGAAGCGGGTTCTCTCATCGCGGCGGGCTTAACCTGGTTATACGACAGCTTAGGCTTTATCGGCGGGGCGATTTTCGGTACGTTCTATGCGCCGATCGTGATTACCGGTATGCACCAAACCTTCATTGCGGTGGAAACCCAATTATTGGCGGAAATGGCACGCACTGGCGGTACCTTCATCTTTCCGATTGCGGCGATGTCCAATATCGCCCAAGGCGCCGCTTGTTTGGGCGTGGCGTTCGCCTTAAAAGATCCGAAAGTGCGCGGCTTGGCAATTCCATCCGGGATTTCCGCCTTGCTGGGGATCACCGAGCCGGCAATGTTCGGGGTGAACCTGCGTTATCGCCAAGCCTTTATTGCCGCCATGATCGGTTCCGGTTTAGCCAGTGCGTTCATCGCTTTCTTTAACGTAAAAGCCATTGCGCTCGGCGCAGCAGGTTTCTTGGGTATTCCGTCCATTAAACCGGACAGCTTGGCAATGTACAGCATCGGCATGGCGATTTCCTTTATCGTCGCCTTCAGCCTTTCAACGGTGTTAGTTAAACGCGCTCAGGCAAAAGCCTAATTTAAATAGGGCTTTATTAAAAGCACGAATCTGTAAACAGGTTCGTGCTTTTTGCTTTTCTCAATTCCGAAACTCTGCTATATTGCGCTCGTTTGTAATCTAACCTATTAAAAAATAAGGATTAAAAATGCCATTGTTACTTGGGTTGAGCTTTCTTATCGCTATTTATTTTGCTATCCATGCCATTAGAAACGGGCAGGATCGTTATTGGTTATTCATTTTGTTTAGCTTTCCATTCCTGGGAAGTGCGGTTTATTTTTTTGCCATTTTTCTCCCTTCGTTCCGTAGCGGTTATTCGGGACAAGTTATTGAAAGCAAGTTACGCAGAGCGTTGGATCCGGGACGGGAATTGCGCGAAGCAGAACAAAATTTTGAGCAGTCGGAAACTGTAGCAAACCGTTTAGCCCTGGCGAAAGCCTTGCTGGATAACAATCGGGTGGCAGAAGCGTTGCCTCATTATCAAATCGTGTTACAAATGGATTTATACAAAACCACACCCGATATTTTATTAGCATATGCCTATGCTTTATATCTTGCCGATGATGCGGATTCGGCAAAACAACAGTTGGATTATTTACGGGCGGAAAACCCGGATTATCAGTCTAATGAAGGACATTTACTCTATGCCAAAATTTTAACCAAACTGGATGATCGCGTGGGTGCTATGCGTGAATTCAATGCGTTGGTGGTGTATTATCCGACATTGGAAGCACACATCAGCTATATTGAAATCCTGCTACACTGGGGTGAAAAAGAGAAAGCACAACAGTTGCTGGATGCCGCGGAATACTACATTAAACGTCAGCCACCTCATGTTAAACGCTTGAATGCGGCGTGGATCAAACGTGCAAAACAATTACGCAAGGCATTGCTGCAATAAAGTGCGGTGTGATTTTTCAGTGTTTTTTAAGGGAGCTAGGGTTCCCTTAATTTTTTGCTGTGAGATCCAACCATAACGGCATAAATCAAGGCTATATAAACGCAAACGTTTGCGCTATAATACGCCACCTCAAATTTTACTTCATAAATCAAAGGAAATTATTCATGCAACCAAATCGTCCCATTCGCCAGGCATTGCTTAGCGTGTCCGATAAATCCGGTATTGTGGAATTCGCTCAAGGCTTAGTAAAACGCGGTGTGAAACTGCTTTCCACCGGCGGCACCGCAAAACTCTTAGAACAAAACGGTTTGCCGGTGACCGAAGTGTCCGATTACACCGGTTTCCCTGAGATGATGGACGGTCGTGTGAAAACTTTACACCCGAAAGTGCACGGTGGGATTTTAGGCCGCCGCGGCACGGACGATGCCATTATGCATCAACATGGCATTGAAGGCATTGATATGGTGGTGGTGAATTTATATCCTTTTGCACAAACCGTAGCAAAACCAGATTGTACTTTAGAAGATGCAGTAGAAAATATCGACATCGGCGGACCGACGATGGTGCGTTCTGCGGCGAAAAACCATAAAGATGTGGCGATCGTCGTCAATAATAAGGATTTTAACGCTATTCTTGCAGAAATGGATCAACATCAAAACAGCCTCACTTTAGAAACCCGTTTCGATCTTGCCATTAAAGCCTTTGAACATACCGCGCAATATGATTCCATGATCGCGAATTATTTCGGCAAACTCGTCAAACCTTATCATGTGGCGGCGGAAGAAGATGCCGATGCCAAGTGCGGTCAATTCCCACGTACATTAAATCTGAATTTCGTGCGCAAACAAACCATGCGTTACGGCGAAAATGCCCACCAAAATGCGGCGTTTTATGTGGATCTTAATGTGAAAGAAGCAAGCGTGGCGACCGCCACCCAATTGCAAGGTAAAGCCCTTTCTTATAACAACATCGCCGACACCGATGCTGCTCTTGAATGCGTGAAAGAATTCGACGAGCCGGCTTGCGTTATCGTGAAACACGCCAACCCTTGTGGTGTGGCATTAGGCAAAGATATTTTAGACGCCTACAATCGCGCGTATCAAACGGATCCGACTTCGGCGTTTGGCGGAATCATCGCTTTTAACCGCGAATTAGACGAAAAAACCGCAACGGAAATTGTAGAACGTCAATTTGTGGAAGTGATTATCGCACCAAAAGTCTCGGCGGAAGCCATTGAAGTGGTGAAACGCAAGAAAAACGTGCGCTTGCTTGAATGCGGCGAATGGCACGAACGCACCGAGCGTTTAGATTTTAAACGTGTGAACGGTGGCTTGTTGGTGCAAGACGCGGATTTAGGTATGGTCGGTTTAGAAGACTTAAAAGTGGTCAGCAAACGTCAACCGACAAAACAAGAACTAAAAGATTTATTATTCTGCTGGAAAGTGGCGAAATTCGTGAAATCCAATGCTATCGTTTACGCCAAAAACAACCAAACCATCGGTATTGGCGCAGGGCAAATGAGCCGTGTTTATTCCGCCAAAATCGCCGGTATCAAAGCACAAGACGAAGGCTTGGAAGTAGCCGGTTGTGTTATGGCTTCTGATGCCTTCTTCCCATTCCGTGACGGCATTGATGCCGCTGCAAAAGTGGGCATTCAATGCGTGATTCACCCGGGCGGCTCAATGCGCGATCAGGAAGTGATTGACGCGGCGGATGAGCATGGGATGGTGATGGTGTTGACGGAGATGCGTCATTTTAGACATTAATTTATGTTGTTTTTCGCTCTTTCAATTCTTGAAAGAGCGAGTTCATTTTCTTTGCTTGCCCAAAGAAAACGAACCAAAAGAAAGGGCACCCTGCTTTTCCTTATTTCCTTTGTTACATTAAATTTGTTTAACGGAAATTTTCTGAACTCGCTACGCTCAAACAGACGAAAATTTCCTACAAATTTAATTCCACAAAGGCGGAAAAGAAGGGAACCCATGTGAGCATTATTTGAAAAGAGCGGTTAAATTTAAACTTATTTTTTTATTGATCCCGTAGGGGCGGGTTTTAACCCGACCGAGTACCATTGAAAATAGCAGGAAGGTTAAAACCTGCCCCTGCAAAAAACAATCTCAAAACTAACCGCACTTTTTAAATAACGCTCTGTTAAATCGGGGCCCCATATAAATCGCTTTTGCGACTTTCAATTTTTAGGCAATTTTCGTCTGTCTGAGCCGCTTGCGGCGAGTTCAGAAAATTGCCGTAAAGAAAATTGAAACAAAGCAAAAATCAGCGATTTAACTGGGGTGTGCTTTCTTTTGCTTACTTTGCTTTGCACAAGCAAAGAAAAGTAAGTCGCCATCGGCGAAATCCGATATTAATACATAAAAGAAAGTAATTTATCATCATCAAAAACAATTTCTAGCACACACAAGGACATAACACAACATGAACATCCTCATCATCGGAAACGGCGGTCGTGAACACGCCCTTGCTTGGAAAGCCGCTCAATCCCCATTAGCCACAAAAGTTTTCGTTGCGCCCGGTAATGCCGGTACAGCATTAGAAAATAACGTTGAAAACGTCAATATTGCCGCCACCGATATTCCTGCGTTGGTGAAATTCGCGCAAGAAAATCACATCGGATTAACCATCGTCGGACCTGAAGCGCCGCTTGTTATCGGTGTGGTAGATGCGTTCCGTGCGGCGGGATTAAAAATTTTCGGACCGACACAAGCGGCGGCGCAATTGGAAGGCTCGAAAGCCTTCACCAAAGATTTCTTGGCACGACACAACATCCCAACGGCGGAATATCAAAACTTCACCGAAGTGGAGCCCGCATTGGCGTATTTGCGTGAAAAAGGCGCGCCGATTGTGGTGAAAGCGGATGGCTTGGCGGCAGGCAAAGGCGTGATTGTGGCGATGACATTGCAGGAAGCGGAAGACGCGGTACGTGATATGTTGTCGGGCAATGCTTTTGGTGAAGCGGGTAGTCGCGTTGTGATTGAAGAGTTTTTAGACGGTGAAGAAGCCAGTTTTATCGTGATGGTGGACGGCAAAAATGTGGAACCTATGGCAACCAGCCAAGACCATAAACGCGTAGGCGAAAAAGATACCGGTTTGAATACCGGCGGCATGGGAGCCTATTCGCCGGCACCGGTGGTAACACCAGATATTCACGATCGCATTATGCGCGAAGTGATTTACCCGACCGTCAACGGCATGGCGCAAGAAGACAATGTGTACACCGGTTTCTTGTATGCGGGCTTAATGATTATGCCGGACGGTCAGCCGAAAGTGATCGAATTTAACTGCCGTTTCGGCGATCCGGAAACTCAACCGATTATGCTGCGTTTGGAATCCGATTTGATCGAACTTTGCCTGAAAGCCTGTGAGGGGAAACTTAACGAAATCCAATCCCAATGGAATCCAAAAGCCTCACTTGGCATCGTGTTAGCGGCGGAAGGCTATCCGGGCGATTATCGCAAAGGCGATGAAATTCATGGATTACCACAAAGTGCGGTTCAAAATGAAAAAGTTTTCTTAGCGGGCGTTGAAGCCAAAGAAGGCAAACTACTCACCAACGGCGGACGCGTATTATGTGCTACCGCCTTAGGCGACAGCGTATTTGAAGCGCAACAAAAAGCCCTGAAACTTGCCGAACAAATTCAATGGAACGGACGTTTTTATCGCCGTGATATTGGTTATCGTGCGGTAGCGCGTGAGCAGAAAAAATAACGAAAAAAATGACCGCACTTTTGGAAAGTGCGGTTTGTCTATTTGTCGTAAAGTGGTAGTATGCCGAGAGCATATTGAAAAATAAGGAAATTACATGGATTACAAGAACAAATCGCTTTGTCGCATTCGCACCATCAGCTTTTTTCTGACCTTGCATAAAGATAAAGCGCAATGGGAAGCCGCGCTTCGTTCTGTGAAACGTGAAGTGGATTTGTTGTTGCCGGCGGTGCAGAAAGCGGGTTACACCCTGCAATCCATTCGTATTATTACCAATCCTTTCGGCGAATATTTGGATTTAACTAACGAGCAAAGCGCAAAAGCGGATTTGCAATATTTAACGGATTTACTCAATAAACTGAATGAAAGCGGTGTGCGTATTCGTTTTGCCATCGGCGCGGCGACGAACGCACAGGAAATTGCGCTGTTGCCTGAACTTATCGCGGCTTACGGCGATTTATGTAACGCTTGTGTGAACGTGCCGTTAGACGAAAACGGCGTGTTGGATAATCAGCTCATTGAGCAATCCGTCAGCGCGGTACAACGCATTGCGCAAATCACACCGCGCGGCGAAGGCAATTTCAACTTCACGGTGAATTTTAACTGCAAACCCTTTATTCCTTATTTTCCCGCCGGCTACCATTTGAGCCATTTGCCGAACAGCTTTGTAATCGGTTTGGAAACACCGGATTTGTTGGTGGCGGCATTAAAATCCGTGCCGAAATCCGCCCACCATTCGTTTTATGCCGATTGCTATCGCGCCATGTCACAAGCCTTGCAATATCACGTGGATGAAATCCTTGCGTTGTTAAGTGCGGTCAATTTATCCGGTGATTTTGCATTCGCTGGGATTGATAGTTCCGCCGCGCCATCGAAAAACTGCGCGTCCATGACGGAAGTTTATGAACTGATGGGCTTGCCGTATTTTGGTGCGGCAGGCACGGTTGAAGTGTCGGCATTATTAACCAACGTGTTTAAATCCGTGCAAAATGTGCCTTTGGTCGGTTTCTCAGGTTTAATGTTAGCGGTGACGGAAGATTTAGGCTTGGCGCAGGGGACGCAACAGCAACAGTTTGATATTCGCGCGTTGCTCACTTATAGCGCCGTGTGCGGTATCGGTTTGGACACCGTGCCGATAGCGGGGAATGCAAGCGCGGAAAGTATTGCCGCCATCATGCGGGATACGGGCACCATGGCATTTCGTTTAAATAAACCGTTGACGGTGCGTTTATTCCCGATTCCGAACAAAATTGCCGGCGAGATGTCGGAGTTTGAGAGCGATGATTTGTGCAATTGTCGTATTTTAGACATTCCCTATTAGGGATAAAAAACACTGAAAAAATGCACCGCACTTTTAGAGGAGATGCAAATGAAAAAATTAGTTTTACTCGGATTAACCCTGTCTTTTTTGAGCGGTTGTACGCTCACGGATTTGATGGACGACGGCAAAATTACCCAACGCAAAGTGAGCGGGGAATGGCAATGTACCAGCACTTATCCCGAACATAATTTAAAAACCGTGAATAATCTGCGCTTAAATCGGGACGGCACGCTGGTGAACAACAGTAGCATTATTGAACCCATTGATAAGCCGTTCTTCGTTTATGAAACCACGGGTGCGGGAACATGGCAGTTAAGCGAACTTGACCATAAATTAACCTATACGCTTACCACCAATTCGGTGCAACGTAAGCACACGGAAGAAGCGCTGGACGCCATTGAAAAGGATTCCAGATATAAACCTTATGAAGAAAATCTGTTTAAGAAATACAGCAAACGCGTGAATAAATCGAACACGATTAATTTTGTGATTACGTCATTGACACGCGATGCGGAGCTTGGCAGAGACGTGATGACGTTAACGCAAAAAACGGCACAAAAAAGCTACACCACATCTTGCGTTCGCCAATAACAACGACAAATACCGCCGGGTGAAAAATTTTCATAGTTAGAATGAAAAAAAACACATCCGGTTTTATTAAAATTTTACTGCGAAATTGAGTACAATAAGCCGCAGTTCCAATTCACTACCAAGAGGAAAACACCATGTTTAAAAAAAGTATGAACATCGCCGATTACGATCCCGTGTTATGGCAAGCCATTCAAGATGAAAACCGTCGTCAGGAAGAACATATCGAATTAATCGCTTCTGAAAACTATGCCAGCCCGCGCGTCATGCAAGCGCAAGGTTCCCAATTCACCAATAAATATGCGGAAGGCTATCCGGGCAAACGTTATTACGGCGGTTGTGAATACGCGGATATTGTGGAGCAGCTCGCCATTGATCGTGCGAAAGAATTGTTCGGCGCCGATTATGTGAACGTGCAACCGCACTCCGGTTCACAAGCCAATGCGGCGGTTTACATGGCGTTACTCAATCCGGGCGACACTATTTTAGGCATGAGCTTAGCGCACGGCGGTCACTTAACCCACGGCGCGTCCGTGAGTTTCTCCGGTAAGATTTATCATGCGGAACAATACGGCATTACCGACGAAGGGTTAATCGACTATGATGCCTTACGCAAACAAGCTCACGAAGTGAAACCGAAAATGATCGTGGGCGGGTTCTCCGCGTATTCTCAAGTGGTGGATTGGAAAAAAATGCGTGAAATCGCCGATGAGGTGGGCGCGTATTTATTCGTGGATATGGCGCACGTTGCGGGCTTAATCGCCGCAGGTATTTACCCGAATCCATTGCCGTACGCCCATGTGGTAACCACCACTACTCATAAAACTTTAGGTGGTCCGCGTGGTGGTTTGATTCTTTCTTCTTGCGGTGATGAAGAAATCTATAAAAAACTCAACAGCGCCGTTTTCCCGGCAGGTCAGGGCGGCCCGTTGGTGCACATTATCGCGGCGAAAGCGGTGTGCTTTAAAGAAGCCTTGGAACCGGAATACAAAGTGTATCAACAAAACGTGTTGAAAAACGCCAAAGCCATGGTGGAAGTGTTCAAACAACGCGGTTATAAAGTGGTTTCCAACGGCACCGAAAATCACTTGTTCTTAGTGGATTTAGTCAGCCACGGATTAACCGGTAAAGCTGCCGATGCCGCATTAGGCAAAGCCAATATCACGGTAAATAAAAACTCCGTACCGAACGACCCACAAAAACCGTTCATCACTTCCGGTATCCGTGTGGGCACGCCTTCCGTCACCCGTCGCGGTTTCAACGAAGCGGACGTGAAAGAGCTTGCCGGCTGGATGTGTGACGTGTTAGACGCCATCGGCAAAGACAACGAAGCCCAAGTCATTGCCGACACCAAAGAAAAAGTCTTGGCAATTTGTAAACGCCTTCCGGTTTACGCGTAATTTTAATCAAACGAAAAAAACAAAGCGGCAATGAAAATTGCCGCTTTTTCTTTGTGGGTATTTCATTGATTTATAAGTTTTTATTTCTCTTTATTTATTGAAGAATCGCGAGAATTCCTATACTATCCCGCCGACGTAATGAATATGTTAAATTTTGGCGAGTAGAACAAAGTGCGGTCGAATTTCGCAGCGTTTTTCATTTAAAACGGTGAAGAAGTCTGACTTTAAACGGCTTATTTCAAGCCAATAAATGGAGAATGTTTAAGTGATAGATTTGACAATGATTATAGCAATACCTATGGCGATGCTTTGCCCTTTATTAGTTTCCTTTTTCGCTTGGTTGGTGGAAATGCTAAACAATAAAGGCAAAGAAAAAAGCGAACAAACGCATATTGCGCGTTCTTGTATGCAAGTGTTTTTAATAATTGACCTCATTGTGGTCGGGCTGTGGCGGCTGTATGTTGCATTTTCCTACGAAGGCGTGGGCATGGAAACCCGTCCGCTTAGTCAACGGGAAATTGCTGACTTTGCGCAAAAAGGTATTAAAGATATTTCAAAAGGAACATGGGCTGAAGTTTATTTGGATAGCGGCAAAATAGCGCGGATTTTTCGCTCGGAGGAAGGTCAGGATTTTTCTTGGGGACGGTTTAGGCTTGCGGAACTTAGCCTTCTTGATCCTAATGATTTCAGTTTTTATCCAACCGGAGTGAAGGGGCTGGAAGAATTGCCGGAAACCATTGATATCGATGGGAATTTGTGCCTGGTGAATGCTTTTTTTACGTTTAAACCAAAAGATAATCAACCCATCACCACCTATCAGCCGGAAGATTATTATTTGAGTTATTGCTATGTCGTGAATCAGGCGGTGCAAACACCGCAAGGCAAGCTAAATTTAGGTCCTACCCACTTTTATGATATGCGTAGAAATGATGACGAGCTGCTAACTTTTGCTATTCGCACATTAAATTCTGCCGCGGCGTATTCGGCAGATGGTGAATTTGATCGACGTAATATGCTGATATTGCCCCAATTTAAAGGGGAGATAACCCTTGTTAGTGTTTACACGGATAAAGATAGCCGGTTAATCGGTATGGATGGGTATATTTCGGTATACCCTGAAGCAACAAAAATCGGACAATGCGAGTATGAGGCATTTCAGCGTGTTAGTCTCACCGACTTCACCCCAACTACGGCGCATTGGCATTTTGAGGGAGAAAATATCCCGAATCATTGCAAGATGCAGGTCTTGCCTTATCGGTTAAACATTAAATCGTAACCTATTAACCTGTGGTTATTTTAGTCATTTCAGACACAAAACGCGGGCTTCGACAATGGTGCGGCAAGCTCACCAACCGTTCCGTAAGTGTTTTGTGCATTTGTTACACCCAATTGTTTTTTGCGGTGATTTTTGACCGCACTTTTGCTTTAGTTTAAGAGGACCATTATGTCATCCAATATTGCTTTAATACTTGCTTCAACGCTTTTGAGCCTGCAAACAAATTTAGCCATAGCACAAGGGCTGGAGCGAACCGCGATTATGATTGATCCAATGCCAATGACGGCGGAACAACGTGTTGAAAAAGGAAAACGTTATTTTGAGGAGGGGGTTAAATACCGATATGGTGTGAATCAACTGCAAAATAGAGCCCTTGGAAATCAATACTTTCGTGAAAGTGCCGAACTCGGTAATGCGGATGCAATGATTTTTCTTGCCGTTGAATTGTTTGATGAAGGTGATATTCCAAAATCCGAAGAATACACCATCGCCGCTCTCAAGGCGGGAAATGAGGTTGCCAACTATATGTTAGGTTACCTTACGGAAGAAAATAACGAGGAGCAGGCAAGATATTATAATGAAAAAGGGTTTAATGCCTTAAAAGAGAAAGTGGAACAGGGTGATTTACACTATGCGAATTTGCTGGGCTATGCGTATCGTTACGGTATCGGTACCGAAGAAAATACGGCATTGGCAATTCAGGCTTTCAAAAAAGCAGCGGAACAAGGCAACAGCGTAGCAATGGGGCATTTAAGTGAAATTTATCTTGAACAGGGTAAGCGGGAACAAGCCCAACCGCTTATGTTGGCATCTGCCGAAAAAAATAACCCGACGGCGCAGTATAACTTAGCTACTTATTTCTTTGAACCGGGTAGCAAAGGGTACTTTTATTGGATGGAGAAAGCCGACGAAAATGGCAACCTTGAAGCAACCCGCGATTTAGCAGAGTATTACCGTGACACAGATCCGAAAAAGACCCGCTATTACTATCAAAAAGGCTCCGAAATGAATGATCCGGATTCACTACTTGCCTTAAGTGAAATGTATGAATACGGTGAGGGGGGGAAAGCCGATCAGCAAAAAGCCTTGGCACTTTTAAAACGCGCAGCGGAAACCGGCAATACGGATGCCATGACGGAGTTGGTGAAACGCTATCTTACCGGCACAGGTGGCGTGGAAAAAGATGAAGAACAAGCCGCTTACTGGTTCAAAAAATTGGGCTTTGATGGGGAAGGGGCTTTTGACGGGTTGAAAGATGTTTTAGAAAAAAGCCTGAAACGGGTTAAGTAGGAGTAAAGGATTTATGCGTAAATCACGACATAAATTCGATAAAGTACTTGTTTAAAAATGAAATAAAATTACTGAGTTTCTGCTAATTAAACAGCTGGGAACCGAAACAATATGGCAATTAAATTGTCGATTTTCACTATACTTTTTTATAAGGAACAACAATGTTATCTAATGTTGCTTTTATCGCAGCCACTGTTGCATTAAGCCTAAACACCGGTTTAAACGTGGTAGAAACACCTCAAAATCCGACCGCACTTTTAGAGAGTCAACAAAATCAAATAACCACAGAGCAAGCCAAAGCCCTTTTTGAAGAGGGCTTTGATTACCGCTATGGGGTGACAAAACCCATTGATGATACAAAAGCGAATAGGCTTTTAAAGCAAGCTGCTGACTTGGGGAATGCCGATGCCGCTTTTTTCTATGCGTTAGCCAGCGTTGAGGGCGATATTTCCAGCGCAGATAAATATGCCCGTATTGCACTTTCGGAAGGCAATGGCGCGGGTGATTATGTGTTAGCGGAAATTTTAGAACAACAAGAAGGTTCGGCTCCGGAAGATGTGGAAAAACTCTTTCAAGCAGGATTTAAGGCATTTAAAGTTAAAGTGGAACAGGGCGATTTACACTATGCGAATTTGCTGGGCTATGCGTATCGTTATGGTATCGGTACCGAAGAAAATACGGCATTGGCAATTCAGGCTTTCAAAAAAGCAGTGGAACAAGGCAACAGCGTAGCAATGGGGAATTTAGGTGAGATTTATATTGAACAGGATAAGCGGGAACAAGCCAGACCGCTTATGTTGAAATCTGCCGAAAGAAATAACCCGGCGTCGCAATATGACTTCGCTTTTTATTTCTTGGAGTCAGGTAGCAAAGAGTACTTTTATTGGATGGAGAAAGCTGCCGATAATGACTATATTGAGGCTTTAAATGCCTTAGGCGCCATTTATGGAGATAGTAACGATGATAAAAAAGCCATCGAATATTTCCAACGGGCGGTTGATCTGGGTGATGATTTTGCTGCTTATGCGTTAAGTACCATTTATCGTGAAGGTTATGGCGTGCCGGCGGATGAGAAAAAATATCGAGAATATTTAGCCCTTGCCGGTGAACGGGGAAATGAAGATGCCTTAGGGAGTTTGATTCACTGGGCGATTGATGAAAAAGATGATAACAATCTCATTTATTGGCTTCACAAAGTCCGTGAGATTGATGAAGATCTGTTTAAAGATTTCACAGAATATCTTAAAAATCATCCACGTTATCAAGAAATTATGGGCTTTCAGAAAACCAAATAAGGAGAAAAATAGGCGGTATGAAGTGCGGTCACAAAAAATTCCGTTTTTTTGAACGTTGGCTATGCTAACGGTCCCGAAGCGGGAATAAATCACTTCAGTGATTTATGAATATTTTTCCCGGTGTTTTTTATCTCGCTTTCTTAGAATAAAAATGTGATCTGTATCACATAATTGTCTTCTTAAATCAAAAACTGTGATCTGCGTCACATTTTTTAAAATCATTTGTTAAAAAATATTGTGATGTAGTTCACATTTTCGTCGAAAAAAGTTTTTGACAAAAATTTTCTTGTGTTATTTTGACCGCACTTTAAACCTGTGACGGAGACAATTATGTTATCAGCAAATGCAAAAGTGAAGATTCAAAGCTTCGGACGCTTTTTATCTAATATGGTGATGCCGAATATCGGCGCGTTTATTGCTTGGGGTTTTATTACGGCGTTATTTATTCCGAGCGGTTGGTTGCCAAATGAAACCTTGGCGAAACTGGTCGGCCCGATGATTACCTATTTACTGCCGTTATTAATCGGTTATACGGGCGGTAAATTGATCGGCGGCGATCGTGGCGCGGTAGTCGGTGCGATTACCACGGCAGGGGTGATTATCGGGACCGATATTCCAATGTTCTTGGGGGCGATGATTGCCGGTCCGACAGGCGGTTGGGCGATTAAAACCTTTGATAAATGGGCGCACGGTAAAATCAAAAGCGGTTTTGAGATGTTGGTCAACAACTTCTCCTCCGGCATTATCGGGATGATTCTGGCGATTCTGTTCTTCTTTGTGGTCGGTCCGGTGGTGAAATCCTTAACCGAAGTGTTGGCGGCAGGCGTAAAAGTGCTGGTTGATAACAACTTGTTGCCATTAACCTCCATTTTCGTTGAACCGGCGAAGATTCTGTTCTTAAACAACGCCATTAACCACGGCATTTTCTCACCGCTCGGTATTCAACAATCACAAGAATTCGGTCAATCCATTTTCTTCTTAATCGAAGCGAACCCGGGCCCGGGCTTGGGCGTGTTGTTAGCCTATATTTTCTTCGGTAAAGGATCTGCCAAACAAACCGCAGGCGGTGCGGCGGTGATTCACTTCTTCGGCGGTATCCACGAAATCTATTTCCCTTATGTGTTAATGAATCCGCGCTTGTTGCTTGCCGTTATTGCAGGCGGTATGTCCGGCGTGTTTACGTTAACTTTATTTAGCGCAGGTTTAGTGTCACCGGCATCTCCGGGATCCATCATTGCAGTGCTGCTTATGACACCGAAAACATCCTTAGTGGGCGTGATCAGTTCCGTGGTGGTGGCTTGTGCGGTTTCCTTCACATTGTCCGCCTTCTTCCTGAAAATCCAAAAAGAAGAATCTACCAACTTGGAAGAAATGCAGGCTGCGTCTAAAGCCATGAAATCCGGTAACCTCAATCAAGGTGTGGTGACCGATTACAAAGGCTTAACCAAAATTTATGTGTCTTGCGATGCGGGTATGGGCTCCAGTGCTATGGGCGCGAGTATGTTACGCAAAAAAGTGAAAGACGCGGGCTTGCCGTTGGATGTCACTAACGTAGCGATTAACGATTTACCGGAAGATGCCCGTTTGGTTATCACTCACCAGGATTTAACCTTGCGTGCGAAAAAACAAGTGCCGAACGCCATGCACTTATCCTTAACCAACTTCCTGGATAACAAATTCTATGACAGCCTGGTGCAGGATTTGAAAGAGCAGTTAACAGCGCAACCGAAAGCAGAAGCAGCGCAGGCGCTGGAGGATGTGGTGGAAGTGAACGGCACGAAATTCACCTTAACACCGGAACAAATTTTCCTGGGCTTAAAAGCCGATAACAAAGAAGATGCCATTCGTTTTGCCGGTGAGCAATTAGTCAAAGCGGGCTTTGTTGAACCGAGTTATGTCGATGCCATGTTTGAGCGTGAAAAATTGGTATCCACTTATCTTGGCGAAGGTGTTGCCGTGCCGCACGGTACTATCGAAGCGAAAGACGCGGTGCTGAAAACCGGTATCGTGGTGTGCCAATATCCTGAAGGTGTGCGCTTTACCGACGAAGAGGACGGCATTGCCAAATTAGTGGTGGGTATTGCGGCGAAAAACAACGAGCATATTCAAGTGGTATCGGCGATTACCAACGCCTTGGACAGCGACGAAGCCATTGAATTATTAACCACCACCAACGATGTGGAAAAAGTGTTGGTGCTACTCAAAGCCTAAAAGTGCGGTTGATTTTAAAGGTGTTTTTACAGGCGACAGGCAGTGCGGTATGTCGCCTTACTTAAAGGAGAAATAACATGAAAGCATTACATTTCGGTGCGGGCAATATCGGTCGCGGATTTATCGGAAAATTATTGGCGGACAGCGGTGTTGAAGTGATTTTTGCCGATGTGAATGATAAGGTGATTGACTTGCTGAAAACGCAACAGTCCTATCATGTCAAAATCGTCGGCGACAGCGTGAATACGGTGGAAGAAGTCACTAACGTCACCGGCATCAATTCTAAAGATGAAAATGCCGTGATTGAATTATTCAAGACCGTAGATTTGGTGACTACCGCCGTCGGGCCGAATGTGCTGAAAATTATTTCCGGCACCATTGCAAAAGGCTTGGTTGCCCGTTTCGCCGCCGGAAACGACACGCCGTTAAATATTATCGCTTGTGAAAATATGGTGCGCGGCACAACCTTCTTAAAAGAGCAGGTTTTCGCCCACTTAACGCCGGAACAACAAGCCAAAGCGGAAGCGTTAGTCGGTTTCGTGGATTCCGCCGTCGATCGTATCGTACCGCCGGTGCAAGCGGATGAAAGCGATCCGTTATTGGTTACCGTAGAAGAATTCAGCGAATGGATCGTGGATGAAACCCAGTTTAAAGGGCAAATTCCGGCAATTCGCGGCATGGAGAAAACCGATAATCTGATGGCGTTTGTGGAACGCAAATTGTTCACTCTGAATACCGGACACGCTACTACGTCTTACTTAGGCAAGTTAAAAGGCTATCGCTTCGTGAAAGAAAGCATTGAGGACGACGCCATTAAAGCGGATGTGAAAGCCACCATGCAGGAAAGCGGCGCGGTGTTGATTAAACGTTACGGTTTTGATCCGCAGGCGCACGCGGCGTATATTGAAAAAATCTTAAAACGCTTTGCGAATCCGTTCCTGGTGGATGATGTGGATCGTGTGGGGCGCGAGCCTTTGCGCAAATTAAGCTACAACGACCGCTTAATCAAACCGTTGCGCGGCACATTAGAATACGGTTTGCCGAATCAGCATTTGGTCAATGCCATTGCCGCAGCCTTGGCGTATCGCAACGAACAGGATCCGCAAGCCTTGGAATTGGCGGCATCGCTTGCCGAAAACGGCGTCGCGGGAACCGTGCGTAAATATACCGAGTTGCAGGACGATGCCGTGATTGAACGCATTGTCGCGGCGTATCAGGCGATTTAAGTGAAATAGGGCGAATGAACGTTCGCCCTCGCGTTGTGAAATTTAAGATAATGGGTTTTTAAAAGGATTTTCAGGTGCCGATTGATCAGGTTTATGAAAAATTAAATGGCGCAATGTCTCTTCGCGGTTTCATCACCGTCTCCGTTGCGATTTTTGATGAAACCGTAGATGAATTGATTAACCGTGTTTTTCGTAAAACGGATTTCGCTGTGAAATCCGTGGTGGATTCCCTGTTTGAAACCTCCGGTCCGCTTTCCGATTTAAGCATTCGCTTAAAAGTGTTGCTGGGCTTAGGCATTGTGGAACAGCCGGTTTTTGCCGATATTCTTCATTTTATCGGGTTAAAAGAAACCTTAAATAATGACGAAAAAGACTATGATTTTTCCGATGATATTATTTTGGATTTCGCCCGCCATTTACATTTATTGGAAGATAAACAGCTCCTCGATTTCCCGCCCGAAGCCGACAATCAGGATTCCTTGCTTTACCAAATCAAACGCCAGCGCAAGGAAAAAGTTATCCGCTCCAGCCTCATTCTCACCATTACCGACATTTGCGAACGCCTGCAAACCGAAAGCCCGTTGTAGGTTTCGGGACAAAAGTGCGGTCAAAAATTCAAGTGTTTTTTAACCCGTCAAAAAACAAAAGACCTGAATTCGTTTCAGGTCTTTTTTAGCATCGGAAATGCTTTTAGGCGATTTCCGCCAGTTTCACCGGGCGCCCTTCATCAAGAGAACGTTTTGCCGCCAACGCAATCAGCACAGGTTGCAAGCCGTCGTTGCCGTTCACTAAAGTCGGTTTGTCGTTCACTACGGAATCCACAAAGCACGCCATTTCGTCAGCGAAAGATTGCATATAGCGTTCCAGGAAGAAATATTTCGGTTTTTCGGCAATCACGCCCGCTTCACAGGAATACACGGCGGTGGAATCGGTATCATTACGGGTTTGTACCGCGCCTTTCGAGCCGAACACTTCCGCCCGTTGGTCGTAACCGTAAACCGCTTTGCGGCTGTTGTCGATCACCCCGATCGCGCCATTCGCCAATTTTAAGGTGATGACGGCGGTGTCAATATCGCCGGCTTTACCGATTTCCGGATTCACCAGCACGCCGCCCGCCGCATACACTTCCAGCACTTCGCTGCCGGATAAATAACGGATCATGTCGAAATCGTGAATGGTCATGTCAAAGAACATCCCGCCGGACACTTTAACGTATTCAATGGGCGGTGCATCAGGGTCGCGGGAGGTGACGCGGATTAAGTGTGGTTCGCCGATGTCGCCGTTTTCCACGCGGGTCTTGATGGCTTTAAAATTGTGGTCAAAACGACGGTTGAATCCCACCTGGAATTTTACGCCCGCTTTTTCCACTTCGGCTAAGACTTCTTTAATGCGATTTACATCGGCATCCACCGGTTTTTCGCAAAAAATGTGTTTGCCGGCACGGGCGGCTTCAATGGAAATCGGCGCGTGGGTGTTGGTGGAAGAACAAACTAGGACGGCATCAATTTCAGGATCCTGCAGAATGTGTTTATAGTCTTCATAAACGTGCGGAATGCCCATGCCTTTCGCCCATTGTTTGAGCTCATCGGTGACGCGAACATCGGAAATCGCTTTGATTTCAGCGCCTTTGACATATTTTGTAATACTCTCGGAATGTACGCGACCGATACGACCGGCACCGATAATACCTACTTTAATCATGATTAAATCCCCGCTGTTTCTTTAATGTATTTACGGCCTTTGACGGCATATTCAAATGGGTTGGCGATTGCCGGATCCTGTTCCGCTTCAACGACCATCCAGCCTTTGTAATTGTGTTTTTCGAGAATGTCGAAAATCGGTCTGAAATCAATCACACCGTCGCCCGGCACGGTAAAGGTGCCTTTACGCACGCCTTCCAGGAAGCTCAGATTATTGGCTTTTACGTCGGCGACCACTTCATCGCGCACGTCTTTCAAATGCACGTGGCAAATGCGATCGATGTATTTTTCCAAAACATCCAACATGGCTTTTTGTGAGCCTTCGGAATAGTAGAGGTGACCTGAATCAAATAACAAATACACATCATCATTAACCACCGCCATATATTTATCAATTTCTGCCGGGGTTTGAATGCCTGTGCCCATGTGGTGATGCAGGCAAACTTTCATGCCTTTTTCGGCGGCAAGTTTGGCAAGTTCGTTGTAACCTTCGGCGAGGCGTTGCCATTCTTCTTCGGTGAATACGGTTTTCTCTTTAAACACGGCTTTGGTGGTACCTTGAATACTGCGGCTTTGTTCGGAACAACCGATCACTTTGGCACCCATCGCATGGAGGAAATCACGATGTTTGATAAATTCTTTGATGGTTTCCTCTTTTTTACCATCGACAAAAAACGTACTGAACCACGCATTACAAATTTGAATACCGCGAACCGCCAGTTTATGTTTTAACACTTCCACATCGCGCGGATATTTATTTCCAACTTCACATCCGGTAAAACCCGCAAGTGCCATTTCACTTACACATTGTTCAAAGGTATTCTCTTTGCCAAGATCAGGCATATCATCGTTAGTCCAACCGATTGGCGCGATACCTAATTTCACGTTTTCAGCTTTCATAGTGTTTTCCTTCTCAACAGAGTGGTTAAATTGGAGAAATAAATTAAATGACGGATTAATAACGTCTTGCTTCGTTAATGTGTTTCACGCTGTTTTCGTGCGCTTTGCGGATTTTTTCTTTTTCCGCCACTTCCGCCACACCGACGTGCCACCAACTGCCGTAGCCGTGGATCATGGTTTTCGGCAAGACTTTTATGTCAATCAGCGTAGAGACGGTTTGCTTTTGCGCATCGGCGAGGGCGGCGCGTAATTCTTCTTCGGTGGTGACTTTATAGGTTTTACAACCGTAAGATGCCGCATTCATGGCAAAGTCAACGGGCACAAATCCGCCGTCCAATTTATCGGTTTGCGGATTTCTGAAGCGGAATTCGGTAGCGAAACTGTCCATCCCGTTGCCGATTTGCAGGTTGTTAATACAGCCGTTTGTCATGTTATCGAATAAAACCACGTTGATTTTTTTGTGTTCCTGAACGGAGGTCACCAGTTCGGAATGAAGCATCATGTAAGAACCGTCGCCCAATAAGGCATAAACTTCTTTTTCCGGTCGGGCTAATTTGGCACCCAACGCGGCGTTCACTTCATATCCCATGCAGGAATAGCCGTATTCCAGATGGTAAGTGTTTTCGCCCTTGGATTGCCAGGCGCGTTGTAAGTCGCCCGGCAAGCTGCCTGCGGCGCCCACGATAATGTCGTTTTCGCCCAAGGTTTCATTGAGAATGCCTAACACGCGGCTTTGGGTCAGATGGGATTGGGTCAATTTAATAAATTCCGCATAGACTTTTTCGCGATCTAAGGCATCGTCCACTTCCGGCACGAAATCGGTTTCCGTGTAAACCGCGTGATAAATCCGTTGGAGTTCCTGGGCAAATTGCGCTTTGGCTTCGGCAACGGCATTGCCCCATTGGGCGCGGTAACGATAGCCTGTCGGCGCTAAAAGTGCGGTCAGTTTTTCCAGCGTTTCTTTGGCGTCGGCAACCACTTGGACGCCATCCAGTTTATAGGCATCGAAACGGGCAACGTTGATGTTCAGGAATTTCACATTCGGATTCTGGAAGAGCCATTTGGAGGAGGTGGTGAAATCCGTATAGCGCGTGCCGATACCGATAATCAGATCCGCTTCTTTTGCCAACAGGTTGGCACTCAAACAGCCGGTTTCTCCCACGCCGCCCACATTCAAAACGTGCTCGGAAACGACCGCACTTTTTCCCGCCTGGGTTTCGGCAAAAGGAATCTGGAAGGTTTCGGCGAACTGTTTTAACTGTTCTGCCGCTTCGGAGTAACGCACCCCGCCACCGCAGACAATTAACGGTTTTTTCGACTTCAGAATCAGATCCACGGCAGATTTCAACATAGGTTCGGTAGGGAGCGTGCGATCAATACGGTGAATGCGTTTTTGCAGGAAATATTCCGGGAAATCATAAGCTTCCGCTTGGACGTCTTGCGGCAGAGCGATGGTGACGGCGCCGGTGTCCGCCGGATCCGTTAATACCCGCATAGTGTTAATGCAGGCGGTCATCAGTTGTTCCGGACGACTGACTCTGTCCCAATATTTGCTGACGGCACGGAACGCATCGTTTGTGCTGATGCTCAGATCATGAAATTGTTCGATTTGTTGTAAAACCGGATCCGGTTGGCGGGTGGCAAACACATCGCCGGGCAAAAGCAACAGCGGAATACGGTTGGCGGTTGCGGTGGCGGCGGCAGTGATCATGTTGGCGGCGCCGGGGCCGACGGAAGAGGTGCAGGCGTAAATTTTTTTACGCAGATTTTGTTTCGCAAAACCGATGGCGACATGTGCCATGCCTTGTTCGTTGCGCCCTTGGCGAACAATCAGGTCGCCACTGTCTTGTTCTAGCGCCTGACCAATACCGAGCACATTGCCATGACCGAAAATACCAAAGATACCTTCAACAAATTTTGTTACTTTACCGTCAAATTCAATGTATTGATTATCAAGGAATTTTATGAGTGCTTGTGCAACAGTAAGTCTTACGGTTTTCATCAGAATCTCCTTTACGGGTAGCGAGCATTGAACCAAGTATATAAGCATTCTTTTAATTTTAAATGCTTTTGAAACAAAAATTTCATTTTTGCGACATAGATCAAATTTTTCCGAATTTATGTTTTATCTTGTAAAAACAGGTTAACAGCCTGTTAAATCTTGGCATGGGAAATGTCGAAAAGAAAATCTGACGGAGTTGATTTTGTGATTAACGTCTAAAAAACTGAATTTCAATGTTGATTTTTTTGAAATATATGTTTCAATTTGTGCGGGTAAAACAATTTCATTAAATAAGAAGGAATTGCATTATGAAAACGGTAGAAAAAACATTAGACCTTATTTGTCTTGGTCGGGTTGCTGTTGATCTTTATGCACAACAAATCGGTGCCAGATTGGAAGATGCCTCTTCTTTTTCCAAATATCTTGGCGGTTCGTCCGGTAATGTTGCCTATGGTACGGCGGTGCAGGGCGTGAAATCTTCTATGCTGGCGCGTGTCGGTGATGAACACATGGGGCGTTTTTTGCGTGAGGAATTGCAACGTGTCGGCGTGGATACCAGTCATTTGATTACGGATAAAGAACGCCTGACCGCTCTTGTGATTTTAGGCATTAAAGATCAGGACACTTTCCCGTTGATTTTTTACCGTGAAAATTGTGCCGATATGGCGATTACCAAAGATGACTTTGATGAAAGTTATATTGCTTCCGCCAAAGCGCTTGCCATTACCGGCACGCATTTGTCACACCCGAAAACAAGAGAAGCCGTGTTAACGGCGTTGGAATATGCGGGCAGAAATAATACGAAACGTTTGCTGGATATTGATTATCGTCCGGTATTGTGGGGGCTGACGTCCTTGGGCGATGGGGAAACCCGTTTTATTGATTCGGCGGCGGTAACCAAATCCTTGCAAGAAGTGTTGCACCACTTTGATGTGTTGGTGGGGACGGAAGAAGAATTCCACATCGCCGGCGGTTCGACAGATACTTTAACCGCACTTAAGAATGTGCGTAAATTCAGCCATGCCGTTTTAGTTTGCAAGCGTGGCGCGTTGGGCTGTTCGGTGTTTGAAGGGGAAATTCCTGACGATTTGGACGGCGGGTTAAATGTTTACGGCGTGAGAGTGGAAGTGCTTAACGTATTGGGTGCCGGCGATGCCTTTATGTCGGGGCTGATTCGCGGTTACATTAATAACGAAGGCTGGGAACAGGCTTGTCGTTATGCCAATGCCTGCGGGGCGTTGGTGGTTTCCCGCCATGGTTGCGCACCGGCAATGCCGACAAAAGCGGAGCTGGATAATTACCTTGCCCGCGCACAATCGGTGCCGCGCCCGGATTTAGATGAGCAACTTAACCATTTACATCGCGTGACAACCCGAAAAACCAAATGGGATAACTTATGTATTTTTGCTTTTGACCATCGCAAGCAATTGGTGGATATGGCGGGAAAATACGGCGCGGACGTCAAACGTATTCCTAAATTGAAACAGCTTCTCTTGCAGGCGGCGGAAAAAACGGCGCAGGAAGAGGGCATTTATAACGGTCAGGCAGGGATTCTTGCGGACACCACTTTCGGACAAGCGGCACTGAATGAAATTACCGGTAAAAAATGGTGGATTGGTCGCCCGATTGAGCTTTCGTCTTCCCGTCCGTTGCGTTTGGAACACGGCGATTTAGGCAGCCAACTAGCCGGCTGGCCGCAAGAACATGTGGTGAAATGTTTGGTCTTTTATCATCCGAAAGACAGCGCAGAGATGAAAGCGGAACAGGATGCGACCTTAAAACAAGTGTATCAAGCCTGCTGTCGAACCGGTCATGAATTGTTGCTGGAAGTGATTTTGCCGGCGGATATGGAACAAAACGAACAATATTACGCGGACATTCTCGCACACTTCTATCAATTAGGTATCAAACCGGATTGGTGGAAATTACCGGGCGTTTCGGCGCAAGGTTGGGAACGTATCAGCGAGGTGATTCAGGCAAATGATCCATATTGTCGCGGTATTCTGATTCTCGGCTTGGATGCGCCGGAAGCACAGTTTAAAGCGGTATTCGATGCGTCTGCCAATGCGCCTTTAGTGAAAGGGTTTGCGGTGGGGCGGACAATTTTTGGGCAGCCATCAGCGGATTGGTTTGCCGGAAAATTAACGGATGACGAACTTATCGCCGAAGTGGGAGAAAGATACCGGAGACTGATTAAACTTTGGAAATCCCGTTAAACCCATCAACGTAAAATGCCCCGTTCGGGGCATTTTTGTTACTCCTTATTTTTCTCTTTTTCTTTTTCCAATCCCAACACAATCGCCAGTGTTTGAACTAACGTCATGGTGGAACATTGGGAACGGAATCCCAACACCTGCGCTTCTTTTATCACGAAAGCAATATCGCTGAAGGCAAGTAGCGGGCTGATTTGGCTGTCGGTGATGGCAATTTGTTTAATGCCTTTTTTGGCGCTGGTATTCATAATGTTGACGGTTTCCGGCGCATAAGGCGAAAAGCTAATGGCAACCACCACATCGCCCTCTTTGACCTGATTAAGCTGTTCATCAAACATTCCGCCTAACCCATTAATTAAAAAGGAACTGCAATCTAAGTGATGGAGAGCATAGTTGAGATAACAGGCAACGCTAAAAGAGCGTTTTAAACCGATAATAAAAATATTATTGGCTTCTTTTAACATTTTGGCGGCGGCGTAAATTTGATCGTTTGTGGTTTGTTCTGCCAGTTGAATCAATGCCTGGCTGTTGGCTTGTGAGAAAATCGTCAAAATGTCTTCCGGGGATTCTTCTCCTTCCGATTGGGCGATTTTGTGTGAAAGCTGTAGTCGCTCTGTGTAGTTTGTGGTTTTTTCCATGAGATTTTCACGGAAAATTTGTTTCATTTCGTTGAAGCCGGAAAAACCGAATTCGGCAGCAAAACGGATTAATGTGGAAGGCGGTACATCCGCTTTTTCGGCGATCGTGGCAACGGTATCAAAAACGATGCTGTCGCTATTATCCAAAATATATTGAGCAACCTGTTTGAGCCTTTTACTTAAGCTGTCGTAACGGGTTTGAATTTCTGTTTGTAAATTGGTTAATTGAGATTTTTCTTTCATCTTGTTATATCCATAAAATAAATATTTCTAAATATTATCGGGATGAATGAAAAATTCAAGAAAAAAGCGGTCATTTCGTTTGAAAAAATGACCGCACTTTTCGTCGATTTTATGGCGTTAGACTTTATTTGAATTTATCGGCGTATTCTTCACTGTTGATCCAAGCGTGATCCTGTTCCCAAGTAAAACGCCATTTTCTCACCGGACCAGCCATTACATTTAAGTAATAGTTGTCATAACCGGCGATGGTGGCAACGGGATGATAGCCTCTTGGCACCTGAACTACATCACCGTCATATACCGCCATACACTCATCTAACGAGCGGTCGTTGGTATAGACACGCTGTAATGCAAAGCCCTGTGACGGGGAGAAACGGTGGTAATAGGTTTCTTCCAGGTAGGTTTCGGTCGGAGAATTTTTATTGTCGTGTTTATGGCTGGGGAACGAGCTGGTATTGCCTTCATCGGTAAATACTTCAACCACCAATAACGCATCTGCGGTTTCGGTTTCCGGCAGGATGTTGTGCACCAGGCGTTTATTATTGCCGTATCCGCGTTTTTCTACACCCACATCTTTTGGCTCAATTAAACGCACCGGTAAATTTCCTTGGCTTGGCGCGCGGCAAACCGCCAGTTCTAAATAGCTTTCCGCTTTAATGTGGACCTGCTGATGATGTGGCACGTACACGGAATAAGGCGGAATTCGTTCAAAAGGCGACGTGCGGTTGCCGATATGTTCAAATGTAGCCTGTGCGGTGGTCACGGTGGCTTGACCGGCAATCAGCACGAAGCAAACCTCGGTATTTTCCGTATCGAAGGTAAGCGCTCGGTCTTTTTGCAGGTGATACATCTCAAAACCGACATATTCCCAATTGGCTGTTTGTGGCGTGATTTTTTGGACTTCTCCGTTCTTTTCAGGATGATTTTTTTTAGATTTAGATAGTAAGTAACTCATCGCATTCTCCTAAAATGACTCAATAGACTCCTCGGATAATACTCCCTTAACTTAATTAATCTACCGGCTTTTCCTTAAAATCAGATACAGATCACAAAAGTGGAACAAAAAGTTCATTTTAGAATTTATGTGTATTGTATTTTTCAAATGACAGGATTAATTTGAGTGCGTTTATAAAATAAACAAGGAGGATAAGCGCGCAAATTTTCATGTAATCATTGATGTTATAAGCCTACAACGATGTATTAATCAGGAGAATATATATGGATGTTGAACTACGAAATAGATATTTATTTTCTCAGGAGTTAGTCAAAGAAGTTGGGAAAATTGCACTGGATTTTTACCTTAAACGTAAGGAATTAAAAATTGAGTGTAAAAAAGGCGATTTACAGGATCAAGTCAGTATCGCGGATAAAACTGTTGAAGCGAAAATTAAAGAAGCATTAAAACAACATTTTCCGCAAGATGGTTTTCTAGGCGAAGAATCCGGTGCTGAAAACTTAGCCTGTGAATATTGTTGGGTTGTGGATCCGATTGATGGCACAAGCCCGTTTTTATATGGATTAAACGCATGGTGCGTGTCCATTGCAATTTTGCATAAAAATCAAATTGTCTCCGGTGTGATTTTTGATCCCGTCCACAATGAGTTGTTCCGAGCAATGAAAGGGGATGGCGCATTTCTGAATGATCAGCCTATTCACGCTTCCTCTTCCACCTCTTTAAAAGAGGGATTAATGGGATTGGGCGTGTCCCACCGTGTTCATCCCGATACCTTTACCCCTGTGCTACACCAAATTTTGCTGGACGGCGGCATGTTCATTCGTAACGGTTCCGGCGCGTTAATGCTGGTTTATGTGGCGGCAGGTCGCTTGATTGGCTATTTTGAGCCGCATATTAATGCCTGGGATGTTTGCGCCGCGATTATCATTGTTCGGGAAGCCGGCGGGTATGTGAATAATTTCCTTGAAAATGAAGGACTCATCAAAGGAAATTATATTTTAGGTTGTTGTACCGAAGCGCTGTTTGCAGAACTCAATCAGATCAAAAATTCACACGAAATACGCTAGCGTAGAAAGGAGGCTATATGTCTGTTCTCAGCTTTTTTAAAGCCAGTTCGGCAATTCCGTTGAAGGATTACACAGAAAAAATGTTTAGAAGTACGCGAATGAAAAACTTTTGGGCATTTTCATTCGCCTACGCCATTTATTATGTCTGCCGCTTATCTTTTAATGTGGCGAAGCCCGCATTAGTCAATAACGGCATATTAAGCGCAACGGAATTGGGGGTTATCGGTTCCGCGACCTTTATTACTTATGCGGTCGGGAAATTCGTAAACAGCGCGTTGGCGGATCATTCCAACATCGTTCGTTTCTTTTCCGTCGGCTTGTTCTTTTCCGCACTTGCCAATTTCGCCATGGGCATGAACACCAGTGCCATTGTGTTGACCATTATTTGGGGATTCAACGGTTGGGTGCAATCCATGGGGGTGGGGCCTTGCGTCGTGGCGTTATCCCGTTGGTATGACGACAAAGATCGCGGTTCTTATTATGGTTTCTGGTCTGTTGCGCATAATGCGGGGGAAGCCATTACTTTTGTGGTGACCGCCGCCATTATTACCGCATTCGGTTGGCGCGCCGGATTTAATTTTGCCGGTATTGCCGGCTTGTTAGGCGTGCTTGTAACCATCATGTTCATGAAAGATTCGCCGGAATCCTGCGGATTTAAGCCGATTATTAAAACCGAATCAAAAGAAGAAACTTTCGATAATAAAGAAGTATTAAAACATCAATGGGAAGTGATAAAAAATCCGGCGATTTGGATCCTAGCAGTTGCCTCTTGTTGTATGTACATCGCCCGTTATGGCGTGAATAGTTGGGGCGTATTTTTCCTGGAAAACGGCAAAGGTTATACCACCATTGAAGCGGCTTCCATTATTAGCGTAAACAGTATTGTCGGTATTCTGGGAACGGTGGTTTCAGGCTGGTTATCCGACCGTTTCTTACAGGGTAAACGAAATATCATGACCATCGGGGTCAGCTTGCTGAACGCCATTTCTTTGGCAGCCTTCTTATTCGCCCCGAACGGCAATACCTGGTTCTCCATTATTGCGCTTTCCGTCTTTGGTATCACGCTCGGTATTCAGTTATGTTTCTTGGGCGGTTTATTGGCGACGGATATTTCTCATAAATCCGCGTCCGGTATCGCATTAGGCATGATGGGCGTATTCGGCTATGCCGGTGCGGCGGCAGGGGAGTTTCTCACCGGATTTATGTTAGATAAAACCACGGTGATTAATGAAGCCGGTAAGAAAATTTATGATTTCGACAGCTTGTCCTATTTCTGGGTCGGCGCCGATGTGTGCTCCGTATTGGCATCCGTGCTGTTTGCTGTGGTGGTGTACTATCAAACCCGACGGGTTGCAAATTAATCATGACGGACAAAAAAGTGCGGTGGATTTTCACCGCACTTTTTTATGGGATTGACTAAAATCAGACACAGATCACAAAAGTGAAATAAAAAATTCAATTTAAAACAAAATGATTTGAAAATTTTATTTTATTTTCCTACTCTATAGCTACCTTGGGTGATAAGCATCGTCGTTTTATGTAAATTGCTATTCGTTTATCGCAATGTTAATTTCTTAAACTATAAGAAGGAGTTCAAAATGGAAACCGTTTATAACTTTATTAATGGTAAACAAGTTCCAAGCAGAGGGACAAAAGCGCATCCGATTTATAACCCGGCGACCGGCGAGCAAATTCGTCAGGTGATCATGAGTTCGCCTGATGATGTCAATGAAGCGATTGAAGTGGCGCATAAAGCCTTTGCCGATTGGTCGGCAACTTCTCCGCTACGCCGCGCCCGTATCATGTTTAAATTTAAAGAATTATTGGAAAGAGATTGGGATTCATTGGCACGCTTGATTGTTGAAGAACATGGTAAGGTGTATTCCGATGCGTGCGGTGAGCTGACCCGTGGCTTGGAAGTTGTGGAATTTTCATGCGGTATTCCTCATTTATTGAAAGGCGAATTTTCAGAACAGGCGGGACGCGGTATCGACATCCACTCTTCATTGCAACCGTTAGGCGTAACTGTGGGAATCACGCCATTTAACTTCCCGGCAATGGTGCCGATGTGGATGTTCCCGATTGCATTAGCCTGTGGTAATACCTTCATTTTGAAACCGGCAAAAGCTGATCCTTCTTTGTCTATTCGTTTAGCCGAGCTGTTAAAAGAAGCCGGTTTGCCTGATGGCGTGTTTAACGTGGTACACGGCGATCGTAATGACAATGAAATTTTATTACGCGATCCGCGCGTTCATGCAGTAAGTTTTGTAGGTTCAACACCGGCAGCAGCGCATGTGTATAAAGTCGGTTCTGAATTCGGCAAACGCGTACAAACCTTTGGTGCGGCGAAAAACCATGCACTTATTATGCCGGATGCGGACATTGAATCTACCGCTAATGCACTTTTAGGCGCAGCATTCGGTGCGGCAGGGGAGCGTTGCATGGCATTAGCGTTGGCGGTTACGATTGACGATGAAACCGCGGATAAACTGGTTGCTGCATTAAAACCGAAAGTGGAAGCGCTTCGCTATGGTCCGGGCATTCCGAAACCGGGTGAAAAAGAAATGGATTTTGGTCCGCTCATTACACAACAACACCTGAATAACGTGACTAATTACATTACGACCGGCGTAGAAGAAGGTGCTACTTTAGTGGTTGACGGACGCGGCAAAAAACCGGCAGGTCATGAAAATGGCTTCTTTATCGGCGGTTCCTTATTTGACAATGTGACTTCCGATATGGTGATTTATAAAGAAGAAATCTTTGGACCGGTGCTCGGCATTGTCAGAGCGAAAAGTTTTGAAGAGGCGATGAAGCTGATTAATGAACATCCTTACGGAAACGGTACGGCAATCTTTACCTCTGACGGTGGTGCGGCGCGTGAATTCGCTTATCACGTTCAAGCGGGTATGGTGGGCATTAATGTGCCGATTCCGGTGCCGATGTCATTCCACTGTTTTGGCGGTTGGAAGCATTCTTCTTACAGCACATTGAATGTTTACGGCCCGGACGGTGTACGTTTTTATACGAAGATGAAAACGGTCACAACACGTTGGCCAAACAAATATGTAATTGAAAATGCAGCGTTTAGTATGCCTACGCTTTAATCGGCGTCATTTTTAAATCACGGGGAGGAGATAGTGGAACTTGAGAACTTATCTCCTCTTATTTTATGTCATGAATGGTAAGGATATGGTATGAAACAAGTGCGTATCGGTTTAGTGGGAACAGGGTATATCGGACGTTGTCATGCAATTGCTTATGCTCAGGCGCCGACGGTTTTTCCTCTTGATGCCGAGTTGGTTTTAGACTATCTGGCGGAAGTCACGCCCGAATTAGCAGAAAAAAAAGCAAAAGAATTTGGTTTTAAACGTTTTACCGGTGACTGGCGTGATATTGTGCAGGATCCGAATGTGGATGTGGTGGATATATGTACGCCGAATTTTCTCCATAAAGAAATTGCGCTGGCGGCCATTGCAAATGGCAAACACGTTTATTCCGAAAAACCGCTTGCCTTGACGGCAGCAGATGCCAAGTTAATGTATGAAGCAGCGAAAAAAGCCGGGGTGAAGACTTTAGTCGGGTTTAACTACATCAAGAATCCGACAACCCAATTAGCGCGGGAAATTATTGCCAAGGGCGAAATTGGCGAGGTCGTTCACTTCTATGGTACGCATAATGAAGATTATTTAGCCAATGAAAATACACCGTTGGATTGGCATTGTGTGAAAGAAAAAGCCGGTTTAGGCGCATTAGGCGATCTTGCCGCACATATTGTGCAAATGTCCCAGTATTTATTAGGGCAAGAGATTCGTACCGTTATCGGCGATATGCAAACGGTAATTCAAACCCGCCCTAATCCTCACAATCCGCAAGAGCGTCTGACCGTAGAAAATGAAGATCAGGCAACGGCATTGGTTCGTTTTGCCAATGGCTGTATGGGAACGATTGAAACATCCCGTATCGCTTGCGGGCGTAAAATGGGGCTAAGTTATGTGATTACGGGAACAAAAGGCAGCATTTCCTACACTCAGGAACGAATGGCTGAATTGAAACTTTATTTGCATGATGAAGATCCTGCAAGACAAGGCTTTAAAACCATTCTCACCGGACCGCTACACCCGGATTATAAGAATTTCTGCGTAAGTGCCGGTCATGGTATCGGTTTTAATGATCAAAAAACGGTGGAAATCAGGGATTTGGTCAATGGTTTGGCTTCCTCTGAAAACAGGTTATATCCGGATTTTGAAGAGGGTTACAAGGTTTCCCGCGTACTGGACGCCATCGCCCTTTCTTGCGAGCAAAAACGTTGGGTAAACGTAGAAGAAATTACGTAAATCAATCCCGTATTGATTATGAATATAGGAGTCTTTTGGCTCCTATTTTTTTGCTAAAAATAAAATATTTAGTTTATTTTTGCAGTAGTTAAATTTTCCTTCCAAAAAATAAGATCTATCTCACACTTTCAAAAAATGGCGGTTGCAGGAAATCTTCTTTTAATGATATAGATACTCAACGGATGATTTGTTTCAAATTGTCTCTTGGTGAAATTTATATTCGCATGTGATTGTTGTGGTGGGGTATAGCTGTATTTCAATTTTTGTTGTTATTCGTTTAACCGATAAAAGGGAGTAGCATTATGAAAAAGACACTACTTGCGTTACTTTGTGGTGGAATCCTATTAACGTCTCAAGCTGTTATCGCTAAAAATGTTGTAATTGGCGCTCCAATGGTTGCCTTCTCCGATAAATGGCAAACCTATCTTCAAGATGCGATTCGTGAATTTGATAAAACTCACGATGATGTCGAAATCAAACTTGCCGATGCTAACGGCGACCCTGCCCGCTTATTAAACGATGCGGAAACCTTCATTGACCAAAAAGTTGATGCGTTACTGGTGGTGCCGACCGATCCGAATATTGTTAAGGTCATCGGTAGAAAAGCCAAACGCGCCGGTATTCCTCTCATTATTATTAATCGTAAACCGTTAGATGAAGATATGCAGTACGTCACCAGTTATGTGGGGTCCGATGAAATTGAGGGCGGACGTATTCAAGCGGACTTCATTGTGAATACATTGAAAGGTAATCCTGCCGAAGCCGCCATTTTAATGGGACCTTTAGGTCAGGATGCGCAAATTAAACGGACACAAGGTAACAAAGAGATCTTTGCACAGAATAAAAATATCAAAATCTTTACCGAACAAGAAGGTAAATGGGACAGAGCTAAGGGATTGGAAATTGCAGAAAACTTACTTGCGGCAAACAAAAATCTGAATGTTGTGGTAAGTAATAATGATGAAATGGCGATTGGTGCCGTATTGGCGGGTAGAAAGTTAGGGCTTAAAGACGAAGATTTAATTATTGTGGGGTTGGATGCCACACCGGATGCTTTGGATTACCTCGGTAAAGGGTTGGATGCGACCGTGTTCCAATCTGCTGCCGGTCAGGGGGCTGCGGGCGCGGAAATGGCATATCTAGCTGCCAAAGGCGAAAAAGTGCCATCCGTGAAATGGGTTCCTTTTGAACTTGTTACACCGGATAAAAAAGAGGAATACCAAGCAAAATATAAAAAATAGTTTTTTAATCAACGCTAACGGAAAGGACGGCATTGTCCTTTCCTGTTACTCACTAAGTCATCTCAAACGGAGGGATAAACAATGTTAAAGAAGATAGGTATCTTGGTTCTTGGTCTCTTTTTCACTCCGATCATTCTTGCCAAACCCATTGTTGTTGGCGTTTCAATGTATAGCCTTGCTGATAAATACCCGACTTACTTGCAGGATTCAATGAATAAATTTGTTCGTTCGCAAACGGATCTTAAATTTAAATATGCCGATGCCAATGGCGATCCGGCAAAGATGCTGAATGATGTAGAAAATTTTATTGATTCCAATGTGGACGCGTTAATTATTATGCCGACGGATCAAAAAATTGTAAAAGCCATCGGGCTAAAAGCGAAAAAAGCCAAGATTCCTTTAATTGTCGTCACCGTGAAACCGAATGAAGAAGATATGCAATATGTGGCAAGTTATGTGGGATCCGAGGAAATTAAAAGCGGGGAAATGCAAGGGGAATTTATTGTTAATTCGCTCAACGGTAAACCGGCAAAAGCGATTATTTTACTCGGCCCGTTGGGCTTGGAAGCGCAAATTAAACGTACGGAAGGCAATAAAAAGATTTTTGCACAACATCCTGAAATTAAGGTGGTGGCGGAGCAAGAGGCAAAATGGGATCGCTCAAAAGGTATGGAAGTGGCGGAAAATCTGCTTTCGGCACATCGCGATGCCAATGTGATTCTGAGTAATAACGACGAAATGGCAATCGGGGCATTGCTCGCGGCGAAAAAACTGGGCTTTAAAGATGAAGATCTACTTATTGTCGGCATTGACGCGACGCCGGATGCTTTAGGTTATTTGGGTAACGGTCTTGACGCGACTGTTTATCAATCTGCGTCAGGGCAGGGACGTTTGAGTGCCGAGATGGCATACAAAGCCGCGTTAGGCGAAGATATTCCAAAATATAACTGGATTCCTTTTGAATTGGTTACACCCGATATGAAGGAGCAATATATCAACAAATATAAGGAGTAAATTGACCGTACTTTATAACGATAACGACGATTTTAATATTCGTTCTTAACCGATTTAAGGAGTTAAAAATGACTAACAGTTCAAATTCTCCCTATATTTTAGAAATGCGAAATGTGTCGAAAACATTTCCGGGGGTGAAGGCACTTGACGGCATTAATCTTCGCGTTAAACGCGGAAGCGTGCATGCGTTAATGGGGGAAAACGGTGCCGGAAAATCCACCTTGATGAAAGTGTTGTACGGTATCTATATCCCGGATGATGGCGGAGAATTAATTTTAGACGGCAAGCCTTTTAAGCCAAGTCGCCCTATTGATGCTATCCGTAGCGGTTTAACCATGGTGCCGCAGGAAATTTCTCCGGCAGCCAATTTAACCATTGCCGATAATTTTTACTTGGGACGTGAAATCACGCAAGCCAAGTTTTTTCTCGATCAAAAAGCAATGGATGAACAGGCTTCGGCGATTTTAAAAGATTTGGGCGTACCGATGGATGTGACAGCCAAAATGTCCGATGTCTCGGTGGCGAAAGCGCAGTTGGTTGCCATTGCCACAGCGGTTTCCAATGATGCAAAAGTCATCATTATGGATGAACCGACCACGGCGTTGACTGAAAATGAGGTCGAGCAGCTTTACCGCATTATTGAAACGGTAAAAGCGAGAGGTATCGCGATTATTTTTATTTCCCATAAATTAGACGAAGTTTTCCGCGTATCCGATGAAATTACGGTTATTCGTGACGGTCAATATGTGGATACCAAGCCAACCAAAGACGTTAGCAAAGAACAGCTTATTTCCATGATGGTGGGGCGTGATATGTCGGAAATGTTCCAACGTGAGCGTTTTGATTTGTCTGATGAAATTGTGTTGGAAATTAAACACTTTACCCGTGCAGGAAAATATCAGAACATTAATTTCGCCGTGCGTAAAGGGGAAATTTTTGGTATCGCCGGGTTAGTCGGTGCGGGACGTTCGGAAATTGTGGAAGGGTTATTCGGCTATAAACCGGCGGATAGCGGCGAAATTTATATTAAAGGCGAAAAAGCGATTATCAATAATCCGTTAGATGCCATGAAATATAAAATCGGCTTTGTGACGGAAGACCGAAAACTGACCGGGTTGTTTTTAAATTTGAGCATTACAGACAACATGATTATGCCGAAAATGTCGCCGTATCTGGAAAATTTCCTAGTGTCTGTCGTCAGAGCGCAAAAAACGGCAAATGAACAAAAAACAAAACTCAAGATAAAAGCCCCGAATGTGGAAGTGATTACCAACAACCTTTCAGGGGGGAATCAACAAAAAGTCTTACTTGCCCGCTGGTTATTGTTAGAGCCGGATATTCTGATTCTGGATGAGCCGACCAAAGGGATTGATGTGGGGGCAAAAGCGGAATTGTATAAGCTGATGGTCGAGCTATCAAAACAGGGCAAAACCATCATTATGATTACCTCGGATATGTTGGAGCTTTTATCAATGAGTGACCGCGTGATGGTAATGCACGAAGGGCATCAAGTGGGCATTATTCCTCATACGGAGCTGACACAAGAGCGGGTTCTTGAATTGGCTTCAGGCTAGTTTTTTATTCATCACGATCGGTTTTTAATTAAAAAAAAAATGAGAGGTTTACTATGGAAAACGTGACATTGAAGAAAATTATCAATGCTTATGGGATGGTCTTAATTTTAATTCTTCTCTTTTTGGGATTATCAGTTTCAATTGATGGTTTTTTCTCAGCAAGAACAGTGTGGAGTATTATTGAACAGGTCTCCATGTTCGGCATTATCGCCATTGGGGTGACATTTATCATTATTACCACCGGTATCGATTTATCATCAGGTTCGGTGGTGGCATTAACCGCCGTGGTTTCCGCTTCGGTGGTGACGGGCGGAGATACCGTTTCTGCCGCATTACTCGCTTTTGCCGTGTCTATTTTAATCGGTGCCGGATTGGGGTTAATTAATGGCGGACTTACAGCAATTGGCGGTATTCCACCGTTTATTGCTACATTGGGGATGATGATTATTGCTCGTGGTGCAGCGCAACTTTATTCTGACGGTCGCCCGATCGACGCTTCTTCCGAAGCCTTTACCTGGATCGCCGATGTCAATATTTTAGGATTACCGGGATTGGTGCTGCTATACGTTTTAATCGTGATCGTCAGCCATATTTTACTCAGCCGTTCAACATTCGGTCGCCATGTTTATGCCGTTGGCGGAAACTTAAATGCCGCCAAAATTTGCGGTATCAACACCAATCGAACTTTAATCTGGGTTTATATCCTTGGCGGTGCATTATCCGGTTTAGCCGGCGCATTGCTGGCGGCACGTACTTATGCGGGTAACCCGTCTTACGGTTTGGCGTGGGAGCTTGATGCCATTGCGGCAGCCGTTATCGGCGGGGTTTCCTTAAGCGGTGGTTTCGGTACGATCCCAATGTGCGTTATCGGGGCATTGATTATCGGTACAACCAATAAAGGATTAAATATGCTTGGCGTTGACCCGTATTGGCAACAAATCGTTAAAGGAGCAATTATCGTTGTCGCCGTATTGCTTGATACCTTAAAACGCCGTAAAAAAGGATAATTTTTTGACCGCACTTTTATCGGAAAAAAGAAAAGCCTAGAAAATATTTCTAGGCTTTTTTGTAGAACTCACAACGGTGAATTAATAATCCTTCGGATCATAACCAAAATAAGCGCGGGTGAGGATGTCTTCCATGTCGGTGACCATCGGTAAACGAGGGTTTGCCGGGGAGCATTGGTCTTCAAAGGCGAGCAGTGCCACATCACGGCGGGCATCCATCCACGCTTTTTCATCCAAGCCTTGTTCTTTGAAGGACATCTTAATACCACAGCGCACCGCTAAATCGTAGCAGGCTTGGGCGTAAGAACGCACGCCTTCTTCCGGTGTGCTGCAAGGCAAGCCGAGCATACGGGCGATGTCTTGGTATTTCACATCCGCTTTGTAGTAATTATATTTCGGCCACGTGGCGGTTTTTTCCGGACGGGTACCGTTATAACGAATCACGTGCGGCATTAGAATCGCGTTGGTGCGTCCGTGTGGTGTATGGAAGCGACCACCGATTTTGTGGGCAAGAGAGTGGTTCATCCCCAAGAACGCGTTGGCGAATGCCATACCTGCCATGGTGGAAGCGTTGTGCATTCTTTCGCGCGCTTCCGGATCTTTTTCGTTCACGGATTTTTCTAGGAACTCAAACACCAGTTTAATGGCTTGCAAGGCAAGACCGTCGGTGAAATCATTGGCAAGAATGGACACATAAGCCTCGGTGGCGTGGGTTAATACGTCTAAGCCGGTGTCGGCGGCAACGTGTGCCGGCACGGTCATCACTAATGCCGGATCCACAATGGCGACGGTCGGGGTAAGCGAGTAGTCGGCGATTGGGTATTTTTTATTGCCTTCGGTGATAACCGCAAACGGTGTCACTTCAGAACCGGTACCGGATGTTGTCGGAATACCGATAAATCTGGCTTTGCGACCTAATTGCGGGAATTTGAACGCACGTTTACGGATATCCATGAATTTTTGTACCAAATCGCGGAAATCCACTTCCGGTTGTTCATAGAATAACCACATCACTTTTGCCGCATCCATTGCCGAGCCGCCACCGAGGGCGATAATGGTATCCGGTTTATAGCTACGGATTAACTCCGTACCGCGACGCACGGTTTCAATGGACGGATCCGGTTCCACATCGGCGAATAATTGGTAAGTCACGCTGTTGCCGCGTGCGGTGATTTGGTGGGCGATTTTTTCGACAAAACCTAAGTCCACCATGGTGCGGTCGGTCACGATAACCACGCGTTCCATGCCGCCCATGGATTGAAGATATTGAATTGAATCCCGTTCAAAATAGATTTTTGACGGCACTTTAAACCATTGCATATTGTTTCTCCGTCTGCCTACTCGTTTAATGTTAATTAAATTGACCGCACTTACGTTGTTGCCCACGGAGTTTTTACCGTAAGAACCACAACCTAACGTGAGGGAAGGCAGGAAGGCGTTATACACATCACCGATACCGCCAAAGGTGGAAGGTGAGTTCCAGATAACACGAATGGCTTTCACCCGTTTACCGAATTCTTTGGCAAGTTCGGCATCGGCGGTGTGAATGGCGGCGGAGTGACCTAAACCATGGAATTCCACCATTTGTTCCGCTTTTTCAAGACCGTCTTCACGGGAAGTAGATTTAATTAAAGCCAGTACCGGAGAAAGTTTTTCACGGGTTAGCGGCTCTTTTTCGCCCACTTCTTTACATTCGGCAAGCAGAATATTGGTGCGCGGCGGCACTTTGAAGCCTGCTTGTTCCGCAATCCAGGCGGCAGGTTTACCCACCACATTGGCATTCAGTTTCGCACCGCCACAGTTTTTACTGTTGGCTTTGGCGCCGAACATGAATTCTTCCAGCATGGCTTTTTCTTTCTTGTTCACCAAGTAAACGCCGTAAGAAAGCATTTCTTTCACGAAATCGTTATAGATTTCTTCATCGACGATCGCCGCTTGTTCGGAAGCGCACACCATGCCGTTATCAAAGGATTTTGACATCACGATGTCGTGTACCGCCTGTTTTAAGTTGGCAGATTTTTCCACATAAGCCGGTACGTTACCCGCACCGACGCCCAATGCCGGTTTGCCGCAGGAATAGGCGGCTTCCACCATGGCGTTCCCGCCGGTGGCAAGGATGGTGGCGATGCCCGGATGTTTCATTAAGGCGGAGGTGCCTTCCATGGATGGTTTTTCGATCCACTGAATACAATTTTTCGGTGCACCGGCGGCAACCGCGGCTTCATACACAATGCGGGCGGCGTGCGCAGAAGATTGTTGGGCGGAAGGGTGGAAGGCAAAGATGATTGGGTTGCGGGTTTTTAGAGCAATGAGGGATTTGAAAATGGCGGTGGAAGTCGGGTTGGTTGTCGGGGTGATCCCGCAGACAACACCCACCGGGTCGGCGATTTCGGTGATGCCCGTCACATCGTTTTCACTTATCACGCCGACGGTTTTTAAATGCCGCATATTGTTCACGACATATTCGCAGGCGAATAAATTTTTCGTCGCTTTATCCTCAAATACGCCGCGCCCGGTTTCTTCATAAGCGTGCATTGCCAACACACCATGTTGATCCAGCGCCGCCACAGAGGCTTTCGCCACAATGTAGTTCACCTGCTCTTGGTTTAATTGGCGGAATTCTTCCAGCGCAACCAAACCTTTTTCAACCAGAGCGTTCACTTCTGCTTGTGCAGGGCTTACTGCATTTTCAACATTACTCATAATGTTTTCTCCTAAAGTTTAAAAATTAAAATATAACTAATTAGGATTATATGGTATGCCCTGGTGATCTTGATCACATTTTTTGTGGATTAGCTGAAATGTTTGATCTAGATCAAGAAAAATTACGGATTGAAGGCGGTGATTATTTATTCAATGGAAAGGAAAAATTGGGGTGGAAGAAAAGAAAAAGTGCGGTCGAAATTCACCGTGAATTTTAACCGCACTTTTCGTCATTGATTAAGGCAATTCATCAATGTCATCTTTATTCACTTTGACTTGTACCATGTGTTCACGGTCAAGACCTAAGTCATAGGCGATGGCGATCGCAATGAAGATGGATGAATATGTCCCGAATCCGATACCGATTAAGAGTGCCAGGGAGAAACTATGGATTGTCGGGCCGCCGAAAATAAAGAGGGCAACCACCACAATTAACGTCGTTACCGAGGTCATAATGGTACGGGAAAGGGTTTGGGTTAATGAAATATCGATAATATCGATGGCGGAAACCCGTCTGATTTTGCGGAAGTTTTCACGCACACGGTCAAACACCACGATACTGTCGTTGAGGGAATAACCTACCACGGAAAGAATCGCCGCGATAAAGGTTAAATCCATTTCAATTTGCAGGTAGGAGAACGCCCCTAAAGTGACAATCACGTCGTGCGCCAGGGAAAGCACACCGCCGGTTGCCAAACGCCATTCAAAACGCATACCCACATAAACCAACAACATGATAAGAGTTGCCAAGGTGGCGTAGATAGCGCCTTGGGTCAGTTCTTCACCCACATTCGGACCAACGAATTCGATGGAACGAATTTGAATATCGCTATCCAAGTTGCTCAGCATTTTTTTCACGTGATCGCCGATTTGCGCGTCATCCGTTGCAGGCAGGCGAATCATCACATCACGCACGCCGCCGGTCGTTTGCACCAATGGGCTTTCGATCCCGTTTTGTACCAACGTGGAGCGGATTTTTTCCAAATCCGCCGGTTGGGAGAAGTGGGTGTCCACCACCACACCGCCGGTAAAATCCAGCCCCCAGTTGAAGCCTTTGGTAAACACAAAGAACAGGGAAACGGCAATGACGAGCAACGATGCAAGATAACCCCACATACGGTATTTCATAAACTCAACTAAACGGAAAGGGAGTTTAATGCCTTGAATTTCTCGAATTGGCTGACTTCTGTTTTCTAAATTCACAATATGTTCCTCACCGTTAAATTGATAATTTATCAATTCGTTTGCCGCCGTATAAGAAGTTCACGATTGCGCGTGTTCCGGTGATTGCGGTAAACATTGAGATGGCAATACCTAAAGATAAGGTGATTGCGAAGCCTTTAATCGGGCCGGTACCCACCGCGTAGAGGGCGACGGCGGTTAAAATGGTGGTTAAGTTGGCATCGAAGATGGAACTGAATGCGCCGCTATAACCTTCATTAATGGCTTGCTGGATTGGGCGTCCGTTGCGGATTTCTTCTTTAATCCGCTCGAATATCAATACGTTCGCATCCACCGACATCCCTACCGCCAACACGATACCGGCAATGCCCGGCATGGTGAGCGTGGCGCCCGGTAATAACGACATTAAACCGACCAATAAAACGATGTTGGCGATTAACGCGATATTGGCGATGATGCCGAATTTACGGTAGTAAATAACCATAAATGCCACCACGATCATTAAGCCCCAGAAGCTGGCTTGTAAGCCTTGTTCTACGTTTTGCGCCCCGAGAGACGGACCGATAGTGCGTTCTTCCACAATTTGAATCGGCGCAATTAACGCACCGGAGCGAAGTAACACGGCAAGGTTTTGTGCTTCCGCCGGGGAGTCGATACCGGTAATTTGGAACTGGCTGCCGAAACGACCTTGAATGGTCGCGACGTTAATGACTTCTTCGTGTTTTTGTAAAATGGTTTTGCCGTTTTCGTCTTTTTTACCGCTGTCTTTATATTCTACATATAAGGTCGCCATCGGTTTTTTCAGGTTTAAACGGGTGGTTTGCGACATGATTTCGCCGCCTTCACTATCCAACGTCACGCTCACTTGTGGCAAGGAGGTGTTTTGATCGACGCCGGAGCTGGCATTAGTGATGTGTTCACCACCGAGTACGGCGCGTTTATACAACACCACAGGACGATTGTTTCTGTCGTATTTCACTTCGGAATCGGAAGGCACCATACCACGCGCCGCCGCTTCTAAATTGGCGTTTGCGTTTACCATACGGAACTCAAGGGTCGCTGTCGCACCGAGAATTTCTTTGGCGCGGGCGGTGTCTTGTACGCCCGGCAGTTCAACCACGATGCGTTCCGCACCTTGACGTTGAATCACCGCTTCCGCCACACCCAATTCGGTAACACGTTTACGCAAAATGCTTAAGTTTTGTTCAATGGCGCTTTCACGAGACTCGTTTAATGCGCTGTCGGATAAGCCTAAAGACAAGGTGTTATTGGAAGTGGCGCGAACATCTAAATTTGGATGCTGTCTGCGTAAATAGCGTTGTACGTCGGAAAGTTGTTCAGGGTTGGCTAAGGTTACGCTGGTGCCGAAGTTATCAATGGATTTTATGGCGCTGTATTGATATTTTTCTTTGCGCAGTTCGGTACGCAAGGAATCCTGTAATTGTTCCTGACGTTTGGATAGCGCGGAATTCATGTCCACTTCCATTAGGAAGCGCACGCCGCCACGTAAGTCCAGACCCCATTTCATCGGGTTGCCGCCAATGCTGCTTAACCATTTCGGGGTTGCCGGCGCAAGGTTTAACGCGACGGAATAGTTTGTGCCTAATTTTTCGGTAATTTTGTCTTTGGCGAGTAATTGCGTATCGGTGTTGTTAAAACGCACTAAAATCGAGCCGTTTTCCAATACGATGGATTTGGTTGCCAGATTATTATCTTTAAGCACGGATTGAACATCGCTAAGGACGGCAGAATTGGCTTCCTGACCGCGAGTTCCTGAAATTTGTACGGCAGGATCTTCACCGTAAAGATTTGGAAGAGCATATAAAATACCAATGGCGACCACGAAGATCACCATCAGATTCTTCCATAAAGGGTAACGATTTAACATAGATTTCCTGTTCCCTTGAGGAATGTAAGATTAAAGGGTTTTGATTGTACCTTTCGGTAACACCGCCGCAATATAGTTACGGTTGATTGTCACTTCGGTGCTGTCGTTTAATGCGATAACAATGCTGTCGCTGTTTTCAACCACTTTGGTGATTTTACCGATGATACCGCCGGCGGTAAGCACTTCGGTGCCTTTGGCTAGTTCGGACATAAGTTTTTTATGTTCTTTATTTCTTTTGGCTTGCGGACGATAAATCATGAAATAGAAAATCAATCCGAACATGATGAAAATAAATAACATTGACATTGGGCTGCCTTGTTGCGCTTCCATTCAAATTTCCTTTTAGTTAATGAAAATATAAAGACGCCGTAAAGCGTCCGTAACTGATAAAAATCGCCGGTTAAAATACCATAAATCCGCTGAAATGTGAAAATGATATTGTAAAAACGCCGTCAAAAAAGACCGCACTTTGGCGGTCTCCTCATCAGCTCTTATCTAAATCCAAATCGGCTTTATATTCAATCCGATCTTTGTTTTTCAGTTCGATGGAAACGTCCAGTTCCTGATCGCCCCGTTTAAATTTTAAATCTGCGTCATCGCGTTTAATTTCAGATTCTTCAATGCGGAATCCGCGATCTTTGGCGTGTTCAATAACACGTTTGGCAAGCGGGCGCACATCGTCTCCGTATAAACGGAATTCCACCTCGTATTCACCACGACCCTGACGGTCCACTTTTACCACCTCGGCGTTGCGCGGTTTATAAATATCACCAGGAATGGATTTCGCCAACACAGTCGTTGAAGCCAAACCAAGAACGGTCGCCAATAATGTCGCTTTAAGGGTATTTTTCATAGAAATCCTTATGGATAACAAAACATTATGTAAGATCAACAATCAATCGTTGATCTTACGGATTTTAAGCTGTCGAGCCTGCGTGTCCGCTTCAAGCGCGCAATGTTGTTTTTCGCAGAGTAAACGAAATTCCTCAAGGGTGCTTTCCGCTGACAGCAATACGACGAGCTCGTCATTTACCGTGAGCTTTGTCAATGCTTTTTTGGTCATTAACAAAGGCAACGGGCAACGATAATTTCGTGTATCAAGTTGATATTCCATACTTTCTTCATCACGAATACTGTCGTTGCAACTGACGACGATTGGACATGATTTTTCCGATGGAGTTCAATTCCGTTTCCGAAAGGTGCTGCTTGCCCAGCTCAAATAAGGGTTCTTCGAGGGCGATATGTTTATCGTACCCCAACACCACATTATTGATTAATTCCACGTCCACATTGTCCCGCTCGCCTTTTAGCAAGGCTTCCAGCTGCTCGGACAATTTCGCCCAGTTATCATGTAAAATCACGTGCTGTCTTTCCAGTTCATCAATGTCTTTTTGGGCTTCCGGCACATATTTCACCAATAACGGGAAAAAATCTTTTTCTTCGTCATCATGATGCAACGGCGCGGATTGATTGAAATAATTCAGAATCTGTTGAACGTCATTGCGCACCGCCTGATTACAACCGTGTTTTGTCAGATAATCGGGCAAAATCGTCAACTGACGGCAAAAACGCTTCACTTTGCTATGGCAGGCATAAAGCATTTCGATGGGCTCGTTCCACGTGGCGAATTGTTGGGGTTCTAGGACTTGCATAAGTGCTCCTGTGGTTGAGAAAAGTGCGGTCGATTTGAAAAACGTTTTTTAAAATGACCGCACTTTTGGGATTATTGATCCGCTTCAGCCCGTTGCAACGGCGGAACGGGTTTGCCGATTCTAGCATAAAATTCCACCACAAAATCGTCAAAACGATCTTCTTCAATGGCTTGACGAATTTCCGCCATTAAGCGTTGGTAATACCGCAGGTTGTGGATGGTATTAAGGCGCGCTCCAAGGATTTCGCCGCATTTGTCCAAGTGATACAAATAGGCTTTGGTATAGTGTTTGCAAGTGTAACAGTCACAGTGCGGATCCAGCGGGCTGGTGTCGTCTTTGTATTTGGCATTACGGATTTTAACGATGCCGTCGGTGACGAATAAATGTCCGTTTCGCGCATTGCGGGTTGGCATTACGCAGTCGAACATATCTATGCCGCGACGCACGCCTTCCACTAAATCTTCCGGTTTGCCCACGCCCATCAAATAGCGCGGTTTGTCGGCGGGAATCTGCGGGCAGATATATTCCAAAATGCGGTGCATATCTTCTTTCGGTTCGCCTACGGCTAAACCGCCCACCGCGTAGCCGTCAAAGCCGATATTGACTAAGCCTTCCAGTGAAACTTTGCGCAATTCTTCAAAGGTTCCGCCTTGGATAATGCCGAACAGCGCGTTTTTGTTGCCTAATTCGTCAAAACGAGCGCGGCTGCGTTGCGCCCAGCGCAGGGACATTTCCATAGATTGCTTGGCATAATCAAACGTGGCGGGGTAGGGCGTACATTCATCGAAAATCATCACAATGTCGGAACCCAAATCATATTGAATTTCCATGGATTTTTCCGGTGATAAGAAAATGCGTTCGCCGTTAATCGGGTTTTGAAATCTCACGCCTTCTTCAGTAATTTTGCGTAATTTACCCAAACTGAACACTTGGAAACCGCCGGAATCCGTCAAAATCGGACGATGCCATTGCATAAAATCATGTAAATCACCGTGCTTACGCATGACTTCCTGCCCCGGACGCAACCACAAATGGAAGGTATTGCCGAGCAAAATTTCCGCACCGGTGGCACGCACTTCTTCCGGCGTCATGCCTTTTACTGTGCCGTAAGTTCCCACAGGCATAAATGCCGGCGTTTCAACGGTGAAAGTGCCTTGCGGACGTTCAAATACCAAGCGACCGCGACGGGCATTGCCACTGGTTTTGTCTAATTCATACTTCATTAAATTTCCTCAACGAATAAACAGTTCGAAGGTTTTTGGTCAATAAAAAAGCCTGTTTAAATATACAGGCTTCATGCTATAATTTTTCGCAATGCTCTTACGAGCAGAGGCGGATCTGCGAAAAATCAGTCCGCCAGTTGCACCTGACGGGCTGTTTTAAGTAGATCCTTTATTTTGATAAAGGAAAAAAACAATGATTAAATTTATTTTGAAGCTAATCATCGTTATTCTGCTGTGCCTGTTACTGAAAGGTAGCGCTGGCTAAGCAGATTTACCGAATCAAGGAATGGTTACCGCCATTCCTTGTTTTTTATTTTATGACTTGCCCGAAAATAAGTCAAACACCGCCTTCTTTCGGCGCTTAAATCAGTTTCAATTTTTTGGCTTTAGTTGTTGTCAAATAAACCAAGGTTTTTCTTGAAAAAGATATTTATCGTATTAATATGCGTATTTATATTTTAAATGTGATTATTTATTCATAAAGGTAGAGCTTTATGCAACGGAGAGAACTTCTAAAATTAACCGGCGCGGCAGTTATCGGGATGACCATTGCGCCGACGCTGATGGCGAAAAAGAAAGGCGCGGGTAACGGATCCGGTATGCTTCATTTGAATTTCAATGAAAATTCATTAGGTATGTCGGAAAAAGCAAAACAGGCGATTATTAATAGCATCGGGATTGGCTCCCGTTATCCTGACGATCAGCGCAGTGAATTAATCCGTCAGTTAGCCGAAAAATATAATCTGGAAGATAATCTCGTTTCGTTGGGGAATGGCTCCTCTGAAAATATTCGCGGGATCATTCAATCACAGGTATTTAAAGCCAGACAAGCAAAACAGACGGTTCAGCTGGTGGTGCCTGATCCGACGTTTAATTATGCCGAATTATATGCCCAAGCCATGAATGTACCGGTCGTCAAGGTGCCCTTGACCAAAGATTTCCAGTTTGATTTGGCAAAATTGCAAGAAACCGCCGAGCAGTTTAGTGGCGTGAGTATTTTCTATTTATGTAACCCGAATAACCCGACCTCAACCGTGACGCCGGCAAAAGAACTCTTCCGTTGGATTAAAAAAGCGCCGGAAAATTATTTCTTTTTACTGGATGAAGCCTATGCCGAATATGTGCAGGATCCCGCTTTTGAAAGTGGCGTTAAACTGATTAAACAAGGGTTTAAAAATGTTGCCGTCACCCGCACTTTCTCTAAATTTTATGCCATGGCAGGTTATCGCGTGGGGTATATGCTGGCAAATTCCGATGTGGTGGAAGAAGTGGATAAATTCATGTCCATTGACAACACCAACATCGCCGGCGCCGTTGCTGCGCTTGCTTCGCTAAAAGACAAAACCTTCGCTCAACTGAGCTTACAAAGCAACGAAGCCTCCCGTAAAATCGTGCAAAACGCATTACAAGAACTGGATTTAAAATTTGCGCCGTCTAATGGCAACTTTATTTTCCATGAAATTAAAGGCGACGTGCAAACCTATCAAGAGCGCATGAAAGAAAATGGCATTTTGGTCGGGCGTGAGTTTCTGCCGATTCAAAGCTGGAGCCGTTTAACTTTAGGGACGCCGGAAGAAATGCAACGTTTTGTGAAAATCCTCAAAGAATTCAGACAAAACGGCTGGGTATAAAAATAAAGGTGGGACAGCCCACCTTTACTTTTTCTGAAACCCGTTATTCCAATCCTTTCACATCAGGATTTTTACTGATAAACATCGCATCACCGTAACTGAAAAAACGATAGCGATTTTCCACCGCACTTTTATAAGCGTTCATCGTATGGGAAAAGCCCGCAAAGGCGGAAACCAGCATAATTAACGTGCTTTCCGGCAAATGGAAATTGGTAATCAAGCAATCCACTACGCGGAAGGATTTGCCCGGGTAAATAAAAATGGACGTATCGGAAAAATAAGGCTCAATTAACACCGCACTTTTCTTCTCTTCCGCTGCCAATGCCGCACTTTCAATAGAACGCACGGAGGTCGTCCCGACTGCAATCACCCGCTTACCGGCTTTTTTCGTCGCCAAAATGGCATCACATACTTCTTGCGGCACTTCCACATATTCCGCGTGCATCACATGATCTTCAATATTTTCCACACGAACAGGTTGAAATGTTCCCGCCCCGACGTGCAATGTCACAAACGCGAAATTTACCCCTTTGGCGTTGAGTTGCGCCAATAATTCATCATCAAAATGTAAGCCTGCCGTTGGCGCCGCAACCGCCCCCGGCACTTTGTTATATACGGTTTGGTAGCGCTCCTGATCCGCTTCTTCATCCGGGCGGTCAATATACGGCGGCAACGGCATGTGTCCGATTTTCTGCAACACATCAAAAAGTGCGGTCTGTTTTTCGGTTATTTCGATCTCAAACAAACTGCCTTGGCGACCAATCATGGTGGCGTTTACACCGTTACCCTCGCCCAGCTTGTCCTCGCCTAAAATCAACTCCGCCCCTTCTTTCGGCGCTTTGGAGGCGCGAACGTGAGCTAAAAAACGGGACTCGCTTAACACCCGTTCCACCAACACCTCAATTTTCCCGCCGCTGATTTTACGCCCGAATGTCCGCGCAGGAATCACACGGGTATTGTTGAAGATCATCAAATCGCCGGGGTTAATTAGTTCCAATACATCGGCAAAAGTGCGGTGAAAAATTTCCCCGTTTTCACCATTCAGTTGTAACAATCTGCTGGCTGTCCGCTCCGCTTTCGGATAACGGGCAATCAACTCATCAGGTAAATCAAAATAAAAATCGGCAACACGCATAATGGAATAGTTGGTTTAAAAAAAGAGGGCGGTAGTCTAGTGCGAATCGGCGAGAATCTCAAGGGGAATGAATAATCTATTAAAAAGAAATTGTGCTGGTTTCTATTAGCAATACAAATAGCAGGTAATTGTGAGCGTACTGAAAGGTTTTCTCTTCAATTCCACTTTCCACAAGACGAAAAAAAAGCCCTTTCAAGGGGGAAGGGCTGAATAAAGTATTTGGAGTCATATTTTTTTAGGGTATGCGCGCATTATATACACCTAAATTAATATTACAACAAATTTTTAACAAAATATTAACTTTTCTTTTCGTGTGGGTTGCGGGTGTTGGTGTTGACCAGGTTCCGCATTAACAGTGCGTAATCTAAGCTGATGTCTTGCGGCACGTCCAAGAAGACAAAATGTCCGTCGCCTAGTGCGGCGTCCACTTCGGCGTTTTTGCGATTGAGCATTTTGTTGATTTTGAAGACGATATTGCCTTGTGGTGTCATCATTTCCACTTCGTCGCCGAGCAGGAATTTATTTTTCACCGCCACTTCCGCCATGCCCTGTTCGTTACGTTTGCCGGTGAATTCGCCGACGAATTGTTGGCGTTCGGAAATGGAGTAGCCGTATTCGTAGTTTTGGTATTCATCGTGAGTATGGCGACGTAAGAAGCCTTCGGTGTAGCCACGGTGCGCCAAGGATTCCAAAGTATCCATCAGGCTTTCATCGAATGGTTTGCCGGCAGCCGCATCGTCGATCGCTTTGCGGTAAACTTGCGCAGTGCGGGCGCAATAGTAGAAGGATTTGGTGCGACCTTCAATTTTGAGCGAATGCACGCCAAGTGCGGTCAATTTTTCTACGTGTTGTACGGCGCGCAAATCTTTTGAGTTCATGAAATAAGTGCCGTGCTCGTCTTCAAAGGCGGTCATTTGTTCGTCGGGATTTTGTGCTTCGGTGTAAAGGAACACTTTGTCGGTGACGGCGCCTTCGCCCAAGGTCGGGGCGACATTTTTCACTTCAATTTGTTGGCTTGGATCGATTTTCGGCACGATGTTGCCTACGTCGTCCACTTTGCCTTCTTCCATTTTGTATTCCCAACGGCAGGCGTTGGTGCACGTGCCTTGGTTCGGGTCGCGTTTGTTAATGTAGCCGGAAAGCAGGCAACGACCGGAATATGCCATACACAATGCGCCGTGAACGAAAATTTCCAGTTCAATATCCGGCACCTGTCGGCGAATTTCGGCGATTTCATCAAGGGACAGTTCGCGCGACAAAATCACGCGGGTTAAACCCATTTGTTTCCAGAATTTCACCGTTGCCCAGTTTACCGCGTTGGCTTGCACGGAAAGGTGAATGTCAATGTTGGGGAAATTTTCACGCACCAGCATAATCAAGCCCGGATCGGACATAATTAATGCGTCCGGTCCCATGTCGATGACCGGTTGTAAATCTTTGATAAAGGTTTTGAGCTTGGAGTTGTGCGGTGCAATATTTACCACCACATAGAATTTTTTTCCGAGGGCATGGGCTTCATCAATACCGATTTTTAAATTGGCGTGATTGAACTCGTTATTGCGCACGCGCAAGCTGTAACGCGGTTGACCGGCATAGACCGCATCCGCGCCGTAGGCAAAGGCGTAGCGCATATTTTTTAACGAGCCGGCAGGAGAAAGTAATTCGGGTTTAAATGGGGTTGTCATAAAAGTCTCTTCGTCTGATTTCAAGTCAGTAATTTGCCCAAGGCAAATCGTAAAGACGGCTATTTTAGGCGGATTTTGGTTTTTGTAAAGAAAAAGTGCGGTGGGTTTTTCATGTGTTTTTTAACGCAAAACGCCCGCTTGGTTTGCGGGCGTGAAAACGTTGATTGAAACTCAAATTTTGGATTTATTCGTTAACCCGATATAAAGGCAGACAACAAAACCCAGAACCAATACATAAGGCGTAAATTGTGTCACGCCGGCAGGGGAGGCGGCGAGTGCAAAATTATGTGCGGCAGCGGCACCTAACAACATCCCTAATACAAAGAGCGCTGCGTCATTATTGCCTTCGCCGATATTCACCAATTGTTTGCCCGGGCAACCGCCGCCGAGTGAGAAGCAAAGTCCGCAAAGTGCCATGGATAAGAAATTCCAGACGTATTGATTGTGGGCGATGGGCTGTTGCTCAAATCCCACATGGAATTGCCCTAATATGCTGTTGGTGATGGCAGCGAAGAGGACTAAGGCGATGACGCCGTTTAATAAATGGGCGTCTCGGAACAGCACGAAATTACGGAATGCGCCGATGGTGCAGAAGCGTGATTTTTGCATTAACACGCCAAGTAATAACCCGCCGCCCAAAGACATCCAAATGGCGGCGTGTTGTGCGCCGGGACCTTTTTCGGAAAAAAAGACAGGTAAATTTTCGCCGAATTTAAATTGGCTAAAAAGTAATACCAATAAAATCAAGCTGAATATCGGACCAATTAAACCCGAAGATTGGCTTTGCTCGGCAGATTTGCCGAGTGAAAATCCTCGGTTGGCGAAGAAAATGCCGCCTAATATACCCGCAAATAAGCCGAGGATACCGGCGATGGCAGTTAAATCGCCGCCGCCCAGACGCAAATAAGCACGCCACGGACAGCCCAAGAAAATGAGCGCGCCCAACATGGCGAAAAAGCCCAAGCTAATGCGCGCAAGAGGCGCCGAACCGCCCCGTGGACGGAATTCTTTGGAAAGAAAGGCACTGATTAATGCGCCCAGCACTAAACCGATAAGTTCGGGGCGCAGATATTGTAACGGTGCGGTGCGGTGCAGTCCTAACGCCCCTGCGGTGTCGCGCAAGAAGCAGGCTGCGCAAAAGCCCATATTGCCGGGATTGCCGTTGTAGGTTAGAAGTGGAGCAACGATACCAAGTGCAGCACCTGCAACCACAGGCCAAGTTAAGATTTTCATAATAAGACCCTTGTGATATCTGAAGTAAACGTGAATGGTGTTTTTAATGTTTTAAAAACGTTTTCATTGTAAAAAGACGATAAAAATAAGAAAAGTATCTTGTGATGATATTGTGAGCAGGATCAAGGATTTATTTTAAATGAAAAATTGACCGCACTTTTGGCGACGGGGAGCGCATTTTTCTATCAAAGTGCGGTGGTTTTTGACGGCGTTTTTTTGATGTAAGCCAATAAATGTTCAGATGATAATGAATTGCATTTGTTACGGGCGTATAATCGGTTTGTCGCCTACTTATTGGGCGACAAGCAGTTTGGTTTGACGATTTAAAAGGAGCAAAAATATGTTAAAAAACATTGAAAAAGCCACCGTTCTTAAACTTAATGATCTTTTGGCATATCAAGACGGACAGGTTATCAGTAAAACATTTTCACAAAATCCTGCTGTGGGGTTAACCATGTTTTGCCTGCCGAAAAGCGAGGAAATCAGCGCTCATAAATCCCGTGGCGATGCCTTGGTGACAATGTTGGAAGGCAAAGCCAGAATCACCATCGACACAACCGATTACGAAGTGAATGCCGGCGAAAGTATCGTACTGCCTGCGGATATTCCTCATGCTTTGTATGCCTTGGAAAATTTCAAAATGTTTTTGACGGTGGTGTTTCCGAAAGAGGGGAGATAGGAAAAGATAAAAAGGCACTTGAGAGAGTGTCTTTTCTTTAGTTATAAGAAAAAAGCTAATAAATCAGGTATCACAATGATTAAAAAGATGATTTATTCGATTTTGTTGCTCATATTTATGTTTGGAACGGTTTCTCCCGCATTTGCGGGAAATAAAAAAGGCAGCTTAGTCAAAAAAGCGGTTATCGCTTATGCGGTATATAAAATTGTCACCCATGATAAAAAAGAGAAAGAGGAGTTAAATAATAGCGCTCAAACTTCATCTTATTCGCCGTATGATGAAGTCTGTGAATATGAAGACGAATGTGAGGAAGAATAAAAGGAAATTTAAAACTTAGATAATTTAAAGGCTTGAGAAATTGGCGGAACGGACGGGACTCGAACCCGCGACCCCCTGCGTGACAGGCAGGTAT
>JACAWG010000056.1:113712-139958 GCA_017160915.1 Aggregatibacter actinomycetemcomitans
CTGCGTGACAGGCAGGTATTCTAACCAGCTGAACTACCACTCCGCACAGGTGAGGTGCATAATAATGGCGTGGGGGCATTCCGTCAACTTTTTTTTTCTCTTTTGGGGTTACTTGTTTAATCGGTGAACGATTTTATTAATGACGGGTTTCTTCTTGAGATTGGCGCTCCCAAAGGCAATTATCCTTGCTTTTTTTATTGATTAATTTGAGGTAATCCAAATGCGCCTGCAGTTCTTCTTCCGTTGGTGTGAGCAGACGTAAATTGTGTGAAAAAACGACCGCACTTTGCACCTGTTGCTCGCCGGCGTGCTGAATAATTTCCGGTTCATTCTCATCAAACAGGCTGGTTTGCCCGCCCGTCATGGCAAGATACACATCCGCCAGAATCTCCGCATCCAGCAACGCGCCGTGCAGCGTACGTTTACTGTTATCTATGCCCAAACGGCTACAGAGCGCATCCAAGTTATTTTTCTTGCCGGGATACATTTGACGCGCCATGGTCAGCGTGTCGGTCACCAGACAAATGTCGTTGGTTTTAATCGGCAGGTTCAGCTTGGCGAATTCATAATCCATGAACCCTACGTCGAAGGGCGCGTTGTGAATAAGTAATTCTGCGCCTTTGATATATTCGATGAATTCATTGGCGACCTGACTGAAATCCGGTTTGTCCGCCAACATTTCATCGGTAATGCCGTGCACCTTAATGGCATCGGGATCCACCGGGCGATTCGGTTTAATATAAATGTGAAAATTATTGCCGGTATAACGGCGGTTGATCATTTCCACCGCACCGATTTCAATAATACAGTGACCTTCATAATGGGCGCCTAACTGGTTCATACCGGTGGTTTCCGTATCCAGTACAATCTGGCGATTCGGGTTAATTTGAATACTCATAACGCTACTTTTTATCCGCAAAAATTTCGGGTATTATCGCCTCATTTGAAATAAATTAGTAGTCAATATGCGCAAACAAATCGAAATTTTTACCGATGGATCCTGCCTCGGCAACCCCGGTGCGGGCGGTATCGGCATTTTGTTACGTTACAAACAGCACGAAAAGCAACTGTCCAAAGGCTTCTTTCTGACCACCAATAACCGCATGGAGTTATTGGCGGTGGTGGAAGCCTTAAACAGCCTGAAAGAGCCCTGCGACATTCATTTATACAGCGACAGCCAATACATGAAAAACGGCATTACTCAATGGATTTTTAACTGGAAGAAAAATCATTGGAAGGCGAGTAGCGGCAAGCCGGTGAAAAATCAGGATTTATGGATGGCGTTAGATCAGGCGATTGCCCGTCACAAGGTGGATTGGCGCTGGGTGAAAGGGCACGCGGGGCATCGTGAAAATGAAATTTGCGATCAACTGGCAAAGCAGGGGGCGGAGAACCCGACGCTGAATGACGAAGGTTACCAACCGGAAGCATAAAATCCGCCCGAAAAAAGAACCGCACTTTATGTGATGAAGCAGAAAGTGCGGTTTGTTTTTACGGCGTTTTTATTCGCTTTGCGCGGCTAGTTCGCTTCGCCGCTCGGTTGTTGCGCGATGGCTAAAAATTCCTTGAAAAAGGTAGGGAACGTTTTTGCCGTACAGTTCGGATCCAAGATCGTTACCGGCGTGTCGGAAAGGGCGACGAGCGCAAAGCACATTGCCATGCGGTGATCGTTATAGGTTTCGATTTCCGCCGCTTTAAATTCCGTCGGTTTTAGCGGTTGAATGTGAATAAAATCTTCGCCTTCTTCCACCTCTGCGCCCACTTTACGCAGTTCCGTCGCCATAGCGGTTAAACGATCCGTTTCTTTCACGCGCCAGTTGTAAATGTTACGAATCACGGTTTCGCCCTCCGCAAAGAGCGCGGTGGTGGCGATGGTCATGGCGGCGTCAGGAATGTGGTTCATGTCCATATCCACGCCATGTAACGGGGCTTGTTCCGCCAGAATGAAATCGTCGCCCCAGGTGATATTGGCACCCATTTTTTCTAAAACGTCGGCAAACAGGCGATCGCCCTGAATGCTGTTTTTGCCGATGCCCGTCACTTTCACTTTGCCTTTAATGGCGCCTGCGGCGAGGAAATACGAAGCGGAGGAAGCATCGCCTTCCACTAAAAACGTACCGGGCGATTGGTAGGATTGTTTGCCTTTCACGATAAAGCGTTGGTAATGCTGATTTTCCACGGTCACGCCGAAGGTTTTCATCATGTTGAGGGTGATGTCGATGTATGGTTTGGACACCAAATCGCCGATAATTTCGATTTCGCTGTCACCCTCCGCAAGGGGCGCCGCCATTAAAAGTGCGGTCAAAAATTGCGATGAAATGGAGCCGTCGATTTTAATTAAACCGCCGCGTAATCCCGTGTTACGAATGGCGATAGGCGGGTAGCCTTCATTTTCTAAATAACGGATATCGGCGCCTGCCTGTAATAACGCGTCCACTAAATGCTGAATCGGGCGTTCTTTCATGCGTGGTTCGCCCGTTAAAATCACTTCGTTTTGGGCGGAATCGGCGCTGCGAGCCAAACAAAGTGCCGCCGCGAGCGGACGCATGGCGGTGCCGGCATTGCCTAAAAATAACGCCAAACCGTCGTGCCACTGAAAGGCGCCGCCCAAGCCCTGCACTTCGCATACGGATTTATCTTCGGACAACGTATATTGCACACCGAGCTGTTTTAAGGCATTGAGCATGTGGCGGATGTCGTCGCTGTCCAACAGATTGGTCACTTTGGTGGTGCCGTGCGCCAATGCCGCCAGCAATAAGGCGCGGTTGGAGAGGCTTTTCGAACCGGGTAAATGAATGGTGCCTTCAACACGGGCAATGGGATTGAGCGTAATGGAAATTGCTTGCTGCATAAAGTCGTCCGTTATAAGCCTAAAATTTCGCTAAGTGCGGTTAAAAAACGTTGATTTTCTTCCGGTAAGCCGATGCTGATACGTAAATGATTTGGCAAACCATAACCGGCAAGCGGGCGTACGATCACGCCTTTACGCAACAACGCCTGATAAATGGGGGTGGCAGGCTGTTGTAAATCCAGCATGACGAAATTCCCCTTAGACGGTACATAACGCAATCCTTTTTCATCAAAGAAATTTTCTAACAATTGCAAACCGATTCGATTGTTTTCGGCGACTTTCGCCACAAATTCGTCATCTTTAATAGCGGCTGTAGCGGCGGCAAGTGCCAGGCTGTTGCAGTTAAAGGGTTGGCGTACGCGATTTAACAGCCCGGCGATTTCCACCGAGGAAGCCGCATAACCGATACGCAAACCGGCTAATCCGTAGGCTTTGGAAAGGGTTCGGCACACGATAAGATTCGGGTATTTCGCCAACAAACCGAAAGAATCCACCCGTTCGCTCGGATCGGTAAATTCCACATAGGCTTCGTCCAATGCCACAATCACTTGCGGCGGCACTTGCGCTAAAAAGTCGGCAATTTCCCCTGCGGTTGCAAAGCTGCCCGTCGGGTTGTTCGGGTTGGCGATGTAGATCAATTTGGTCTTCGGCGTGATGGCGTTTAAAAACTCTTTCAAATCATTGCCGTAATTTTTTGCCGGAATTTCCACGCGTTTGGCGTTCAAAGCCTGGCTGATTAGCGGGTAAACAATGAAGCCGTATTGGGAGTAAATCACTTCATCCTGTTCAGAGGCAAAAGTGTGGGCGATGAGTTCGATTAAATCGTTGGAGCCGTTGCCGAGGGTGATTTGTTCCGGCTGTAAACCGAATTTTTCGGCAACCGCCTGTTTGAAATAAAATCCGTTGGAATCGGGGTAAAGATTGAGGCTGTCTAATTGCGCCTGAATGGCTTTTTTCGCACTTGGCGGCAAGCCGAACGGATTTTCGTTGGAGGCGAGTTTGATGATGTTTTCAATGCCTAATTCGCGTTCCAGTTCTTCAATGGGTTTGCCCGTTTGATAAGGCAAAAGAGTTTTAACGCCTTCATTGGCACGATCAGTGTATTGCATGGTTGCTCCGAGTGGTGATGAAAGAAAAGTGCGGTTGATTTTTAGAATGAATTTCAACCGCACTTTTATGATAGTTACGCGTTTTCTGCCGCGAATTTTTGCATGAAAGCAATCAACGCCTGTACGCCCTCAATCGGCATGGCGTTATAAATGGAGGCGCGCATACCGCCTAGCACTTTGTGTCCTTTTAATGCCTGTAAACCTGCGGCGGTGGCGTCGGTGACGAATTTGGCGTTCAGTTCGTCATTGTCCGTGCTGAAGGTGATGTTCATTAAAGAGCGGTTGGCTTTCGCCACGTTATTGCGGTAGAAATCGCTGCCGTCTAAATAATCGTAAAGCAGTTTCGCTTTTGCCAGATTGCGTTTTTCGATTTCAGGCAAGCCGCCGATAGACAATAAATGCTTGAACACCAAGGCGCATAAATACCACGCGAAAGTCGGCGGGGTGTTGATCATGGAATCGCTGTTTTTCTGAATTTCGTAATTCCAAATGGATGGGGTCGCTTTGCGCGCGTTACCGATAAGATCATCGCGCACGATCACGATGGTAATCCCCGCCGGACCGAGATTTTTTTGCGCGCCGGCATAAATTAAGCCGAATTTGCTGACATCCACTTTGCGGGAAAGAATGGTGGAGGAGAAATCGCCCACTAACACGCCGTTACCTACATTCGGCACATCAAAAATTTCCACGCCGCTGATGGTTTCGTTCGGGCAGTAATGCACGTAATCGTATTGTTCGGCAATGTCGCTGAAATCTAAAGGCTTCACTTTTAGCTCATCGCCCGGTTCCAGAATATTAATTTCGTCAATTTCGCCGAAAGAGCGGGCTTCTTTGGCGGCGGTGGCAGACCAGTGACCGCTGTTTAAATACAACGCTTTGCCGTTCTCACGTAATAAATTCATCGGAATGGCGGCGAATTGACCGCGTGCGCCGCCTTGTAAAAACAGGACTTGGTAATTTTCAGGAACATTATAAAGTTTGCGAAAATCCGCTTGGGATTGGGTGATTAATTCCATGAACAGTTTGCCGCGGTGGCTGACTTCCATCACCGACGTGCCTTGCCCTTGCCAGTTCAGTAATTCTTGTTGCGCTTGTTCTAATACTGCCTGCGGCATCATCGCCGGACCGGCACTGAAATTAAATACGTTCGCCATATAATTATTTCCTTAAAATAAATAAAAAGAGGATTACGTTTTATCACCTCGCTGTTTTCTAATCAATGTTTTTTGTGGAAATTTTTTGAATTTATCTCTGTGTTGAAGAATCTGCCCGAAAATACGCGAATGCTTTGACGAAATAGCGAAAAAAGGCTACATTATCGCCATTCATTTTTTATAACAAGGGAGCAAATCGATGGACAATGTGAATAAATCTTTTCAGGATGTTTTGGAGTATGTGCGTATGTATCGCTTAAAAAATAAACTATTGCGCGATATGGACGATAATAATCGTAAAATCCGCGACAACCAAAAACGCGTATTGTTGTTACAAAATCTGGATCAATATATTCGTGACGATATGTCGATTCGTGATGTGCGCGCGATTATCGAAAATATGCGTGACGACTATGAAAATCGCGTGGACGACTACATTATTCGCAATGCCGAACTGTCCAAACAACGTCGCGAAATCAGCAGCAAAATGAAATCACAACAGAAATCTCACTGCGAATCTGCGAAAAAATAAAGTGGGTGATAGATAAAAGAACGGTGAGGCGACTCGCCGTTTTTTGTGGCGATAATGCCGACCGGAGTATCAATAAAGTGCGGTCAAAATTTACGATGAATTTTGACCGCACTTTTTATGCGCAAACCGGCGTCGGTTTTAAGCGGCGGTTTGCATGATGATTTTGTCGGCATCCCAGAAATCGATCGGGGCGTTGACCACCGGTTTGATAATGTCGGTGCGGATGACGAAATCGCCGAAGCCTTCGTTGGCGTTGCGCTCCGTCGCCCATCTACCGATTAAACCGTCCAGTTCGCTGACGATTTCGGGCAAGGTGATGTTTTCTTTGTATAGACGCGGAATGCGTACGCCTTCGCGGTCGCCGCCGATGTGCAGGTTGTAGCGTCCCACGGCTTTGCCGACCAGTCCGATTTCCGCCAGCATGGCGCGTCCGCAACCATTCGGACAGCCGGTGATGCGGGTGACGATGTAATCGTCGGCGACATGGTGTTTTTCCATGACTTTATCCAATTCATCAATAAAGCCCGGCAAAATGCGTTCCGCTTCCGCCATGGCGAGCGGGCAGGTCGGGAAAGACACACAGGACATGGAATTTTCCCGCAATTTGCTGATCCCTTCATGAATTAAGCCGTATTGACGGGCAATTTTCTCGATCTTGGCTTTATCTTTTTCCGCCACATTCGCCACGATAAGGTTTTGGTTCGCCGTGATACGAAAATCCCCTTTGTGGATTTTGGCAATTTCCAATACGCCGGTAAGCAATTGTTTGTCCTCGTTATCTACTAAGCGTCCGCTTTCGATAAACAGGGTTAAATGCCAGTTCTTATCAATACCTTTTACCCAACCGATACGGTCGCCGCGTTCGGTAAATTTAAACGGACGAATCGGCTCGAAAGGAATGCCCATGCGACGTTCCACTTCCGCACGGAAACCGTCCAAGCCCATATTTTGAATGGTATAACGGCTACGGGCGTTTTTGCGGTCGCTGCGATTGCCGAAATCCCGTTGCGTGGTGACTACCGCCTCCGCCGCTTTCAGGGTGTATTCCAACGGCACATAACCCAGTTCTAAGGAAATGTTCGGGTAGGTTTTGGTGTTACCATGCTCCATGGAAAGCCCGCCGCCCACCAATACATTAAAACCCGCCAACTGCCCGTTTTTATCGGCAATGGCAACGAAATCCAGGTCATTGCCGTAGCAATCCACATCATTTAACGGCGGAATGACCACGGCGGTTTTGAATTTACGCGGCAGGTAGGTTTTGCCTAAAATCGGTTCGTCTTCTTGCAGAAAATCATCGGAACTTTGTACTTTTTTACCGTCAATCCACACATCCAGATAACCGCGGGTGCGCGGTAGCAAATGCTCGGATATTTTTTTCGCAAACTCATAGGCTTGTTGATGTAGCTCCGATTCAATGGGGTTGGAGGTGCAAAGCACGTTACGGTTCATGTCCGATGCGGTGGCGATGGAATCCAAACCCAGGCTGTGCAATAAGCGGTGCATGGTTTGCAGCTGTCCTTTCGGCACGCCGTGGAACTGGAAGGTTTGGCGATTGGTCAGACGAATAGAACGGTAGTAGCTGTTTTCGCGGGCGAATTTATCCAGTTCAACCCATTGCTGCGGTTTGATAATTCCGCCCGGCAAACGGCAACGCAATAACATAAATTTGAGCGGTTCGAGTTTTTCGTCCGCCCGTTCCGCACGAATATCGCGATCGTCTTGTTCATACATGCCGTGGAAGCGGATTAACTGGAAGTTATCGCCTTTAAACCCGCCGGTGAGCGGATCCTGCAAATCCTCTAAAATCGTGCCGCGTAAAAAACGGCTTTGTTCTTTTAAGCGTTCGTTATCCGATAACGGTTTTTCTTTCCATTCCAAGCCTTTTTTCGTTTCTTCACTCATCACTCACTCCTAATAAACATCTCGTTGATAGCGTTGGTTTTCACGCAATTCATTTAAATAATCTTCCGCATCATCGGCACTCAATTTGCCTTCCCGGGTGATCACATCCAACAATGCCCGTTCCACGTCTTTCGCCATTTTTGCCGCGTCGCCGCACACATAAATATAAGCGCCGTCCTGCAACCATTGCCAAAGTGCGGTGGATTCTTCGCGTATTTTGTCCTGCACATAAATTTTCTGCGCCTGATCCCGTGACCAGGCAAAGTTATATTTATGTAAGAAGCCGTCTTTGGCGGCTTGCTGCCATTCCGTTTGATACAAAAAGTCCGAGGCAAAATGCGGGTTGCCGAAAATCAGCCAGTTTTTGCCTTCCGCTTCCGTCGCCACACGTTCCTGAATAAAGGCGCGGAACGGCGCGATACCGGTGCCGGAACCGATTAAAATGATCGGTTTGGACGGATCTTGCGGCAAGCGGAAGCCCTCATTGTGTTCCAGAAACACGCGTACCTGACCGTCTTCTTCCACGCGATCCGCCAGATAACTTGACGCCGCGCCGTTACGCGCTCTGCCGTCATGTTCAAAACGTACCACGCCGACGGTTAAATGCACTTCTTCGCCCACTTCCGACGGCGAGGAAGAAATGGAGTAGAGGCGAGGTGTGAGCGGTCGTAATAACGCGATCAACTGTGTCGCCGTGAGTTTGGCGGGAAAGTCGTGCAACACATCGACAATCGGCGTGTTTTGCACGTAATCCTGGAGCTTCGCGCTGTCCGACAGGAGCTTGTCCAATTTTTTATGCTTGGCGATTTCCCCATAGCCTTTCACGAAATTCGGCGTGTTTTGGGTGAGTTCGACATGAGATAAAAGTGCGGTGGAAATTTCCAGCGTTTTTCCCTGCACCTCCACGCTTTCCTTGCCGTCGATTTGGGCTAACTGGAGGATTTCTTCAACCAGCGCAGGATCGTTGTCAAACCACACACCCAGCGCGTCGCCCGCCTGATAGTGCAAATCCGAGCCGCTTAAATCCAGTTCAATATGACGCACGTCTTTATCCGATTGACGGGCGGTAATTTTTTGATTGGTCAGCAATGTCGCCAGAAAGGGATTTTCTTTGTTGTATTGACTCGCTTTGACCGGTGCCGGCGCGTTATTACTCGGTGTTGCCACTGTCGGCGTGGTCTGCTGCGCCGCTTTTTCTTTGACGATCGCCGTGACATCTTCCACCCATTTTTCCGCGACCGCCGCAAAATCCAGATCCGCATCCACGCGATCAAACAGACGGGTTGCGCCCAATTCGGCAAAACGCTTGTCAAAATCTTTGCCCGCCTGACAGAAATTCGGGTAGGAACTGTCCCCCAGCCCCAACACCGCAAAACTTAATCCATCCAGTTTCGGCGCTTTTTTACCATTGAGAAACTTATGCAACACCACAGCTTCCTCCGGCGGTTCCCCTTCCCCTTGCGTCGATGTCACCAACAACAGCAATTTTTCCTCGGCGATCTGTTTCGCTTTGTAATCTTTCAGGGCGGTGCGTTTCACATTCACGCCCGCCGCCTTGAGTTTCTCCGCCAGCTTATCCGCCACGCCTTTCGCATTGCCCGTTTGTGACCCGGACAGCACCGTCACGCTTAACGGTTCGGCAGAAAGTGCGGTGGAAATTTGCGGTAAATCTGCACCTGCCGCTGTCGTATTTTCTGCTTTTGCCCACGCATAGCCCGATAACCACGCCCACTGTGTTGCCGTCAAATTCGGCAACTGCTGCACCAGCTCCGGTGGTAATAGATTGATGTTTTGCATATTTCTACCCCACAATGTAATTGTTCAAAATCCGTACATTTAAAAAACTGTATATTGAAAATTTGCTAGTCAGCCCTCTTTACAAAAGAGGGGGATTAGTTAGAAGCAAGAAAGTGGAAAATCACCGAATCATCCCCGCTGCCACCGTGTTATACGTCGCTTCATCAATCAGCACAAAAGATCCTCCCGCGATATTTTCCTCATAGCTCGTTGCTACAATAGGTTTTTGCAGACTTAATCTGACTTTCGCAATATCATTCATGTTTAACGCCGTTGCGCCGCTTTCATGTTCCAACGTATGTACGTTTAACACGCTTTCGATGTCGCTGATTTTGGCGAACACCGTTTGTGTGCCGTGTTTAAGCAAGTATTTGCGGGCGGTGTTGAGCGGGCGTTCATCGAACCAGCAAATGGTCGCTTCCAGCTGTTTTTGTGGTGCTAACGGTGATTGGGCGTCAAGAAATAAATCGCCACGGGAGATGTCGATGTCTTTGTCCAATCGAAGGGTGACGGGTTCGCCGGCGACGGCTTGTTGCGCTTCGCCTTTTGGCGTGATGATTTCGGTTACGGTCGCGGTTAAGCCGATGGGTTCGATACGAATATGTTGTCCGAGTTTCACCGCACCGCGTTCGATGCGTCCTTGATAACCGCGGAAATCGTCCGCTTTGTCGGCGTCCTGGCGGATTACCAATTGCACCGGAAAATAAAAATCCGCTTCGGCATGACTCACTTCATCAACGCTCGGTAAATTTTCCAAAATGGTTAAAATCGGTTCGCCTTGATACCAAGGGGTGCTGTCGCCGGCGTAAACCAAGTTGTCGCCAAGCAGGGCGGAAACAGGGATAAAATGCACGTCTTTTAAGCCAAGCTGCGCCGCCAGTTTTTGGTAGGCTTGCACGATGGCGTTGAATTTGGCTTCGCTGTAATCCAATAAATCCATTTTGTTCACCGCCACTAAAATGTGCGGGCAGTTTAACTGGCGCAAAATGGCGGAATGGCGTTTGGTTTGCGGGAGAAGCTGTAACGGTTGCTCGTCAAAGTTTAATTGTGACGCATCAATTAACACGATAGCCGCCGATGCCGTACTGGCGCCGGTCACCATGTTGCGGGTATATTGTTCGTGACCCGGTGTGTCGGCGATGATGAATTTGCGCTTCGCCGTGGAAAAATAACGATACGCCACGTCGATGGTGATCCCTTGTTCCCGTTCCGCTTCCAACCCGTCGGTTAAAATGGAAAAGTCGATGGCTTCTTTGTTCTGTTTGTCTTTGGCGTTGTTTAGCGTGGTGAGCTGATCGGAAAGCAAGGCTTTGCTGTCGTAAAGTAAACGCCCGATTAAGGTGCTTTTGCCGTCGTCAACGCTGCCGGCGGTAATGAAGCGGAGTGGGGTGGGGTGTTGTGTCATGTTATATTCCTTGTAGATTTTTCTTTGGCTCATTGAAATCGGGGTTCGCCCGATGGGCGACCTACTTTTTACTGCGCTACGCTTGCACTTCGTGCCGTTGGCAAAGCCAACGTTCAAAATTTTTTAAATTTTGTCTTTGCTTGTGCAAAGCAAAAGTAGGCAAAAAGAAAGCACACCCCGGATAAGCTGCTTTTCCTCATTCCAATAGGATTTTCTTTACGGAAATTTTCGAACTCGCTACGCTCAAACATGCGAAAATTTCCTAAAAATCCTATTTTCATTCGGGCATCTTATACGGGGACCCCTATTCATTGAGCGTAATTTAAAGTGCGGTCGTTTTTCTCGGCGTTTTTAAAAATAGCCTTCCTTTTTCCGCTTCTCCATTGCCGCTTCGCTGGCTTGGTCGTCCAAGCGGGTGGCGCTGCGTTCGGAGATGTCGGCGAGGGCGGTTTCCTGAATGATTTCCAGTGCGCCGGCGGCGGTGCTTGCCACCGGGCAGGTGCAGCTGATGTCGCCTACGGTGCGGAAACGAACGTCTAATATTTCGCTCGTTTCGTTCGGTTGTTTTGGGGTGAGTGGCGTGACCGGCACCAGAAGCCCTTTACGGCGCACCACTTCCCGTTTGTGGCTGTAATAAATCGGCGGTAATTCCAGATTTTCGCGGGCGATGTATTGCCAAATGTCCAGTTCCGTCCAGTTGGAAATCGGGAACACCCGCATATTCTCGCCTTTATGCAATTTGGCGTTATAAAGGGACCATAATTCCGGGCGCTGCGCTTTCGGATCCCACTGTCCGAATTCATCACGGAAGGAAAAAATACGCTCTTTCGCGCGGGCTTTTTCTTCGTCACGACGCGCGCCGCCCATTAGGGCATCAAAGCCGTTATCCGCAATGGTCTCCAACAACGTCACCGCTTGCGCCGCATTACGGGAGTCGGTTTCCTTGCGCAATACCACCGTGCCTTTGGCGATAGAATCTTCTACATGTCCCACCACCAAACGGGCGTTTAATTTCGCCACCTGTTCATCACGAAACTGAATCACTTCCGGGTAATTGTGTCCGGTGTCGATATGCACCAGCGGAAACGGCAAATGCACAGGGCGATCACCAAGCTGGAATGCTTTACGCGCCAACGCCAGCAACACCACGGAATCTTTCCCGCCGGAGAACAGCAACGCCGGATTTTCACATTCCGCCACCACTTCGCGAATGATGTGGATAGACTCGGCTTCCAGCCAGTCGAGGTGAGTGTTGTTTAGTTCGGTTTGGGTCATGATTTATTCCTTGTTTTTTGTTTTTCTTTACCAAATTTATTTGTTGTAAGTAATTAAAGCGCGGTATTTACTCCCCTCTTTAGAAAAGAGGGGCAGGGGGAGATTTGATTGCACGAACTTATTAACCAAGAGGTTGTGTAGTAAGTCATTAGCAGCATTTGGCTATTCTATTGATTTAACAGCATAACGCCTGCCAAATCTCCCCTAACTCCTCTTTGCTAAAGAGGGGGAACTTTATTTATGCAACCCGCACTCCTTACTATCCTTATTCTCCCACCACCATCTTCCGGCGCGGATGTCTTCGCCTTCTTTCACCTGACGGGTGCAAGGGTCACAGCCGATGCTTGGGAAGCCTTGATGGTATAGCGCGTTGTAAGGCACGTTGTTTGCCAGAATGTAGCGCCAAACGTCTGTTTCCGACCAGTCGAAAATCGGGTTGTATTTGTCGATGCCGCGCGCCTTGTCCCATTCGGCGAAAGGCAGTTCCGTGCGGGTGGCGGATTGTTCGCGGCGTTGTCCGGTGAGCCAGGCATCGGCGCCGTTGATGGCGCGGTTGAGCGGCTCGATTTTGCGGATATGGCAACATTCGCGGCGCAGTTCGACGCTTTCGTAAAAGGCAAATTTGCCTTTTTCTTCTACATAATGATCAGCATCTTGCTGAATCGGGCGAAAGCGCTCCACGTGAATATTGGGATAGGTTTTGGCAACGTCATCGAGCAAATTCAGGGTTTCCTGATGAAGCAAACCGGTATCCAAGGTAAAAATGCCGATGTTCAAATGTTCGCGGGCGATCATGTCGGTGATCACCATGTCTTCCACCGCCAGGCTGCTGGCAAAGCGGGCGTCTTGGTGGCTGTCGGCGATTTGCGTCAGGCGTTGTTTTAACGCCACGGTTTTTTCCGTTAATTGCTCGGTGTGTTCAAGGTTTATCAGCGGGATTTGCCAGAATGTCGGTTTCAAAAAGCTCATCGCATTCTCCTTGCCGCCTTAAGCCACTTGACCGATAGTCAGGCTATCCAAGGTAAAGTGCGGTCGTTTTTGGCGCTGTTTATCTTCGCCGAACCACGCCAGTTTTTCATGTAAGGCGACCACTTCGCCGACGACGATCAATGCCGGCGTCGGTACGTTTTCAGCAAGTTGCGCCAGATTTTTCAGCGTACCGACGACCGTGCGTTGGCTGAGTTGCGTGCCTTGGCTGATGATGGCGATTGGGGTGTCGCCGTGTCTGCCGTGTTGTTGTAAACGTTCGGCGATGAAGGCGGCTTTTAACGTGCCCATATAAATCACCAGGGTTTGTTGACTGCGCGCCAAGGTTTGCCATTCAATGTCGGCGGCATCGGCTTTACGATGACCGGTGACGAACACGGCGCTTTGCGCATAATCGCGATGGGTGAGCGGAATACCGGCATAAGCGGTGGCACCGATGCCGGCGGTAATGCCCGGCACGACGGAGAAGGCAATGTTGTGTTGTGCAAGGATTTCCAGCTCTTCGCCGCCACGTCCGAACACGAACGGATCGCCGCCTTTTAAACGCACCACGCGTTTGCCTTGCTGGGCGAGTTTGACCAGTAATTGATTGGTGTCTTCCTGGGCGACGAATTGTCCCTGCGCGCGTTTGCCGACGAAAATACGATCTGCATCACGACGAATTAACGACAAAATCTCATCGGAAACCAAGGCATCGTAAAGTACCACGTCCGCTTTTTGAATTTCCTGTAAACCGTTAAGGGTCAATAAGCCCGCATCGCCGGGGCCGGCGCCCACCAAGGAGACAAAACCGCCCTGATAATTTTTTTCCAGTTGTTGCGCCAGTTCCGTTTCTGCCTGAGCGATTTGTTGATTTTTCACTAAATTGGCGAAACGCCCGTTAAATAAGGTTTCCCAAAAACGGCGGCGTTCGGTGACGGAGTGCAGTTTGCGTTTGACTTCATCGCGCCATTTGCCGGAGATTTCGGCGATTTTGCCTAAATGTTGCGGTAACAAGGCTTCCAATTTTTCCCGTAATAAGCGGGCGAGAACGGGCGCTTTGCCGGCGCTGGAAATGGCGATTTGCAATGCGCCGCGATCGATAATGGAGGGGAAAATAAAGCTGCAATGCGGTTGGTCGTCCACCACATTGACCAATTTATGTTGGCTTTCGGCAAGGTGAAAAACCCGTTGATTGAGCTGTTCGTCATTGGTGGCGGCGATCACCAGAAACACGGAATTGAGTTGTTCGGCGGAGAAATTTTTTGCCAGCCAGAATACCCGTCCCTGCGCTTCAAGTGCGGTCAATTCCGAATTTAATTTTTGTGCCACGATGCGCACTTCCGCGTTAGCCTGCAGGAGCAGATTCACTTTACGCGCCGCCACCGAACCGCCTCCCACAACGAGAACGGGGCGTGATTTCAAATCGGCGAAGAGGGGAAAATAGTGCATCAATCACTCCTTAATATGCTGTTTCGCGCGGCTTTGCGCGGCGATATAAAGTCGATCAAAAAGGGCGTTATCGACAAAATGCTGTTGGTTAATCTGTTGCCAATCGCCGAACTGTTGATTGACATCGAAACTGTTGACCGGCGGAAAAAGTGCGGTGTATTTTTTCGCTGTTTTTTCATCGCTCGGACGGAAATAATTTTGGGCGGCAATTTCTTGCCCTTGCGCCGACCATAAATGGCGTAAATAAGTTTGTGCCAACGCTTGCGTGCCGTTGTGTCGGGTGTTGGCATTGACTTCCGCCACCAGCACCGGCGTGTAGGCGCTGAGGCTCGGATACACCAGATCAAAATGCTCGCTACCCAAGGTTTTCGCCGCCAGTGCCGCTTCATTTTCCGGCGTAATCAACACATCGCCGATATGGCGCTGGGTAAAGGAAATACTGGCGCCGCGTGCGCCCGCTTCCAGCACCGGCACGTTACGCAATAAACGCAACATAAACCCATTGGGATCGTCGCTGTGTTTCTGTGCATAAGCGAAAGCGGATAAATAAGCAAAACGACCGTTGGCGGAGGTTTTCGGGTTGGCAAACACCACTTTTACCTCTTCACGGGTTAAATCCGACCAATCCTGAATCTGTTTCGGGTTACCTTTACGCACCAAAAACACCATCACCGACCCGAAAGGCGTTGCCTGATTGGGTAACGCCTGTTGCCAGTCGGGGTTGACCAAGCCTTTTTTTACCAAGGCGTCAATGTCGTTACTTTGGGTCAGCGTCACCACATCCGCCGGTAAACCGTTCAACACGCTGAGCACTTGTTTGCTGGCGCCGCCGTGAGATTGGGAAATCATTACATCGGGCGCATATTGCTGACGAAAGGCAACGTTGTAATCTTTATAAAAATCACGAATCACGTCATAGGACACATTCAACAATACTTTCGGCGCATCGTTTTTGTGATGCAGGCAGGCGGTAATAATGGACGCTGCCGTAAGCAATGAAACTGCTGAAAATAAAACCATTTTTTTCATTGCCTGCTCCTATAATTAATCCCTTGCATTTTCTGGGGCTAATTTATAGCGCAAAAGAAATGATTAAAAAAATAACAAATTTGAATTTTATATAACTAAATTGAATATTCGTATGGATAGCAATCGGTTACTTATTTCCAAATGGAATGATAAATAAATTTCTGATCTTTGCGCCTTATAAAAAGTGCGGTTATTTTTTTAAGCATTTTTAAATGTTCCTGTGGGAAAAAACGTTGGAGAAGTGAAATGCAAACCGTTTTACCCGGTTTTAAACGCGGTATGTTCGTCACCTTAAGTTGGCTCGGCTCAATGGTGTTGCTACCGTTAATCCTATTGTTATTCAGTGCGTTACAGATGGATTGGCAGAGTATCTGGCAAATTATCGCCAGCGAGCGGGTGACGGCGTCCATTTTGCTGTCTTTTCGTATGGCGCTGGTGGCGACATTGATTAATGTGGTGTTCGGCTTCCTGCTGGCGTGGATTTTGGTGCGTTATGATTTTCCGGGCAAGCAATGGATTAACGGGTTTATCGATTTGCCTTTCGCCTTACCCACCGCCGTGGCAGGCATTGCCTTGGCTTCGTTATACGCGCCGACGGGACTTATCGGCGGATTATTGGCGAAGATCGGCATTCAAATCGCCTATACGCCGAGCGGCATTGCCGTCGCGTTGATTTTCGTCAGTTTGCCTTTTGTGGTACGCGCCATTCAGCCCGTGCTTGCCAATTTGGATCCGGCGTTTGAAGAAGCCGCACAGATTCTTGGCGCGGGGAAATTCACCATTTTGCGTAAAGTGATCATTCCCGCCTTGCTGCCGGCAATCATCGGCGGTGCGGGAATGGGATTCGCCCGTTCTTTGGGTGAGTACGGCTCGGTGATTTTTATCGCCGGCAATGTACCTTTGGTGTCGGAAATCGCCCCTTTGATCATCATGTCAAAACTGGATTTATATGACGTGCAAGGAGCTTCCGTGGTGGCGTTATTTATGCTGACGATTTCCTTTATTTTGATCTTTTTGATTAATTTTGCCCAATGGACAGTGGCAAAACGCATGAGCCAGGTGAGGTAACGATGGGCATAAATTGGCAAAAATGGACGTTGATCGCAGTCGGGCTTCTTTTCTTTACCGTGATCTTGTTGCTCCCATTGTTCACCGTGTTTTATTACGCTTTAGAGCAGGGTTTTCATTTATTTTGGCAGGCAATTCACGATGAAGAAGCCCTTGCCGCCATTTGGCTGACGATTAAAGTGTCGTTGATTGTATTGCCGATTAATTTGTTTATCGGCGTTGTCATGGCGTGGACTATCGCCTATTTCAACTTCAAGGGAAAAAGCCTGATAACCGCCCTTTTAGACCTGCCGTTTTCCATTTCTCCGGTGGTGGTGGGTTTAATGTTCTTGCTGCTTTTCGGGCTGGACGGCTTATGGGGCGCGTGGCTTGCCAAACACGATATTCGCATTATGTTCGCTACCCCAAGCATTGTCATCGTGACCTTATTCGTCACTTTCCCGCTCATCGCCAAATCCCTGCTGCCAAGCATGACCGCACAAGGTAACAGCGAAGAACAAGCCGCGTTAATCCTCGGCGCATCAGGCTGGACGCTCTTTTGGCGGGTTACGCTGCCGAAAATTAAATGGGCGCTGATTTACGGCGTCATCCTTAGCAATGCCCGCGCCATGGGCGAATTCGGCGCCGTCAGCGTGGTGTCCGGACACATCCGCGGCTTAACCAATACCATTCCGTTGTATGTGGAAATTACCTATAACGAATATCAATTTGTCGCCGCCTTTGCCTGCGCCAGTTTATTGGCGGTCGTGGCGATTTTGACGCTGGGCGTACAGAGCGTGGTGCGGATGGTGCAGGAAAGAAAGCTAAAAATGTCCCTTGAAAGAGGCGGGCAAAATTAATAAACACAAAGCAAACACAGGATCACAGTATGTCCATTACTCTCACAAATCTCCAAAAACACTTTGGTGCTTACCATGCCTTAAAAAATATCAATCTGACGTTCCCCAACCATCGTCTGACGGCGTTGCTTGGTCCCAGCGGGTGCGGGAAGACGACGTTGTTGCGCATTATTGCCGGGCTGGAGTTTGCCGATAGCGGGAAGATTTTATTCGGGGAAAAAGAGGTGACGCGCCTTTCCGCGGCGGAACGTGGCGTAGGGTTTGTGTTTCAGCATTATGCTTTGTTTCAGAATATGACGGTGTTTGACAATGTGGCGTTCGGATTGCAGGTGAAGGCGCGTAAAGAGAGACCGGGCAAGGAAGAAATACGGGAAAAAGTGACCGCACTTTTAAAGCTGGTGAAATTGGAATGGCTGGCGAATGCCTACCCGAATCAGCTTTCCGGCGGGCAGAAGCAGCGCATTGCTTTGGCGCGCTCCCTTGCGGTGCAACCGAAAGTGTTGTTATTGGACGAACCTTTCGGGGCGCTGGATGCGCAGGTGCGTAAAGAATTACGTCGTTGGTTGCGGGATTTGCAACAGGAACTGAACGTTACCAGCATTTTTGTCACTCATGATCAGGATGAAGCGCTGGATATGTCCGACCGCATTGTGGTGATGAATCAGGGGCAAATTGAGCAGGTGGATGAACCGAATCAAATTTATCATGCGCCGCAAACGCCTTTTGTCACGCAATTTGTGGGCGATGTGAACGTGTTCCACGGGCATGTGGAACGCGGTAACTTGGTGGTTGGTGAGTTTGCCCATAATTTGCAATCCCACAGCAACGCCACCAACGCGGTGGATAATCAATCGGCGACGGCGTATATTCGCCCTTATGAGCTCACCCTTTCGCGTCATGCCGAAAATGCGCTCGCCACAGGCAATATCAGCCATATCAATACCATCGGGTTTATTGTTAGGGTGGAAGTGAACAGCCCGCAAAGCGAACAGCCTATTGAAGTGATTTTGACTAAAAGCAATTATCTGCAAGCGCAGTACCAACTGGGCGAGCAAGTGTATTTAGTGCCCGATAAACTGAATTTATTCCAGGAAATGAATATTTAGCGGAAAGAAAAAGTGCGGTGGAAAAAACAGTTAAATTTTCCACCGCACTTTTTTTAGTTGTTAACCCCAAAGGTTTTCGTGGCTTTATCGTATTTCAAACCGGAGTGGGAGCCTTCGGAACCGTTGAAGTAAATATCTTTCGGTTGGGAGCAGGCGGCGAGGGTTAAAATGCTGGCGAGGACAAGAAGTAATTTTTTCATGGGACACCTTCACTGATAAATTAAAATGGGTTGTTAAATGAAATGTGGCGCGATTATAGCACAACAATGCGGCGGGCGGTTAGTTCGAATGCACGGGCAAAACAAAAGGATTAGTTTTTACTAAGCCTTTTGTGTTTAAAGTGCGGTGGTTTTTACGGGTGTTTTTATTACTCGTTAAACATCGCGGAAATGGATTCTTCGTTGCTGATGCGACGAATGGCTTCGGCAAGCATGCCGGATAAGGTTAAGGTGCGGACTTTGCCTAATGCACGGATTTCCGGTGAAAGCGGGATCGTGTCGGTGACCACCACTTCGTCGAGGGCGTCGCTGGCAAGATTTTTTGCCGCCGAGCCGGAGAACACGGCGTGGGTGGCGTAGGCGAATACCCGTCTTGCACCGCGTTCTTTCAGAGCTTCCGCCGCTTTGCATAAAGTACCGCCGGTGTCGATCATGTCGTCAACCAGAATACAATCGCGATCCGCCACATCACCGATAATGTGCATGACTTGGGACACATTGGCGCGCGGGCGACGTTTGTCGATGATCGCCATGTCGGTGTCGTTCAATAATTTTGCCACGGCACGGGCGCGAACCACACCGCCGATGTCCGGGGAAACCACGATTGGGTTGACGAGGTCGGTTTTTTTGCGAATGTCGTCAAGTAAGACCGGTGAACCGAACACGTTATCTACCGGCACATCAAAGAAGCCTTGAATTTGTTCGGCGTGCAAATCGCAGGTTAATACGCGGTCAACGCCGACGCTGGAAAGGAAGTCCGCCACCACTTTGGCGGTAATCGGTACGCGCGCGGAACGTACACGGCGATCCTGACGGGCATAGCCGAAATAAGGGATGACGGCGGTAATACGACCGGCGGAAGCGCGACGTAATGCGTCAACCATCACCAATAATTCCATTAAATTATCGTTGGTCGGTGCGCAGGTGGATTGAATGATGAACACATCGCTACCGCGCACGTTTTCGTTAATTTGGACTTGCACTTCACCATCGCTGAAACGACCCACGGTGGCATCACCTAATTTGGTGAACAGGCTTTCGGAAATGCGTTTCGCGAGTTCCGGCGTGGCGTTACCGGCGAAGAGTTTAATATCAGGCATCGTAAATTTGACCTCAGGAGTTAGGTTGTAAATAAGTTGGTTAATTCGTTGAATCAGGCACGTTTTTCAACATTTCATGCAAGGGAGAATGATTTAATCCTTTTGCGACGAAACCAAAACAATTTTTTGGTTTGGCTTGGAGAACTGATTGGGCGGATTTTTCATCATCAAATTCCGCAAAAACGCAAGCACCAGTCCCGGTTAATCTGGCCGGTGCATATTTTACCAACCAGTTCAGTAATTCTTCAACCTCTGAATAATGATCTCGCACAACTTTTTCGCAATCGTTTGCGTATTTTTCCGCCAGTAATTGTGGCAGCGGTTTTTTCGGCGTATTGCGTGGCAGGTGCGGGTCGGAGAACACTACGGCAGTGGAAATGGACACATTCGGTTTGAGTACCAGATACCATTTTTCCGACGGTTCGCAGTACGTAATTTTTTCGCCTACGCCTTCCGCAAATGCCGCTTTGCCGTGTACAAAAATCGGCACGTCGGCGCCGAGGGTTAAGCCCAGTTCGGCAAGCTGCCCGGTGTTCAAGCCGGTTTTCCATAAATGATTTAAGGCGACCAATGTCGTTGCCGCGTTGGACGAACCGCCGCCCACGCCGCCGCCCACAGGCAGGATTTTATCTAACAATAAATCGGCGCCCAGCGTGCAGCCGGTATGCTGTTGCAGCAATTTCGCCGCGCGATAAATTAAATTGTCTTCCGCTTTTAAATCGGCAATGGCGGAAGTTAAACGAATCTCGCCGTCCGAACGCACGTTGATGTGTAGCCAATCGCCGAAATCGACAAACTGAAACAGGGTTTGTAACTCGTGGTAGCCGTCCGCCCGCTTGCCGTTAATGTATAAAAAAAGATTCAGCTTTGCCGGGCAGGGAAAGCGGAAACCTTGTTCGTTTTGCAAGGCTTCGGGCGTGAAAAGTGCGGTGGAAAATTGATACGTTTTCATTGAAACAGCCATTCATCTACGCGGATTTTCAACGTTTGCCCTTCCGTTTTCAGCAAAATATTTTCCGGCATCGGCGGACGGCGATTCATGTGGTAGGACAAATAGTCCGCCGTCCAAGGTTTACCGTCGATGGTACGACTGAAAGTGGCTAACAGATGGTTTTCTCCCACTTGATAATCGGCGTTATCTTCCGGTTGACCTTTTAGCCAGAAAGCGAATTGTTCCAGCGGAAAATCCATGCCGATAATTTCACGTAGCAACATTTTCGCATCGGCGGCGGAGCGCTGGCGTCCTTTGTTGTCGGAAATGGTCATGCCTTGCTCGTGCATTTGAATCTGCAGGGTTTCGCTGCTGATGGTGGAGTAGAGTTTCAGGGTGTAATCGCGCGGGTTGTTATATTGCCAGTCGAAACGCGTGGAGAAGCGTTCTTTGTTGCTGATGTAACCTAATTGTCCCAGTGCCTGATAGCTTTGGATTTGTTTTAATTGGGTGAAATGTTGCTGCCAAGTGCGGTCGGTTTTTTCGATGTATTTCACGTTAGTCGGGCGTTCCTGATCGGTGACGCAAGCGGTTAAAAATAACGCGGCTAACACGAGTAAAACGTAGGATTTTAGTTTTTTCATAAACAATCTTTATCCCCAAAAAATGGTGGTTATTTTACGGTTCGCAACGAGCGCGGCAACCTTATGCTGATGGTTTAAAGTGCGGTAGAATTTCCGTGCGTTTTTGCTTCACGGCGAAAATCCGCCCGCGGTTTAACTGATCGCGAATGGCTTTATTTTCAAAGCCCGCCGCGATGATGGATTGAATATCCACCTTCAATGCCGCCTGATATAAGGCGACGGCAAATTCCTGTTGCGGGTATGCAATGTGCGAGAAGCCTTTGCGTCCGCGCGTATCGGCAAAACATACCAGCAAAAATTCCATGAAACGTAACGGTTTGCGCCAAACATCAAAGGTATTGAACAGTTTGACGATGGTTTCCGGGCGTAATTCAAAAATTTTGTGAATGTGGGTGTGATATTCGCAGGCGAGTTCCGCCAGTTGCTGATAATAACCTGGCACTTTTAAGCGCTTGCACAGGCTTTGGGTCGGCGCAATACCGAGCTTTTCATGACCGTGATGATGCGGCCAGTTTTGTTTCGGCGTTTTGGCTTTGCCTAAGTCATGACAAATGGCGGCAAAACGCACCGCACTTTTGTGGCAATCTACCTGTTCGGAAAGCAATGTCGCCTGTTTTAACACCATCATGGTGTGTACGAAACTGTCAATTTCCGGGTGATGTTTCGCCGGGTTCGGTACGCCATAAAGGGCATCCAATTCAGGGAATAACACCTTGAGCGCACCGACCAGACGTAAGGTTTCAAAATAAATTTCAGGATTTTTCTCGTTTAGCGCTTTTTCCGTTTCCGCCCACACCCGTTCGGCGGTTAAATGTTGCAGCTCCCCTTGGGCGGTGAGATCTTTCATTAATTGCAGGGTTTCTTCGGCAATGTTGAAACCTAAATAATGATAACGGGCGGCAAAGCGTGCCACGCGCAGTACACGCAAGGGATCTTCAATAAAAGCGGGGGAAACGTGGCGTAACACGCGGTCGGCTAAATCCTGTGCGCCGCCGTAAGGATCAAACAGGTTGCCCTGCAAATCCTGCGCCATGGCGTTGATGGTGAGATCGCGGCGGATTAAATCCTGTTCCAGATTAATATCGGGGGAAAAATCGCAGATAAAGCCGGTGTAGCCAGAACCTGATTTACGCTCCGTGCGGGCGAGTGCGTATTCTTCTTTGGTTTGCGGGTGCAAAAAAACGGGGAAATCTTTTCCCACTTGATGATAGCCTTGTTGGAGCAGTGCTTCCGGCGTGGCGCCCACAATAACCCAATCGCGATCTTTAACGGGCAGATTGAGGAGCTGATCGCGCACAGCCCCGCCAACCAAGTAAATTTGAAAAGAATTTTCGGACATTATGCCCAACCATCACGACGACGGCGTTTCGGCATGATTAACGGTAAAATCAACCCGATTAACAAGCCGACACCAAGCACAGAACCGCCATAAATAAACCATTGAATGGCAATTTCGCGCTTGCCTGCGTCTAACATGGCTTCCAAATCGCGGTTTTTGTTTTTGGTGATTTCCAATTCGCGTTTCAGCTGTGAATTTTGTTCTAAGAGTTCGCTGCTTTGTTGCTCCGCTTGTTTGGTGCGGCGTTGCATTTCAACGGTGCGTTGTTGCCAGTCGCCGTCCAAACGGCTTAATTTGAGGCTTAATTCCTGAATTTGGCTTTTTAATTTCGGATTTTCCAGTTTGCTGCTGGCTTCATTGCTCAGTTCGTTGGTTAAAATCCAGGCTTCGCGGTTTTTACCGTCGCGAATCAGGGTGTATCGATCTTTTTGATCCAATACGGTGACCTGTTCGCCCGATTGAATTGCACCGGCGATTTTATATTGATCGCCCGCGCCTTTACGCAAATAAGTGGAAAGGTTTTCCGTTACATACTTGGTTTCCGCCTGAGCGGCGACACCTAGTCCCAGAAAGGTTAAGGCGAGAACGTAGTTAATGGTTTTTTGCATGTTGTAAGCCCTAAGTTAATGAATAAAAATTAAAAGTGCGGTGAAAAATGACCGCACTTTTTTAGGCTGATTAATGGAAAATCGCTTGGAGCAAATAGTAAATAATAATGGAGAATAATGCGCCGGCAGGCAGGGTAACAATCCATGAAACCACGATGTTACGAATTACGGTCATGTTAATTGCCGCAATCCCGCGTGCGAAGCCGATACCCAATACCGCACCCACTAAGGTTTGGGTTGTGGAAATCGGCAAGCCTGTGCCGGATGCTACAACCACGGTCATGGCGGTGGCAAATTGCGCGGCGAAACCGCGGCTCGGGGTTAAATCCGTAATGCCCGTGCCGATCGTTGCCATCACTTTGTAGCCCATCACCACCAAGCCAACCATGATACCGGACGCGCCCAGAGGCAGAATCCACCAAGCGAGAGGGGAGTTGTTCACGATTTGACCGTCGTGTTCGATAATGGAAACCACGGCGGAAAGCGGACCGATAGCGTTCGCCACGTCGTTAGAACCGTGGGCAAATGCCATGGCGCAGGCGGTCATTAGCATTAAAATGCTGAAGATTTTTTCTACGCCGCTAAAGGCACCGCCTTGTAGCATTCTTTGTTTGAATTTTTCGCTACGAAAATAGAAATAGCAGTAAACGACGCCGATGACACTGATAACAAAAGAAATCAGGAAGTTCTCGCTGCCGGTTAAATTTAAGCCGACGTGTTTTAAACCTTTGGTTAGGGTAACGATACACAAAATAAAAATGGTGACGCCCATGTAATAAGGACCATATTTTTGTGCGTTTTTAAGCGGGCTTTCCGTGTCGAAAATCAGTTTTTGCGTGCTGATAAAAATGGCATAAGCCAATAAACCGGCAATCACCGGTGTAACAAACCAACTGCCGACGATATTTCGGATGTTGCTCCAATCCACCGAATGCGGTCCGGCGGTGACGCAGGCAAAGCCGATGATGGCACCGATGATGGAGTGTGTGGTGGATACCGGCCAGCCCATTTTGGAGGCGATTAATAACCAGCTTCCCGACGCGAAGAGGGCTGCCATCATCCCGAAAACTAGCACTTCTGGTTCATTGACGAATTCCATGGTGTCGATGATGCCGCTTTTGATGGTTTCTGTCACTTCACCGCCGGCTAAATAAGCACCGGCAGCTTCAAAAATCATTGCAATGAAAATGGCTTGTTTTGCCGTGATAGTTCCTGAGCCAACAGATGTTCCCATAGCATTTGAAACATCGTTGGCACCTACACCAAAGGCCATAAAAAAGCCGAAAATCGCGGTGATTACGATTAACAACGAACCGTATTGATTGAGTAGTTCCATTGAAAAATTCCTGAATAAATGGAAATTATGAACGCGCCAACATCAATTCAATGCGCGAACCGACACGTTGAGCCTGATCGGCAAGCACGCCGACCCATTCGATGACTTTGTATAAAAACATCACATCAATCGGGTTAAAACGATCTTCAATATCAAATAACATTCTGCGTAACTTAATTTGCATTTGGTCGGTGTCGTCTTCGATGATATCCAGTTCGTTAATCATTTGATTGACGAAATTCAATTCACGACCTTTGAAACCGGTTTCCAGCAATTGATCCATTTCTTCGATCACTTTATGCGCCTGTTCGGTGGCGTCCAGACTGCGACGCACATAGCTCATAAATTCGTTTTGCATTTCTTCCGGAATACCGAACTGACGCCCGATCATACGACCGGCAATGTCTTTGGCGTAGTTTGCCAATTTGTCTTGTTGGGTCACTAATTCCAATAAATCCGTACGATCGATTGGCATGAATAAACCGCGCGGTAATTTTAAACGAATTTCACGTTTTAACGCGTCTGCCTGACGTTCGTGGGCGGAAATATCCAAACGAATTTGTTCCGCTTTCACCCAGTCGGTGCTAAATGTCGCTTCAAAAAAAGGGATTAATAATTCACAACATTCGGTAACTTTATTGGAATGTTTCTGTAGGGGTTTTAAAGGGGAGTGGGCAAATAATCCGAGGATATTATTCATTGCCATAAAAAGTGACTCCTTTAAGGAAGGTTAATAATTCAGGCGCATATTACATTATGTTGATGAAAAATTCACGATTTTAATCGAAAAATCCCCTTATTTATTGGATAATGAGCCCTTCATCAATCAGGTAAGAAGATAAAACCTCATGATCTTTAAAGGATTTTATAATGCAGGATGAAATTGAATTAAAGTTAGCGGTGGATTTTGTCGATGTAGCACAATTAGACAAAATCTTGAATCATTTCAAGGTGGTTAAAAAACAATGCGATTTTTTAGCCAACACCTATTACGACACCTCCGATCAGTTTTTTACCCAACATAAAATGGGCTTGCGGGTTCGCCGTCAGCAGGACAATTACACGTTAACGCTAAAAACCGACGGCAATGTTTCCGGTGGGCTGCACGTGCGCCCCGAATACAATGTGACCTTGCCCGATGCCAAGCCTGATTTGAACGCGTTAATTGAAAAACACGGCTTACAGCTCGGCAATCCAAAGGCGGAATTGCACCCCGTTTTCAGCACGGATTTCGAACGCCAAAGCTGGCTGGTGCAATATGCGCCCAATTGCCAAATTGAAGTGGCGTTTGATCAGGGCAGTGTGATGGCAGGCGACAAACAGCAACCTATCCGCGAAATAGAATTTGAAATCAAATCCGGCGAATTGGCGCCATTTTTTGCCTTTGTAACGGATTTCTTAACCCGCTATGAAGGCAGCGTACATTTTTCTTCCGTAAGTAAAGCCAAACGCGGTTATCGATTGGCGCAGGGAAAAAGTGCCCAATCAAGTGATTGGATCGAACATTGGCGCGGCGTTTTACAGGCGGAAAAATTACTCACAATCGAATCAAGTTCGATTGTTCGCCCCGATGGGGTCG
>JACAWG010000056.1:140008-151558 GCA_017160915.1 Aggregatibacter actinomycetemcomitans
GTTCGATTGTTCGCCCCGATGGGGTCGTTGGCAAAGCCAACGTTCAAAATACGTTGGATTTTGTGACCGCACTTTTGGGCTACGAGCAATCTTTAGTGGAAGAAACCTTGGCGTTAGGGGCAGATTTCTTTGCCGGCGATTTTATCAAAACCGTTGAGCGGGTAGGCGCGTTTTTCAATTTGTATCATTATTATGAAGACAATAAATCCCTGTTGGAAGCGGCATTGAACGAGCAATTGGCAGCCAATCGGCATTATGCGCAGGACGATGTATTGACGGCGTTGACCGAAGAAAATGATCGCATATTGGCGCAACTTCACCACATCATTCGTCTGCACAGCGAAAGCAAAGATAACGCCCTGGCGATGAATAAATTGCTTGAACTGATTCAAACGCCGCAATACGCCCAACGTATGCTTCATCTCATCACTTTAACTATCGGCAGATAATCTATGGCAAAAGCAAAAACAGCTTATGTATGTAACGATTGCGGTGCGGAATATTCCCGCTGGCAGGGGCAATGTTCCGCCTGTAAAGCCTGGAACACCATTACCGAAGTGCGGTTGGTTTCCGGCTCAAATAATAAAGCGGATCGGTTTAGTGGCTATGCGGGCGAAACCCGTGCCAAAATTCAAACCTTAAGTGAAATCAGCCTGCAGGAAACCCCGCGTTTCAGTAGCGGATTTTTTGAGCTGGATCGTGTACTGGGCGGCGGTGTCGTGCCGGGCAGCGCAATTCTTATCGGCGGTCACCCGGGGGCGGGGAAAAGTACCTTATTGTTACAAGTGATGTGTAATTTATCGCAAAAAATGACCGCACTTTATGTCACCGGCGAGGAATCCTTACAACAAGTGGCGATGCGAGCCAAACGCCTTGGCTTGCCGCCGGAAAAATTGAATATGCTGTCGGAAACTTCCGTAGAGCAAATTTGTAACCTGGCGGATCAGCTCAAACCGCAGATTATCGTCATTGACTCCATTCAGGTCATGCACTTGGCGGACATTCAGTCTTCCCCCGGCAGCGTGGCACAAGTGCGTGAATGCGCTTCATTTTTAACCCGCTACGCGAAAACCCGCCAAGTGGCGATTGTGATGGTGGGGCACGTTACCAAAGACGGTACCCTTGCCGGACCGAAAGTGTTGGAGCACGCCATTGACTGTTCTTTATTATTGGAAGGCGAAACGGACTCCCGCTTCCGTACCTTACGCAGCCATAAAAACCGTTTCGGCGCCGTAAACGAATTAGGCGTGTTCGCCATGACGGAACAAGGGCTGCGCGAAGTGAAAAACCCGTCGGCGATCTTTTTGAGTCGTGGCGACGAACAAACGCCCGGCAGTTCCGTGATGGTGCTATGGGAAGGCACGCGCCCACTGTTGGTGGAAATTCAAGCCTTAGTGGATCATTCTATGCTCGCCAACCCGCGCCGTGTCGCCGTGGGGCTAGAACAAAACCGCCTCGCCTTATTACTTGCCGTTTTGCACCGCCACGGTGGTTTGCAAATGGCGGATCAGGATGTCTTTGTGAACGTGGTGGGCGGCGTTAAAGTGACCGAAACCGGCGCGGATTTAGCCTTACTCCTCGCACTCATCTCCAGCTTCCGCAACCGCCCGCTGCCACAGGATTTAGTGGTCTTCGGCGAAGTGGGCTTGGCAGGCGAAATCCGCCCCGTACCAAGCGGTCAGGAACGCATCAGCGAAGCCGCCAAACATGGCTTCAAACGCGCCATCGTGCCTTTTGGCAATAAACCGAAACATAAGGTGGAGAATATGGAGGTGTTCACGGTACGGAAGTTGGGTGATGCGATTGGGGTGTTGGATCGGTTTTAAATTGGGTTTCAGCTGAGCGTTCCTTTTCTTTGCTTCGCCAAAGAAAAGGAACCAAAAGAAAGGCGACCCCGGATAAGTCGCTTTTCCCTTTTTCTAAGAATTTTTTTTAACGGAAAGTTAGCAGACTCCGCTTGACGCGTCGCTGGCGTAACTTCCCTAAAAAATCCTTTGAAAAAGGGGCGCCTTAAACGGGGGAAATTATTCTTTCTCCGAATAACCTTTCTTTATTTCGCAAAACTTAAAGTGCGGTGTATTTTCACTTGTTTTTTAGCTTAAAAAACAAATCTGAAATAAACCGCACTTTTCAAATAACGTGCCAATGGGGTCCCCGTATAAATTGCCCGAACGTGCGTTAATTTTTAGGAAAATTTCTTTTGTTTGAGCTGTAGTGAGTTAGAAATTTTCCGTGAAAAAAATTAATGCTAAGAGAGGAAAAGCAATTTATCCGGGGTGCCCTTTTCTTTGCCTTCTTTCTTTTGGGCAGGCAAAAGAAAGAAGGTCGCCTTGGCGAAAATAGGAACTCGCCATCGGCGAAACCCGATATACCAACCCCAAAACAACATCCCTCACTTTATTACTGAATTTTCCCTCAAATTACGCTAAAATCTCCCCTCAATTTTCAAACTCAGCTCAAACCTCATGGAAAAAAAACTACCCAAAGCCCTTGATGCTATCGACATAAAAATTCTCAACGAATTGCAACGTAACGGAAAAATTTCCAATATTGATTTGTCCAAGAAAGTGGGATTGTCGCCGACGCCTTGCCTGGAGCGGGTGAAGCGGTTGGAAAAGCAGGGCGTGATTATGGGCTATCGTGCTTTGTTGAATCCCGAATTATTGGATTCGCCATTGTTAGTGATCGTGGAAATTACGCTGGTACGTGGCAAGCCCGATGTGTTTGAAGAATTTAACGCGGCGGTGCAGCAGTTGGATGAAATTCAGGAATGCCATTTGGTTTCCGGTGATTTCGATTATTTATTGAAAACGCGGGTGGCGGATATGGCGGCTTACCGTAAATTGCTGGGAACCACCTTACTGCGCCTGCCCGGGGTGAACGACACGCGTACCTATGTGGTGATGGAAGAAGTGAAACAAACAAATTTTTTACAGTTAAAATAGCGCATGATTAAACATATTACCGAACATTTTTCGCCGAAGTATTACCTATTACATTTGCTGTTAGGATTGACCGCACTTTTCGGTTTGTATCTGATTATCGCCTGGTCGGGCTATACACCGCTGGACAATTCTTGGGCAACGTCCAGCTTTGCGCCGGAAACCATCAACAAAGCGGGCGCGTTCGGCGCGTGGTTTGTGGATTTGTTTTTTGTCTTTTTCGGTTACATAGGCAATCTGATCCCTTTCATTTTATTTTTCATTCCGGTTTATTTAATTCGCTCCAAGCGGGTGGAAAATCTCACTTGGACTAAATTCGCATTGCGTTCGTTCGGTTTCATTTTGTTGCTTTGCGGTTTAACCGTGCTTGCCACCCTTTCACTGAATAACCCGACGTCTTACCTGGCGGGAGGCGTGTTGGGCGGTAGCTTGACCCTGAATTTATACCCGAGTTTGGGCAAGTTCGGCGTATCCTTGCTTGCCGTGATTTTTGCGGCGGTGGGCTTTATTTTCTGTTCCGGCGCGTCTTTTATTCGTTTATTAATGAAATTCTATCGCTGGCTGACCATGCAAAATCCGCCTGAAGCGGAAGAAAATGAAGAGACCGAAAGCGAAGAAATTCAATCGGAGGAACCGCCGGAAGAAATCGTGATTGGCGAAATGCCGGCACAAGAAACGGCGGAGCAGACGACGGAACTGGTCAATCCTGCGGAGTTCATCAATATTTCCGGCTTATCAAAAGCGCCGGATGTGACGCCTTTGCCGATGAATAATGGGAGCGAGGTTAATGCGTTTGCGTCGGAAAATCCGGATGAATTCGTGAAATATGATTTTGAGCAGCAGGAAACCCTGCCGAATGTGAGTATTTCCACGCAGCACAGCCAGGTGGAATTGCCGACGCAACAGGATTTTACCCCGGCATGGCAACAGACAAATGCTTTCGGCGAAGAGAAAAGTGCGGTCGATTTTGGCGGCAAATTTGCGACGTCCGAGGACATGCCGAGCGTGTCGTTGGCTGAACCGGAAGTTAATGTGGCGGAGGACGATCCTGAACAAAGCGAACTCGCCCGCCAATTTGCCGCGCAAGAACAACAACGTTTGCAGGAAATGGAACAGCGCGCGAAAGACATGGGCGCGCAGGACGTTTATCAGCAAATTGTGCAGGAACCAACGGCGGAAACCGCGCCGAAGGCAGCCAATTATCGTCCTTACGGCGATTCCTTGATTCACCCTGCGTTTCAGCAACATAAAAAGAACATCGAAAAACCGACGACGCCGTTGCCGAGTTTGGATTTATTGGAACATCGTCCGACCCGCGAACAGGATATTACCCAAGCGGAAATTGTCGAAACCTCACAACGCATTGAACAACAATTGCGCAATTTCAATGTGAAAGCGAAAGTCAAAGATGTTTTAGTGGGACCGGTGGTCACGCGCTATGAATTGGAATTGGATCCGGGCGTGAAAGCCTCCAAAGTTACGGGATTGGATACGGATTTGGCACGCGCCCTGATGTTCCGCTCCATTCGTGTGGCGGAAGTGATTCCGGGCAAACCTTATATCGGTATCGAAACGCCGAATGATCACCGTCAAATGGTGCCGTTGCGCGATGTGTTGGACAGCGATGAATTCCGCAATTCCAAAGCCTTGCTTTCTATGGCGTTAGGTAAAGACATCAGCGGCAAACCGATGGTGGTGGATCTTGCCAAGATGCCGCATTTGTTGGTGGCGGGCACGACGGGTTCCGGTAAATCCGTAGGTGTGAATACCATGATTTTAAGCCTACTTTACCGCGTGAAACCGGAAGAAGTGAAATTCATCATGATTGACCCGAAAGTGGTGGAATTGTCCACCTATAACGGCATTCCGCACCTGCTAACGGAAGTGGTCACGGACATGAAAAAAGCGGCGAATGCGTTGCGCTGGTGTGTGGACGAAATGGAGCGTCGTTACCAATTATTGTCGGCGTTGCGGGTGCGTAATATCGAAGGCTTTAACGAGAAAATCGACGAATATGAAGCCTTAAATATGCCGATTCCGAACCCGTTGTGGAAACCGGGCGATTCTATGGATACCTTGCCGCCGCCGCTGGAAAAACTGAGTTACATTGTGGTGATTGTGGATGAGTTCGCCGATTTAATGATGGTGGCGGGCAAACAAGTGGAAGAACTTATCGCCCGCTTGGCGCAAAAAGCCCGCGCGGTGGGGATTCACTTGATTTTGGCAACGCAACGTCCTTCCGTAGATGTAATTACCGGCTTGATTAAAGCCAATGTGCCGAGCCGCATTGCCTTTACCGTGGCGACCAAAATCGACTCGCGCACCATTCTTGACGCGGGCGGTGCGGAATCCTTATTGGGCAAAGGCGATATGTTGTATTCCCCGCAAGGTTCTACCGAATTAGTCCGCATTCACGGTGCCTTTATGTCCGACGACGAAGTGGCGCGCGTGGTGGATGACTGGAGAGCGCGCGGCAAACCGAATTACATTGAAGGCATTTTAGACGGCGATGAAGAAGACGCAGGCGCGGAACGCATGGGCGAGCGCGGCGGCGACATTGACGAATTGTTTGACGAAGTGGTGGAATTTGTGGTCAGCACAGGCACCACGTCCATTTCTGCGATTCAACGCCGTTTCCGCGTAGGTTTTAACCGTGCCGCCAATATTATGGATCAACTGGAAGAGCAGGGCATTGTCTCGCCGGTGCAGAACGGTAAACGTGAAGTGTTGGCGCGCGGCGCGGATTATTAATCCGTTAAATGAATTAAACGACAGTTTATTTGTCTATTGATGAACAAATCTCAAGGTGCGTGTGAACGCACCTTCTTACATGGAATACAGGTAACGTTATGAAAAAAACACTGCTAAAACTGACCGCACTTTCTCTGCTTGGTCTCTCTTCTGTGGCTTGGGCAAATGCCGATGTTGAGCTGCAAAACCGCTTAAACAAAGTGGATGTGTTAAGTGCGGATTTCGCGCAAACCGTGAGTTCGGCGAACGGTAAAAACGTGCAACAAGGCAACGGAAAATTACAAATCAAACGCCCGAATTTATTCCGTATGGATACCAAATCTCCGCAGGAAACCCAAATCATTGCCGACGGACAAACTTTGTGGTTCTACGATCCCTTTGTGGAGCAGGTTACCGCCAATTGGGTGAAAGATGCGGTGAATAATACCCCGTTCGTGTTGCTGACCAGTGATGATAAAAGCCATTGGGCGCAATATACCGTGCAACAAAAAGACGATACCTTCGTGTTAACCCCGAAAGCGAAAAACAGCAACATCAAACAATTTGATATTCGTATTGATCCAAACGGCGTATTAAAGGGCTTCAGCACCATTGAAAAAGACGGGCAGTCCAATCAATATGTGTTGCGCAATATTACCAACCAAAATTTAGACGACGGATTGTTTAAATTCAGCGTGCCGAAAGGCGTCGAGTTAGACGACCAACGGAAAAAATAATCGGGTTCGACCATGTCTAACTTCAGCTTTGATTTCAACGAAAATGACTTTCGCCCGCTCGCCGCAAGAATGCGCCCCACCACGTTGGCGCAATATTGCGGTCAGTCCCATTTATTGGGCGAAGGAAAACCGTTGCGCAAAGCCATTGAAGCGGGATATGTCCATTCCATGATTTTCTGGGGCCCGCCCGGCACCGGTAAAACCACCTTGGCGGAAATTATCGCCCACCGTATTAACGCGGAAGTGGAGCGAATTTCCGCCGTCACCAGCGGCATTAAAGAAATCCGTGAAGCCATCGACAAAGCCAAACAAAACAAATTGGCGGGTTTGCGCACCATTTTGTTTGTGGATGAAGTACATCGTTTCAATAAAAGCCAGCAAGACGCTTTCCTGCCGCACATTGAAGACGGCACCATTATTTTTATCGGCGCCACCACGGAAAATCCCTCCTTTGAACTCAATAACGCCTTGCTTTCCCGCGCGCGGGTTTACATTCTTAAACCGCTTTCCGCGCAGGAAATCGAACGGGTTTTACGGCAGTCCATTGATGACCCGGAAAACGGTTTGGGCAAAGTGCGGTTAAATTTACAAGAGAATTTATTGTCTCTGTTGGCGGAATACGTCAACGGCGATGCCCGCCTTGCCTTGAATTGCCTGGAAATGATGGTGGACATGGCGGGCGAATCGGAAAACGGCAAAATTTTAGACCGCACTTTACTCACGGAAGTGTTGGGCGAACGGCAGGCGCGTTTCGATAAACAAGGCGACCGTTTCTACGATTTTATTTCCGCGCTGCACAAATCCATTCGCGGCTCCGCTCCCGACGCCGCGTTATACTGGTATGCACGCATTATCACTGCCGGCGGCGATCCCCTTTATGTGGCGCGTCGTTTATTGGCAATTGCTTCGGAAGATGTCGGTAACGCCGACCCGCGCGCTATGCAGGTGGCGCTCGCCGCCTGGGATTGTTTCACCCGCGTCGGTGCCGCCGAAGGCGAACGCGCCATTGCACAAGCCATCGTCTATTTAGCCGTCGCACCGAAAAGCAACGCCGTTTATCTCGCCTTCAAAGCCGCCAAAAAATTAGCGACCGAATCCGCCGATTTCGACGTTCCCGAACACCTCCGCAACGCCCCGACCAACCTCATGAAAGACCTCGGCTTCGGCGCCGAATACCGCTACGCCCACGACGAACCTAATGCCTACGCCGCCGGCGAAAACTACTTCCCGCCACAACTGAAAGACACCCAATTCTATTTTCCAACCACCAGAGGCATGGAAATTAAGATTAAGGAGAAGTTGGAATGGCTGAGGGGGTTAGATCAGGAAAGTGGTAAGAAGCGATATAAATAGGTGTCGGGATTTCGCCCGGGGGCGCCTTACTTTCTTTTGTTTGCCCAAAAGAAAGTAAGCAAAGAAAAAGGCACCCCAGCTTCACCGCTTTTCTTCGCTTAGTTGCAATTTTTTTAACGCTAAATGTCTAACTCGCTACGCTCAAACAAGCGAAATTTACCTAAAAATTACAAGCCGCTCAGGCGGTTCAGATGGGGACCCCGTTGGAGCATGGCAAAAAGTGAGGTTGGTTTTCTTATTGTTTTTTAGGGGATTACTTTAAAAACGCTCCAAAATTTAACCGCACTTAAGAAAATGTTTATCTGCAAAGAAAACAACAAATAAAAAAGGCTACTTCCAACGAAATAGCCTTTCCATTCAATAAGATTAAATCAATCTAAATTACAAATACCCAAACATTCCCGCAAAGATATATCCGAAGATACAGGACGTAATCACACCGATTAAGCCCGGTAGGATAAAGCTGTGGTTGATAACGAATTTACCGATGTGGGTGGTGCCGGAGCGGTCGAATTGGATTGCCGCCAAGTCACTTGGGTAAGTCGGTAAAATGTAGTAGCCGTAACAGGCGGCGGCGAAGGCAAGGATGATTGCCGGGTCAACGCCGATGTTCAATGCCAACGGCACAAAGGCAACTAAGGCGGCGGCTTGTGAGTTTACGAATTTAGAGATTAATAGCAACATCACGGCGTAAGTCCAAGGGTGGGCTTTTACGATGTCGCCTAATGCCGCTTTCATCATCGGGGTATGGACGGTGAACATGGTTTCCGCCATCCAGGAGATCCCGAATACGGCAACTAATGCAATCATACCGGAACGGAAGATTTCATTTTTACTGATTTTGCTCGCATCGGTTTTGGTAAAGATGATGATTAATGAACCGGCTAACAACATGAAAATTTGGATAACGTGAACCATGCCTAAAGTCACTTTTTTCTTCGCGGTGTCTTTGAGCGCGATAGTAGCGTTGGCAATGGTGTCCGTTTTATCGCCGGCGGTGATAACCACATTGTTATCTTGCGCAGATAAGGTCTGTGTCAACACGCCTTTGTTGTCGTAAATTTCAACATTTTCATAAGCGGTTTGCGCTTTGGCTTTGCTGTCTTTCACATCAAGCGCCACTTTGCCGTCTTTGGCAAGGGCAACGATTTTGCCTTCTTTTACGTTGAAACTTTGTACCGCTTTATTATCGGATACCACTTCAACCACTTGTGCCGGTGCGCTTTTCTCGAAGGACGGACGCAAATCTTTAAAGTAACCCAACAAGGCAACGATAATAATGGCACCGAAGAAAATCCACATGGCGTTCCAGCTGGATTGCGGTAATTTTTTGTCGAGCAGGGAAGTGCTGTCGCCGTACACATATTTTTTGAATTCCGGATCTTTTAATTTCGCTTGGAACTCTTGGTCTTTATCTAAATCTTTACCGCGGAACCAGCTGAAAATCCCGATCGCCAATACGCCGCAAAGGGTGGATGGTACAGTGATTTTTAACAGATCCAAATAACCGTCGAAACCGGCTAAGTGATTTTGCGCATTCACCAGGAACGCAGTTAAGGTCACCACCGCAACGGATACCGGCGACGCGATGATCCCCATTTGGGAAGCGATAGAACTCGCCGCCATCGGGCGTTCCGGACGGATGTTATTTTTAATGGCGATATCGTAAATAATCGGCAACATGGTATAAACCACGTGACCGGTACCGCAAAGGATGGTTAGGGTACAGGTAACGAACGGTGCGAGGATACTCACATATTTCGGATTTTTACGCAGCAATTTTTCTGCGATTTGCAACATCACGTCCAAACCGCCGCTGGCTTGTAATGTTGCGGATGTGACCACCACGGCGAGGATGGTAAGCATAACGTCGATTGCCGGTTTGCCCGGTTCGATGCCAAAGCCGAAAACCAACACAATCAGACCGATACCGCCCAGTAAACCCAGTGCAATACCGCCTTTTTTCGCGCCGTAGAACAAACAGATTAAGACGATGGCAAGCTGTATAGCAAATTGCGTGCCTTCGCTGAGGTTAGATAAAAACTCCATAGGTACTCCAGAAATGAATGTCATTTTGTGATTAAAAAATCGGTGTTAGTCTAACATTAAGGCTACTTCTTAAGTAGTAGAATTATGCAGATTGTTGCGATAAATCAAAATTCCGGACATTAAGAATTCAGCGTTTACGCACACTAAATCGTTTAAGCGTTTTGCTAAAAAATTTTTAGCGGCGGAGAAAAAACGTTCGTAAAAACGACCGCACTTTAGTCCATGTTTTTGCTAGTCTATTTTGTTAATACGATATAGAATAAGCACAATTTTCAATATGGTATTAGCAACAGAATAAAGGTAACAACTTATGATCGATCCGAATTTATTACGCAATAATCTGGCGGAAGTGGCTGAAAAATTAAAAATTAAACGCGGTTTCGTGCTGGATACGGCAAAAATTACGCAATTAGAAGAACAACGCAAAGCGTTACAAGTCAAAACCGAAAATTTACAGGCGGAGCGTAATGCCCGTTCCAAAGCCATCGGGGCGGCAAAAGCCCGTGGTGAAGACATCGCCCCTTTGTTGGCGGAAGTGGACCACATGGCGGAAGAATTGGAGCAGGGTAAAGTTGAATTGGATAAAGTACAAAACGCCTTAAATGACATCGCCTTAAACATTCCGAATATTCCTGCCGATGAAGTGCCGTTAGGCAAAGACGATAGCGAAAATCTTGAAGTATCCCGCTGGGGCGAACCGCGTAAATTTGATTTTGAGGTGAAAGATCACGTAACCCTGGGTGAAAATCTGCAGGGCTTGGATTTTGCCGCAGCGGTGAAATTGACCGGTTCCCGTTTCGTGGTGATGAAAGGGCAAGTAGCCAAATTACACCGCGCCATTGCGCAATTTATGTTGGATTTGCACACCGAACAACATGGCTACACCGAAGCCTACGTGCCTTATTTGGTGAACCACGACACCCTTTACGGCACAGGTCAGTTGCCGAAATTCAGCGAAGATTTATTCCACACCAAACCGTTGGAAGGGCAAGACCCGAACGAGGTGCAACGCACTTATGGCTTGATTCCGACGGCGGAAGTGCCGGTAACCAATTTGGTGCGCGGTGAAATTCTGGAGGCGGAAAATTTACCGCTAAAAATGACCGCACATACGCCGTGTTTCCGTTCCGAAGCGGGATCTTACGGACGTGATACGCGCGGCTTAATTCGTATGCACCAATTTGATAAAGTGGAATTGGTACAAATCGTTGAGCCGGAAAAATCCATGGAGGCGTTGGAAGAATTGACCGGTCATGCGGAAAAAGTGTTGCAGCTACTCGGTTTACCGTATCGCAAAGTGTTGCTTTGTACCGGTGATATGGGCTTCGGCTCCTGCAAAACCTACGATTTGGAAGTGTGGGTGCCGGCGCAAAATACTTATCGTGAAATTTCCTCCTGCTCCAATATGTGGGATTTCCAAGCCCGCCGTATGCAAGCCCGTTGCCGTTCAAAAGGCGACAAGAAAACCCGTCTGGTGCACACCTTAAATGGATCGGGTTTGGCGGTAGGACGTACTTTGGTGGCGGTTCTGGAAAACTACCAAAACGCCGACGGCTCCATTACCGTGCCGGAAGTCTTACGTCCGTACATGGGCGGATTGGACGCGATTGGGAAATCCGCAAAATAATCTGAAAACTTGTGGGTGCGTTTGCACCCACATTGCTATATCCCGCCTTAAAAAACGCGGTCAAAATCGGCATAGTAGACAAAATAGTTGGTAAAAAGTGGGTTAAGACCTT
>JACAWG010000057.1:0-261 GCA_017160915.1 Aggregatibacter actinomycetemcomitans
AAAACAAACCTACAAACAATTAGCCGAAAAGTATCACTGCTCGGTAAGAACCATCCAACGTTATCTTGATAAAGCGCCTAAAACCGCGCTAAATCTTCCTCAACAACGTCAACTGAATATCCTTGCCGACGTCACCTTCTTTGGTCGGGATTTCGGTGTACTTGTGCTGTTAGATTCGCTGTCGGGAAAAGTGATTTATCACCAAATCGTGAAAACCGAAAAAGACATTTATTATAAAATGGCATTTAATCGGCTAAGAGA
>JACAWG010000057.1:311-728 GCA_017160915.1 Aggregatibacter actinomycetemcomitans
TTCATATGGTAGCAATCGTCATGAGGGCATTGCGTAAGAAGCATCAATCTGAGGCGGGGAAAGCCTTAAAAGTGCTCGTCAGGACACTTAAAAACAGCCATAAAAATGACTTTTATGTCCGGCTCTATTCGTGGTATCGGAATCATCAAACGTTTTTGACGGAACGCTCGGACAAGCCGAATGAAAAGGGTTATTTTCCTTATAAACACCGCAATGTCAGAAGTGCTTATGCAAGCTTAAAGCGGTATATGAATTACTTATTTACGTTTGAACAATATGCCGATTTAGGCATTGAAAAAACCACTAATCGACTTGAGGGATTATTTAAAGAATTAAAACAAAAATTAGCCGTGCATAATGGCTTAACAAGGAGGCGTAAGATAGTGTTTATTAAGGATTTTCTAAATAGAAAGAGTT
>JACAWG010000058.1:0-2331 GCA_017160915.1 Aggregatibacter actinomycetemcomitans
AGGTCTTAACCCACTTTTTACCAACTATTTTGTCTACTATGCCCTTTTTTTTATATCACGCCTCAAACAAGCGCTTTAATTCTTTCTCATAACAATAAATATTCACCGGATTGGTCGGCGACTGCGATTCCAAATATTCCTTGGCTCGCTTCACATATTCCTCATGCTGTTTATCATGATTCTCGATCACATCCAGCAGCACCCGCGCACCTTCAAACGCATCAAACTGATCGTAATAATAACCGACGCCTTTCGGTAACAATTTAGAATTATGAATAAACGGATAACCGCCATAAAGCGCGTCATTATACGCATAATTCAAACCGTTCTCCCATTGGTGGCTGACCACGATATCCGTGTAACGGGCGAGAAAATCCGGCATTTGATAACGCCCCTCCACCGTCATCACGTTGTCTTTCACCAACTCCGTACGCCCGATAAAATTGAAAAATGTCGGATTGTCTTTTTTATCGTAAGTGTTACACATATAGACGTGCCCGATTTTTTCCGGTGCCATGCGATATGCCTGCTCGCAAATTAAAATCGGTGTGAAACAGGTTTTAAACACATTTATATTGGCTTCAAACGATGCCATACGACGGGATTTTTTCTCCTGATTCGGTTTGTAGCCAAAGTCGATATTGTGATCGTTTTTAATACGACGAATCACTTTATCGCAAAAGGTCGGCGCCCAAATCGCCGGCACCTGATAAGAATTACAACGGTGCATAATGGCAAAATAGGAAGCGCACATATTCATATTCTGCGGGATAATCCAGTTGCTGTCGTAGTGCGTGCCGTTAAAGGTTCGACCGCCTTTTTTATCAAACAGAAAATATTCCATGTCCATCACATAATCGTTGCCCATTTTGTAGCAAACGATCTTGCCGCCATGATCGTGCATACGGTGCATATATTGCGGCTCAATCACCAATGTGCCTTCAATAAGCACATCCAGCTCATCAATGACATCTTCCACATAGGCGCATTTCAAGGCTTCATCATCCATCATAAAGCCGCTCGGCGGTGTGGATTTTTTTTCCGGTCCCCAAGACACCAACACCACATCTTCAATAATGGAAGAGGCTTCAAACAATCGATAAAGAAAAACCACATTTTGATTTACGCCGTTAGCCCAAATATCAGGCACGCTGGATTCAAAATTACAAGTGATTCCGATTTTATATTTACGCGACATACATATCTCCGAAAAGGATAAATTCATTCATTAATAAAAAAATCTCACCTGCAAAAACAGGTGAGATGATAATTAAGGCTTAGCCATTATTTCCATTGATAACCGATACCGGCTCCGAGGTTATATTCCCCTTGGGTTGACGCACCGGCGTTCAATTTCAAAATAACTTTATTGTTATCGCTGGCTTTTGAATACCCTACCGCCACGGCGCTTTGTCCATGATGGTTACCCACACCGACGGCGACCATGTGCGCGCCCGGCTGGGTCACTTGCGGGATACTGGCAATTGCCGTAGCGCCTGCAATTCCCGCACGTAGTTTGCGGTTGGATTTGTCGATCTTGTTATTCAAACGGGATTCCGAAGCGGAAACCATATCTTTCACCTGACCGAAATTGGTGGCGTCGGTGTCCTTCACCGCTCTGCCGACATTGGTAATCACACGTTCTCTGCCTTCACTGCCCACAGAAACCGTATTGGCGCGATCCGCCACGGAATCATTACCAAGCGCCACGGAATTTTCTGCCGTCGCCGTTGCATTTTGACCAACTGCCGTCGCACCTTTGGCTGTCGCTTTTGCTTTATGACCAAAGGCGGCGCTATTTTCGCCGTCTGCGGCAGAATCCTTGCCGTATTTCGTTGCATTGGTGCCGTTAGCCTGGTTCAAAATACCGGAATTATTCAACATATCTTCCGTTCTCATGGCAGAACTTTCTGCTGCAGAAGCGGAACCGGAGGCTGAAATTGCAGAACTGTTCGCGGAATTTGCCGAGCTGCTTGCTGCAACCGCAGAACTATCCGCACGGCTTGCCGAAGTTGACGCAGCAGAGGCTGAGCTACCGGCGTTACTTGCTGATGTTGAAGCTGTTGAAGCTGAACTATCCGCCGCACTTGCCGAACTGGAAGCGGCTGTCGCCGATGTGCTGGCATTTGTTGCCGAACTTGAGGCGCTTGATGCAGAAGTGCTGGCATTAGCAGAGAAATTTGCCGCTTCACGAGATGCATTTTCAGAAAGCACCGCCCATTGATGTGAGCCGGAGGCAGAACTTGCCGCTGCCGTTGCCGAGCTGTCGGCATGACTTGCTGATGTAGAAGCCGCCGTGGCTGACGATGCCGAAGACACTGCTGACGTACT
>JACAWG010000058.1:2381-2908 GCA_017160915.1 Aggregatibacter actinomycetemcomitans
GCCGAAGACACTGCTGACGTACTTGCCGCACTTGCCGAGCTATCTGCTCTATCCGCCGAAGATCCTGCTGCTGATGCGAAACCGGAGGCTTGTGTCGCCGAACCGTCTGCCGCAATAGCTGAACTGTCGGCACGACTTGCCGATGTCGAAGCCGCCGTGGCTGACGATGCCGAAGATACCGCTGACGTGCTTGCTGCGCTCGCAGAACTATCCGCTCTATCCGCCGAAGATCCTGCTGCTGATGCGGAGCCGGAGGCTTGTGTCGCCGAACTGTCTGCCGCAATAGCTGAACTGTCGGCATGACTTGCCGATGTCGAAGCCGCCGTAGCTGACGATGCTGAAGACACCGCTGACGTGCTTGCTGCACTTGCCGAGCTATCCGCTCTATCCGCCGAAGATCCTGCCGCAGATGCGGAACCGGATGCTTGTGTCGCCGAACTGTCTGCCGAAATAGCTGAACTGTCGGCACGGCTTGCCGATGTCGAAGCCGCCGTGGCTGACGATGCCGAAGACACTGCTGACGTACT
>JACAWG010000058.1:2958-3536 GCA_017160915.1 Aggregatibacter actinomycetemcomitans
GCCGAAGACACTGCTGACGTACTTGCCGCACTTGCCGAGCTATCCGCTCTATCCGCCGAAGATCCTGCTGCAGATGCAGAGCCGGAGGCTTGTGTCGCTGAGGTTGCTGCAGAAGTAGCAGATGTTGATGCAGCTGATGCCGAAGTGTTTGCCTCTGTCGCAGAAGACGTCGCTTTACTTTCTGATAATGAGGCAGCACTGGCTGAGCTTAACGCACTTGAAGCCGCATTACTTGCCACTGTCGCTGATGAAGCAGATGATGTCGCTGAAGTACTTGCCTCTGTCGCAGAGCTGTTTGCGGCTGATGCTGAGCTACTTGCATTACTTGCTGATGTGGACGCACTTGAGGCTGAACTTGATGCTACAGTTGCGGATGAATCTGCTTGACCGGCTGAAGTACTCGCAGCACTCGCAGAACTATCCGCTTTACTCGCTGAAGATCCCGCTGCAGAAGCCGAACTTGATGCTTGCGTTGCTGAGGTTGATGCGGCGGATGCAGAACTACTTGCATTGCTTGCAGAAGTCGATGCTTGCGAAGCCGATGTACTCGCATTAGTTGCCGAAGTACTCGCTTCTGT
>JACAWG010000058.1:3586-3862 GCA_017160915.1 Aggregatibacter actinomycetemcomitans
GTAGCAGAAGATCCTGCTGTTGATGCAGAGCTTGAAGCCGCACTTGCTGAACTATCTGCTTTGCTCGCTGAAGAGCCTGCTGCAGACGCAGAACTTGACGCTGCGGTTGCGGATGAATCCGCTTGGCTGGCTGAAGTACTTGCCGCACCGGCTGAGCCTGAAGCAGCTGTTGCAGAGCTACTTGCATCGCTCGCAGAAGTCGATGCTTGAGAAGCCGATGTACTCGCATTACTTGCCGAAGTACTCGCTTCTGTTGCGGAGGAAGCCGCTTTACTT
>JACAWG010000059.1:0-33885 GCA_017160915.1 Aggregatibacter actinomycetemcomitans
TGCTTAAAAAGGGCAAAATTACCAACTATTTTGTCTACTATGCCCTTTATTTGTAACTGCACTTTAAATGAAAAAAGCACCTTGAAGGTGCTTTTTTGTTTTTTATGAGATTAAAGTGCGGTCACAATTTTATCTATTTCTGCTTTCGCTTGCGCCTGTGCTTTTTCAACCGCTTCCGGTCCGAAGCCAATGCCTTCCGCATACACGAATTGCACATCGGTAATGCCCACGAAACCTAAAATCATTTTTAAGTATGCCGTGACGATATCGGAAGGTTGATTTTGATGGAATCCGCCGTAGGCGGCTAACACGATGGCTTTTTTGCCTGTTAACAACCCTTCAGGACCTTTTTCCGTGTATTGGAATGTCACGCGAGGGCGGGCAATAAAATCGAAATAGCTTTTTAATTGGGTCGGGATATTAAAGTTATACATCGGTGCATTGATGACAATGGTGTCTGCGTTTTTGATTTCCGCCACCAATTCATCGGATAACGCCAATAACGCATTTTCTTCCGCTGTCGTCGGTTGACCGCGTAGGGCGGTTGCCGCAGTGGCGTCAAAGTGAGGAAGTTGATTTGCCACAAGATCGCGTACCACGACATGGTTGCCTGCAAGTTTGCTTTCTAAATAATCGGATAATTGATTGGTTTGTGAATTGCCTGCCAGAATACTGGATTTTAATACGAGAACGTTGCTCATCTTTATTCCTTCCTAAATAGTTAAGTGAAAAGTGCGGTCATTTTAGCGAATGTTTTTTAAAAATAAAGGCAATCTTTTGAAAAGCAGTATCAACGATGGGTTAATAATCCGCTTTATTTTGGCGATAAAGTAGCTTTCAGGAAAGGCTTCTCCTATAATTTGGGCTTTTATTAATAACATGAAGGAAAAATTATGTGGTCGGAAATTTTTGTCGGTTACGGCGTATTTATTTTGGAGGTGATCACCTTATTACTCGTGATCGCCGCCGTGGTCGCGATGATTATTGCGATGAAACAGAAAAAAGCGCATTTGCACGGTGAATTGATAATTACCGATTTATCCAAAGAATTTGAGGAAAATGGTAAAAAATTAAGCGATTTTCACCTTACCGAAGACGAATTAAAAGCAGCGGAAAAAGCCGAGAAAAAAACGGAAAAAGCGAAAGCAAAAGCGTTAAAAGCACAACGTAAAAAAGGCGAAAATCCGGAAGAAGCACGCAAGCCGATTCTTTATGTTTTACATTTTAAAGGGGATATTTCCGCCTCGGAAACCGCCGCCTTAAGAGAGGAAATCAGCGCCATTATTCAGGTTGCCAAGCCGGATGATGAAGTATTGGTATGCTTGGAAAGCCCCGGTGGTGTGGTGCATGGTTACGGATTAGCCGCATCCCAATTAATGCGTTTGAAACAACACAACATTAAATTGACCGTTGCCGTGGATAAAGTAGCAGCAAGCGGTGGCTATATGATGGCTTGCGTCGCCGATAAAATTGTTTCCGCCCCCTTCGCCATTATCGGTTCCATCGGGGTGGTGGCGCAGATTCCGAATGTTCATCGCTTATTGAAAAAACATGATGTGGATGTGGACGTAATGACGGCGGGCGAATATAAACGCACCATGACGATTCTGGGTGAAAATACCGAAAAAGGAAAACAAAAATTCCAACAGGAATTAGAGGAAACCCATCAATTATTTAAACAATTTGTCGCGCAAAATCGACCGCACTTGGATGTGGATAAAGTGGCAACAGGGGAGCATTGGTTCGGTCAGCAGGCATTAAATTTAAATTTGGTGGATGAGATTATGACCAGCGACGATTTATTATTACAGGCGATGAAAGAAAAATCGCTTATCGGCGTAAAATATGCGGTGAAGAAATCGTTATTGCAAAAAGTCGGTAAACAGGCGGAAGAAAGTGCCGATAATATTGCGTTACGTTGGCTCAAGAAAAATGAAAGAACATGGATGTAAAGTTTATTTTTGTACACTTTATTTACACAAATTGACTAAAAAATAGAAAACTCGGATTTACTTTAATCCGTTTTGCAATTACCATACGGAGCTGAAATTGAAGTTGCTTTATTGCTTTTTAGGCCTTCTTTTTATGTAGATAAGAAAGATGCTGTTAACATAGCACTTTTTATTATATCTATGGTTCACTTGGATTATTTAACTCACCTAAAAAATAAGGTAAAACAGATGAAATTATCACATTTTTTATTATCTGCAATCGCCGCAACAACCCTCGTTGCTTGTGGTAACTTAAGTAAAGTATCTAAAGAAGGTACTCCTGCCGAAGGCTCCGAATTGGTGTGGCCTCAAATTGAAAAATCTACATTTAATCATAGCGGTAGCCAATTCGGTTCTTGGCCGAACTGGGATAATGTTCGTATGATTGAAAAAGGCATGAATAAAGATCAGCTTTATAACTTGATTGGTCGCCCGCACTTCGGTGAAGGTTTATTTGGTGTTCGCGAATGGGATTATGTGTTTAACTACCGTGAAAACGGCGAGCACAAAGTATGCCAATACAAAATCTTATTCGATTCCGACATGAACGCGCAAAACTTCTATTGGTATCCGAACGGCTGTAACGGTAACTCTTCTTACTCTTTAACCGCCGATTTCTTATTTGATTTCGACAAAGATACGTTAACGGCGAAAGGTCGAGAAGTGGTTGATAAAGTGGCGGCGCAATTAAAAGAATCCAAAGCGCAGGAAGTGAAAGTTGCCGGTTATACCGACCGTTTAGGTTCCGAAGCGTATAATATGGATCTTTCCCAACGTCGTGCAGATCGTGTTAAAAACCGTTTAATTGAACAAGGTGTTGATGTTCAAATTAATGCTGTCGGTTACGGTGAAGCTCACCAAGTTAAAGCCTGTAACAATGTTAAAGCCAGCCAATTAATCAGCTGCTTACGTCCAAACCGTCGTGTTGAAATTTCGTCTTCCGGTACTACACCAAAAGATGAAAGCAAACAAGTCGGCGGCGAAATGGGACCGACACCGTTATATCAAAAATAATGGTCGAATCATCGATATAAAGAAAGGGCATTGTGCCCTTTCTTTTTTTGTGTGGAGATTAGAGATTTTCGTAGCGTTGCAACACGTCATGCACCCGTTTATTGGCAAGCGCCACATAATTGCCGTGGAAGCGGCAGCTGAAGTTAAGCAAATGATAAAGCTGATACACGATTTTTCGATCCTGATAGCCTTCTTCCGGCGGGAAAGTGCGGTCATAATTTTCATAGAATTCACGCGGGAACGGCTCAAATAATTCGGTAAACGCCAAATCGCATTCCCGATCCCCCCAATAACACGCCGGATCATAGGTGACGGTATGCCCCTCAATATTGGCGCAATTTTCGATCCATAAATTACCATGCAATAAAGACGGTTGCGGCTGATGTTTTGCCAGTAGCGCCGCCACGGCTTTGATGATGGTTTCTGTATCACCGAAATGCAGTTGTTTTTCCGCACAAAGCTGTAATTGCCAGCCAATCCGCTGTTCACTGAAAAACTTCGCCCAATGATTGCTCCATTCGTTCGGTTGATATTGCGGACCAAGCCAAGTATCAAAAGACAAACCGTAGTTTTCCGAGCCTTGATATTGGTGCAAACGGGCGAGCTGCTCACCGAATTCCGCCATATTTTGCGGCGTATTCGGTTGCATATTTAACCCTTCCAATAACAAAAAACTGTGATTTTGCGAACAACCCACGCCATACACCTCGGGCACGCGTACGGTGTTGGTTTTGCCTAAAAGGATCAATTGATCCGCTTCGGCGCGGAACATGGAACGGTAGGACTTTTCGTTCAATTTCACGAAGACGGGTTGAATGCCGTCATCAATGAGCCAAGATTCATGCATTTCGCCCGTATGAATTTTGGTTTTATTTTTGATGGAATAATACGCCCCGAATTGATCAGCTAAAACTTGAGAAATCGACTTCCACATACCATGTTCCTTCTTTTCAGTTAATCATGCTTGTAGTGTAAAAGATTGAGAAAAAATTACTGTGACTCAAGTCAAAATTTAGACATTTGGTTGTCATTGTAAAATATGCTAAAATTGCGCGCCGCACTTGGTTTGTCCGCTTGTAAGGATGATAAAAGTGCGGTGGTTTTTTTAAGTGTTTTTTAAATGAAATGAAACAAGTCACCTTGCGTATGGGTGACCACTGTATAAGGATTTATTATGCCGATTATTACTTTACCTGACGGCTCACAACGTCAATTTGATAAACCCGTTACCGTATTAGAAGTTGCTCAAGATATTGGCGCGGGGCTTGCAAAAGCGACCATCGCCGGTCGCGTCAACGGCGAACGCAAAGATGCCTGCGACCTGATTACCGAAGACAGCCGTGTTGAAATTATTACCGCCAAAGATGAAGACGGTTTGGAAATTATCCGTCACTCCACCGCACACTTGCTCGGTCATGCCATTAAACAATTATTCCCAAACGTCAAAATGGCGATAGGACCGACCATCGACAACGGTTTCTATTATGACGTGGATTTAGACCGCTCTTTAACCCAAGAAGATTTGGATGCCCTTGAAAAACGGATGTTGGAATTGGCGAAAACCAATTATGACGTCATCAAAACGCCGGTGAGCTGGCAAGAAGCAAGAGATACCTTTGAGAAACGCGGCGAGCCATACAAAATGGCGATTTTAGATGAAAATATCGAACGCACCGCAACGCCTGCGCTTTATCATCACCAAGAATATATCGATATGTGCCGCGGCCCTCATGTGCCGAATATGCGTTTCTGCCATCATTTCAAATTACAGAAAATTGCCGGCGCGTACTGGCGCGGTGACAGCAAAAACAAAATGCTGCAACGGATTTACGGCACTGCGTGGGCGGATAAAAAACAACTTGAAGCCTATTTGCAACGCTTAGAAGAAGCGGCAAAACGGGATCACCGTAAAATCGGTAAAGCATTGGATTTATATCACATGCAGGAAGAAGCGCCGGGCATGGTGTTCTGGCACAATGACGGCTGGACAATTTTCCGTGAACTGGAAACTTTCGTGCGCACCAAATTGAAACAATACGATTATCAGGAAGTGAAAGGTCCGTTCATGATGGATCGCGTATTGTGGGAAAAAACCGGTCACTGGCAAAACTACGGTGATTTGATGTTCACCACCTCCTCCGAAAACCGCGAATATGCCATCAAACCGATGAACTGCCCGGGACACGTTCAGATCTTCAATCAAGGTTTAAAATCTTATCGTGATTTACCGTTGCGTATGGCGGAATTCGGTTCCTGCCACCGTAACGAACCGTCCGGTTCATTGCATGGGTTAATGCGCGTACGTGGCTTTACGCAAGACGACGCACACATTTTCTGTATGCCGGATCAAGTGGAAAGCGAAGTGACTTCCTGCATCAAAATGGTGTACGACATTTACAGCACTTTCGGTTTCGAAAATATCAAAGTGAAACTTTCCACCCGTCCGGAAAAACGCATCGGCTCCGATGAGATGTGGGATAAAGCGGAAGCGGACTTAGCAAAAGCGTTGGAACATAACGGCTTGTCTTATGAAATTCAGGAAGGCGAGGGCGCATTCTACGGTCCGAAACTGGAATTTGCCTTAACCGACAGCTTAGATCGCGAATGGCAGTGTGGCACGATTCAGTTAGACTTCTTCCTGCCGGAACGTTTAAATGCGTCCTATGTGGGCGAAGATAACGAACGTAAAATCCCGGTTATGATTCATCGCGCGATTTTGGGCTCTATTGAACGCTTCATCGGTATCATCACCGAAGAATACGCCGGTTTCTTCCCAGCATGGTTAGCTCCAACTCAAGCCGTTGTGATGAACATTACCGACTCTCAATCGGAATATGTGCAACAAGTCGCGAAACAACTTTCCGATGCCGGTTTACGCGTAAAAACCGACTTGCGTAACGAAAAAGTCGGCTTCAAAATCCGCGAACACACCTTGCGTCGCGTACCTTATATGCTGGTTTGCGGCGACAAAGAAATTGAAGCCGGCAAAGTGGCAGTACGCACCCGTAAAGGTCAAGACCTCGGCACCTTCACCGTGGAAGAATTTTTAGACATTCTGAAAAAACAAGTGAGAAATCGCGAGTTGAAATTATTGGGTGAAGCGTAATTTTAATTCACATATCAAATGCAAAAGTGCGGTCAATTTTAACCGCACTTTTTTTGTCTAATGAGGTTTAAATCGCTTACTTTACCCAATGGGCGATGAGCATCATGTCGTTTAAAAAACACATCAAAAATCGACCGCACTTTAAAACGCGTTTTCCATCATAATCTCGCCGTTTTTATGTACGCGATGAAGGGCGTATCCTTTGGCTTTTAAATGGTCGTAACTTGCTTTTACCATATTCGGATTGCCGCAAATCAGAAAACGCGTATCGGTTTTGTTAAAACGGATATTTAAGGCGTGTTCCAATTCGCCGCTTTCCAGTAATTGGGGAATGCGTTGATGTAATGTGCCGTTGACTTTTTCTCGGGTAATGACCGGTTGATAAATCAGTTTATCGGCATATTGACCGATAAGGGAATGATCTTTTAAATCAGCCAAATATTGCTCAAAAACTAAATCGTCGGCATAAGACACGGAATGCACCAGCACGATTTTGTCCGCTTTTTGCCAGAATTCTTCGCTTTGCAGCATGGATAAAAAAGGCGCAATGCCTGAACCGGTGGCAAGCAAAATTAATGCTTTGCCCTGCGGAATTCGGTTGACGGTAAAAAAGCCGACGGGTTTTTTCTCAAGCAGTAACGTATCGCCTGCCTGCATTTGTTTAAAGTGGGCGGACATGACGCCATCTTCAATTAAAATGGCGTAAAAATCCAAATATTCCGCCGTTTCGGAAGATATCATGGAATAAGCGCGGGAAACGTAATTGTCACCATTCATAAAACCTAATTTGGCAAATTGACCGGCAATAAAATCAAAATCGGCAGGTCGGGTGATGCTGAAAGAGAGGAGTTTCGGCGTATGTTTTTTTACCCAACGGACTTTTTGTTCTGTGAAAGCATATTCTTTTACGGATTTGTTCATAAATAGCTCCTGATTTTCCTAAAATAACAAAAATAAAAAGTAAAAAACGGGTTAAACCGCCAATCGTTAGCGTGGTGATATTTTATACTACTTAGCATTGGATTGCCGATTTTCTTTCTATAAATATTTTATTGCTATAAAAGGTTTTAAAATCAATTTTTATGCGCGGTTTCGCTATTGCTTAACGGTGCAAAATTCTGTAAAATGCACCCCGTTTTTTGCTCGTTATCGGAGCGTCAAAAATGAATCTAACTTCTGTTCTTAATAGATAAAACAGCAGTTTTGTGACTTAATTAATAGAGGAATGTCATTATTAAAACCGTAAAAAAAGCACCCGCAGTAAATCGCCCTAATCGTATTAACGACGAAATTAGAGTGAAAGAAGTCCGCTTGATTGACCAGGACGGCGAACAAGTTGGGATTGTTCCGATTCAACAGGCATTAGAGATGGCGGAAAACGCCGCTTTAGATCTTGTGGAAATCAGTCCGAATGCGGAACCTCCGGTATGTCGCATTATGAACTACGGTAAATTCCTTTACGAGAAAAGCAAAACTGCCAAAGAGCAGAAGAAAAAGCAGAAAGTTGTGCAGGTGAAGGAAATTAAATTCCGTCCCGGCACAGACGAAGGCGACTATCAGGTAAAACTACGCAGCCTGATTCGCTTTTTGGAAGATGGGGATAAAGCCAAAGTCACCGTTCGTTTCCGCGGACGTGAAATGGCTCACCAAGATATCGGTTTGGACGTGTTAGAGCGTGTTAAAAATGACTTAGCCGAAATTGCCGTGGTGGAATCTGCACCGGGTAAATTGGAAGGTCGCCAAGCCGTTATGGTGCTTGCCCCGAAAAAGAAATAATCAGTGCATTTCAAGTAACAAAAGTGCGGTGGAAATTCCAAGTGTTTTTTCAACCGCACTTTTATTCGCCTGATTATTTGTGATAGAGCCTTTTAGATTTAAAGCGAGTACAAGGCAAGCCGCTGAAGACAGTGCAACTTGCACGGCGAAGCGGTTTAACGCAGTAATCGCTTTAAAGATAAAGGCGTGATTAGTGTTAAAAACAATGCGGAGTTATTAGACAATGCCTAAAATTAAAACAGTACGCGGTGCTGCTAAGCGTTTCAAAAAAACTGCTTCCGGTGGTTTCAAGCGTAAACAATCTCACTTACGTCATATTTTGACTAAGAAAACAACAAAACGTAAACGTCATCTACGCCATAAATCTATGGTTGCTAAGTCCGACTTAGTATTAGTAGTCGCGTGCTTGCCATACGCATAAGCACAACGTACGTCAGTTCATTTTAGTTAAAATATTACATAGGAGATTAAATAATGGCTCGTGTAAAACGTGGTGTTATTGCAAGAGCACGCCATAAGAAAGTTCTTAAGGCTGCTAAAGGTTATTATGGTGCACGTTCACGCGTGTATCGCGTTGCTTTCCAAGCGGTGATCAAAGCCGGTCAATATGCATATCGTGACCGTCGTCAACGTAAACGTCAATTCCGTCAATTGTGGATTGCACGTATTAACGCGGCGGCTCGTCAAAACGGTTTATCTTACAGCAAATTCATCAACGGCTTGAAAAAAGCCTCTGTTGAAATCGATCGTAAGATCCTTGCCGATATCGCCGTATTCGACAAAGTGGCTTTCGCTGCATTAGTTGAAAAAGCAAAATCTGCACTTTAATTTTAAAGTTTAGATAAAAAATTAGGACGCTCTTGAGCGTCCTTTTTTGTATCAATAAAAACGTCTGTAAAAATCACCGCACTTTTTTACAGCTTATTTCTTCCTCGCTATTTTTGTACTGATATGCTAAAAATACGCACGCTTTAACGCTAGGGAAATTAACATGAAAAAATATCTTCTTTCGCTTTTAATGCTCACTTCGTCATCTTTATTCGCAATGAATCCGCAGCAATTAGTCAATGATGCAAGAGGGCAAATTAATGTCACCACGGGTTATGATCCGGCTTACCGTAAACTGGCTTTTCCTATGGGGGATGTGCCGATACATACCGGCGTCTGTACCGATGTGATTGTGCGGGCGTATCGCCACCAACAAATCGATTTGCAACAGTTGGTACACAAAGACATGAAAAAAGCGTGGAATGCTTACCCTAAACGCTGGGGCAATAAAACAACGGATACGAATATCGATCATCGTCGCGTACCGAATTTAGAAACCTTTTTTAGTCGTCACGGCAAGTCTCTTTCTTTGACGAACGTTGCGGATTTTCAAGCGGGGGATATTGTGACCTGGCGACTTCCGCGTAATTTACCGCATATCGGTATTGTTTCCGATAAGAAAACCGCAGATGGCACCCCTTTGATTATTCATAATATCGGTAACGGCACGCAAGAAGAGGATATTTTATTTAAATATCAAATTGTTGGGCATTATCGTTATTAGCTTCATAACGAAAAGTTATTAGCAGAATGTTAATAAATAAGGTGAATTGTTAAAACCAAATCCCCAAAAAGAAAAAACCGCTACCCAATTTCTGGATAGCGGGGAGGTCTTAAATATAAGAAAACTTTAAAGACAACTGCATTTGCAGTGCACTAGCAATTATTAAGACTAGAAACAGAAAAAATAGTTCGTAAAAATGCAGAAAAAACTTGCAATTTACAAAAAGTTTACACTCTATTTTTGTGAAAATCCGTAACTTATTAATAAATATCAATAAAACTTTTTAAATAAAATGAAATAACTTGTTTTGTAAATTTTGTATAAGTGCTTTTTGTTCTTAACCACCTCTTTTCAGCTATTGTCGATTGTAGCTGACAGTTTTCTATGACGCTCCTCACTCATTACTTCCACATTAAAAAATACTGAAATTTTTGACCGCACTTTTTCTAACCCAAGTCTCCTACAAAGCATCATTCATCTTAGAAAATACGATTTGTAATGTTTTTGTGATCTTGATCACAACTTTCATAAATTTTCATATTCAAAAGAAATTTATTATGTATTATGAATTCAAAAGATATCGAAAGATTTAAATACATATCGAAAGCAGGAGAAAAAGATGACAATGCTTAAACAAAAACGGTTGGAAAAATTGTATGGTAAAGAACGAATTTTTCGCGCTTTAGCAATTGATCAGCGTGGTGCCCTGAAACGGATGTTAGGTGAAGAGGCAACGGATGAACAGCTTCAAACTTTTAAAGGGCTAGTGTCCGAGAATCTGACGGCACGGGCTTCTGCTATTTTATTGGATCCGGAATTCGGCTGGCAGGCTGCGGGATTAAAAGATCAGCATTGCGGTTTAATTATGGCTTACGAAAAAACAGGTTATGACAAAACCAAAATCGGACGTTTTCCTGATTTGATTGACGGCGTATCAGCTAAGGGATTGAAAGAGAAAGGGGCAGACGCGGTGAAATTGCTGTTGTACTTTGATGTGGATGAAGGTGAAGCGATTAATCGGGTAAAAACCGCTTTTGTAGAACGCATCGGTTCCGAATGTATCGCAGAGGAAATGCCGTTCTTTTTGGAGATCTTGACGTATGATTCTAATGTTTCGGATAAGAAAGAATTCGCAAAAGTGAAACCTAGAAAAGTGATTGAAGCGATGAAAGTTTTTTCGGATAAACGTTTTGCGGTGGATGTCTTAAAAGTGGAAGTGCCGGTGGATATGAATTATGTGCAAGGATTTACAAATGGTGAGGACTATGTTTATACGCAAAAAAGCGCACAGGCATTTTTTAAAGAGCAAAGCGATTGCAGTGATATTCCGTTTATTTTCCTAAGCGCAGGTGTCTCGCCGAAATTGTTTCAGGACACACTTGAATTTGCCAAATCGGCGGGTTCTACCTTTAATGGCGTATTGTGCGGGCGCGCTACCTGGGCGGGCAGTGCTGAGGTATTTAAAGCCCAAGGCGCGGCACAAGCGGCTGAATGGTTACGTACGCAAGGCGTAAAAAATATTAATGAACTCAATGAGGTATTAATGAAATCTGCAACACCGGTTAAGCAATAAAGGAGGAATATAACAATGCAGGAATTAGTGAAAAAACATAAAGCAGGGCAGCAAGTGGGAATTTGCTCGGTTTGTTCGGCACATCCGCTGGTGGTTGAAGCGGCATTGCGGTTTGATTTGGATACCAATAACGACGTGCTTATCGAGGCTACATCCAATCAGGTGAATCAATTCGGCGGTTATACCGGTATGAAACCGGCAGATTTTAAATCCTTTGTTTATCAGATTGCGGAAAAAGTAAATTTTCCGAAAGAGCGCATTATTTTAGGTGGCGATCACCTGGGACCGAATTGTTGGCAAAATGAAGCGGCTGAAACGGCGATGGAAAAAGCCAAAGCGTTGGTGATTGATTATGCGAAAGCGGGTTTTACTAAAATTCATTTGGATGCTTCAATGTCTTGTGCCGATGATCCTGTACCCCTGCCACCGACTGTAGTCGCCGAACGCGCGGCAGAGCTATGCGCCGCCATTGAAAGCGTGTTAAGTGAAGAGCAAAAAGCCAAAATCAGCTATATCATCGGTACCGAAGTACCTGTGCCGGGTGGTGAGGCGCATGCCATTCAACGTGTTGACGTTACCACGGTGGCAAGCACCAATGAAACCATTGAAACCCACCGCAAGGCATTTGCAACACGCAATCTGGACGATGCCTTCCGACGTGTGGCAGGGTTGGTCGTGCAGCCCGGGGTAGAATTTGATCACTCCAATGTCATTTTATACAAACCGGAGTTGGCACAAGAACTGTCGAAATTCATTGAAACCACACCTTATGTTTTTGAAGCCCATTCTACCGATTATCAAACAAAATATGCTTATCGCAATTTGGTGAAAGATCACTTCGCCATTTTAAAAGTCGGACCGGCATTAACCTTTGCATTACGGGAAGCATTATTCGCTTTGGCGAAAATTGAAGACGAATTGATCCCGCCGGAACGTAAAAGCCATTTATTAGACGTAATCGATCAAGTCATGCAGGATGAACCGAAATATTGGAGCAAATATTACTCACCACAACATTCCAAAGCCATGATTGATTTGCATTTCAGTCTGTCGGATCGTATTCGTTACTACTGGCCGAACGCGCGAATTAATGATGCGGTGGAGAAATTAATTGAAAATCTGTCCGTAGAAAATATTCCGTTAGGCTTGCTCAGCCAGTATTTGCCGGATCAATATCGCAAAGTGTTATTGAAAGAAATATCGGCAAAACCGACCGCACTTATTCTGGATAAGATTCAGCAGGTGCTGAGCGATTATGCATTTGGTTGTAACGAGGAGAACGCTGATGAAAACCGACATTTTAATTAAAACCGATGTGGATTTTGCCGATTACGGGGCGGTTTTTCACCATTTGGCGGACAGATTTATCGCCGAAGGATTCGTCAAAGCATCGTACCGCGAGGCGATTTTTGCACGGGAAAAAGATTTTCCCACCGGCATTGCCTTGGAATATCACGCCGTCGCCATTCCCCATAGCGACGCCGAACACGCGTTGAAACCGGCGATTTATTTTATTCGCCCGAACAAACCGGTGAAGTTTAACCGTCCTGATGAAGATGGTCAGGTGGATGCCGAATTGATTATTGCGTTAGTGGTAACCGATCCACAGGATCAACTGGTGGTGCTACGTAAATTATTTGGAAAATTGCAGGACAATGCCTTTGTGGAGCAGCTTCTTACGGCTGAGGAAAATGCGTTGCCCGACCTACTTGAACAACATTTAAGTTTTAACTGACAGCAAGGAGTAAAGCGTATGAAAAAGAAAGTAATTGTAGCCTGTGGCGGCGCGGTAGCCACTTCAACCTTAGCGGCGGAAGAAATCAAAGAATTATGTGAAGAAAACCATATTCCGCTGGAACTGGTGCAATGCCGAATCAATGAAATCGACAGTTATATTCAAGATGTGGATTTGATTTGCACCACCTCGAAAATCACTCAAACCTACGGCGATATTCCGATCGTACACGGCATGCCTTTTGTTTCCGGTGTCGGAATTGATCAGCTTAAAGAGAAAATCTTAACGATTTTAAGAGGATAATCATTATGTTTACGCAAATCATGCAGTACATTTTGGATCTCGGTCCGTCGGTCATGCTGCCGATTGTGATTATTATTCTTTCATTGTTGCTCGGTATGAAAGCCGGCGATTCCTTTAAAGCCGGATTGCAAATCGGTATCGGCTTTGTGGGGATCGGGCTGGTTATCGGCTTAATGTTGGATTCCATCGGACCGGCGGCAAAAGCGATGGCACAGGCGTTTGATATTAATTTGAACGTGGTGGATATCGGTTGGCCGGGCGCCGCACCGATTACTTGGGCATCGCAAATCGCGTTAATCGCCATTCCTATCGCAATTGCGGTGAATATCGTCATGTTGCTGTTGAAACTGACCCGCGTGGTGAACGTGGATATCTGGAATATCTGGCATATGACTTTCACCGGTGCCATTGTGCATATCGCTACCGGTTCTTATTGGCTGGGCATTCTCGGGGTTGTGATTCATGCTGCGTTTGTTTACAAACTGGGCGACTGGTTCAGCCGCGATACGAAGAATTTCTTTGAACTGGACGGCATTGCCATTCCGCACGGTACATCGGCATATTTGGGACCGATCGCAGTATTGACCGACACCATTATCGAAAAAATTCCGGGCTTGAATAAAGTGCATTTTTCCGCCGACGATTTGCAAAAACGCTTTGGACCGTTCGGTGAACCGGTCACCGTCGGTTTTGTGATGGGGATTATTATCGGTATTTTGGCGGGCTATTCGTTAAAAGACATTTTGCAGTTAGCGGTAAAAACGGCTGCTGTGATGTTATTAATGCCACGCGTGATCAAACCGATTATGGACGGTTTAACACCCATTGCCAAACAAGCGCGTAAAAAATTACAGGCGCGTTTCGGTGGCGAAGAATTTCTTATCGGCTTGGATCCGGCGCTCTTGCTTGGACATACCTCAGTGGTGTCCGCCAGTTTGATTTTTATTCCGCTGACTATTTTGATTGCCGTTATCTTACCGGGAAATCAGGTGCTGCCTTTCGGCGATTTAGCCACTATCGGTTTCTTTGTCGCCATGGCGGTAGCGGTGCATCAGGGCAATTTATTCAGAACGCTGATTTCGGGGGTGATCATCATGTCCATCACCCTTTGGATTGCAACCCAAACCATTGCATTGAATACCCAATTAGCCGCCAATGCCGGCACATTGAAGGCGGGCGAACAGGTGGCGTCGATGGATCAGGGCGGTTCGCCGATCACCTATTTACTTGTACAACTCTGTACCGTTGAAAATCTTATCGGATTGTTGGTTATCGGCTGTATCTATGCGTTGGGCGTGTTTTTAACCTGGCGTCGCGCAAAAGGTTTTGAAAAGGCGGATGGGGTGACTGAAAGTGCGGTCAAAAATTAAAGTGTTTTTGAGGAGTTAAAAAATGAAAGCGGTTGTTGTTGAAGAAAACAGAAAATTGGTGCTGGCGGACATTGCGACGCCAAAAATCGAAGATGAGGACGACGTGCTGGTAAAAGTGCTGTATTCGGGCGTATGCGGTTCCGATATTCCGCGCATATTTCATCATGGTACGCATTTTTACCCCATCGTATTAGGGCATGAATTTTGCGGTACGGTAGAGGAAATCGGAAAAGACGTGACGGAATTCCGCAATGGAGATTTGGTGGTTTGTGCACCATTGCAACCTTGCTTCGACTGCGAGGAATGTCGCAAAGGATATTATTCATTATGTAAAAACTACAATTTCATCGGTTCCCGTCGTTTCGGCGCCAATGCGGAATATATTTGCGTCAACAAGAAAAATTTGGTGAAAGTATCGCCGGATTCCAACCCCTTGCATGATGCTTTTATCGAACCGATTACGGTGGGTCTGCACGCCATTAATCTGGCGCAGGGCTGTGCAGATAAAAACGTCATTGTGGTAGGTGCCGGTACTATTGGCTTACTTGCTGCCCAGTGTGCCGAAGCGCTGGGTGCCAAAAGTGTAACCGTCATTGATATTAACGATGAAAAATTGATGCTGGCGAAGACGTTGGGCGCTACGCAAACCTTCAACTCCCGTGAATTAGCCGCAGAAGAAATTGAAAAACAATTATTCGACAGTCGTTTTGACCAGCTCGTTTTGGAAACCGCCGGTGTGCCGCAAACGGTTGAACTGACGATAAAAATTGCAGGCCCACGTGCGCAAGTGGCATTGGTCGGTACCCTGCATAATGATTTAACCTTAAATCAGAAAGTATTCGGGCTGATTTTACGCAAAGAGTTGAGCATTCTCGGTTCTTGGATGAATTATTCCGCGCCTTGGCCGGGGGATGAATGGACGAAGGCAATCGAATTGGTTAAACAGGGTAAAATTCAATTCGACAAACTGATTGCGTCGGTGAATTTCATTGAAGATTATATTACCGAAGTTGAAAAGCTTGACGGCAAACCGATGAATGGAAAAATAGTCTTAAAATTTCAGTGAAACGTAATATAATAAAAGCGTATGAAACTTTCGTACGCTTTTATTTTTGCCGAATAAGGAATATTTATGAATACTTTTGACCGACGAAACCTGATTATCGAATTATTAAAAGAAAACGGTAGCGTATTAGTCAACGATCTCGCCAAACGGTTTAACGTATCGGAAGTTTCCATTCGTACCGATTTGCGTTTATTGGAAGAACAAAATTTACTGACCCGTTTTCACGGTGGCGCGGGATTACTGCAATCGCAGGATAACGAAACCTTTCTGGATGACCGCTATTTATTATCGCCCGATCCAAAAATCCGTATTGCCAAAGCAGCGGCAGGGCTTATTAAAGAAGGGGATACGATTATTCTGGACAGTGGTAGCACGACGATGATGATTGCCAATGAGCTATTGAAAATCAAAAATATCACCGTTATCACCAACAATCTTCCCGCCGCTTTTGTGTTATCCGATTCCGTAGATATTACGTTGGTGATTTGCGGCGGTTATGTGCGTCACAAAACCCGCTCCATGCACGGCACCATTGCGGAACACGCACTCAACGGCATTCGTGCGGATATTATGTTCGTCGGAGCGGACGGTATTGATCCGATTAATGGGCTTACCACCTTTAATGAAGGCTATCATATCAGCTCCATTATGGCGAAAGCATCGTCAAAAGTGGTATGTGTTGCCGATTCGACGAAATTCAATCGTAACGGTTTTAATCAGGTGCTACCAATGAGTGCGGTAAATTTAATTATTACCGACAGCAATATTACGGAAAAAAATAAAGCGGAATTGGTGGAGTTAAACATGCCGTTACAGGTGGTTTAACTTGGTTACAGGTGAGGACAGATTGAAAAGGATTCATAAAAACATCGTTTTTTGTGACCGCACTTTTGAGAACAAAAAACCGTTCCAACATCGGAACGGTTTTTTATGCGGCTAATTTTTACTTCTCATCTAAAAAATCCAAAATCTGCCATTCAATTCCTGCAGCATCCAGCTTAAGTTCTGCAAGCATTTCCGATTGAGTACCTTGCGGGATAAAGAAATCCGGTAAGCCTAATTGCAGTAATTTCACTTGATGCTGTTGATGATTCAACACTTCGGCTACCGCGCTGCCTGCGCCGCCTTGGATGGCATTTTCTTCCAAAGTGACGATAAGTTCATGAGTTTTGGCGATCTCGTTAATGCGTGCGGTATCCAGCGGTTTCACGAAACGCATATCGATAACCGTGGCGTTGAGTTTTTCCGCTACTTGCAGGGCGTTTGGTAATAGTGTGCCGAAATTTAAAATGGCGATTTTTTTGCCTTCGCGAATCAGTTTGGATTTGCCTAATTCCAATGGTTGCAACGGTTCTAATTCAACACCGACCGCATTGCCGCGAGGATAACGCACGGCGGCGGGTTTGCCGCAATGGTAGCCGGTGTAAAGCATTTGGCGGCATTCGTTTTCATCGCTTGGTGTCATGATCACGAAATTCGGAATGCAGCGCATGAAACTGATATCGAAAGCCCCTTGGTGGGTTTGCCCGTCGGCACCGACAATGCCGGCGCGGTCAATAGCAAACAAGACGGGGAGGTTTTGAATCGCCACATCATGAATTAACTGGTCGTAAGCCCGTTGGAGGAATGTGGAATAGATGGCGACCACCGGTTTATACCCGCCGATTGCCAAGCCGGCGGCAAACGTCACGGCGTGTTGTTCGGCGATGGCGACATCAAAATATTGTTGCGGAAAGCGTTGGGAAAATTCCACCATGCCGGAGCCTTCGCGCATTGCTGGGGTAATGCCGATAAGTTTTGGATCCTGTTCCGCCATTTCACATAGCCAATCACCGAAAATTTTAGAGTAGGTCGGGGTGGCATTGGATTTCGGCAATTCGCCGCTTAAATGGTTAAATTTCGGGACGCCGTGGAAGCCGATAGGGTCTTTTTCGGCGGGCGAATAGCCTTTGCCTTTTTTGGTGACGATATGCAGGAATTGCGGACCTTTGAGCGAACTCATGTTTTGCAGGGTGCTAATCAGTTCTTCCACATTGTGTCCGTCAATCGGTCCGATGTAGTTAAAACCGAGTTCTTCGAACATCGTGCCGCCCGGTGAGACGAAACCTTTAACGTGTTCTTCGGTTTTTTTCACAAATTCTTTAATAGGTGGCACGCCGGAAAGGATTTTTTTGCCGCCTTCGCGAATGCTGGAGTAGAAAGAACCGGACAGTAAACGTGCCAAATGGTTATTCAACGCGCCCACATTCTCCGAAATGGACATTTCGTTGTCGTTGAGAATCACCAACATATCCGTGTGCAATGAACCGGCATGGTTCAGCGCTTCAAACGCCATGCCGGCGGTAATTGCGCCGTCGCCGATGACACAAACGGTTTTGCGTCCTGCGTTTTCACGTTCCGCCGCAATGGCAACGCCGAGTCCTGCGCTGATAGAAGTGGAGGAGTGCCCTACGCTTAATACGTCGAATTCGCTTTCGCCACGCCAAGGGAAGGGGTGTAATCCGCCTTTTTGACGAATGGTCGGCATTTGGTCACGCCGACCGGTTAGGATTTTATGAGGATATGCCTGATGTCCCACGTCCCAAATCAGCTGATCGAAAGGGGTTTTGAATACATAATGCAAGGCGACGGTAAGTTCCACCGTGCCTAAACCTGAGGCTAAATGTCCGCTACTTTGACTAACCGATTCCAACAGATATTCGCGCAATTCCTGGCACACTTGAGGAAGCTGCTCTTTGTTCAACAAACGCAAATCTTCAGGCGAATTAATTAATGATAAAAGGGGATAATTTTGCATAATGGTTAGTCAATTCCAACGTTAAAATTTATATATCGACACATTAAAAAAACACGATTAATTTTCACCGCACTTTTGGGGGAAAATTAGCTTTTTCGTTTCACGATAAATTCCGCCAACGCATAAAGTGCGGTGGTATTAAAGGGTAAATTTTCCAGTTCGGCTAAAGCCGTTTCGTAAAGTTCCTGCGCTTTTTGTTTGGCGCCTTCAAGCCCCAGCAATTTCGGATAAGTGCTTTTGTCCGCCGTTAAATCGGAGCCGGCGGTTTTGCCGAGGGTCGCACTGTCGCCCTCGATGTCTAAAATATCATCCTGCACTTGAAAGGCTAAACCGATTGCCGTGGCATAGCGCTCCAGTTGTTGCGCCAACGCTGCGTCGGCAAAGTGCGGTGAGCAAATAAAGCCCATTTTTAAGGCGGCGGTGAGTAATGCGCCGGTTTTGTTTAAATGAATCTGTTCCAGTTCTTGCAAACTGATGATTTTTTGTTCTGAAATTAAATCCAGACTTTGCCCCAAACACATGCCTTTTACGCCGGCTGCCGCGCTTAAGGTTTTAATTAACATCAGTTTTTGTTCTGCCGATAAATGGGGTATATCCGTTAAGATCTCAAAAGCCAGTGTTTGCAACGCATCGCCGGCTAAAATGGCGGTGGCTTCATCAAAGGCAATATGGCAGGTTTGGTGTCCGCGACGCAATTCATCGTCGTCCATGGCGGGCAAATCATCGTGAATTAAAGAATAAGCATGAATGGCCTCAATGGCGGCGGCGGCGTAATCCAGCTGCGCCATGTCGGCGCCTAGCATTTTACCGGTGGCATACACCAAAAAGGGACGAATGCGTTTGCCGCCCAATAACAAACCGTATTTCATGGCTTCCGTCAACGGCGCGGGGGCGCTGTCGATATGCGCAAATTGATCGGCTAAAAATTGATTAATCCGTTGCTGAACCTGCTGTAAATCTTGCGAAAACTGATACATTGCCGACCTATTATTCTTCCGGTTGATAATCGCTGAGTTTTGCGCTTTCGCTTTTTTGCAACAAAATTTGGATGCGTTGTTCCGCTTGTTGTAAACGTTCCTGACCCAATTGCGCCAGCTTGATCCCTTGTTCAAAATCCTTCAAAGCATCTTCAAGAGAAAGTTCGTTATTTTCCAAACGGGAAACGATTTCTTCCAACTGTTTCAGCGTATTTTCAAAATCAGGTTCGTTTTTTTCAGCCGGCTTGCGTGCCATGATATTGTCCTTTTGCGCAAAATAGAATTGGCGTATTGTACTTGATTTTTAGTGATTTTGTTAGGGCGAATTTGAGGTATTTCCGCTGAAAAATGCCGCAAAAAACACCGCAAAAAAGCACCGCACTTTTCTGTTAATGCTCGCAGTTTGCCTGCGCTTTACAACGGGCAAAGAGCCATTTTAATCCGTCTAATAACGCGGGCATGACGCTCGTCATGTGGGTTTCTTCAGGATAAATTTTACCGGTAACGGATAAGTTCGCGTTGGGAATGGCACTTAATTTTTCCTCCAGATGAATGACTTGTTTTACCATGCCACGTTGTTCCAACAGCGTTTGCCGTTGCGCATCCTGTTTCATGTAAGGCGCAAGTTTCTGTTCATATTCGCCCACCGTTAAACGCACGCCGATAGGTTGTTCGGCGTTGTGCGGTCGTTGTTGGATAAAGGGCGGAAGATCCTGCAGAATCCGTTGCTGATTCCACCATACGGAAGGGCTGGCGATAAGGTAATTGCGGAAGCCTTCGGGATGATTGAGCAGGCTATATAATCCGAATAAACCACCGTAAGAATGTCCAAAGATATTTTGTTGTTTGTGGTTAATGGAAAAACGTCGATTCAAATCCGGAGCCAATTCTTCCTGAATAAAACGATAAAAATTTTCCGCGCCGCCGAATTTTTTATTGTTGTTATCTCCCGTGTCGGCGTAGCTTGCCGATGGCAGTGTGTAATCTTGCGCCCGTTCTGTGGGATTGAGCAGTTGGGTATTCGGATAGCCGATTCCTACAATCAAAAAAGGCACGGCATTGGTTTCCTGCGCCCGTGCCATCATGTTTTGCGCCATGGCAGCCGCTGCCGGAAACAGCGCGTCGCCGTCCAGCACATACAACACGGAATAGCCCAAGGTTTTCACCTGCCCGACCGGCATTACCTGAATGCGATAATCTTTGTCAGTGAAGTGGCTGTGTAACTGATATTCCTGCGCGCCCGGCAATATCGCCGGTTTCAATTCGCCGGCGGATGCGGCTTGATGTGCTTCGGCGACATTAAACAAAACACTGCAAGACAGCGCCAATAATAACGGTTTCATAATTCTCCCTCAGATGAATTTTTGCGTTAGAGTAGCATAAAGTGCGGTGGTTTTTTCCAACGTTTTTTTGATGATAAAAATAGCCGCTAAAAACACCGCATTTGATGACTAATCAGATCTGTATAAATTGCTATAAAAATTCTAAAAATTATGGTCTAATAGCCCACAATTTTTTGTTAATCAAGAGAAAAGGTTAAATATGAGCTGGATTGATAGAATTTTTAGTAAAAATACATCTTCTTCCTCACGCAAAGCCAATGTGCCGGAAGGCGTTTGGACAAAATGCACCTCATGCGAACAGGTGTTATATCGCGAAGAATTAAAACGTCATTTGGAAGTGTGCCCGAAGTGCGGACACCATATGCGTATTGATGCCCGTGAACGTTTATTGTCCTTATTGGATCAAGACAGTGTACAAGAATTAGCGGCAGATTTAGAGCCGAAAGACATCCTAAAATTCAAAGACTTAAAAAAATATAAAGATCGTATTACCGCCGCACAAAAAGACACCGGTGAAAAAGACGCGTTAATTGCCTTTTACGGCACGTTATACAATATGCCGGTTGTGGCTGCCGCGTCCAACTTCAGCTTTATGGGCGGTTCTATGGGTTCCGTGGTGGGTGCAAAATTCGTGAAGGCGGCGGAAAAAGCCATGGAAGAAAATTGCCCGTTCGTGTGTTTCTCCGCCAGTGGCGGCGCGCGTATGCAGGAAGCGTTATTCTCCTTAATGCAAATGGCGAAAACCAGTGCCGTATTGGCGAAAATGCGTGAAAAAGGCGTGCCGTTCATTTCCGTGTTGACCGATCCGACGTTGGGCGGTGTGTCCGCCAGTTTCGCTATGTTGGGCGACATCAATATTGCCGAACCGAAAGCCTTAATCGGCTTCGCCGGTCCGCGCGTTATTGAACAAACCGTGCGTGAAAAGCTGCCGGAAGGGTTCCAACGCAGTGAATTTTTATTGGAAAAGGGCGCTATCGACATGATCGTAAAACGTGCCGATATGCGAAACACCTTGGCGAGTTTATTGAGCAAACTCATGAACAAACCTTCACCTTTCGTGGAAAGCGAATTGGTTGTTGAAGAAACCGCCGCATAAAACCTCATTGAAGGCATTTATAATGCAAACAGAATTAAAAGCCACTTCGCCACTCAACGAGTGGCTTTCTTATTTGGAAAACAGCCATTTTAAAGCCATTGATTTAGGACTGGAACGGGTTCAATCCGTGGCGCAGGCGCTTGATTTATTAACACCGGCACCTTTCGTGATTACCGTAGGCGGCACCAACGGCAAAGGCACCACCTGCCGTTTGCTGGAAACGATTTTACTGAACGCCGGTTATCGCGTGGGCGTGTATTCCTCTCCGCATTTGTTACGTTATAACGAACGCGTACGTATTCAAAATCAGGAATTGGACGATGCGCAGCACACAGCTTCCTTTGCTCATATCGAGCAACACAAAACCCAATCCTTAACGTATTTTGAATTCAGCACCTTGTCGGCGTTGCATTTGTTTAAACAGGCGAATTTGGATGTGGTGATCTTGGAAGTCGGGCTGGGCGGTCGTTTGGATGCCACCAATATTGTGGATAACCACATGGCGGTGATTACCAGCATTGATATTGATCACACGGATTTTCTCGGTTCCACCCGAGAGCAAATCGGTTTTGAAAAAGCGGGGATTTTCCGTGCCCATAAACCGGTGATTATCGGCGAACCGAACATTCCTCAAACCATGCTGGATCGTGCAAATGAACTCGGTAGCCAATTATTTTGTCGTCATCTGGATTGGACCTTCAGCCAACAAGCGCAATACTGGACGTGGCAAACCGTGCAATCGGAAGAAAAAGTGCGGTGGCATTTTTTAGCGGATTTACCGCTTTGTCAAATTCCGCTTGCCAACGCGGCAACGGCAATTGCTGCGGTGCAAAAACTGCCTTTTGACATTTCCCTTGAAACTGTTAAAAAATCCTTGGCTGAGGTGGAACTCACCGGGCGTTTTCAAACCATTAAACCCGCACAATTAGTCCATCTGGCACAAAAACTGCAACGTGATGTCACGGCGCTACCACGCATCATTATTGATGTGGGGCATAACCCGCACGCGGCGCGTTATTTAGCGGAAAAACTGACCGCACTTAAAGCGCAATCGCAAGGCAAGCTCATTGCTGTTTGCGGTATTTTGAAGGATAAAGATGCGGTCGGCGTATTAACGCCGTTGCTTTCGCTAATTGATGAATGGCGCTGCGTGACCTTGGGCGGTTATCGCGGTCAACGCGGGGCAGATTTATTTGTGACGTTGCAACAGATTGCCGCGCAACATCACTTCAATGTGCAGGGCGGTTACGCCGATTCCGTTGCGGAAGGCGTAAAAAGTGCGGTGAAAATTGCCGATGAAAATGACAGCGTACTGGTGTTCGGTTCATTTCACACGGTGGGGGAATTTCTGACTTTTAGCCAAGCCTAACATCCCGCAAATCATCATAAAAAAGCGCCGCAGGCTAATCACCTCGGCGCTTTTTTATTTAACTTAAATGCCCCGCTTCATTGATCACTTCAAGGGTAAACTTGCCGTCATCGGCATTGGTTTGTTGATAGCGCACGATATTAATCGACGTATTCAGCAAGGTCTGGCTTTTGCCCTCGTTACGGTGTTCCTGCCAGGTTACCCCGTTGAAAAGAGATAAAAGCAGGCGGAGCGTGTGTCCGTGGGAGATAATCAGAATATTGCCCTGATCATGCACCTGAATAATATCCTGCATGGCTTTCATTGCCCGTTCGGCTAATTGCTCAAAGGTCTCGCCGTTATTGCTTTGCGCCTTGTAGCTTGCCGCGTCGCTACGCATTTGTCGGAACTCTTCCAGCTGGCGCAGTTCCTCCACGGGCAACCCTTCCCAGGTGCCGAAATATTGTTCGTTTAAGCCGTAATGTTGAAACAGCGGTACATTGCGTTCGCCCAAAATGTGTTGCGCCGTGTCGATAGTGCGTTGCAGGCAGCTGGTATATGCCGCTACGAAAGGCGTGTCTTTTAATGCCATGCCGGTGAGTTGTGCGCCTTTGACGCCGCTTTCCGTTAATGCGGAATTGCCGAAGCCTTGCAATAATCCCTGTTCGTTCCAAAGGGTACGACCGTGGCGGATTAAATAAAACGTCAGATTTTTATTCATTATTATCCTTGATTAAATGTTATCGAGAAAAAACACCGAGAAAATCAACCGCACTTTTTACTACAACAGCGGGCTGAAGAGGAAAAACAATTTTTCGATAATACGCTGATAAACGGAACGATTTGCCCATTTGGCGTAATCCAGTAATTCCGAATTTTTGATGTAACCTTCGTGGAGCAAGGAAATTTCATTGGCGAACGCCGGATCCTCCACCACCATGGTGACTTCAAAATTCAATAAAAAGCTGCGCATATCCATATTAACGGTGCCGACCAAAGCGAGCTTGTTATCAATGAGCATACTTTTGGTGTGCAATAAGCCTTTCTTGAAATTATAAATTTTTACGCCGGCGGCAAGTAAATCATCAAAAAAGGTACGGCTTGCCCAGCGCACCATCATGGAATCATTTTCTTTCGGCAGAATGATGGACACCTCCACGCCGCGTAGCGCCGCAATGCGTAAGGCTTCGGCAATGTTGTGGCTCGGGACGAAATAAGGCGAGGTGATCACAATGCTTTTGCGCGCGGAGAAAATCGCAATAGCGAGAGATTGCGCCATTAAATCATCGGGGAAACTCGGACCGGTAGCGAGAATCTGCACTGCGTGGGAGTTATTTTGTTCCAGCGGTAACAACGGGCAATCGGGAATATGCAGCGGAACGGGTTGCCCGGTTTCGATTTCCCAATCCCACGCGTGCAAGCCGTTAAGTACCGCCGATACAGGGCCGTTAATACGCACCATGATGTCAATCCATTCACCCACATTGCTGTCTTTTTTGAAGAATTTCGGATCCACCATGTTCATGCTGCCGGTGTAGGAAATTTGGTTATCGATGACGATAATTTTGCGGTGTTGGCGCAAGTCGATGCGGCTGAAGAACATACGGAATAAATTCACATGCAGGGTTTCGATGATTTCAATGCCTTGTTCCTGCATGGTGCGACAATCCCGGCTTTTTAGAAACGGGCGACTCCCTACGGAATCCAGCAGAATACGAATTTCCACCCCGCGTTGACGGGCGGCGATAAGGGCTTCCGTCACTTCATCAACCAAGCCTTTGTTAGACCAAATATAAAACACCATATTGATGGATTTTTCAGCGCGCTTGATGTCTTCAATAATGCTGCGCATGATATTTTCCGGCGTATCCAGAATATGCAGTTCGTTGCCCAACACGCAAGGAATGCCGAGACGCTGTTTGGCTAAATCGAAAATCGGACGATAGAGCAGGTTGGTTTGCGTATTCACCAAATTATCGCATTGCGACAGCTTCTCAAACCACGCCATGAATTTCGGTTTCAGTTGATTAAACAATGCCGCACGACGTTTCCCGAGATTGATTTCACCGAAAATCAAATACGCCACAATGCCCACGACGGGAAACACATAAATCACCATCAACCAGGACAGCATGGCAGGCACCGATTGCTTTTTAATCACCAAACGAATGGTGATGGCAATGGTGAGAATCCAGATAAACACCGGAATGATGTAGGCGGTAATTTGTTCAATATTCATAAAAAACGACTGCTTATAAAGAAACCGAGGTAAATAACATCAATAAAATCGGGGGCGTAATGTTGGTAATAAAGCCAAAACTAAACGCCAGCGGTAACACTTCCATGCCACCCGCTTTTTGGATAATCGGCAGGGTGACATCCAGTGCCGTGGCGCCGGCAAAACCTACCGCCGTAGAGCGATAGTTCTGCATAAATAATGGGATAATAAATAAGCTAATAAGTTCACGGGATAAATCATTAAAAAACGCAATACTGCCCCAAATCGGTCCCCAGGCGTTGCTTAGGGTGACGCTGGATAACGAATACCAGCCGAAGCCGGAGGACACCGCCAAGCCTTGCACCGTCGGTACGGACAATACCTGTGCGCCGACAATGCCGCCCAGCAACGAGGTCAGCATAAAAATCACGCCCATTGCCAAGCCCCGTTTGTTGAAAAATACCGCCCGCATGGAAATCCCGTTGTTGCGCAGTTGTACGCCCACGCAGAAAATCATCACGACCAGCACATAAGTGGTGGTGTTGTGGGAAAGGGCAAAATGGCCTTTCGCCAACCAACCGACGACAAACCCTATCGCCACAACGGCGCATAATTTCAATGAATCCAGCAGAATACGCCAGCGGGAAGGCATTTTTTCCGCGTGATGTTTTAACGGCTGCGGATGCAGTTTGTCGTAAACCAACAAGCCGATGAAGTTAAAACCTTGCGTAAATAAAATAAAGGTCAGGGCATAAACGCCGATTTGCGGTAGTTGTTGTGCCAAATCATTCAGTTGACCGAGAGAAAATCCCATGGAGAACAAAATCATGTAAAGCAGAACCATGGTCAATCGACCTAACGCGTGCAAAATCGCCTGATTTTGCGTTTTGACCGCGTAACCGACAAACATCGGCACTAAAATAATGAGCAAACCTTCGTACACCGTGAACATACCTTAGAATTATAGTTAGGCGCGAAGTATAGCACTTTTCTGCCACCCCGCCTAATTGCGCGCCGATAACGCGGTTGTTGTATGCTACAATGTCGCCCATGATTTCCCATTGAATTTCCTCATGACATTTCAAATTGTATTTCAACATCCTGATTTTATTGTCATTAACAAACTGAACGGGATAAGCGTACACAAAGACGATGCGGACATCGGTCTAACCCGACTGGTGGCGCAACAGCTCGGCGTGCCGCAGGTTTGGCTGGTACACCGGTTGGATAAAGTCACCTCGGGGTTGTTAATGTTGGCGCTAAATGAACAGGCTGCCGTGACGTTGTCGCAAAAATTCGCGCATCATCAAATCCAAAAAACCTATATCGCACTGGCAACCCACAAACCAAAGAAAAAGCAGGGGAGAATCAGCGGTGATATGCAAAAAGCCCGTCGGGGCGCCTGGAAGCTGAGCCAAAGCAAAGAAAACCCCGCCGTGACGGATTTTGTCTCGCATAGTCTCGCACCGAATTTGCGCTTATTTATTCTGCAACCGAAAACCGGCAAAACCCACCAACTGCGCGTCGCCATGAAAAGTTTAGGCAGCCCGATTTTAGGCGATGCTTTGTATGGCGGTGATAGCGCCGATCGCACCTATCTGCACGCCTATCAATTATCGTTTGACTATTTCGGACAGGCGGTTCAAATTAAAGGGGAACCGCTCAAAGACGAAAAGTGCGGTGATTTTTTTCAGCGTTTTTGGGCGGACATCGAAAAATACGTCAATGCCGACGCCGAAAAAACACCTTAAAATTTGACCGCACTTTTCGGCAATAAAACCCAGGGAATCCCGTTATGCAGACGAAAATCAAAACAACGTCATACCAAAAAGCCATTATTTGCATGATCTTTGCCTACATCAGCATTGCCTTGATGGGCGTGTTCGTTAAATACGCTTCCGACGAATTGCCTTCCAGTGAAATTCTGTTTTCCCGCTTTCTTATCGGCTTCATTTTTTTACTGCCTTTCATGATTCGCGACGGCGATTTCAAAGTGGAACTCAGCCAATGGCCGTTTCTCGTCATGCGCAATCTTGCCGGCATCGCCAGTATGTTGCTGACGTTCTACGCCATCAAATATTTGCCTATTTCCATCGCCGTTTTGCTGATGAACACTTCGGCACTATTCGTGCCTTTATTGCTGTTTGTGTTACGCACCCGAACCCCGTTGAAAGTGCTGGCGTGCAGTTTTCTCGGTTTTGCGGGCGTTTCCATTATCATGCTGACGGATTCCGCCAAGCATTTTGAACTTCTGCACATCGGCTACGCGCTGGGCGCCGCATTCTTAGCCGCCATGGCGTTCATCAGCTTGCAGGAATTAAACAAACACAACTCCCCAAAAAACATCGTGTTCTACTTCCATTTATTAGGCTCCCTGTTGCTGCCGTTATTTTTCGCCGCACAATGGGAAGTTCCTACGGCGCACGGCTTTCTTTTATTGCTCTTGGTGGGCGGTTTCGGCTTAATCTTCCAATTATTGCTCACCCGCGCCTTTAAATACGCCCCGGCGAACATCATCACCCCGTTTGCTTTCACCGGCGTGATTTTTTCCAGCATTTGCGACTGGCTGTTCTGGCACAACGTGCCGCCCCTCAATTTCTGGATTGGCTCACTGGTCATCATCCTATCCGTCAGCTTATTGGCAAAAATGCGTCGCTAAATGCCGTAAATTATTTCCCCAAACTCCACGGCTTTTCGTTACAATAGCGCGTTTTTAACATTTCATTTCAAGGGAGAAAACACATGGAATACCCAATTTGCCCATCCTGCAAAGGCGAAAACACCTATCACGACTCAATCCAATTCGTCTGCCCCGATTGCGGACACGAATGGACCGGTAACGAAAGCGAGGAACACGATGATCAGCTCATCGTCAAAGACAGCAACGGCAACTTACTCGCCGACGGCGACGACGTGCTGCTCATCAAAGACTTAAAACTCAAAGGCTCTTCCGAGGTGTTAAAGAAAGGCACCAAATTCAAAAACATCCGCCTCACCCACGGCGACCACAACGTCGATTGCGGCAAAATTATGTTGAAGTCGGAGTTTTTGAAGAAGGCGTAGGTGGATAGGAAAGCCATCTGTTAGTCGGATGGCTTTTGTTTAAGAAAAATAGTAAAAAAACGACCGCACTTTTAAGATCGTATAATGATTAAAAATTTAAATTACCGGAACCAATACAATGAAATACGCTTTTATCGATTATGAAAATATTCATTCTCTGAATAATCTTAATTTAAATTGCTATGAGAAAATTTTTCTTTTCTTTGGTGCAAATTTACAAAGCATTCAACTCTCTGAAAAGTTTAATGATGAACTAAATATTACATTAATTACCGTTCAAAGTTCGGGTAAAAATAATCTTGATTTTCATATTGCTTATTACCTTGGCAAAATGGATATGCAAGTAGATAAAAATATTGAATTTTTTGTTATTTCAAAAGATAACGGGTATTCAGGTATTTGTGATTTTATTCGAAATCAACGCAATGCAAGAAAATGCGTACTACTCAAACCACAACCCCAGGTTGAAGACAGTCAGGAAATTAAATTAATTGAGGATAAATCAATAAAAGCAGATGTTAATATTGAGCAATATGTTAAAGAATTTCAAGATTATGTTTCAAAGGCAAAGGTAGAGCATTTACCAAGAAAAAAAGATAAATTATGTAATAGTATTCGTTCACAAACAGGAATTAAAAGTCTTAATGAAGCATTAAGACAAAATGCCGTAAATCAAACCATTAAAGAGCTACTTAAAGAAAAATTAATTAATATTAACGGCGAGCAGGTTATATATACTGAAGAAAATAGCGATTCTATTTATCTTAAATATGAGAAGCATTTGTTACAGCGTAAAAAAGAGCAGAGACCGTCATCTATTAAAAGTCTTAAAAATGATATTGCTGCAAAATGTAATATTAGAAATGATATCACTAAGGTAAATGATGTTGTTCAGTATTTAGTAAATAATAAAATTATTAAAAATTCGACAGAATCAAAAGTAACTTATTTAAAATAACTATCCACCAAAAAGTGCGGTTGATTTTCACCGCACTTTTTTTGTTACGCCTACCGAACTCATCGCCGATACGCTCATCTAATCAACAGTATATCTTTTAAACAGGAGAATCTTATGCACACAAAAACATGGTTGACTTCGTTGGTGGGGTTGGTGATTTCAGGGGCGGTGTGGGCGAATCCGCCGCAGGCGCAGGATCCGTTGGCGGAGGCGCCTTATTTTAATAAAACGGATAGCGGCTATGATTTGAAATTCTCGCCGAAAACCTACCGCACTTTGGAAGCGAAGGTGAACGGGGAAACTGTGAAATTCCGCGCCTTTGAGAAAATCGTGTATGTGCAGCAGCCACTTGAGCCGGATTATCAAGCGTTGAATATTTATGTGCCGGAAGCGTATTTTAACGACGGTAGCATTAACGGTTTTACGGCGCAAACCGCACCGATTTTCCTGCCGAATGCGGTGGGCGGTTATATGCCGGCGAAGGCGGCGACCTATGATGCGAAAGGGTTCGGTGGCAGCGATAAACCGAATGCCATTTTGACCGCACTTTCCAAAGGCTACGTGGTGGCGAGTGTGGGTGCACGAGGGCGGACGCTGGAGAAAGATGGAAAATATACCGGCAAGGCGCCGGCGGCGATTATTGATTTGAAATCGGCGGTGCGTTATTTGCATTTCAACGATGACGTGATGCCGGGCGATGCCAATAAAATTATTTCTAACGGCACCAGTGCCGGCGGGGCATTGTCAGCTTTGTTAGGCGCGAGCGGTGATAATCAGGACTATGCCTATTATTTAAAACAAGCGGGCGCGGCAGAGGCGAGCGATGCGATTTTTGCGGTTTCCGCTTATTGCCCGATTACCAATCTGGAGCATGCCGACAGCGCTTATGAATGGGAGTTTAACGGCTTAAATGAGTATCGTCGTATGGATATGAGTCGTTTAAATGCGGACAGTTATAACGACCGTTCGCAAGCGGCGGCAAAAGCCACGATTGACGGCACATTGACGGCAGAGGAAATTAAGCTGTCCGATCAGCTAAAAGCCGAATTTCCGTCTTATGTAAACCGTTTGAAATTGAAAGACGAAAAGGGCAATGCGCTCACGTTAGATGCGCAAGGTAACGGTTCCTTTAAGGATTATGTGAAATCGGTGATTGTGCGGGCGGCGGATAGGGCGCGTAAAAGCGGCGTTTCTTTTGAGGATAAACCTTGGGTGCAACTGAGCAAAGAAGGCGTCAGCGATATTGATTGGGACGGTTATATTCACTCGGAAAAACGAATGAAATCGCCGCCGGCGTTTGACGCACTGAACTTGAGTTCGGGCGAGAATAATTTATTCGGCACGGAAACCGTGAATAATCAGCATTTCACGACGTTTTCGTGGCAGCATAGCACGGAAAAAGGCAAAATGGCGGATAAAAATATCGTGCGCTTAATGAACGCCATGAATTATGTGGAGCAGAGCAAAACGCAGCACTGGCGCATTCGCGTCGGCACCTCCGACCGCGATACTTCTCATGCCATCGGCGCCATGTTAGCCATAAAATTACGTATGGCAGACAAACAGGTGGATTATGAAACCCCGTGGGGCATACCGCACTCGGGAGATTATGATTTGGACGAATTGTTCCAATGGACGGACAGCATCACGAAGTAATCGGAAAAAAGTGCGGTCGAAATTTTCGGTGTTTTTGACCCATACAAAAAAGGCTTAGAATTTTCTAAGCCTTTTGTTTATCCGTTTATCGTTACGTTAATTATTCAACGGTAAGGATACGACAGGTATTGGTGTTGGAACCGCTGTTGGCGAATTCTGCGCCTTGGGTTAATAACACGGTGTCGCCTGACATTAAGAAGCCTTTTTCTTTTAACAGATTAATGGCTTTTTGTGCGCCGTCGATAGTGCGGCTGACATCGTCGTAATAAATCGGGGTTACACCACGATATAACGCACACAGATTTAAGGTGTTTTGATTACGGGATAAAGCGAAAATCGGCAGACCGGAGCTAATGCGGGACATTAACAGCGGGGTGCGACCGGAGCTACTCATCGCGATAATCGCGCTTACGCCTTTCATGTGGTTGGCGGCGAACATGGCGGACATCGCAATGGTTTCTTCAATGCTGTCGAACTCCACGTCCATACGGTGGTGGGAAATGTTGATGCTAGGCATTTTTTCCGCACCTAAACACACTTTCGCCATGGCGGCAACGGTTTCGGCAGGATATTGACCGGCGGCGGTTTCGGCAGAAAGCATTACCGCGTCGGTGCCGTCTAACACCGCGTTCGCTACGTCCATAACTTCCGCACGGGTCGGCATTGGGTTGCTGATCATGGATTCCATCATTTGTGTCGCGGTGATGACCACGCGGTTTAATTTACGGGAACGACGGATTAATTTTTTCTGTACGCCGACCAATTCCGGATCACCGATTTCCACCCCTAAGTCGCCACGGGCAACCATGATGACGTCGGAAGCCAGAATGATGTCGTCCATTGCGGCATCGTCAACAACGGTTTCGGCACGTTCGACTTTGGCAACGATTTTGGCATTTAAGCCGGCTTCTTGAGCTAATTGACGGGCGTAGTTTAAATCTGCGCTGGAGCGCGGGAAGGAAATGGCAAGGTAGTCAACACCGATACGCGCGGCGGTAATGATGTCCGCTTTGTCTTTTTCGGTTAAAGCATCGGCAGATAAACCGCCGCCTAATTTGTTAATCCCTTTGTTGTTGGATAACGGACCGCCGACGGTTACTTCAGTGAATACTTTTGCGCCCTCGGTGGATAATACTTTTAATTGCACGCGACCATCGTCTAATAACAGAATGTCGCCCGGTACAACGTCTTGCGGAAGGGTTTTGTAGTCTAAACCGACAACTTCTTGTGTGCCTTCGCCTTTCGGTAACTCTGCGTCTAATACGAATTTATCGCCGACGTTTAAGAAGATTTTGCCGTCTTTAAATGTGGATACGCGAATTTTAGGCCCTTGTAAGTCACCTAAAATCGCCACGGTTTTGCCTAATTTTTTGGCAATTTCACGCACGCGTTCTGCGCGGGCGATGTGATCTTCCGGTGAGCCGTGTGAGAAATTCATGCGCACTACGTTGGCACCGGCAGCAATGATTTTTTCTAAATTGTTACCACGGTCTGTTGAAGGTCCCATAGTACATACAATTTTCGTTCTTCTTAGTCTTCTGGACATTAAGATTTCTCCGTAATTGGTTGTATTGTAAAAACTTTTTATTGCGGGTGCAGATTTCAATAATTACCCACAAAAAACTGGGCGGTATTATACGCCGAAAATAAAATTAGATCGAGATCACATTTCAGGAAAAACCGTTGCAATTTTAGCCGATTTTATAAAAGCGTTTAGGCATAATCGGTTACGGTTTCCCCATGAAAAAAGTGCGGTGAAAAAACACATTAATTTTCAACCGCACTTTTTGAGACTAGAACAAATCGTCTGCCGTGATTTGTTTCATTTTTTTGCTGTAATCGGTGGAACGTTTGTTGAAGAAATCCGTTTCCTTGGTGGAGAGAATTTCAATGTCAAACCATTCCGTTTCTTTCAGCTGCGCCGGATTGATGTTGTAAATTGGCTCCAAACCTAACGCGGCGAGGGAGTTGTTGTAACGGTTGGCGATGTAATTTTCCACGGTGGCTTTGCTTAAGAAATCCAATTCGCCGTCTTCGAAAATCCAGTCCAGAATGGCTTTTTCCGCGTTGAAAGCCTGTTCGGCGAGTTCTTTTAATTCGCCATAAAACTCATCGGTAAATAATTCCGGCTGTTCTTCGCGTAACAGGTGATAAAGGGTGATACCAAAACGCCCGTGAATTTCTTCTTCTTTAGAGGTGGCTTCTACCGCGTTAGAAATGCCTTTGAACAGATTTTTATGCTTGTTGAAGCTCATCATGATAACGAACTGGCTGAACAACGAAATGTGTTCCACGAACAGTGAGAACATCACCAGTGAAAGCACAAAATCCTGCTGGCTAACGTCTTTTTTACGCATAAAGGCTTCCATGTATTCAATACGCGCCATGATGGCTTTGTATTGACGCACGTTGCGGAACATTTCGTTCAAACCGAGTTTTTCCAGCAGGAAAGAATAGGCGTCTTTGTGGCGAATTTCCGATTCCAGAAAACTACCGCCCACATCTTCAATTTCCGGTTTTGGGAAATAATTGTAGAGGTTACCCCAGAAGCGTTTGACGCTTACTTCAATTTGCGAAATGGCGAGCATGGTTTTGGTGATAACGGCGCGTTCGACGTCGCTGATATGAGTGCGGAAATCCTGAATGTCGCCGGTGAAATTAAATTCCGTGTGAAGCCAGTAAGAATGGCGGATAGCGTCTTTAAATTCAAGCAGTTCCGGGTATTCGTAAGGTTTAATTTCAAAGCGTGGGGTAAATAAGCTGCGTTTTGTGGTAGCGTTCATTGTGTGATCCTCGTGATTCGTGGAATAAGGCGCGCATTAGAAATGGATAACCAGACGGAATATTACTTTATTCTTTCCTTCCCCTACTTGCGGGGTAAGGTGCCCGAAGGGCGGAAGGGGGGATTATCTCAATGTTTCTACAAGATCATGCTTAAAAATT
>JACAWG010000059.1:33935-68374 GCA_017160915.1 Aggregatibacter actinomycetemcomitans
GCTTCGCCCAGCTCCCCCCGTGAACGAGGGGAGCCAAGTTTTTCCTTTTATATAAATAGTTACAATATTTCGAACAGCTGTGGTTTCCTAACGCGCGCCATCGTCTGTTTTTATTGTAAAAAGTGCGGTTGTTTTTTCTTGTGTTTTTTAACCTTCACAGCTGCTGCAATTAAGCAGGTTACGGTTAAATACTTGCGCCGCGCTCATGCTGTATTGGTAATAAATGGATTTCAAACCCAGTTCTTCGGCGGTGAGATAAAGCTGATTCAAATCACGTGCCGGGGTTGCCGGGTGGACCATGATATTAACGCTTTGCCCTTGGTCGATGTATTTTTGACGTTGCGCCGCCTGTTGAATCACGGAAAGTTGGCTGATTTCCGAGAAGGTTTTAAACACTTCTTTCTCCTGTTCGGTCAGCTCGTTTAAATGTTGCACGGAACCGTCATTGAGCAAAATGCTTTCCCAAATATCTTCGCGATCCAAGCCTTTTTGTTTGAGTAACGCTTCCAAAAACGGGTTTTTATAGACCACTTTAATTTTGGATAAATCTTTCACGTAGTAATTGGATTTAAACGGTTCGATAGACGGCGATACGCTGCCTAAAATAAAGCTGCTGGATTTGGTCGGCGCCACGCTCATCAATGTGGTATTACGGCGACCATAACCTTTCAGAATTTCCGGTTCGCCGAAACGATGAGCCAGTTCTTTCGAGGCTTTTAAGGTTTTTTCCTGTAACAATTTGAAAATCATATTGTTATGTTGCATGGCTTCAAAACTGTTGAAAGCGATATTTTTCGATTGCAAATAGCTGTGCCAGCCCAACACGCCTAAGCCCAACGCACGATGACGACGGGCGAATTTATTGGCTTTTTCCATATATTGAATATTGGCGCTCTGTTCAATGAATTCGCTCATCACCGTATCCAGGAAATAGGTCAGCACTTCCGGCGCGTCGGTGTCTTTCCATTCATCAAAATAGAGCAAATTCATGGAAGACAAACAGCACACGAAACTTTCGTCTTCGCTGGACGGCAAGGCAATCTCGCTACACAAATTGGAGGCGTGAATCATCATGTTGCGGTCTTTATACACGTCCGGGCGACCGGCATTGGCGTTATCTTTGAAGAACAAATAAGGAATGCCCGTTTCCGTCTTACGTTGTAACAATTTTGCCCAGATTTGGCGCTTGTATGGATCGCCGGCTTTCATTGCTTCCAACCATTCGTGGCTGACGCAGACGCCGTAATACATTAACTGAATCGGGTTGCCTTCGGTATGAATGTCCAGCCATTCTTCAATGTCGCCGTGGTCGATGTCGATATAACCGGCGAACATCCCTTTACGGCTGGTGCCTTGGCTGATGGTGTCGATGGTGGCTTCAAACAGTTTGGTGAAGGCGAAAGAACCGTTAGATTTGCCATTATTGGTGATGTTGGAACCGCGCGGGCGAATATCGCCGAAATAGCCTGAGGTGCCGCCGCCGAGTTTGCTCATCACACCGATTTCCGCCACGGTGGACATAATGCTGTTGATGGAATCGCCGATGTAGGAGCCGAAGCAACTGATGCTCAAGCCGCGGCTTAAGCCGAAGTTCGACCAAATCGGCGAGGAAAGCGAATAATAGCCGCGCGCCATGTAGTGATAAAACTTATCCGCATAGCCTTCAATGCCGAGTTTTTGTTCGGCGTAATCGGCAATAAAGCGAATGCGTTCTAAGGCGGAAGTGCCTTCTAACAGATAACCACGTTGTAAAAATAATTTGCTGTCTTCGTTGAGCCAGGCAAAATCCGGTCGATTCGGATCGATAATAGGAAGCAATTGGGTATGAGACATAATAACCTTGTAAACTAATAAGAATTAATCTCATTTATGCTAACAGGATTTAATTGTGATGAAAATCGGGATTTTTATTCCTTTTGAATAGTGATGGAGAATAAAAACAAACACAACATCTAGTGGTTGTTGTGTTTATTAGCCCTAAATAGCGAAAATAATGGAAAAGAGAGCAGACCAGTGACAGGGTTTGTGGAAAAGCGGAAAATTAAGAAAAACGGAAAGGATTTTAACCGCACTTTCGTGACATTTCCAAAAGTGCGGTCCTTTTTGGCGTTATTTTGTCGCCGCTTTCATGCTGCGTACGAATTCGCCGAGTTCGGTTAAACATTGGGCGTGATTATCTAAATTGCGCGCAATGATTTTCACAGTCGCAGAGCCGGAAATTGCACCTGCCGCACCAAGTTGTAGCGCTTCTTTTACCTGCGCCGGTTGGGCGATGCCAAAACCTTGCAGAATCGGCGGTGCGTTGTGGGCTTTAAGTTGTTCTACCAAGCTGTCCAGATTCTCCGCATGGCTTTGGTTTTCCGCACTGGTCACGCCCGCGCGGGAAACTAAATACGTGTAACCTTCACTGTTTTGCGCAACGCCTTGAATGGTGTTTTTATCCGCATTCGGCGGGCAAATAAAGACGGGTTGAATGCCGTGTTTTTTGGCGGCGGCAACATAATCGTCTTTCGCCAACAACGGAATATCGGCAACCAAGACGGCATCCACGCCCACGTCGGCGCAACGTTGATAGAAATTATCCAAGCCTTTGGCGAAAATTAAATTGGCGCAAAGCAGCAAACCAATCGGAATCTCCGGATATTTTGACCGCACTTTTTCCAGCAATTTGAAGCTGTCTTCCGTGCTGTGACCGGCGTTTAACGCACGATTGTTGGCGGCTTGAATCACCGGCCCGTCCAATAACGCATCGGAGAACGGAAAACCCAGTTCCAACGCGTCCGCTCCGTTATCCACAAGGGTGCAAATGATGTCAAAGGAACGCTCGAAAGTGGGATCGCATAAGGTCACGAAAGGAACGAATGCGCCTTCATTTTGCGCGTGTAATTGGGCAAATTTGGTTTCAAAACGGCTCATGATTGCATTCCTTTTTCAGTTAAAATTTTATCTACGGTGAAAATATCTTTATCGCCGCGACCGGATAAATTTACCACCAGAATTTGTGCTTTATTCGGTTCTTGACGGATCATTTTTAGGGCTTGGGCAAGGGCGTGGGAACTTTCCAGCGCGGGAATAATGCCTTCGTGTTTTGCCAATGCCTGAAACGCATCAAGGGCTTCATCATCGGTAATACTCGGGTATTCCGCACGACCGATGCTTTGTAAATAAGCGTGTTGCGGTCCGACGGAAGGGAAGTCCAAGCCCGCCGAAATGGAGTAGGATTCTTCCACTTGCCCGTCTTCCGTTTGCATCAGCGGTGATTTCATACCGAAATAAATCCCTACTTTGGCATGTCCCAACGGTGCGCCGTGTTCGCCCGTTTCAATGCCTTTACCGGCGGGCTCCACGCCGATTAAGCGCACCTCTTTTTCTTCAATAAAATCGGCAAACATCCCAATCGCATTTGAGCCGCCGCCGACTGCCGCGATCACCGCATCCGGTAAACGACCTTCTTTTTCCAGAATTTGGCGCTTGGTTTCTTCCCCAATCATTTTTTGAAATTCGCGCACGATGGTCGGGAACGGATGTGGGCCTGCCGCCGTACCCAGCAGATAATGCGTGGTTTCATAATTTGCCGACCAGTCGCGCATGGCTTCGCAGCAAGCGTCTTTCAGCGAACAGGAGCCTTTTTGCACCGGCACCACTTCCGCGCCCATTAAACGCATACGAAACACATTCGGTGATTGGCGTTCCACGTCTTTCGCGCCCATATAAACACGGCACGGCATATCCAACATGGCGCAGGCAAGGGCGGTTGCGACACCGTGCTGTCCCGCGCCGGTTTCGGCAATAATACGGGTTTTGCCCATACGTTTGGCAAGCAAAATCTGACCTAATACCTGGTTGGTTTTATGTGCGCCGCCGTGTAATAAATCTTCCCGTTTTAAGTAGATTTTGGCGTTGGTGCCTTTGGTGAGATTGCGACAAAGGGTCAGTGCGGTGGGTCTGCCCGCATAGTTTTTCAATAAATCCTGAAATTCGCGCTGAAATGCCGGATCGTCTTTGGCTTCCACAAAGGCTTTTTCCAACTGTTGTAATACCGGCACTAAAATTTCCGGCACATACATTCCGCCGAACTCCCCGAAATACGGGTTTAAAATCGTTTCTGACATCTTGTTTCCTTAATCTAAATTTAAATTTCTTGCCACATTAAGCGGGGCGAAGGTTTGTGCCGTCGGCATTACTTCAATGCGGTTAATGTTGACGTGTTCCGGCTGTTGATTGAGCCACAACACGATATTGGCAATATCCTGCGGCGTGACGTATTGTACGTTTTCGTAAAGTTTTTCCGCGCGGGCGTTATCGCCTTTAAAACGGACGTTGGAGAATTCCGTGCCACCGCACAACCCCGGTTCCACATTGGAAACGCGAATATTGGTGCCGGCAAGATCGGCTCGCAGGTTTAAGCTGAATTGTTTGACAAAGGCTTTGGTACCGCCGTAAACATTGCCACCCGGGTAAGGATAGGTACCGGCGATAGAACCGAAATTGATAATGTGCCCCTGATTGCGCGCCACCATTTGCGGCAACACTAAACGGGTCATGGTGACTAAGCCTTTCACATTGGTGTCAATCATTTTGTCCCAATCGTCTAAATTCACTTTGTCGGCGGATTCCAAGCCCAACGCCAGCCCCGCATTGTTGACTAACAAATCAATCGCCTGCCATTCCGGCGGTAGGGTTTTCAATGCGTTTTCAGCGGCGTGACGGTCGGAAATATCAAAGGTGAGTGGGAAGAAATGTTTGCCGTATTCTTGTTGAAGTTGCGCTAAACGTTCGCTTCTTCTGCCGGTGCCGATCACCAGATAACCGGCATTTAATAAGGTTCGGCAAATGGCGTTGCCAAACCCGGCGGTGGCGCCGGTCACCAATGCAATTCTTGTCATCATTATCTCTCCTTATCTTGTGAAATTTGTGCGTGATGAAAATTCATGTGGAAAAATCACCGCACTTTTACGTGAATGCGGAACATACTACTACACTAGTACAAAAAAATATAGAACTTTTATCAAGAAATTTGAAGGTGGGGGAAGGAAAAGTGCGGTGATTTTTTAAAATAAATTTTTGCGAAAGAAAAAAGACGCACGCTATGCAGCGTGCGCCATCATTTATCTAAAAAGTGCGGTCGGTTTTCGCAACGTTTTTAAGGTTACATCAACGCGCCCACATATTTCAGCATCACCCCGGCGGCAATGGCGGAGCCGATAACACCGGCGACGTTCGGACCCATGGCGTGCATGAGCAGGAAGTTTTGATGATCCGCTTCCAAACCGATTTTATTGGAAACGCGCGCCGCCATTGGCACGGCGGACACCCCGGCGGAGCCGATGAGCGGGTTAATTTTGTTTTTGCTGAATTTGTTCATCAGTTTCGCCATTAACACGCCGCTGCCTGTGCCGATACCGAAAGCAATCACACCAAGGATTAAAATGCCTAAGGTTTGCGGTTGCAGGAATTTATCGGCAATGAGTTTGGAGCCCACAGACAAGCCGAGCACGATGGTGACGATGTTAATTAACGCGTTTTGGGTGGTGTCGCTTAAACGTTCTACCACGCCGCTCACGCGCATCAGATTGCCGAAACAGAACATACCGAGCAATGGTGCCGCATCCGGCAATAATAAGCCGACAAGCAACAGCAAAATCACCGGGAACAGGATTTTTTCCCGATTGCTCACATGGCGTAATTGCGTCATGCGAATTTTGCGTTCTTCTTCCGTGGTGAGGGCTTTCATGATCGGCGGTTGAATCAACGGCACTAACGCCATGTAAGAATACGCCGCGACCGCAATGGCGCCGAGCAATTCCGGGGCGAGTTTACTGGTGAGGTAAATTGCCGTCGGACCGTCCGCCCCGCCGATAATGCCGATGGAAGCGGCTTGCGGCAGCGTGAATTCAATAATGCCGAAATAATTTAACCCTAACGCGCCAAGTATGGTGGCGAAAATACCGAACTGTGCCGCCGCACCGAGGAGCAGGGTTTTCGGATTTGCCAGTAACGGACCGAAATCCGTCATAGCACCCACGCCCATGAAAATCACCAGCGGCGCAATGCCGTAGCCGATGGCGACTTTATAGAACAACGCCAGAATGCCTGCGCTGTAGCCCATATCCACCGATAAGGTTTCCAACTGGTTGATCATGGACGTCGGCGCAGAAGCGATGGCTGTTTTGATGATCGCCGGATCGGGCGCAACGCCCAGCTGCGCGGCAATCACAGCGATTTGTTCCGGCGATCCAAGATGGAGCAGGTTTTCCAATGCGCTCATGGCAAGCCCGGCTTCCGGAATGTTTGACAGCAAACCGCCGAAGCCGATAGGCAAGAGCAGTAGCGGTTCAAACTTGCGTGAAATGGCAAGCCACAGCAGGAGCAGGCTGATACCAATCATCACTGCCTGCCCCCATTGCAGGTGAAATATCCCCATGCCTTGAATTAATGCAATAATGCTCTCCATAGGGAACTCCTTACACGAGGGTCATTACGGTATCACCCACCGCCACGGCGTCGCCGGCTTTCACCACAATGCCACGCACCGTGCCGTTTTGCGCCGCTTTTACTTCGGTTTCCATTTTCATGGCTTCAAGAATGAATAACACATCACCTTCGGCAACGGTTTGTCCTTCTGTTGCTACCACTTTCCAGATATTTCCCGCCATCGGCGCGGTGACCGGTGTGCCGCCGCTTGTCGGCGCAGGTGCCGGTGCTGCTTGTGGCGCCGCTTGTGGAGTGGTGGTTGCCACATGAGAAATGTCACCGCCTTCGCTCACTTTCACCACAAAGGCTTTGCCTTCCAATTCCACGGTATAAACGGCAGGACCTGATGTTGCCGGGGCGACTTTAGAAACAGGTTTATTTTCGACCGCACTTTCTTTGCCTGTCGGCGCCGGTTCAAAGGCGGCAGGGTTATTGCGGTTTTCCAAGAATTTCCACGCGATTTGCGGGAAGAGGGCGACGATCAAGGCGTCATCAATGGCATTTTCAGACAATTTCACGCCTTTCGCTTTGGCTTGTTCGGCGACTTCCGCTTCAATTTTCGCCATTTCTGGGGCAATGTGATCGGCAGGGCGGTCGGTCATCGGCGCGGCGCCTTCCAATACGCGGGCTTGTAGCGCGCTATCTACCGGTGCCGGTGTTTTGCCGTATTCGCCTTTTAAGATACCGGCGGTTTCTTTGGCGATGGTTTTGTAACGTTCGCCTGTTAGCACATTAATCACGGATTGCGTACCGACGATTTGTGATGTCGGGGTCACCAGCGGAATGTAGCCCAAATCTTTACGCACGCGCGGAATTTCTTCCAACACCAAATCCAATTTGTCGGAGGCGTTTTGTTGTTTTAATTGGTTTTCTAGGTTGGTGAGCATACCGCCCGGCACTTGCGCCACCAAAATTCGGCTGTCCACGCCACGCAGTTGACCTTCAAATTTCGCATATTTTTTACGCACATTGCGGAAATACGCCGCGATTTTTTCCAGACGTGGAATATCCAAACCGGTGTCGTATTCGGTGCCTTGCAAGGTTGCCACCATGGATTCTGTAGCAGGATGACCATAAGTACCGGACATGGAGGAAATCGCCGTATCCACGCCGTCCACACCCGCTTCAATGGCTTTTAACAATGCCATTTCCGCCATGCCGGTGGTGGAGTGGCAGTGTAAATGCAATTCCACGTCAAAACGTTTTTTGATTTCGCGCACCAGTTCTGCCGCCGCCATTGGGTTCAAAATACCCGACATATCTTTAATCACAAGGCTGTCGATCCCGATTTCAAGTAACTGTTCGGTGGTGTCGAGCCAGGTTTGCATAGTGTGAACGGGGCTGGTGGTGTAACTTAACGTCCCTTGCGCATGACCGCCGAATTTGCGTACGGCTTGCAACGCCGCTTTCATATTACGCGGGTCATTGAGGGCATCGAACACACGGAACACATCCATGCCGTTCGCCACGCAGCGTTCCACAAAGCGCTCTACCACGTCATCGGCATAGTGGCGATAACCCAGCAGATTTTGACCGCGCAACAACATTTGTAAAGGGGTTTTCGGGCAGGCTTTTTTCAACTCACGCAAACGCACCCACGGATCTTCACCCAAAAAACGAATACAGCTGTCAAATGTCGCACCGCCCCAGGCTTCCAACGACCAGTAACCGATGTCGTCCAATTCATGGGCAATCGGCAACATATCATCAAGACGCAAGCGGGTTGCAAAAAGCGATTGGTGGGCATCACGAAGCACCAGTTCGGTCATTTTAATTTTTTTAGTCATAGCAAAATCCTTATTTATTTGAACTGTTGGGTACGGCGATGGTGCGCGATAGCCGCTGCAATCACAGGGCGCAAACGCTCAAAATCGTCAGTGGGAGCCGCAGAAAGTGCGGTGGAATTTGGGGGAGTTTTTGGCGAGGGTTGAGGCTCGGGAAAATATTTGTTGATAAGTTTCGACATCAGCCCGATTGCCCAAATCAAGATGAGCAAAAAGACCAACACAAAACCCATCCCTGAAAACATCAGATTAATTCCTTCACCGAAAAGTTCTGCCGAAGTCATCAGTCGTTTCCTCATATTTTTGAAATGGGAGTTTCATTCTAGCGGATTCACTCCATCAAAACCGTGATTGAGATCATAATTTGCGCCGATGGCACGGCTGGGGTGTGGAAAGTGCGGTGGTTTTTGGCGGTGATATATTGGTTGTACAACGCTGAAATTATGGTCGCAATGGATGGCGCGCGTCTCCTGACGCGTGTCCTATAATTCGGTGAGGAGAAGCACGCGTCGGGAGACGGGCGCTATCGAAGGGGAAATAAAAAAGGCACAAGCGAAGGACGCTTGCGCCGCAGTTGGCTATGGGTAGGATTTTTATAGACCGCCTTCAAAAGGATTCCAACTACGAGAACCTTTTACTTTGTGTAAGTAGTACGCTTTATTGGCAATCAGTGAATACAATACGGCAAAACCTAACTGAAATCCTTTGTCAATGTTTCGAATTTGTTCTTCGGATAATTGCATCGCATCTTCAACAAAATACGAGATTACGCCGCTAACAATGATTATGCCGATTAACGTTAAGTTTTTACGCCATAACCCTAGTACGAAAAAATAAATCGCACCAAAAAAGAAAGCGATGAAATTCTGATTAAGACTCACTTTGTCTTTAAATGATAATGCCTTATAGCCTGCTTTGTATTCGGGACTGCTAGAGTTAGTACCGTATTTGTTGTAAAAATCAAAGCGTTTTTGCCATTTAGGACTTAGTTCTTTTTCTGTTGTCATGTGGTTTATCTCTGGTTGTGTAAATAAGGAGCGTGATTGTATTATTTTTTTGTTTGATTTTGAAGGGGAATTTTATTGGCATATGTTGGGGAACGGAATCGGTGTAGGGAGAAAGTGCGGTGGTTTTTTACGATGAATTTTAAACGATAGCGCAAGCGTTCACACTTGTGCTGAAAATATATATTTGTGGTAATAAAAAGGCACAAGTGAAAGATGTTTGCGCAGGTAGGGGAGGCGAATGTTATTGAATTTATTTATTGATAAATTGTGATTCTTATCACAGAGATTTTATATATTTCTAGATACAATCTAGCCTTCATTTTTTATATAAGGAACCAGTACTATGAAAAAATTATTAATTCTTCTGCTTACAACATTTTTATTAGTCGGCTGTGCCGGCGGTCCAAAAGCGAATAAGGAAGCTGATTTACAGGCAAAACAATTTATACAGCCAACAGACGGCACGTCTAATGTCTATATATTTACCGTAATGAAATTTTTGGCGGTGGTATAAATATGGACGTTTATATTGATGATCAGCGTGTTGCGACGACAGGTCCAAAAACGTTTATTATGAAAAACCTACCGGCAGGAGAGCATAAAATAGAAGGAAAAGGATTTGAGGGAACCAGTATTATAAAATTAAATATGCTCCCAAATACCATACATTATGTGTGGCAAGAAGTGAAAATGGGCTTTCTTGGCGCTAGAAATAGATTACAAGAAGTCAATGAACAAAAAGGTAAAAAAGGGGTAATGGAAAGTAAGTTATTAGACTACTAATTTCTTATCTAACTTATCTAAGAAAAAAGCATTTCTTTAATCAGGGATGCTTTTTTTTGTTACTAATACACTGATGGCGCGCGTCTCCTGACGCTCCTATAATTCGGTGAGGAGAAGCACGCGTCGGGAGACGCGCGCTATCGAAAACACCCCAAAAACCAACCGCACTTTTCCCAAATCACCCCTGATTCAACCCCAAAAAATCGCCCACTTCATGTTCCAATTGGCTCATGGCGATCAAGGCTTCTTGGGTTTGTTTGGCTTCTTCTTCGTCGATGATGCTCATGGCGAAGCCAACGTGGACAAGAACCCATTTCCCGAGGAGCAGTTTTGGGTCGTCGTTGCAGATTAAGGAAATGTTGACATCGCGTTGAACGCCACACACGTCCACGGTGGCGAGTTGTAGAGCGCTGTCGCCGATTTTTACGATTTGTCCCGGCACACCTAAACACATAATTCATTCACTCCATTTGAAAATTGCGTTTATTTTATCATGGCGTTAAACAGGTTTCGGCGATCCGGATCAAATTTTGGCTGTTTTGTTGGCATTGATAAAATCATGCGCAGGCAATCCTGCGTAAGCTGCACCGCTTGGGCTTGGGTTAAATTCGGGTCGAGCGGAGAGTGCAGGGAGCAGCTTAAATACTGCGGCACGTTTTCAATGCCGCTGACGGTGAACGTGAGGGCTTTATAAGGCAGTTGCACGGTGATTTTGTCGCCTAACTCGCGCGGTTCCCAGATTTGTTGCGGACCGGGTAGAATGACTACGCTAATCATCCACGGTGTTAATACCGTGCCGACCCATTGTCCTTCAAATAACATAAATTTCGGGCAGAAGCATTCAATGCCGCGATGAAAGAAAGGCAAGTCCTGCATTTCGGGCTGAATGTTTTGCATGTCGGCAAGGAAAATGTCTGTCGGGTTTTCTTCAAAGCCGGCAATCGGGGTAAAAAGTGCGGTGGTTTTTTGCGGTGTTTTTTCGTGTCGGTACATGGTGAATAATTTCTTAATATCGGTGCGTACTGTAGGGGCGGGTCCTGTGCCCGCCCGTGTTTATTTCGGAATTTTCGGGCGGGCACAGGACCCGCCCCTACGGTTATGGTTACAAACCATATTCAGCAATCACTTGATTTAACGTTTCAAAAACCTTCGGCAATGCCTTTTGGATGGTTTCCGTTAATCCGATTCCTGCCTCCAAGGATGCCGGTTGGATACCGATGAGGCAGAGGTGTTGCGGGAATTCGTCCGTCAGTTTGAGGGCGGAAAGTACGTCGCAAATGCCGAGTTGGTGCGGTGAGATTTTGCGGGAGAAAAAGGTCGGGACTTGTTCGTCATGTAACACCACAATCTCGCCCGGCTGTTTGTTGGCGAGCACGGCATCGATGATGATCAAATATTCGCGTTTCGCCATGGCATCCAGCAACTCCATACCGCAAGTGCCGCCGTCGATGAGGTCAAAGTGCGGTTGAATTTCAGGGCGTTTTTCAAGTGCCTGCACAACGCGCACGCCGACGCCTTCATCGCTTAACAAAATATTGCCGACGCCCAGAATCAAAGGCTTCATTACAACACCTTCACTTCGGTCACTTCGCCGTTTTCCGTATTGACGACGTGTACCGCGCAGGACATACAAGGGTCGAAGGAGTGAATAGTTCTGACTACCTCTAACGGCTTGGTCGGATCCGCCACAGGGGTTCCGATAATGGAAAGCTCGTAAGGCCCCATTTGGTCGCTTTCGTTACGCGGACCGGAATTCCAGGTAGACGGCACAACGGCTTGGTAGTTTTCAATGCGTCCGTCTTTGATGACGACCCAGTGGGAAAGCATACCGCGCGGCACTTCACCGAAGCCGACGCCTTTAAATTCGCCGTTTGCCGGAATCTCCGTTTTGATGTAAGCGGTGGTGTCGCCTTTGCCGATGTTGTCAATGAGCAACTGCCATTGGGTGCTTAAAATGTCATTAATGGCGCAGCAATGCACGGTGCGACCGATAATGCGTCCAAGGGTGGAATGCAATTGGTCGGTGGTGAGGCTGTTGCCGGTTAATTTTTCATAAATGTCTTTTAATTCGTTGAAATGGCTGACCGTCGGTTTGTCATCGGCTGCCAAGCCGCACATTAAATAGGCGAGCGGTCCCACTTCTACCACTTTGCCGTAGAAGGTCGGCGCTTTCACCCAGGAATATTTGCCGTCATCCTGCCAGCCGGTGTATTTCGGACGGGTTAAACCAGCCCAAGGTTCCAGCGGTTCATCGTCTTCATACCAGGCGTGTTTACCGCTTTCTTTTATGCCTTTGACGACGAATTCGTCTTTCTGTTGGTCAATGGTGCGGAAGGTGGATAAATCGCCGTTTTCGATATAACCGCCTTTCAGCATGAATTGACTATTGTCCGCGTCAATGGGGTATTCCGGCACGGATAAATAATTGCCGGAAGTTTTGCCGAGGCTGAGCCATTCCGGATAATAGGCGGCAAACACGGCGGCATCCACTTTATACACTTGGTTGATAAAGTCGGTGAGGCGGTCGATACAGGCTTTCACGAACATCAGGCGTTCGAGATTCAACACCGCTTGGGAATCCAGATTAATCGGGTTCGCTACGCCGCCGATGGCTAGGTTTTGAATATGCGGTGTTTTACTGCCGAGTAACGCCACCACACGGTTGGCATCACGTTGGCATTCGAGCGCCTGCAAATAGTGCGCCACGGCAATGAGGTTCACTTCCGGCGGCAGTTTCATTGCCGGGTGTCCGAAATAACCGTTAGCGAAAATGCCGAGCTGTCCGCTATCCACCAACGCCTGAATTTTTTTCTGTACGTTACGGAATTCATTGGCGCTGTTGAGCGACCAGGTGGATACGCCTTTCAGCATATCGGCGGCTTTTTCCGGATCCGCCTGCAGGGCAGAGGTGATGTCCACCCAATCCATGGCGGAAAGTTGATAGAAATGCACGATATGGTCGTGAATGCTGTGCGCCGCAAGAATCATGTTGCGGATATATTGTGCGTTTACCGGCACTTTGGCGCCGATGGCATCTTCCACTGCACGGACGCTGATAATGGCGTGTACGGTAGTACATACGCCGCAAATGCGTTGCATAATCATCCAGGCATCACGCGGATCAGCGCCTTTTACAATATTTTCCATACCGCGCCACATGGTGCCGGAGGACCAGGCATTGGTGACTTTGCCGTCTTCAATTTCACAATCAATACGTAAATGACCTTCAATACGGGTAATCGGGTCAATTGAGATACGTTTTTTTTCTGACATTATTCTGCTCCGCTAAGTTTTTTACTGAATGCCGCTTTTTCGGCAATGATTTTTTCTGATTCTTCTGTGTGTTTTTCTTTAAAGACCGGCAAGACCGGGAACAGACGAATAATCAAAATGTAGGCACAAACCTCAATGGAAACGAAGCCGATTGAGATAAGCAATTCTTCCGACGAAGGGAAATATTTATAACCGTTGCCCGGGTCGTACATGATGAGGGAGTAGTTCATCCGCCATAATGCGGCGCCGAGTAACATACTTAAGGCGGAAATAAACAACCAACGGGAATCGGATTTTTTCTCCCCGAGGAAAAGGGTGAGCAACGGCAACACCATCAACCAGATTTCCATCCAGAACATCCAGGCTTCAAATTTGGTTAATTTGTCGAAACCGAACACCAATTTGAGTTTGTCGTGATAAATCAATTCCCCGAAACGCACCACAAGGAAACAGAAAATCAAACCGGCGGTGACACGCGCCAATTGGGTGAACAAATGACGTTCGTCGGGGGTTTTACCGGCAAGACCGGCTTTCACCAAGGAGCCTTCAAAAATCACAATGGAGAAGCCCATAATAAACGCGGTGAGCAAAGAGAGGATCGGCAACACTTCATAACTTTGCCAAACATCATGCACTTTATGCCCCGCCACAATCATCAGGGAGCCCATGGAAGATTGGTGCATCATTGGTAGCAATGCGCCTAACGCAATAATAAAAAACATGATTTTATTGAGCTTGTTAAACCATTTTTTCAACCCGAGGAAGCCGAGCCACACCGGCGCAAATTCCAGCGTAACCACGATGATATACACGGTCATACAGAATGCCGTTTCAAACAGCACGGAATTGGTGTTGAATTGCCCCGGCACGTAGAAATACGGCAAATGCCAGTAACGCCCCATATCAATGGTGATGGATAGCCCGCCGAGGGAATAACCGAACAAACTGGCGAGCAACGCGGGGCGCACGAGGGCGTGATATTTTCCTTTGTTGAAAATATACACTGTCCACGCCAACGCCCAGCCGCCGCAGGCAAAGCCCGTACCTACCAACAAATCGAAAGCGATCCATAAACCCCAAGGATAGCCGCCGTTCAGTGCGGTGACGGAGCCGATACCGAATACCAGCCGTTTGACGATGAGTAACAGACATAACACGGCTAAAGGTGCGAAGAACAAAATAGCGGCGGAAATCAGACGACCGCCCACCGGACGTGGATTACTCATGATGCTCATCCTCCGCTTCTTCAATTTCTTTACGCGCTTGACGCATGGCTTCTTTTTGGGCGGCAATGCGCTCGGCGATTTTGTCGCCGTGCATATTTTTGTAGGTCATGATGGTTAAGCCTGCCAATGCCACTAACGGCAATGCCAAACCGCGATAAAGGAAATGCTGCAAATGCGCCGCACGGGAGCCGGTGGCGATTTCATCTAACGGCGGTAAACCGAGATTTTCAAAAGGCACGCCGCTTAATGCCAACACCTGCGTGCCGCCGCCTTCTTTTTCACCATAAATGTGATATTGATACGCCGGCACGGTGGCGCGGTATTTGTCGCTGCTGTTAACCTGTTGACGGGGATAGTCATATTCCGTGCCGCGAATTAAACGTAAGCGACGCTTGGCTTCCACCAATAATTCTTCGCGCGTACCGAAAATAATGGCGCCCGTCGGGCAAACATGACAACAACCGGGCAATTCGCCTTTGTCTAAGCGTTCCACGCCTTTTTGGTTGCAGAGTTCACATTTGCTGATTTCGCCGAACGGATTGTCGTAATCGTATTTCGGCACATCAAACGGGCAACCCACCATGCAATAACGACAGCCGGTGCAAATGTCGGGGTCGTATTTCACAATGCCGGTTTTCGGATCTTTGGTGAGCGCCTGAACGGGGCAAACGGCGACACAGTTCGGGTCAACGCAGTGCATACATTGTTTTTTTATGTAGGCATAACCGTTTTCCGTTTGGTCTTTATGTTTGCCGTCGCCATCACTCCAAACCTGAATAATATTACGTGTGAACGGCGTGAGTTTGTCGTTATTGGACCAGGTTTGATCCCCTTTCGGATTCACCGGCGTGTGGTTCACATTTTGACATTCGGCGACACAAGCCTGGCAGCCGACGCAAAGGGTAGAGTCGTACAACATGCCAAGTGCGGTCGGAATCGGCGATAAATTTTCGCTTGCCTGTACTTTCGCCACAGGTAAACCGGAAGCGATTCCGCCAAGCAAACCTGCTTTCAGAAATTTGCGTCTATCCATCTTATTTACCTGCGTGTTGTTCTTTTTCTGTGGCTTTGGCTTCGGCGCGGGCTTTGTGTTGAATACTTAATTCACGCAAGGTCACTACGGTAACGCCTGCCAAAATTGCCGCAGCACCGCCTAATAACCCGATGGCGGTCATGGTCGCGCCTTGTCCTTCCGTGTTGTTCACATCGGGTTTTTCTACGCGCGGTGTCGGATTTTCTACGGAAGCTAATTGGAAAATGCCTTTGGTAAAGCCAATCCCTTTTTCATTACAGCCATAGCACGGATGCCCGATGCCTACCGGCCAGTTATTGCCGCCGACATCGCAGAATTCTAAAGTGGAGCAGTTGCCGTAGGTTTCCGGGCCTTTACAACCTAAATGATACAAACACCAGCCGTGGCGATGCCCGTAATCGCCGTATTCTTTGGCGAAACGACCGGCATCAAAGTGCGGTCTGCGGTAACAGTTTTCGTGAATTAAGCGATCGTAAGCAAATAACGGACGATTCAGATGATCCATCGCAGGCAGTTTTTTATAGGTAATAATGTATGCCACGGTGGCGAGGAAATTGTGCGGATTCGGCGGACAGCCCGGAATATTGATAATCGGCGTGCCTTTCGGCAGCACTTCGGTCAAACTGCTGGCGCCTGTCGGGTTGCCGCCGCTGGAAGGCACGCCGCCCCACACCGCGCATGAACCGATAGCAATAATGGCAGCGGCATCTTTCGCCGCCTCGCGAATGTGTTCCACAATCGGCTTGCCCGCCACCATGCAATACACACCGCCGTCTTTCACCGGAATGGAACCGTCCACCACCAAAACATATTTGCCTTTGTATTTATGCAACGCGTTGTGTTTATTTTCTTCCGCTTGCTCACCAAAGGCGGCGGAAAGCACTTCATGATATTCCAGCGAAATTAAATCCAACACCAGATTCTCAACGGTGGGGTGCGTGGCGCGCAAGAGAGATTCGGTACATCCCGTACATTCCTGCGCCCCAATCCATACCACAGGCGGACGGGCAGGGGCGGTTAACGCCGCCGTCATCTCTGCGCCTGCTTTAGTACTCAACCCCATTGTCGCCGCAAGTGCGGTACATAATTTCATAAAATCCCGACGGGAAACATCCGCCAAAGCGGAAAATAAACCATCACTTCGTTGCATATTCACTCCAAATTCACACGTTTTCTATAGGGTTATTGGAGGTATGATATGCCTGTAACATGAAAAATTTTTTGATCGTTATCAAAAATGCCCTTACTTTTTGTAAGAAAATGAAGTGTAACTTATTGTTTTTATTGTGTAATTGAGATTAATTCTCATTTGTTAAGGATTTGTAACTATAAAGGGGTATGTAAAAAGTAGTTTGGAGTGAAAGGATTTATGGGAACGGTGAGTAAAAAAGAAAGGCACGCGTCGGGAGACGCGCGCCATCAAGATTTGAATATTCGGATTACAGAATCTTCGCAAAAACCGACCGCACTTTTTCGGCATCTTTTACGCCCGGGGCGCTTTCTACGCCGGAATTGAGATCAACGCCTGCGCAATGTTGTGCCAATGCGTCTTCAATATTACTCGGGTTAATACCGCCCGCCAGAATAATTTTATGTTTCAGTTCCTGCGGAATCAGTGACCAATCAAAAGTCGCTCCCGTACCGCCTTGTTGTGTGCCTGATTTGCTGTCGAAAATAAAACGATCTACTTCAGAAACGTCGTCAAAATTGACCGCACTTTTATGGTTCACATCCACGGAAATGGCTTTCCAAATGCGAATAGGTTGAGGCAGTTGAGCACGAAGTGCGGTGATAAATGCCGGCGTTTCGTCGCCGTGTAACTGAACGGCGTAGAGTTGTAACTGTTGGGCGATTTTCACAATAAAATCGATGTCCTGATTTTGGAACACGCCCACAAAACGCAACGGCGCGGCGGTCACCAGTTCCTGCGCCTGACGCAAACTGACACAACGTTTGGACTGTTCGGCGAAAATCAGCCCGCCGTATAAAGCGCCGTTGTCGTAAACGGTTTTCACGTCCTGCGCACGGGTTAATCCGCACACTTTGTTTTCACCGAAAATCACTTCGCGCACGGCGTTATTTAAATCCGGGCTGCCCATTAAGCTGCTGCCGATTAAAAAGCCGTGGGCGACCTGCTGTAATTCGCGCACTTGTTGATGATTGTAGATGCCCGATTCGCTGATAATGCGCACATCGGCAGGGATTTTATCCGCATATTTGGCGGTCAATTCCACGACGCGATTGAGATCGACGCTTAAATCATGCAGATTACGATTATTCACGCCGATAATTTTGGCGCCTAACGCCAAGGCGCGTTCAAATTCTTCCTCGTTGCCGGTTTCGGTCAGCACGCCCATGCCGAGAGAATGGGCTAAATCCGCCAAAATACGATAAGTTTCGTCGTTCACCACGGAAAGCATCAGCAAAATGGCATCGGCTTGATGGAAACGCGCCAAATAAACCTGATATTCGCTGATCATAAAGTCTTTGCACAACACCGGTTGTGTGACAACGTCGCGAACTTGCTGAATGTAGGCAAAATCCCCTTGGAAGTATTTTTCATCGGTTAATACGGAAATCACGCTCGCGTAATTTTTATATACCTGTGCAATCTCCGTCGGTTTAAATTCACTGCGAATCAATCCCTTGGAGGGGGAGGCTTTTTTACATTCCAGAATATATGCCGGCTTTTCATGCGAACCTTGCGCCAACGCGCCATAAAAAGTGCGGTCAGATTTTTCGATGTTTTTTTCAAAGGTACTCAACGGAAATTCCGATTCTTTGGCTTTCACCCATTGAGCTTTGTCGAGAACGATTTTTTGTAGCACCGTCGCGGTTTCGAGCGGTTTGGAGAAGTCTTGTGTGATCATATTATCGGTTAATTAAATAATGGTTGGATGTTAAATACGGCGTGTTGTTGTTCAATTTGCCATAAATCGTAGTCTGCTTGCATACCCAACCATAATTTCGGTGTTGTGGTATTCAATAATTCGCTTAATCGCACAGCCATTTCCGGCGTGATACCTGCTTTCCCATTAAGAATACGGGAAAGTGTAACACGCGAAACACCTAATTTTTGGGCAACTTCCGTGACACTCACGCCATCAATATATTCTTTTAACAGTTCTCCCGGGTGGGGAGGATTGTGCATTCTCATTTTTTCTCCTTAATGGTAATCCTGATAATCAACAATTTCAGCGTGACCATTTTCAAATTTAAATGTTAGACGCAAATTTCCGTTTACGGTGACAGCCCAATACTCTTGCAAATCACCTTTAAGTTTGTGCAAATTCCAGCTGGGAACGCTCATAGCAAGAGGCGTCTCCGCATTATTTAATGTAGCCAATTGCAGATTTAATTTCTTGGCGTGTTTGGCTTGAATTCCTGCGGTCGAACCGGTTTTAAAAAATTGTTCAAGTCCCTTATGTTTGAAAGATAAAATCATTATTTGTGCCTATTTGTATCGCTAAACTATACAATTAATATTTTGCGGTGTAAAGTTACTCTTTACAGAAAAAAGGAGGGCAATCCCTCCTTTTAATCAATACGCCGTCAATCTCTGCAATGTCTCAAACGGTTTACCTTGGGCAATGACATCCAACACCTGTTGTGCATTGTGTTTAAGGTCGTCCTGTCCGAACAGTTTTAGCAATAAGGCGGTGTTCATGGCGACGGCTTGGTTGTGTTCCGCTTTGCCGTTGCCTTGTAATAGTGCGGTGATCATTTGCGCATTCTCAGCCGGTTCGCCGCCGCGTAAGGTTTCTAGCGGTTTTGCTTGGAAGCCGAAATCCTGTGGGGTTAGGGTGTAGCGTTCGATGTTGCCGTTGCGTACTTCCGCCGCTTGTGTGATACCGTGGATTGCCACTTCGTCCAAACCGCTACCGTGTACGATGATGGTGTGTTCATGCCCCAATTGAGCGACGGTTTTGGCATACACATCGATGAGTTCGGGGGAATACACGCCGAGCAGTTGGCGTTTCGGGCGTGCCGGGTTAATCAACGGACCGAGGATATTAAATAGCGTACGGGTTTTTAAGGCTTGGCGCACGGGAACCACATATTTGAAGCCGGGGTGATATTGTTGGGCGAACAAGAAGCAAATGCCGATGTCGTCCAATGCTTTGCGGGCTTGTTCCGGTGACATGGCGATGTTGACGCCAAGGGCGGTTAATAAATCGCTCGAACCGGTTTTGCTGGAAACGCTGCGATTACCGTGTTTCGCCACTTTTGCGCCGCAACTTGCCGCTACAATGGAGGACGCGGTGGAAATGTTGATGGTGTTGGCGCCGTCGCCTCCCGTGCCTACGATGTCGGCAAAAGGGTAGTCGGGCGTTGGAAATGGTTTCGCGTTTTTCACGGCGGCTAACACGGCGCCGTTCACTTCATCAATGGTTTCGCCGCGCACTTTTAACGCAATTAATATGGCGGCGATTTGTTCGTTACTTAATTCGCCCGACATAATGGCGTTAAACAGGAATTCGCTTTCTGTGGCGGTTAAGGCGTGTCCGCCATACAGTTTTTCTAACAGGGCTTGGTTTTCCATCGTCATTATCCTTATTTATTAATATCGTAATCCAAATCGCGCGCTTCATCGCCGGTCATGCCACGGAAGCCCCAACAATGCGCCGGTTGCTCTTTGATGGTGATTTCCACGTCAAACGGGCTGATACCTAATTTATATTCAAATTCGCTGAACAGCATTTTAATCAGACGTTTTTTGGTTTGCTCCATACGCCCTTGCATTAAATTAATTTCAATCACTATGTAGTTATCGCTACGGTTTGCGGTGTGAGGATAGTAAAAATCGTCATCTTCCAAACAAATAAAACGCAGTGCGTGCTTGCCTTTTGTCACGTCCAGGCCGAGTTCAAGACAGTTATAAATCACCTCAGCCACGGCGGATTTGCGCGGGGAAAGGGTACGTTTTAAGCCATATATTGTGATCATTGTATTTCCTTTGTGCTTTATTGATGGTGCGCGTCTTCTGACCACAGCTGTTCGAAAAATTGTAATATATTGATATTTCAAAAGTATCTTGCCTTCCCCTGTTTACGGGGGAAGGTGCCCGAAGGGCGGAAGGGGGGGGATTTATCTCGATGTTTTGTTTAAAAATTGAGATTTAGCCCCCCTCAGGGCTTCGCCCAGCTCCCCCCGTAAACAGGGGGAGCCAAGTTTTTCTCTTTTTATTAAATAGTTACAATGTTTCGAACAGCTGTAGTCTCCTGACGCGTGTCCTACATTTTTAACCGAAAGCACGCGTCGGGAGACGCGCGCTATCAATCTGTAAAGTGCGGTCAGAATTTACGGCGTTTTTTGCGCCAACAACCATTCCACCGATTGTGCCAATAATTGCGCCCCTTGCACCGTTAAAATGGATTCGGGGTGGAACTGGAAGCTGCAAATCGGCAAAGTACGGTGGCGGATCGCCATGTTTATGCCGTTGTAGGCGGCGTTCGGAATGAGTTCGTCGGGGAGATTGATGCCCATTAACGAATGGTAGCGCGCCACCGGCATAGGGTTGCTTAAGCCTTTGAACATGGCTTCATTGTCATGTTCGATTCGGGATACTTTACCGTGCAGAATTTCACCTGCATGAACCACTTTGCCGCCGAAAGCCTCAATTAATGCCTGATGTCCCAAGCAAATGCCCAACATCGGAACTTTGCCGATTAAGCGTTTAATCAACGGAATCATGTTGCCGGCTTCGTCGGGCGTGCCGGGTCCGGGAGAGAGCGCGAGAATGGTGTCGGGGTGCGCCAATGCGGTTTTTTCCAGAATCGCTAAGTCGCAATCGTTGCGGTAAATGTGCACCTGATGTCCTAAACCGCGAAATTGATCCACTAAATTGTAAGTAAAGGAATCAAAGTTATCTAAAAATAAAATGGTTGCCATGAATTAACTCCTATTGATTCGCTTTGTTGTTGGTTTGTACGATGGCGTTAATTACCGCACGGGCTTTGTGGCGGGTTTCGTCGGCTTCCATTTGCAGGTCGGAATCCAGCACGGTGCCGCAACCGGCTTGTACGTGGGCGATGCCGTTTTGCACGAAGGCGGAACGAATCACGATACAGGTGTCAAAATTGCCGTCGGATTGCAGGTAACCCACTGCACCGCCGTAACTGTGGCGTTTTTCCTGTTCAAATTGATAAATCAGCTGCATGGCTTTAATTTTCGGTGCGCCGGTTAACGTGCCCATGTTCATACAGGCTTGATAGGCGTGCAATGCGTCCAGTTCGGGGCGGAGTTTGCCCACCACTCGGGAAACCAAGTGCATAATGTGGGAATAGCGATCCACCTGCATTAAATCCTTTACGTGGCGGGTTTTGCTTTCACAGACGCGGGCGATGTCGTTACGCGCCAAATCCACCAACATCAGATGTTCCGCCTGTTCCTTATGATCTAAACGTAATTCCAATTCGAGGCGGGAATCCAATTCCGGATCGATATTGCCATCGGCATCAAAACCGCGCGGACGGGAGCCGGCAATCGGGTAAATTTCCAGTTGGCGGGTGGCTTGCGAATATTTCAAGGCACTTTCCGGCGACGCGCCGAACAAGGTGAAATCCTCGTCCTGAATGAAGAACATATAAGGGCTTGGGTTATTTTGTTTCAGCTGACGATACGTCGCCAGCGTGTTCGGGCATTCCAGGGAAAAACGGCGGGAAGGCACGATTTGGAATACATCACCGCAATAAATATGCTGTTTCAGGCGTTCGATAATTTTCTTGAATTTATCATCGTTCAGATTAACAGCCACCTCCGTTGAGGCGGGTTTGAGCGGTAAGTGCGGTCGAATTTCCAAGAGTTTTTTGGCAATATCCAGCGCTTCCTGTTGCAACGCATTTTCTTGATGTTGCGCAAAGCAGAACGTTTGCAATTCCGCCTGTTGTAATTGATGGTCGATCACCAGTAATTGTTCGGCTAAATAAAAGCAATAATCCGGGCAGGTAATGCCGTCGTCTTGCAACTGAATGTTTCCCATCGGGATGAAATTCGCCACTAAATCGTAAGCGAACAAGCCGCCTAAAAATACAGGTAACGGGCTTGCCTTGTAGAGTTCGGTGAAGCAGCGCAAACCGTCGAAAATGCCTGCCGCCAGTAATTTGCTGTCTTCGTCGGCATTGTTGTCGGCGGGGGAAAATTCCACGTCCAATTGTTGATTTGTGCGGGATTTTACACTGACGTGCACCGACAATTTTTGTTCAATTAACGGCAACACCGCCTCGCCGTTCTGGGTTAATGCGTAAAACGTCACCCTCTGCCCCAAGCAGGAAATTTTAATGGCGGCGTTGACGAGTAATAAACTTTTTAAGCTGTTTTTGCTGGAAATTTCGGCGGATTCTAAAAGCAGGGTGTTCGGTTTGTTTTCACATAATGTGGCGAAAATCGCGGTCGGATCGCTGTGATAAGGGACATTTTGCGTAAACGTTTGAATAAAAGCGGAGAACATTCTCATTTCCTTAAATCATGAAATAAATTTTGCACTATTAAACTAGTACAGGAAATAAAAGTCAAGGAAAATAACATTTTTGTTTAAGGTTTGTGGAAATGGTTGAAAGGAAATGCGGGCGCATTGCCGGCGCCCAAAAGTGCGGTGGTTTTTTCAAGCGTTTTTTATTGCGCCATCTTCTTCGCCGTCTTTAAAAATCCCTGTGCGGAGTTGTAAATTTCACCTTTGCCTTGGGCGTTTAAGATCATGTCGGACATTTCACGGAACGCGCCTTTGCCACCACCTAAACCTAAGACGTAATCGGCGCAATCTTTGACATATTCTGGGGCGTCGGCAACGGCGAAGGAAACACCGCAAACGGCGAAAGCGGGGAGGTCAACGCTGTCGTCGCCGATGTAGGCGGTTTGTTCGGGCGTAACACCGGCTTGGCGGCATAATTCCAAACAGGCGCTTTCTTTTTCCAATTTACCTAAAAAGAAGCGTTTAATGCCTAAATCGGCAATGCGTTTGCGTAAAATCGCCGAATCACGCCCGGATAATACGGCGACCTGCACGCCGGCTTCCATCAACATTCGGATGCCTAAACCGTCGCGTACATGAAAACTTTTGATGGCTTCGCCGTTGGCGTCGTAGTGCAATAAACCGTCCGTTAATACGCCATCCACATCGGTGATGACGAATTTCACCTGTTTCAATTTTTCTTGTAATTCTGCTGTCATTAACTTGAAAACTCCACTAAACCGACCACATTTTGCGCATTGTCCACCACAACCAATGAATGGATTTTGTGGGCTTTCATGTAATTTTCCGCTTCCGAAATATAGGTGTCCTGATGAATGGTTTTCGGATGAGAGGTCATTAAGTCCTGCGCGGTTTTATTTAAGGTTTCCGCACCGTTTGCGGTGAGCGCGCGTCGAATATCGCCGTCGGTGATAATGCCGCGCAGTTGCTGTTGTTCCATCACGAGTGCCACGCCCATTCTGCCTTCGTTCATGATAGTCAAACAATCGGTGAAGGTGGTGGTTAATGTGGCGACCGGCAAGCGGGTTTGCATTTGATCTTTCACGCGACATAACAAACGGCGTCCCAAACTGCCGCCGGGATGGAATTTGGCGAAATCTTCCGGTTGGAAATCGCGGGCGCGCATTAAACAGACGGCTAATGCGTCGCCTAACGCCATGGTGACGATAACGGAAGTGGTCGGCGCCAGATTGTTCGGGCAGACCTCGCGTTCCACGGTAATGTCCAACACATAATCCGCATGGCGCGCCAGCGTAGAATTTTTATTCGAGGTTAAGGCGATGATTTTATTGCCGAAGTTTTTCAGGCTTGGAATGAGTTTGTTTACGTCGTCGGTTTCGCCGCTGTAAGAAATGAGCATGACCACATCAATGGGTTTAAGCATACCCAAGTCGCCGTGAAAGGCTTCCGTCGGGTGTAAGAAGAAACTTGGCGTGCCGGTGGAGGCGAAGGTGGCAACCATTTTTTTGCCTACCAAACCTGATTTGCCGATACCGCCGATGACTAAGCGCCCTTTGCAGTTCAGAATCAAATCTACGACGTCGGCGAAGGTGCCGTCTAATCTTTGTTTGAGTTGCCCGAGGGCGTTTTCTTCCACACTCAGGGTTTCCTGAGCGATGTGTAAATAATCCATTGCGGTTTCCTTGTTTAGCGCGGGGAAAGTAGAATGTCGGAATAGTTTGATGAACAGATCTTGGCTCCCTCCGTTTACGGGGGGAGGGAAGACATATTTATAAACTATTAAATGGCCGCCATTCTAGCCTAACTTTCTACTTAACACTATATTTCTTATAGGCGATGTTTCTCACATCTTTATTCATACGAATCATGGCGTTGGCGTATAAGCCGAGGGCTAAATTGACGGAATCCATTAAATCGGGGCTAAGACGTTTGGCAACCCGTTCCAGATTTTTTTGCACGGCAATATTCGGATTGATTTTGTTGGCTAAGGTATAGGAGCGAAATGCACGGTAATAATCCAGTTGAAATTCGCAGATTTCGCCTTTCAGTTTAAGGGCTTCGCTGATTTTTGAAAGGGCATGGAGATGCCGTTGGTGGCTATAAATATAGCTATCCAATTCGCATTGATACCAAAGCAGGGCGTCATAAGACTGATCCACTTTTTCAAATAATTCACGCAGCGGCGGGATAATGTCAATGGTGCCGCTTTCTACCCAGGCGCGCAGAAAAGCGGTTCGGTCCACCAGTTTTCCTTCCGTGTTAATGGCAAATTCGCCGTAGGGGAAAACCACGAAAAGCTGTTGATGATGCCATTTGAATTTCTTTTGCCGACCGAATTCCGGCGTGACGGAAAAAAGCGTTTGCCCGCTTGGCATATCAATTAACATGAGTTTTCCGCTTTCTTCCTGACCTTTGCAATTGCAAAATTGAATCAGCAATTTATCGTCAAAATGTTGGTGCATATATTCAAAAGCATTGAACATTCTGTGAAAAATAATGTTGTCGCCCAGTTGGTAAATGACTTCGGTTTTTTGTTGTTGGTACAACGGGTTCACCGTAAGTGTGGGTGTGGTCGTCTGGTTTTTCATCGCTTATAAAATATTCAAATTAAAGTTCCGCAGTAGGTTATACGCCCTCGTTTTCCGTAATGCAATGTTTGAAGGCAAAAAGTGCGGTGGTTTTTCACGAAATTTTTTAATGCGAAAAAACATCCTTAAAACAGACCGCACTTTTATCGGCACATAATGAAAAATTTTAACCCTATATTTCACCGAGAATTTAAGCTATACTGCGCGCCTGAGTTGGTCAGACAATCGCCGGTCTATTGAAGCCCCTAACATCGCGCAAGCGTAAACTGGGGGACAAGTAGGCGGGAGGAAAGTCCGGGCTACACAGGGCAGAGTGCCGGATAACGTCCGGGGGGCGAGAGCCTACGACAAGTGCAGCAGAGAGCAAACCGCCGATGGCTCGCAAGAGATCAGGTAAGGGTGAAAGGGTGCGGTAAGAGCGCACCGTGCCGCCGGTAACGGTTGGCAGCAGGGTAAACTCCACTCGTAGCAAGACCAAATAGGAATCCAATGAATGGCCCGTTCAGGATTCGGGTAGGTTGCTTGAGCGTATGTGTAAATGTGCGCCTAGATGAATGATTGTCCACGACAGAACCCGGCTTATCGACCAACTCCATTTTTCTTTTCAAAAAAACGTCGTTAAAACCCACCGCACTTTTTCGCCTATTTTCTGATTAAATTGTCATTCTTCCGTAGAAAATTCATCGGCATACTTGATTTTCCCGTTTTTATCGCCATTATAGCCGAGCGTGTTCTCGTTATTATTTTATTTAGGGAGTTTTTATCTATGATGCGTATTTTACTTTTCTTAGCCACAAACATGGCGGTTTTACTGGTTTTCAACATCATTTTATCTTTAACCGGCATTCAAGCCCGTGATGCGTCGGGTTTAATGATTTTCGCAGCATTGTTCGGTTTTGCCGGCTCCATCATTTCTTTATTTATGTCTAAAACCATGGCGATTCGTGCCGTTGGTGCGGAAGTGATTCAACAACCGCGTAATGAAACGGAACGTTGGTTGGTGGATACCGTGTATTCGCAGGCGGAACGTGCCGGTTTGCCGCGTCCTGAAGTGGCTATTTATCATTCCGCCGATGTCAACGCCTTTGCCACCGGTGCGAGCAAAAATAATTCGCTGGTCGCCGTAAGTACCGGTCTTCTAAATAAAATGACGCGCGGTGAAGCGGAAGCGGTATTGGCACATGAAGTGAGCCACATTAAAAACGGTGACATGGTCACAATGGCATTGTTGCAAGGTGTGTTGAATACCTTCGTTATTTTCCTATCACGCTTAATCGCGAATGTGGTCGCCAATTCGCGTAACCAAGGCAGCGAAAGTTCAAGCAATTCCGGCATTTATTTCATGGTGTCCATGGTGTTGGAAGTGGTGTTCGGTTTCTTGGCAAGCATCATCGCCATGTGGTTCTCCCGTCAGCGCGAATTCAGAGCAGATGCCGGTTCGGCGGATTTGGTGGGCAAACAAAAAATGATTGATGCGTTAAAACGTCTGCAAAGTTTGCATGAGCCGCAAGAATTAGAAGGCTCCGCCTTAGCGGCATTTGCCATTAACGGTAAACGTGGCGGCGGTTTGAAAGAATTATTCCTGAGCCACCCGCCGTTGGAAAAACGTATTGAAGCGTTGCAACAGTTACGTCAGTTATAAAATGTCATTTTACCGATACGAAATAGAGGCTTCAAAAGCCTCTATTTTTTGTCTATAAGAAATCAGCTTAATAGATTCAGCATTAAAGTTTTTCTCACTTTTCAAAGTGCGGTTGTTTTTTTATGTGTTTTTTCATCGGTATCCTTTCCCACTCACGAATAATTTGCGCAAAACGTGATAAATCGCGTGATTTTCTAAGCAGTTAATATTATCATTGCAGGCATTTTTTCAGATAAATCGAACATGACAGAGGATATGTATGCAGCATCTTAAAGATCTTGTGGATAAAGCAAGAAATGCCATAGACAGTATTGAAGATAAAAGCCTGGCGGCGCTTGATGAAATTCGAGTGGAATATTTTGGTAAAAAAGGGCATTTTACCCAATTAATGCAAGAACTTCGCAATGTGGCGGCGGAAGAGCGTCCGGCGGTAGGCGCAAAAATTAACGAAGCCAAACAAGTGGCATTGGATTTCTTAAATGCGAAAAAAGCGGAGTGGGAACAAGCCTTATTAGATGCCAAACTGGAAAATGAACGCATTGATGTGAGCCTGCCGGGGCGTAAAGTGGAAATGGGCGGTTTGCATCCGGTTTCCATCACCATTGAGCGCGTCACCAAATTTTTCTCCGAATTGGGTTTCTCCGTGGAATCCGGTCCTGAAATCGAAAGCGATTATTACAATTTTGATGCTTTAAATATCCCGAAACATCACCCGGCACGCGCCGATCACGATACCTTCTGGTTTAATCCTGAATTATTGTTAAGAACGCAAACTTCCGGCGTGCAAATTCGTACCATGCAAAAACAACAGCCGCCGATTCGCATTATGGCGCCCGGCCGTGTGTATCGTAACGATTACGACCAAACCCACACCCCGATGTTCCACCAAATCGAATTATTGTATGTGGACAAACACGCCAATTTCACCGAATTAAAAGGCTTATTGCACGATTTCTTACGCGCCTTTTTTGAGGAAGATTTGCAGGTGCGTTTCCGTCCGTCTTATTTCCCGTTCACCGAGCCTTCCGCTGAAGTGGATGTGATGGGGAAAAACGGCAAATGGTTGGAAGTGTTGGGTTGCGGTATGGTGCATCCGAATGTATTGCGCAATGTCGGTATTGACCCGAACGAATACTCCGGTTTCGCGGTGGGCATGGGTGTAGAGCGTTTGACCATGTTACGCTACAACGTCACGGATTTACGTTCATTCTTCGAGAATGATTTACGCTTTTTGAAACAGTTTAAATAATTTTGAGTGAGAGATAAGTATGAAATTTAGTGAACAATGGGTACGTGAATGGGTTAATCCGGCAATTTCCACGGAGCAACTTTGTGACCAAATTACCATGTTGGGTTTAGAAGTTGACGGCGTGGAAAAGGTTGCCGGCGATTTCACCGGCGTTGTCGTGGGTGAAGTGGTGGAATGTGCGCAACACCCCGATGCGGATAAATTACGCGTCACCAAAGTAAATGTAGGCGGCGAGCGTTTATTGGATATTGTGTGCGGCGCACCGAATTGCCGCCAAGGGTTGAAAGTGGCTTGTGCGATAGAAGGCGCAGAATTACCGGGCGATTTCAAAATCAAGAAAACCAAATTACGCGGTCAACCTTCCGAAGGCATGCTTTGCTCATTCAGCGAATTAGGTATTGAATCCGACGCTAACGGCATTATCGAATTACCGCAAGATGCGCCGATTGGGACGAATTTACGCGATTATTTGAAATTAGACGACAATGCTATTGAAATCAGTTTAACGCCAAACCGTGCCGACTGCTTAAGCATTGCCGGTGTCGCGCGTGAATTGGCGGTGGTTAATAAACTCCACGAAAATTCACCGCACTTTGAGGCGGTTCAACCTACCATTAGCGATAAAGTACAAATTGATGTGCTGGCGCCGGAAGCCTGCCCGCGTTATTTATTGCGCGTGGTGCGAAATGTCAACGTAAAAGCCCAATCACCGATGTGGATGCAGGAAAAATTGCGTCGCTGCGGCATTCGTTCTATTGATCCGATTGTGGACGTCACCAACTATGTTTTGCTGGAATTAGGTCAACCGATGCACGCTTTTGATATGGCGAAAGTGACACAACCGGTTCAGGTTCGCACGGCGAAAGAGAACGAAGAATTGGTGTTACTGGACGGCACTACGGCGAAATTACAGCCGAATACGCTGGTTATCGCCGATCAAAAAGGCGCATTGGCAATGGCGGGGATTTTCGGCGGCGAAGCCAGCGGCGTGAATGCGGAAACCACAAAAGATGTGATTTTAGAAGCGGCATTCTTCGCACCGTTGGCGATTACCGGTCGCGCCCGTCAATATGGTTTACACACCGATTCCTCCCACCGTTTTGAACGCGGTGTGGATTTTGAACTGCCGCGCAAAGCGATGGAAAGAGCGACCGCACTTTTACTTGACATCTGCGGTGGTGAAGCCGGTGAAATTTGCGAAGCGGTAAATGAACAATATTTGCCGACACGCCAACAAGTCACACTACAACATCACAAATTAGATGCGTTACTTGGTCATCATATTGCTACCGAAACCGTTACGGAGATTCTGCAACGCCTTGGTTTACAGGTGTCTTACGCCAATGATACTTGGACGGCAGTTGCGCCATCTTGGCGTTTTGATATTGAAATTGCCGAAGATTTAATTGAAGAAATTGCGCGAATTTACGGCTATAACAGCATTCCGAATAATGCACCGCTGGCGCATTTACGTATGCGTGAACATAAAGAAGCGGATATTGAACTATCTCGCATTAAAGCCGCTCTAACCAGTTGTGATTTTTATGAAGCCATTACTTATAGCTTCGTTGATCCGAAAATCCAAAGTTTGCTGCATCCTGATGTGAAACCGATGGTTTTACCGAACCCGATTTCCGTTGAAATGTCCGCCATGCGCGTGTCATTATTGACCGGTTTATTGGGGGCGGTGATTTATAACCAAAACCGCCAACAAACCCGTGTGCGTTTGTTTGAGCACGGTTTACGTTTTATTCCGGATGAGAAAGCCGAATTCGGCGTGCGTCAAGAGCCGGTTTTTGCGGCGGTGATGACAGGTTCGAAAACCAACGAACAATGGAGCGAAAAAGCCGTTCCGGCAGATTTCTACGACTTAAAAGGTTATATTGAAAACCTACTTTCGTTAAGTTCTGCTGGAAATCGGGCAAAATTTGTAGCAAAATCATACACAGCATTGCATCCGGGTCAATCTGCGGCAATTATGTTGGATGGTGAAGAAATCGGATTTATCGGTCAACTTCACCCAACTATCGCCCAAAAAATTGGTCTTACCGGAAAAGCATTTGTTTGTGAAATTTCGGTCGCACACATTTCTCGACGAGAAGTCGCCCGCGCCAAAGAAATTTCCCGTTTCCCGGCTAACCGTCGTGATTTGGCGATTGTGGTTGCGGATAACATCCCTGCAAATGACGTGCTGGAAGCGTGTCGCACAGCAGGCGGAGATAAATTAACCCAAATCAATTTATTTGATGTTTACCATGGAACCGGTGTTGCTGCAGGGCATAAGAGCTTAGCTATCAGCTTAGTAATTCAAGATAATGAAAAAACCCTTGAAGAAGATGAAATTAACGCGGTAATTTCAACGGTATTATCTGAGTTAAAACAACGTTTTAATGCTTATTTGAGAGATTAAACTATGACATTAACTAAAGTAGAACTCGCCGAAAATCTTATTGAGAAATTCCATCTCAGTAAACGTGAAGCAAAGGATTTGGTCGAAAGTTTTTTTGAAGAAATCCGTGTGGCTTTGGAAACAGGAAATGACGTGAAATTATCCGGTTTTGGTAATTTTGAATTACGCGATAAAGCCTCTCGTCCGGGTAGAAACCCGAAAACCGGTGAAAGCGTGCCTGTTTCCGCCCGCCGAGTGGTGGTGTTCAAACCGGGACAAAAATTGCGTAACCGGGTTGAAAAGGTCAAACCGAAAGCTTAATAAACGAGCTACCGCAAGTCATTGTCGGTAGCTTTTTGTTATGGATGATTTATGCGTATTTCTTTTAAATCTCTACTTATTTGCTGTTCTGTCTTGGCGTTAGCCGCCTGTTCCGGCGGACCGTCGAAATCCTCGCGGATTAATTACAAAGGGCAGATAAACGATCCCATTATGGCGATTGCGCTTTTAAGCGAACAGCAATACGAATGGGCGGGAACGCCGTATCGTATCGGCGGGCAAAGCCGTAGTGGCGTGGATTGCTCCGGTTTCGTGCAAACCACTTTTTTTGATCGTTTCGGCATAAAATTGCCACGACAAACCAAAGATCAGGCAAATTACGGTCAATATATCGAAAAAGGCGATATTCAAACCGGAGACTTGGTGTTCTTTAAAACCGGTCGCGGTCCTCATGGCTATCATGTGGGCATTTATGTGAAGGAAGACAAATTCCTGCACGCGTCCACCAAAGGTGGCGTGATTTATTCCTCGTTGAACAGCGATTATTGGCGTAAGGCATATTGGCAGGCAAGACGAATTTAATCACATCAAATTTCTATAAAAATCGTGGCGTAAAAACCGCGATTTTTTGTTTTGCGCATCGCCGTAAAAGTGCGGTTGTTTTTACGCGCGTTTTTATTAATATTATTAACTATCAGTAAATACACCTATTCCAAAACCCCTCTTTATTTCCAAATAAATAACATCATAATACGCCTACCGAATTTATTTTTGAGGAGAGAATATTATGATGAATAACAAAATGCCGGCATTATTTGTCGGACACGGTAGCCCAATGAACGCCTTGGATGCGCAAAATCCTTTTAACCAAAATTTTGCTCAGGTCACTGCCGGTTTTGCCAAACCCAAAGCGATTTTATGTATTTCCGCCCATTGGTTCAGTCATGGTTTACAAATTATGAGTCATCCGAATCCGCCGATGATTTATGATTTTTACGGATTTCCGGAAGCCTTAAGCCAAGTGGAATATCCCGCGCCGGGCAGTGCAGAGTTAGTGGCGCAGGTGCAGGATTTACTGAAAGACGAAGCGTTACAACTCAATCCGGAACGTGGTTTTGACCACGGCGCCTGGGCGGTGCTGAAACATTTATATCCTGCGGCAGACGTGCCGGTGGTTCAGCTCAGTTTAGACAGAACCAAATCGGCGCAATGGCACGTTAATTTAGCCAAAAAACTGGCACCGTTACGGGAGCAGGGCGTACTGATTTTAGCCAGCGGCGACATTGTACATAATTTACGCGCCATGAGTTATGAGCACGCCGACGAAATCGGCGCCGGTTATGAATGGGCGTTTGATTTTCGTGATCAGATTAATCGGGCGATTGTAGAAAATAATCTGGACGCGCTGATTCATTTTGAACAATTCGGCGAAGCGGCACAGTTATCCGTACCGACGCCGGAGCATTATTTGCCGTTGTTGTATGTTATGGCATTGCGGGAAGAGGCGGATGACGTGACGCTATTTAATGATGTACTGGTGGGCGGTTCTATTATCATGACGTCCGTTTTGGTAGGAAAACATCGTTAAAGGAAACGGTAGGGTGCGTGTAAACGCACCGACCAAACCAATAAATAAAAAGGTGCGTTTACACGCACCCTACCTACGAATGAAAAGTGCGGTCATTTTTTCCGATGTTTTTTCTACCGCACTTCCTTAAAGGCAATCATTTCATGCTCGCTGAAATCCGCCTGATCTTCATCATCAAATTGCATCGGTGTGATGTTTTCTTCATCAAATGCCGTATCGCCTTCCACACCTTCAATCAATTGACCGTGTTTAATGCCTTTAAAATCAAAAAGTTTCGGATCGCATAAATGGGACAGCGTGATGTTTTGCATGGCGCTGAACATGGTTTCCAGACGCCCCGGATATTGGCGATCCCAGGTATTCAGCATTTCTTTTACCACTTGGCGTTGCAGATTCGGTTGCGAACCGCACAGATTACAAGGAATAATCGGAAAGACTTTCGCAACGGCGTATTTTTCAATGTCTTTTTCTTTGCAGTACGCCAACGGACGAATAACGATTTGTTTGCCGTCGTCGGAAATTAATTTTGGCGGCATGGATTTTAATTTTCCGCCGTAAAACATATTTAAAAAGAGGGTCGCCAACATATCGTCGCGATGGTGTCCCAAGGCAATTTTGGTGGCGCCGAGTTCCGTTGCGGTGCGATATAAAATCCCGCGGCGTAAACGGGAGCAGAGGGAGCAAGTGGTTTTGCCTTCGGGAATTTTTTCTTTCACGATGCCGTAAGTGTTTTCTTCCACGATTTTGTAATCCACCCCGATACGTTGCAGATATTCAGGCAAAATATGCTCCGGAAAGCCCGGTTGTTTTTGGTCTAGATTAACCGCCACAATCTCGAAGTTTATCGGCGCATTTTGTTGTAAATTCAGCAAAATATCCAACAGCGTATAACTGTCTTTCCCGCCGGATAAACACACCATCACCTTGTCGCCTTCTTCGATCATATTGAAATCGGCAATGGCATTTCCCACATTTCGGCGCAGGCGTTTTTGCAATTTGTTGAAATTATAGCTTTGTTTCTTTTCGGTTTGCGTTGTTGTCATAGGGTTGTCTGTATCGGGTTGGGTAAAAAACGGCTAATTATATATGAGCCGACGGGGTTTGTGTAATCCAATTATTGAAGATTCGGAAAAACAGCTTTTCTTTAACGCCGATTGATAAATAGGAGGCGACCTTGTTAGTATCGACGGGCTATTTTTTCTATTTTCAAGGAGCATTAAATGTCTATTGTGAAGAAATTCAATCAAATGGTTGATTTGCCCGAGCTGGCAAAACTGATTTTACGCGTCGGTTTCGCCGTTCTGTTTTTGTTGCATGGCGTGCATAAATTAAAAACCGGCGTCGATTTTGTCGGCTCGAAATTTATGGAATTCGGCTTGCCTGCGTCATTGGCTTATCTTGCTTATTTAGCGGAAGTCGTCGCCCCGATTCTGATGATTTTAGGTCTTTATACCCGTATCGCCGCTTTCGTTGCTGCCGGCGGCGCGGTGGTGATTATGATTTTAATGCACTCTGCCGATTTCTTCACTTTAACCAAAGTGGGTTCATGGTCTGCAGAAGGCATTGCGACTTTCTTGTTTGCGTTTGTTGCCGTTATGCTTTTAGGCTCCGGCAAATATGCGTTAAAGGCAGATTAAAAAACGCGGCGAAAAACAACCGCACTTTGATCTGCACCCCAAAAGTTGGACATCA
>JACAWG010000060.1:0-34943 GCA_017160915.1 Aggregatibacter actinomycetemcomitans
ACGGGCGGGCACAGGACCCGCCCCTACTTATCATGTTCACTGATAGCGCGCGTCTCCCGACGCGTGCCTTTTTCTTTCCTTATATTTCAACAAAATAGTCGTTCATCACAAATATGTGTCAAAAAAGTGCGGTGTTTTTTGTCTGTATTTTTACGTAGGGACGGGTCCTGTGCCCGTCCGGATTTTTGATGAATATTCACGGGCGGGCACAGGACCCGCCCCTACTTATSATGTTCACTGATGGCGCGCGTCTCCCGACGCGTGCCTTTTTCTTTAGTTATATTTCAACAAAATAGTCGCTCATCACAAATATGTGTCAAAAAAAGTGCGGTGTTTTTATGTAGGGACGAGTCCTGCGCCTGTCCGAATGTGTGATTAATCATATCAGCAACAAAAACCAACCGATAGGACGTAGTTGCACGAAATAATGCGGTTGGTTCGGTATGTAATCGTTCGGGTTGAGGTGAATCAATAGCGGCAAACCCTGCCACAAGGCGTGAATTTCCCAATAATTTCCCATGAATACTGCCGACTGAATCGTACATTGTGCAGACGGCTCGCCTTGCAAACCAAGCAATACCCCTTCCGGGCGAATACCCAGCTGATAATTGCCGTCCGCCAAGCCGATTTGAGGGGCTAATGTTAACGGATTTTTCTCCATAAATAATTTGCCGTCTTTTACTTGTACGGGAAAGAATGAGGCGTCGCCCATGAAGGTGGCGGTGAAGCGGGAAGCCGGCGCGCGGTAGAGTTCGCTCGGGGTGCCGATTTGTTCAACCTTGCCCTGATTCATCACCACCACTTCATCGGAAATGGCAAAGGCTTCGCTTTGATCGTGGGTGACATATAAGGTGGTGATATTCAGCTGTTGCTGTAAATGACGAATCATTTCGCGCAATGTGCGGCGTAAATTGGTATCCAGATTACTCAAAGGTTCATCAAACAATAAAATCTGCGGCGCGATAACCAAGGCGCGGGCAAGCGCCACCCGTTGTTGTTGCCCGCCGGAAAGCTGCTCGATACGGCGCGTTTCAAAGCCCTCCAATTCCACCATTTTCAACGCATTTTTCACTTTAACGGCAATGTTCGTTGCGTTGTCATCCTGCATTTTTAAGCCGAACGCCACGTTTTCGCCCACCGTTAAATGGGGAAATAAGGCATAAGACTGAAACACGAAGCCCACGTCGCGTTGTTGCGGAGCAAGCCGACTGAGATCCCGTCCGTCGCACAAAATCTGCCCTTTATCCAGCTCCTCTAGCCCCGCAATCAGGCGCAAAATGGTGGTTTTCCCACAACCGGAAGCACCAAGTAAAGTAGTGAATTTATGCTTTTGGAAAGATAAATTGAAATCCTGCAACACCTTGGTTTGCCCGAAGGATTTATAGACGTGTTTTAATTCAATATGTTCTGTCATGTTGTTTGCTCTGCAAATTGAAATCGCCGACCCAGCGCCCGAATAACCCGATAACCAGCATCATCACCACAATGAGGGTTGCGCCGTACGCCACCGCAAGCCCGTAATCGCCGTCTTCCACGCGATTTAAAATATACGACGTGGCAACGCGGGTGCTTGGCGTGACTAAGAAAATAATGGCGCTGATGGTGGTCATGGCACGCACGAACCCAGTCACCAAGGCGGATAATAGCGCCGGTTTTAATAAGGGCAGAAGAATAAAGCGTAACACCTGAAAACTGCTCGCTTTTAGCGTATAGCCCGCTTCATCCAAAGTCGGATCCAACTGTTTGAAATTCACCAATGCCGCACGCAACCCGATGGGCATATTGCGCGTAATCATGGAAAGCACAATAATGGCGCCGGTGCCGGTTAAATACAATGGCACATGATTAAATGCCAGAATATAAGAGACGCCCGCCACCGTGCCGGGCACGGCAAAACTTAGTAAAGTGAAGAATTCCGCGTATTTTTTACCGAAAAAATGTCGGCGGGCAAAAAAATAGGCTAACAGAAAACCGCTGATGGCGGTAAAAGGTGCGGCAATTAAGGCGAATAACACGGTTTGCACTAAAGACGGAATGGCGCTGTTGTTCCAGCCTTGTCCGAATAAGGTGATGTAATGCTGAAAAGTAAATTGGTTATTAATGCCCCAGCTTTGCATGAAACTGCCGTAAAAAATACTGCCGTATAAGATGCCGTTAAAGCCCACCCAAAGAATAAAAACCGTCGTCACCAGCACGTTCAAGCCGGTAGCCAACGGCGTTACCCGTCCTTCAAAAGACTTACCCGATACCGTGACATAGTTTTGGCTGCCGATAAAACGGTATTGCAACCAGAATATGCTCAACGAAATAGCAAGCAAAATCACCCCCAGGCTACTGGCGGCTAAATAATCGTTTTGTGCGCCGACAATATAAAAATAAATCTGCGTTGCCAACACATCAAAATTGCCGCCCAGCACGAAAGGCGTACTGAAATCCGCCAGCGACTGCACCATCACGATTAAAAACGCATTGGCTAACGCCGGTTTAAGCAGCGGCAACACAATAAAACGAAAACTTTGCCAACGGTTTGCCCCTAACATCACGCCCGCTTCTTCCAGTTTGGGCGATAAGGCTTTTAGCGCCCCTTCAATGAGCATAAATGCCATAGGCGTGAGTGCCAGCGTGTGGGAAATCAAAATGCCGTTGAAACCGTACAACCAATTTGTCGAAACACCGAAATGCTGCGTTAAAAACAGTGTGACGGCACCATTGCGTCCGAACATGAGCATGACGCCAAGGCTTACCACAAAAGGCGGCGTAACCATGGGTAAAATCGAAAAAATCTTACTAACCCATAAACTGCGTTTGGCGATACGAGTGGTATAAAGGGCGAAAATCAAGCCAAAGACAACGGAAACAACGCCCACGGAAGCGGACACCGCCAAAGAATTTCCGACTACCTGCCATAAACCGGCATTCGCCATTAAGGCGGAAATATTCTGCCAATCCCCCGATTCTGCGCTAAAAAAGACGGCGAACAATTTGCCGATAGGATAGAAAATAAAACCGATAACTAAACAGGACAGCCCCAAGGCGACACTTAATAAAAAACGATCGCCCTGCATAAACCGCAGGCGTGACAAGGTATCCACCAAAATGGCGCCCAGTGCCAACGCCAGAAAAATAACGGCGTAGCCAAAACGAAAGCGGAAGAATTCGGCGGAACACCAAATAAAGATGCCGAGAGAAACGGCTAAAAATAAGGTGATTTTAGGTCGCCCGAGGGTGCTGCGGGAAAGAAAAGGGAAAAACAATAACGCCGCAAACCACAGCCAGCTGATATTCGGCTGCGCCCACCCTAACGCCGCGAAATATTCGCTACGGGTGGCGCCGAAAATGCCGTAATCCAGAGCGCGTACGGGCAATAATGCAAATGCCGTGAATGCGAGCAGAATCCAGATGAGGTTGTGACGAAATTGTTTTTTTAGCATTATTTTGCCAATTTAATTTCCGCCAGCCATTTATTAATCAGGCGTTTGCCTTCTTCGCTGGAACCGAATTTAGCAAAATCAAAATCCAATAATTGTAAGGTTTTCGGATTAACGGATTTCGGTGAGGCTTCAGCGTTCGCGTTTGTCGGAATTTGATACAAACCGAATTCACGCCACGGAATCTCTTCTACCTCTTTGGAAAGCACATAATCCATGAACAGTTTGGCGTTATCCAAATTACGCGCGCCTTTGATGATACTCGCGCCGCCCAAGGCGTAACCCGTTTTGCCTTGCGGAATCACCGCTTCCACCGGCGCGCCTTTTTCTTTTTCCGTGGCGTAAGAATGCACGAATCCAATACTGATCGCCGTTTCGCCGCGCGATAAATTCGCCGTCACCAAATTACTTTTCACATATTGCGATACGTTTTCATTGAGTTTTTTGAGGTAATCAAAGGCTTTTTCTTCACCCCAAAGCTGAATTAAGGTCGCCATTATCGTATAAGTGGTACCGGAAGCGCGCGGATCAGGCAGTTGAATCTCGCCTTTGTATTCCGGCTTTAACAAATCTTCCCAGGTTTGCGGGGTCGGCAAACCGAGCAGGGCTAATTTTTGCGTATTTACGCCGAAACCTAACACCAGCATATACGCCACGGACGTAAACTCGCCTTTTTCCGCCATCAACGTTTTAAACTGCGGTAGGATTTCCGCCTGTTTCGGCGAACGGTAGGCTTCCAATAAACCTAACTCCCCTGCCTGAAAATGCGGCTCGATAGTTCCGCCATACCAAAAATCCGCCTGCGGATTGTCTTTTTCCGCTTTAATCTTGCCAAAAATGGTTTCCGTGCCACCGTGTACGAATTGGGTTTCCACGTTATATTTCGCGCCGAAATCCTGCGTCACTTTTTCACACACTTTATTTTGCACCGTACAATACACGGTTAAGCGCCCTTCCGCCTGTGCCTGCTGGGCAAAGAAGAAAGGCGAAAGACAAACCAAACCTAAACTGCGTTTAAACCATTTTTGCATATCGAATCCCTCATCAGTTAAGTATCGTCATTGATTGCGCAGGATTATATGCCATTGAATAAAAAATACTAAATAAATCACGTTTATTTTTTGCGCTGATGAAAAACAGGTACAACCAATCGCCGGCTAAAAACACAGAAAAAAACGACCGCACTTTTATGGCAAATTTGCATTGTGCCCTTGATTTTCTTTATAATCCGCCGCTTAAAAATTCATCATAACGATCCTAAGGAGGTTAAACGCGTGAAAGATTTGCCACTGACACAAGACAGGTTAACCGCATTTTTACAACAACATATTGCGACGAATAACACCTTTGAATTACTTCAGGGGCTATGTTATCGGTTGCGTCAATGCCAACCGCAAGAGGTTGTGCCGACGCTGCGCTTATTAAAATTTTGCTTAAAACAGGACAAAACCTTAGCCCGCCGTATCAGCACCATGTTATGCCGTTGGTTATGCGGTATGCGTTTGTATCCGTTATTTATCAGCAGCGGCATTCTGGCGCGGGAAGGGTTCGGGCGTGAAATGAAAACGCGTTTATACGAACGTTTTAATCCCGCGTTTAAAGACGTTAACGACTTACGCGATGTTTTTTATCTCTTATTCAGCGACAAAAATGATGTGCGCTGGATTAACGCCGTCCCGCTGAAAGAATGGCGTGCCTTGTTAAGTGTATTAAGCCGTCACGCGGACAAAAGCGATAAACAACGGGTGCATGATCATTTTCAAGCGGAAGGCTTATTCGCCATTGAAATGCTTTCCATTTGGATCGCGGCGGAAGATATGGAACCGGAGCTGATGCGTATGGATCCCGACCTGCTTAATGCCGATTCGCCTTTTGTGGCGCTTCATCGCGAGGTGGTGGATTGGTTGCAGGCGCGTCGTCAGCAACAGGATTTTGACGACAGCCACCTTCATGTGATGTTTGAGCAATGTCAGGCGCTGATCGAACGTCTGCAAAAACGCGGTACGGCAGTGGGATCCTCATTAAACGTGACCTATTTGCTGGAACGGCTGAAACAAACCCTGGCGCGCTTGGAAACCTTAATGGCGATTTTTGTCTCCAATCGTTACCTGCCACGCCGTATTTTATTATTCACCGGCACCTTAGCCGCCGCATCGGCGGATCAACACAGTATCACCCGACTTTGGAAACAAAGTTCAAAACTGGTTTCCCGCAGTATCACCCAAAACGCCGGCGACCACGGCGAACACTACATCACGCGCAATAAAAAAGAATATTTCACCATGCTCTATTCCGCTGCCGGCGGCGGCATTTTAATTGCGTTGATGGCGTTATTTAAAGTGTATTTAGGTACGGTCATTGACGATAAAGTGTGGAAAGGCATTGCGGAAGGGCTGAATTACGGCTTAGGCTTTACCTTAATTTTCATGCTGCACTTCACCGTTGCCACCAAACAGCCCGCCATGACCGCAGCCCGTTTCGCCGAAGCGGTGGAACGCCACCCGCAAGGGCGTGCGTTAAATATGAAACTGGCGCAATTATTGGTTGATGTGTTTCGCTCGCAAAGTGTGGCGGTGCTAGGCAATGTGGTGGTCGCCATGAGCTTAGCGGCGCTTATCGCTTTCGTCTTTCAATATCAAACGGGCGCGCCGTTAATGGATCAAGCCATGATCGCATACCAATTACACAGTATCGATCCGCTCGCCGGCAGTTTATGGTTTGCCGCCATCGCCGGCGTATGGTTGTTCTGCTCGGGCATTATTTCCGGCTTCTTTGACAACCGCAGTAATTACCTCAACCTGCGTATGCGCTTGCGCCAACATCCGTTGCTTAAACGATTGTTAAGCCCCAAATGCCGCGCTAAATTCGCCGATTATATGCACGACAATTACGGCTCCATCATGGGGAATTTATGCTTCGGTATGCTACTCGGCTTAACCGGCGTGGTCGGCTATTTAACCGGCTTACCGCTGGATATTCGCCACGTTGCATTCTCCTCCGCCAACGTGGGCTACATCGCCGTCAGCGGCAACTTTACCGCCGCCTTATTGGCGCAAAGTATTGTTTTTGTCTTGCTCATCGGTTTGGTCAACCTCATTGTCAGCTTCTCCCTCACCCTCAAACTCGCCCTTCGCTCCCTTAACACCGAAGTGGACAGCTGGTGCGACATCTGGCGCTGCGTTTGGCAAATCCTCAAACAACGCCCGCTCAGTTTATTCCTGCCGATTCAACTGGAGCGGTAGGCACGCCAAAAGTGCGGTGGAAATTTAAAGTGTTTTTTCACCGCACTTTCCTCTTTCAAAACGCCCCAACCCCATCATTTTGCTCAAAATTTGTTCTTTTACACAAATTTTAATAATGCGATTTTTACCGTTCAAAAAATTCTTCTTAGTTTATAAGCAGTTATTTGATGTCAATAATTCAAGTGAAAAATTTAGTGCTTGAATTTTCATGTTTAACACATTATCTTGTGCGAAATTTTTTACGACACAACTATATGTTGTGTTTTTTCATATATTTCTAAGGAGTGGGTATCTTCCATGAACAAGGCATTGATGGTCACCAAACGTGACGGAAAACTGGAACCGATTAATCTTGATAAAATTCACCGTGTCATCACTTGGGCGGCGGAAGGGTTGGACAATGTGTCCGTGTCTCAAGTGGAATTGCGTTCTCACATTCAGTTTTACGAAGGGATTCGCACCTCCGATATTCACGAAACCATTATCAAAGCGGCGGCGGATCTGATCAGCAAAGATTCCCCGGATTATCAATACCTTGCCGCGCGTCTTGCGGTGTTCCATTTGCGTAAAAAAGCGTACGGGCATTTTGATCCGCCGCGTTTATACGATCACGTGAAAAAACTGGTGCGTATGGGTAAATATGATCCGTCTTTATTGGACGATTACACCCGCGAAGAATGGGATGAAATGGACGGTTTTATCGACCATTGGCGCGATATGACCTTCTCTTACGCGGCGGTGAAGCAATTAGAAGGCAAATATTTAGTCCAAAACCGCGTGACCGGTGAGATCTACGAATCCGCCCAATTCCTTTATTTATTAGTGGCGGCGAGCCTGTTCTCCAAATACCCGCAGGAAACCCGTTTGAATTATGTGCGCCGTTTCTACGACGCCACGTCCACCTTCAAAATTTCCCTGCCGACCCCAATCATGGCAGGCGTGCGCACCCCAACCCGTCAATTCAGCTCTTGTGTATTGATCGAATGCGGCGACAGTTTAGATTCCATTAACGCCACCGCCTCCGCCATTGTGAAATACGTTTCCCAACGCGCCGGTATCGGCATCAACGCGGGGGCTATTCGCGCTCTTGGCAGCCCGATTCGTGGCGGCGAAGCCTTCCATACCGGTTGTATTCCGTTCTACAAACATTTCCAAACCGCTGTCAAATCCTGCTCACAGGGTGGCGTGCGTGGCGGTGCGGCAACGGTGTATTACCCGATTTGGCACTTGGAAGTGGAAAGCCTGTTGGTGTTAAAAAACAACCGTGGCGTGGAAGACAACCGCGTCCGTCACATGGATTACGGCGTACAGCTCAACAAATTAATGTATCAACGCTTAATTAAAGGCGGCGACATTACCCTGTTCAGCCCGTCCGACGTGCCGGGGCTTTATGAAGCCTTCTTTGCCGATCAAGATAAATTCGAGCAACTTTATGTGCAATACGAACAGGATCCAAGCATCCGCAAACGCACCGTGAAAGCCGTGGAATTGTTCTCCTTATTAATGCAGGAACGTGCTTCCACCGGTCGTATTTATATTCACAACGTGGACCACTGTAACACCCATTCGCCGTTCGATCCGAAAGTGGCGCCGGTGCGTCAGTCCAATCTTTGCCTGGAAATCGCTCTGCCGACCAAGCCGTTAGAACATTTCCACGATGAAAACGGTGAAATCGCCCTTTGTACCCTTTCCGCCTTTAACTTAGGCAAATTGGAAAACCTGGACGAGTTAGACAATCTGGCGGATCTTGCCGTTCGCGCCTTAGATGCCTTATTAGATTACCAGGATTATCCGGTAATTGCGGCGAAACGCAGTTCCCTTGCCCGTCGTTCTTTGGGTATCGGCGTAATTAACTATGCCTACTACTTGGCAAAACACGGCGTGCGTTATTCCGACGGCAGCGCCAACGATTTAACCCACCGCACTTTTGAAGCCATTCAATATTATTTATTGAAAGCCTCCATGAATTTGGCGAAAGAACAAGGCGCGTGCGAATACTTCAATGAAACCACTTACGCCCAAGGCATTTTGCCGATCGATACTTACAAAAAAGACATCGACAGCTTAACCGCCGAACCGTTGCATTATGACTGGGAAAGCCTGCGCCGCGACATCAAAGAATTCGGCTTGCGCAACTCTACCCTCACCGCCTTAATGCCGTCGGAAACCTCCTCACAGATTTCCAACGCCACCAACGGCATCGAACCGCCACGCGGTCATGTGAGCGTGAAAGCCTCCAAAGACGGGATTCTGAAACAAGTGGTGCCGGATTATGAAAACCTCGGCGAAAACTACGAATTGCTTTGGGATATTCCAAGCAACGACGGCTACTTACACTTAGTGGGCATCATGCAAAAATTCGTGGACCAAGCTATCTCCGCCAATACCAATTACGATCCGAAACGCTTTGAAGACGGCAAAGTACCGATGAAAGTGTTGTTAAAAGATCTCTTAACCGCTTACAAATACGGCTTAAAAACCCTCTACTACCAAAACACCCGCGACGGCGCCGAAGACAGCCAAGAAGATTTGGATGATGGCTGTGCAGGTGGGGCGTGTAAGATCTAATGACAATTGGAGAAAACTATGAAAGTTTTTTTAAGTTGGTCAGGTGAACGAAGTAAAGAAGTTGCTGAGCTATTAAATGAATGGCTATGCTGTGTCATTCAAGCTGCCCGACCTTGGGTATCAACTAGAGATTTAGATCGTGGCTCCCTTTGGTTTAGTGAAATAAACGATCAATTAAAAGATACTAGTGTGGGAATAATATGTCTCACACAAGAGAACAGAGTACGTCCTTGGATTTTATTTGAAGCTGGGGCCCTAGCAAAAGGATTATCAACATCTAGAGTATGTACATTACTTATTGATTTAGAACCAAAAGATGTTGAAGATCCTCTAGCGCAATTTAATCATACTTTCCCTACAAAAGAGAGTATGTTTAACTTAGTTAGAACATTAAATACAGCATTAGGTGCAAATGGTCTCGATCCTAGAGTTCTTGAACAAGTTTTTGATACTTATTGGGGGCAATTTGAGAAAAAATTTAAAGATATACTTAAAAAGACAAAAGATATTCCAGTAGCTAAACCTAGAGCGAAAGATGATTTACTTGGTGAAATCTTAGAAAATACTCGCCTATTAAATAATAGAATTAGACGATTAGAAATTGCTCAAGAGGGAATGCCAATAAGAGAAAACATTAAAGATCTTATTGCATATAAATTAGCACGTGGAGCATCTAGAGAAGATATCATTGGAGAATTAAGAGGTAGATATCCAATGAGAATAATTAATGAGTTTATACGAAAATTCGAATCCCAAAATACAGCTACAGAGGAATAGAAAGTAATATGGCATACACCACTTTCTCACAAAACAAAAACGACCAATTAAAAGAACCGATGTTCTTCGGTCAAAACGTCAACGTGGCGCGTTACGATCAACAAAAATATGAGACTTTTGAAAAGCTCATTGAAAAACAACTTTCCTTCTTCTGGCGTCCGGAAGAAGTGGATGTGTCGCAAGACCGTATCGATTACGCGGCGTTGCCTGAACATGAAAAACATATTTTTATCAGCAACTTAAAATATCAAACCCTGTTGGATTCCATTCAAGGCAGAAGCCCGAATGTGGCGTTGTTGCCGTTGGTGTCCATTCCGGAACTGGAAACCTGGATCGAGACCTGGACCTTCTCCGAAACCATCCACTCCCGTTCTTACACCCACATTATTCGTAACATCGTGAACGACCCGTCTATCGTATTCGACGACATCGTGACCAACGAAGAAATCATCAAACGCGCACGCGACATTTCTTCTTACTACGACGATTTAATCCGCGACAGCCAGCTTTACAGCCTCTACGGCGAAGGCACTTACACTGTGGACGGCAAAGAATGTGTGGTGAGCCTGCGTAACCTGAAAAAACAACTTTACCTGTGCTTAATGAGCGTCAACGCCTTGGAAGCCATTCGCTTCTATGTGTCTTTCGCCTGCTCCTTCGCCTTTGCGGAACGCCAATTAATGGAAGGCAACGCGAAAATCATTAAATTCATCGCCCGTGACGAGGCCCTGCACTTAACCGGTACGCAACACATTTTGAACATCATGGCGGCAGGTCAGGACGATCCTGAAATGGCGGAAATTGCCGAAGAATGCAAACAGGAAGCCTACGATTTGTTCTTAGCCGCAGCAGAACAGGAAAAAGACTGGGCGGATTATTTGTTCAAAGACGGTTCCATGATCGGTTTGAACAAAGACATTTTGGTGCAATATGTGGAATACATCACCAATATCCGTATGCAGGCGGTGGGCTTGCCGTTGCCGTTCCAAGCGCGCTCCAACCCGATTCCTTGGATCAATGCCTGGTTGGTTTCCGACAACGTACAAGTGGCGCCGCAAGAAGTGGAAGTAAGTTCTTATCTTGTGGGTCAAATCGATTCCAAAGTCGATACCAAAGATTTTGATGATTTTGATTTGTAATCGTTGATTTAGCTGAAAAGTGCGGTGGATTTTTCAAGTGTTTTTAACAATGCCGATATGATGTAGCAAATGCACAAAGCTGAAATTACGGTTGCTGAGATGGTTGGTGAGCTTGTCGAACCACTGTCGAAGCATAAGTAATTTCAGCGATCAAGCACAAAACTCATGCTTCGACAAGCTCAGCAACCGTTTTGTGCAACTGCTATATAATTTTGGAAACGCCGCCAAAAACCACCGCACTTTTTCCTCCACCTTCCCTCTGCAAAAATATATTTGATAGCCGTCACAAATTTGTTAAAAAATTGTTTCAAAATAATATAAAGAATGCTAATTAATAGCACCCATGGAGGATGTCTATTATGCAAACCGAAACAACTTTTTTTTCTCAATATAAAAGCCTGATTATTCTCGTTTTAGATTTCATTTTAATGTTGGTGTTAATCAACACCCTTCCTTTTTCTCCGCAGGAAAATCGCGGGCTGGCGTTGCTCGTTTTTATCGGTATCCTGTGGTTGACGGAAGCATTTAACATTACTGTAACCTCATTAATGGTGCCGGTTTTAGCCATTGCCTTGGGGTTAATCAACACACAAAAAGCCCTCGCGCCCTTTGCCACGCCGATTATTTATATGTTCTTCGGCGGTTTTGTGATCGCCGCCGTGTTGCAAATTCAGCAACTGGATAAAATCATCGCCAATTACATCGTGCGCCTTGCCAAGGGCAATTTAAAACTTTCTGTGGCATATTTATTCGGCGTCACTACGTTCCTCTCCATGTGGATTAACAACACCGCCGTTGCCGCTATGATGTTGCCGCTCACCATTGGTATGTTAAAAGGCTTAAACGCGGAGAAAAATTATCGTCTTTACGCCTTTACCTTACTCGGCATGGCGTTCTGTGCCAGCATCGGCGGTATCGGCACCCTCGTGGGCAGCGCCCCCAATGCCATTTTAGCCTCCCAAATCCAAGTGACTTTCACCGAATGGCTTGGCTACGGTTTCCCGGTAATGTTGCTCTTATTGCCGTCCATGTTGTTCGCTCTTTGGGTGGTGTTACGTCCGGATTTTTCTGTGGACTTTACACCGTCTATCGAAAAAGTCACCTTCACCAAAAAGAACATCATCACCCTGATTATCTTCGCCGGCATGGCGCTCGTGTTGCTCTTTAGCTCGTTGATTAATCCCTGGTTCTCCGGCGTGTTGGGCTTGGCGAAAAAAATCGACAGTTTCGACAGTGTCATCGCCTTAACCGTCGTCGTGATTATCGGCGTCACCGGCGTGGCAAAATGGAAAGAAATTCAACAGCGCGTGGAATGGGGCGTGTTGATGCTGTTCGGCGGCGGCTTGACCTTAAGCATCGTGATGAAAGACTCCGGCGCCAGCAAAATCATGGCGGACACCATCGTGCAATTTACCAATGAAAAACCGTTATGGGTGCTTTGCTTCGTGATCAGCGCCTTTATCATTTTCCTCACCGAATTCACCTCCAACACCGCCAGCGCGGCGCTGATTATGCCGATTGTGATTTCCGTGGCACAAACCCTGAATTTGCCGCCGATTGCCCTCGCCGCCATCATCGCCTGCGGTGCAAGCTGCGCCTTCATGTTGCCTATCGCCACACCGCCGAACGCCATCGTGTTCGCTACCGGTCATGTGAAACAACTGGATATGGCAAAAGTCGGTTTTATTCTGAATCTGTTCTGTATCGGAATTATTGGCGGGCTGGCGTATTTCGTGTGGATCTAATTTCTATTACAATATGGCTAATGCTATTTAGAGCAGTCTCCTAGCTGCTCTTTTTTTATTTTAACGATCATGAAAATCCATTTATTACTGCGCCGACAAACCATCGAACACGACAACCGAATTCCGCTCCTCAACCGTCTGGAACAACACGGCATTCATCACGAATATCAATGCCGCAGCGGCTATTGCGGTTCCTGTCGGGTAAAAATCAAAAAAGGCAACGTGTCCTACGCGGAAACACCGTTAGCCTTTTTACAAAAAGATGAGATTTTATTGTGTTGTTGTCGGGTGGAAGAAGATTTGGAGATTGAGTTGTAAAATTTGGAAATTGAAGTGTAAAAACAGAGGAAAAAACAACCGCACTTTGCAGGGTGCAACTTGTTGCACCACACACTCAAATTAAAAAAGGTGCGTTGACACGCACTCGAGCTTATAAATTATTCAAATCCAACACATCCGTCATGTCGAACAAACCGCTGTTTTTGCCTTCAAGCCATTTGGCGGCACGTACGGCGCCGTTGGCGAAGGTCATGCGGCTGGAAGCTTTGTGGGCGATTTCCACCCGTTCGCCGATGTCGGCAAACCAGACGCTGTGCTCGCCCACCACATCGGAGGCGCGAATGGTAGAGAAGCCGATTTCATCACGTTTGCGTTCGCCGATAATGCCGTCGCGGCAAAATACGCCGTGGGTTTTCAGATCCCGTCCGAGGGTTTTGGCAATGTGCTCACCCATGGAAAGCGCAGTGCCGGACGGCGCATCGACTTTGTGGCGGTGGTGCGCTTCGATGATTTCGATGTCGCAATAATCGCCCATCACCTTGGCGGCTTTTTCCAATAATTTAAAGACCAAATTCACGCCGACGCTGAAATTTGAAGCAAATACGATAGCGGTTTTCTCGGCAGCCGATTTAATCGCCGCCTTGTCTGCGTCGTCAAAGCCCGTGGTGCCGATAACGATTTTCTTATGGTTGGCGACACAAAATGCCAAGTGTTCCAATGTGCCTTCCGGGCGGGTGAAATCAATTAACAAATCAAATTGATCTTTTGCCGCGTTTAAATCATCGCCCACACGAATGCCTAAGTGACCGATACCCGCCAATTCGCCGGCATCGGCCCCGACTAATGAGGAGCCTTTGCGCTCAAACGCCGCGCCCAACGCCACACCTTCCGCGTTATGTACCGCTTGAATTAATTGGCGACCCATGCGTCCGCCGGCGCCTACAACGGCAATTTTTAATGTCATGTTATTTCTCCAGAAAATGAATTAGCCTAATACTTCCAACACCCCACTATAAATTAAGTAGGTGCCGAATAAAATAAAAATCACGCCCGACACATTATCAATGTAGCGACTGTATCGGCTATAAAACCGTTTGGCAAAAGGGCGCGAAAATAAAATAGAAATGACGTAAAAATACAAAAAAGTTTCCACCGTGATAATCAAAAGTGCGGTCAAAATTTGCTGCGTTTCGGTGATGTTGACTAACACAAAAGACATCACGCTGCTGAAATAAATCACCACTTTGGCATTGGATAAATTCACCAATAAGCCTTTCAGCAATTCGCTTTTGGCACCGACGCTTTTTTGCCCTTCCGCCGAATCATTAAACACCGCATTGGTTTTTACGCGCGCCATTTTTACGCCGAGATAAAACAAGTAACCGCCCCCCAACGCCATCACCACGCCTTGCAATGCCGGCGAGGTTTTAAAGACGATGGCAAGCCCCAACACAGCGGCGGTTGCCCAGATGAACACGCCAAGCGTAATGCCGATCACACCGTAAAGTGCGGTGCGGCGTGAACGGATTGCCGCAACACGGCTCACGTAGAAAAAATCCGGTCCGGGGGAAAGCAATCCCATTAAATGGACGAACATTAAATTTAACATCATGTTACCTGAATAAACTGCGCTAAGACGAGAATGACAACGACACTGTAGCCTGCCGCCAGAATATCATCTGCCATAATGCCGAAACCGTTGGTGAGTTTTTCGTCGAAATAGCGAATCGGATAAGGTTTTAAAATATCAAACAGACGGAAAGTGACAAAAGCGATAGCGCACCATAATAGCGATATTTGCGGCACGGCTAATAGCACAAGGAAAACCGCGACGATTTCATCCCACACAATGCTGCCGTGATCGTGTACGCCCATGTCATGACTGGTGCGTTCGCATAACCAAATACCGATGACGAAGCAAAGTGCGGTCAAAATAAAAAATGTTTTTGCGCCGAGTGCCGGCAGCAATAACGCGCCTAAAATCACGCCGACCAAACTACCCCAAGTGCCGGGCGCGGGACGCAATAAACCGGAGCCGAACCCCAGTGCGAAAAAATGAATAGGATTGCGCAAATTCACCCGTTCGAGCGGATGTTGTGATGACGTCATAAATTAAACCTATTTGAAATGATCAAAACCGCGTGGCAATTCAAGCTCTACCGCTTGTCCGTTGCGTTGGAATTGAATGCGTTTTTTGCCCGCGTGACGAATTTGCCCGATGCAGGTATAAGGCACGCCGAGGTGTGCCAGGGCTTTTTCTAATTTGGCAATATTGCTGTCTGACACGGTGAAACAGAGTTCGTAATCCTCGCCGCCCGATAAAGCGAACTGCTCCGCTTGCGCCAAACCGACTTCGGCGACCAACTCGGCGGAAAGGGGCAATTTATCTAATTCAATCATCGCGCCGCATTGGCTACGTTCTAAAATATGGCTTAAATCGGCAACCAACCCGTCGGAGATGTCGATTGCCGCATTTGCCAAGCCGGAAACGGAAAGCTCTAATCCGAGCAACACCCTTGGCGTCGGGCGCAAATGGCGTTGGATTAAAAATTCTTGCGCAGAATTCACCGCACTTTTGCCCTGCAAAATAAAAGATAAGCCTGCCGCGCTGTCGCCCAAGGTGCCGGAAACATAAATCCAATCCCCCACTTTCGCCTGATGGCGGCATAACCCTTTATTTTTCGCAATAATGCCTTGCGCGGTGATGGTTAAACCTAACGGACCTTTCGTGGTGTCGCCGCCGATTAAATCGACGTTGTAATGATCGAGAATGGCAAAAAAACTTTCGCTAAATTCCGCCAACCAATCATGATCGATTTTCGGCAAGGTTAAAGCGAGGGAAATCCAAGCGGGTTCGGCGCCCATGGAGGCGAGATCGCTTAAATTGGAAGCAACCGCTTTATAGGCTAAATCGGCGGGACGAATGGTCGGTAAGAAATGAATGTTTTCCACCATGGTGTCGGTGGTGATGGCTAAATGCTGATTGGTGTTCAATTCGGTGATGGCGCAATCATCGCCTACCGAAAGCACTACATCTTTGCGCGGGGAACGCTTGGAAGCAGTAAAATAACGTTGAATGATGTCAAATTCACCTTCGCTCATACTGCCTCCCTGCGCTGGTTAAGCACGCACAACCGGTGCGATTTTGTCTAATACGCCGTTGATATATTTATGGCTTTCGTCTGCGCCGAACACTTTCGCCACTTCAATGGCTTCGTTGATCACCACTTTGTAAGGCACGTCCGCTTCAAATTGCAGCTCGTACACCGCCAAACGCAAAATGGCTTTTTCGATAGGATCCAATTCTTCTAACGTACGATCCAAATAGCCTTGCATGGTGGCATCCACCGCGTCCACATTTTCCACCGTTTGGCGGAATAATTTGCGGAAATACGGTTTATCAACGCCTTTCATGTCCTGTTCGGTCATAAAATTCAATTCCACGATTTCCGGGGAATTTTGTGAAATCGCCCAGGAATATAACGCCTGAACGGCACATTCGCGGGCGCGGCGACGGGGAGAGATTTTTTTGGTTTGTTCAGCCATTGTGATTTACGCAGCCTGAATTTGATTTAACAGATTCACCATTTCTAACGCAACTAAGGCAGCTTCCGCCCCTTTGTTACCGGCTTTGGTGCCTGCACGTTCAATGGCTTGTTCGATGTTTTCGGTGGTTAATACGCCGAATGCCACCGGAATTTCGGATTCCATCGCCACTTTGCCTAAACCGCTGCTGGCTTCGCCCGCCACATATTCAAAGTGCGCCGTGCCACCACGGATTACCGTACCCAAGGCAACAATGGCATCGAATTTTTTGCTTTCCGCCAAACGACGTGCCACTAACGGCAGTTCATACGCACCCGGTACGCGCACTAATGTGATATTTTCATCTTTCACCTGACCGACGCGTTTTAACGCATCCAGGGCGCCTTCAAGCAGGCTTTCGTTGATAAAACTGTTAAAACGGCTGATAACCACAGCGACTTTAGCTTCCGGTGTTGCGATATGACCTTCTAAAACTTTCATGTTCTTTCCTATTGATGTGTTAATGAAAAATAGCGCGCGAATTCTAGCATAAAATTCCTTTGCTGGCAGTAAGAAAAGCAAAAGTGCGGTCAAAAAACGCAGAGAATTTCGACCGCACTTTAATGCCATTCAGGCTGAATTAACGCCAGGCTTTGAATTGATTAATCAAGCCGTTGGTGGAGCTGTCGTGGCTTTCGATTTTATCGTTATTCACCAATTCCGGCAGAATTCGGTTGGCAAGTTGTTTACCTAATTCCACGCCCCATTGGTCGAAGCTGTAAATATTGAACAGCACGCCTTGCACGAAAATTTTGTGTTCATACATGGCGATAAGGGCGCCAAGGCTGAACGGGGTGATTTTTTGTAACAAGATGGAGTTGGTCGGTTTGTTGCCGGTGAACACTTTGAACGGCACGATGTTTTCCACTTCCGCCAGGGTTTTACCCGCTTTCAGGAATTCCGCTTCCACTTGCTCTTTGGTTTTACCGAAAGCCAAGGCTTCGGTTTGCGCAAAGAAGTTGGAAAGCAATTTGTTGTGATGATCGGACAACGGATTGTGGGTTTGCGCCGGCGCGATGAAATCACAAGGGATTAATGTGGTGCCTTGGTGAATCAATTGATAGAACGCATGCTGACCGTTGGTGCCTGGTTCACCCCAGATAATCGGACCGGTTTGGTAGTTGTCGATGACTTTGCCGTCACGTCCGACATATTTACCGTTGGATTCCATGTTGCCTTGTTGGAAATACGCGGCAAAACGGTGTAAATATTGGTCGTAAGGCAAAATGGCTTCCGTTTGCGCGCCAAGGAAATTGGTGTTCCATAAGCCCACTAACGCTAGCGTGGTCGGGATATTTTGTTCCAACGGCGCATTGCGGAAATGTTTATCCATTTCGTGCGCACCGCTTAGGAGCGCTTCAAAGTTTTCAAAGCCGATGGAAAGGGCGATGGATAAACCGATGGCAGACCATAAGGAATAACGTCCGCCGACCCAATCCCAGAAACCGAACATATTGTCGGTGTCGATACCGAATTTTTCCACTTCTTTGGCGTTGGTAGAAAGCGCCGCAAAGTGTTTGGCAACGTGTTTTTCGTCTTTTGCCGTCGCCAAGAACCAATCGCGGGCGGAATTGGCGTTGGTCATGGTTTCTTGAGTGGTAAAGGTTTTTGAGGCAACCAACACCAGGGTGGTTTCCGGATTGACTTTCTTCAAGGTTTCCGCAATGTGCGTGCCATCCACGTTGGACACAAAGTGCATGGTTAAATGGTTTTTATACGGACGCAAGGCTTCGGTGACCATATAAGGACCAAGATCCGAACCGCCGATACCGATATTGATCACGTCGGTAATGGCTTTGCCGGTGTAACCTTTCCATTCGCCGGAAATCACGCGTTCGCAGAAGGATTTCATTTTTGCAAGCACCGCATTCACTTCCGGCATCACGTCTTTGCCGTCCACCAACACAGGCGTATTGGCGCGGTTACGTAGTGCGGTGTGTAACACGGCACGATTTTCCGTACGATTGATTTTTTCCCCGTTGAACATGGCTTCTTTCGCTTGCGCTAAACCGCATTCTTCGGTGAGTTGGCGCAATAAACCAAGGGTTTCTTGAGTCAGGTTATTTTTGGAAAAATCCACTAAGATTTCATTGTTGAAGGTTAAAGAATAATGCGCAAAGCGATCTTTTTCTTGCGCAAATAATTCCTGAATCGTAGCGTTTTTGCGTTGTGCATGATGTTGCGTTAGTGCTTTCCATGCGTTGGTTTGGGTTGGATTAATGTTTTGCATAAGCTCTCCTTAAACTTAATCGATGAAATTTAATCTATGTATTCGGTTAAAACACGCGGGGTTAATTTGGTGATTAATTCATAACTGATAATGCCGGTAATTGCTGCGATTTCTTCAATAGGCAATTCTTTGCCCCATAGAATTACTTCATCACCCACCTTATCCTGACTGTCTGCGCCGAGATCCACGGTGAGCATATCCATGGAAACTTTTCCGACGATAGGTACGCGACGACCGTTCAGATAAACCGGCGTACCTTCCGGCACGTCACGCGGATAACCGTCGCCGTAGCCGATTGCCACCACGCCGATTTTGGTATCTTTGTCACTCACCCAAACGCCGCCGTAACCCACCGGTTCGCCTTTTTTATGTTCGCGTACGGCGATTAGGGAAGACGTGAGATTCATCACCGGAATTAAACCGTATTCCTTGCCGGCGGTATTATTCGGCGAAATGCCGTACATAATAATGCCCGGACGAATCCAATCCAAATGCGCGTCCTGCCAGAATAAAATGCCGCCGGAGGCGGAAATGCTGCGCTCGCCGTCTTTGCCTTCCGTTGCCTGTAAAAAGCGCGCCAATTGTTTTTCGGTATAACCGCATTCCAATTCGTCGGCACGGCTAAAATGGCTGACAAAACCGATATTCGGATCAACGCAAGGTAACGATTTTAATTTTTGATAAAAAGCGTCCACTTCGTCTAAATGTACCCCTAAACGGTGCATACCGGTATCAATTTTTAACCAGACTTTGATCGGATTAGGGGTTTTCGCCTGTTCCAGCGCGTCCAGCTGTTCTTGGCTGTGTACCACGGTTTGAATGTTGTTCACCGCCAGAACGGGTAAATCTTTGGAGGAGAAAAAACCTTCCAGCAATAAAATCGGCTTGGTAATGCCGTTGGAACGCAATTTTAGCGCTTCTTCCAAACGCGCCACGCCGAAACAATCCACCAGATTTTCTACGGCGGAAGACACGAACACGACGCCGTGTCCGTAGGCATTGGCTTTAACCACCGCAATAATTTTGCTTTCCGGGGCTTTTTGTTTAATGGTTTGAATATTGTGTTTCAAAGCAACAGAACTGATTTTGGCTGTTGCGGGCTTCATGTGCATTTTTCAATCTCTTTTTTGATGCTTTACTATTCGTCTCTAATATTCATCATCGTAATGATGATGTTCCGCCAAATTATCAAAACGGGAAAATTGCCCTTGGAACGCCAGTTTTACGCGCCCGATAGGACCGTTACGCTGTTTACCGATAATAATTTCCGCAATGCCTTTTTCTTCCGACTCACGGTTATACACTTCATCACGATAAATAAACATGATCAAATCCGCGTCCTGCTCAATGGAGCCCGATTCCCGTAAATCCGAGTTCACGGGGCGTTTGTCTTGCCGGTTTTCCAGAGTACGGTTTAATTGTGACAGGGCGATCACCGGCACTTCCAATTCTTTTGCCAGGGCTTTTAAAGAACGGGAAATTTCCGCAATTTCCAACGTTCGGTTATCGGAAAATGCCGGCGCACGCATTAATTGAAGATAGTCCACCATGATTAAACTTAACCCGCCGTTTTCCCGATAAACCCGTCTGGCGCGGGAGCGTAGTTCGGTAGGCGTTAAACCTGAAGAGTCATCAATAAATAAATTCGGTTTTTTGGCAAGCACGCCCATGGTGCTGGAAATTTTCGCCCAGTCGTTATCGTCCAACCCCTGACCGGTACGAATTTTGGTTTGATCCACGCGGGAAAGTGACGCAAGACTACGCATCATGATTTGTTCCGCCGGCATCTCCAGGCTGAACACTAACACCGGTTTTTCACTGCCTAACGCCGCATTTTCACACAGGTTCATAGCAAACGTGGTTTTCCCCATGGAAGGACGCGCCGCCACAATAATCAAATCGGATTTTTGCAAGCCTGCGGTTTTTTTATCCAAATCTTTAAAGCCGGTAGAAACGCCGGTGACACCGGAATGATCTTTGGTCTGACTGAGTTGTTCGATTTTGCTGATGGTGTTTTCTAAAATGGCGATAATATTTTGCGGACCTTCATTGCCCGAGGTACGTTTTTCCGCGATGGCAAACACTTCCCGTTCCGCTTCGTCCAGCAAATGCTTCACGTCCTGCCCTTTCGGCGAATAGCTGTTTTGCGCGATTTTATTCCCCACGGAAATTAATTCGCGCATGATGGCCTTTTCCCGCACCACATTTGCGTACGCCACCACGTTGGCGGCGCTCGGCGTGTTATTGGAAAGTTCCGCCAAATAAGCAAACCCGCCCACCTGTTCAATCACTTCACGGCTTTTGAGGGCTTGCTCCAAAGTGATTAAATCCACCGGCGCCTGCTGGGCGATGAGCTTTTCCATTTCTTCAAAAATCAGGCGATGCTCGAAGCGATAAAAATCCTCCTTCACCACATTTTCCGCCACATCATCCCAATAGGAATTGTTCAGTAAAATACTGCCTAACACCGCTTGTTCGGCTTCAATGGAATGAGGGGGAATATTTAAATTGGTGGTATTTTGTTCTTTTGCAGGAGGTGAATTCTTAGACGCCATCGTTGCCTCGGTTAATGGAAAAAAGTCGTTATATGATATACCAAATCCGGGGGCGGTTTAACTTAAAAATACAAAAAAGTGCGGTGGAAATTCTTCGCGAAAATCCACCGCACTTTTCTTTAGAAGGAAACGATTAATATATAAATTAACCGTTTAATTTACGTCTTGTCGCCACGGCGTCGGATAATTCCTGTAAGACTTTTTCACTGTCGTCCCAGCCGATACAACTGTCGGTGATACTTTGTCCGTAGGTCAATTCTTTGCCTTCTACCAAATCCTGACGACCTTCCACCAAATGGCTTTCAATCATGACGCCGAAGATTTGTTTTGAGCCATTGGCAATTTGGCGCGCCACTTCATGGCTAACGTCTAATTGTTTTTTGAATTGTTTGCTGCTGTTGGCATGGCTGAAATCCACCATAACGTGCGGTGTGTAGCCGGCTTTGGCAAGTTCCGCACACACTTCGGAAACGTCTTTTTCGCTGTAATTCGGACCATTGTCGCCGCCGCGTAAAATAATGTGGCAGTCTTCGTTACCTTTGGTAGAAACGATGGCGGAATGCCCGAATTTGGTTACGGATAAGAAATGGTGTGGTGCTTCTGCGGCGCCGATAGCATCTAAAGCAATTTTCACGCAACCGTTGGTGGCATTTTTAAAGCCTACCGCGCAGGATAAACCGGAAGCCAGTTCACGGTGCACTTGGGATTCGGTGGTTCTTGCACCGATGGCGCCCCAGCTCATGAAATCCGCCAAATATTGCGGTGTAATCATATCCAAAAATTCACCGGCGGAAGGCACCGTTAAATCGTTAATGTCGGACAATAATTTACGCGCCATACGCAAACCGTCGTTCAGGGCATAGGTATTATTTAGGTGCGGGTCATTAATTAAGCCTTTCCAGCCTACCGTGGTACGCGGTTTTTCAAAATACACGCGCATGATGATTTGTAAGGTATCTTTGAATTTTTCACGCATTAATTTGATGCGTTGCGCATATTCCAATGCCGCTTTCGGATCGTGAATGGAGCAAGGACCAATGACCACCAACAGGCGATCATCTTTGCCATGAATAATGTCGTGTGCTTCTTTGCGGGCTTGTTCTACGGTTTTCACCGCGATGTCGCTGGCGGGAAATTTTTCTAATAATGCGATGGGCGGCAATACCTGTTCAATTTTACCGATTCGGGTATCGTCGTTTTCAATGTTAATATCTTTTGTTTTCATTTTTCACTCTCTTACTGCATAAAACAACAAAATCAAATTTCAAAAAGTGGCTCTACTCTACCACCATCCCTTGTACTAGTAAACTAGTTTATTGAATTTCTTCTTAATGACCGCTTAACACCTGTGCCGGTTGTAATTTCGCCGCACGGTTCGCCGGATAAAGGCTGGCGAATAAACTTAAAATTAACGCGGACAACAACACTAAAAGCACGTCCTGCCAATGTAATTCCGTCGGCAGGAAATCCACGAAATAAATGCCGTCGGACAATAATTTTTTGCCTATCGCCTTTTCCAATAATTGAATCAATTGGGTCAGATTCAAGGCTAAAATCACGCCAAGCACAATGCCAATCAGGCAGCCTTTCATGCCCGCCTGCAAGCCGTACCAAATAAAAATCCGTTTAATGAAACGATTATTGGCGCCGAGGGTGCGCATAATGGCAATATCGCCGGCTTTGTCTTTCACCGCCATAATCAAGGTAGAAACAATGTTAAAACAGGCGACCCCGATAACCAACACCATGGCGATATACATCACCGTGCGGATCAGTTGAATATCGCGGTACATATAGCCGAATTTGCTGATCCAGTTTTGCAGGTACAACATCTGCGGATAATCCTGCAACATGGAATAATCCATGGTTTGCACACTAAACGGATCGGAGGTTTTCAGTTCCACACCAGTCACTTGATCTGCCCGATAACTCATCAATTGCTGCGCCTGCGCCAACGGCATCAAGGCATAACTGTGATCCAGCTGACCGTCCAAACGCAGAATACCGGTCACTTGAATACGTTCACGTAACGGTTGGGTGAGATTTTCCGAGCCTTTTTGCTGAGAAATCAACAAAGACACCCAATCCCCTTCCTGTACGTCCAAATCCCGTGCAATACCGGAGCCGAGGACCAATCCGCCGTTTTGCGCAAAATTCTGCCAACCGGCATTTAACACGAAATGTCCGAGAGAACTCACTTGATCCTGCAATGTCGTTTCCACGCCTTTAATTTGCACGACTTTTAATTTTGCGCCGTTTTCCACCAACGCGGTAAAACTCACGAAAGGCGAAATGCCGCGAATTTGCGGATTTTGTTTGAGCTTCGCCGCCAGATTTTGCCAATGATCGATAGGTGCATCGCCCTGTCCCGGGGCGGAAATAATTTCTGCGTGCGGCACCACCGCTAAAATGCGCTGATTCAACTCACGCTCAAAACCGTTCATGGCACTCAAGCCGATAATGAGTACCGCCACGCCCAAGGCAATGCCCATACTGGAAAAAAAGGCAATCAGCGACACCAAGCGGTTTTTATGCTTACTGCGCTGATAACGCCAGCTAATAAAAAATGGCGTATTCATCAGGCATTTTCCTCGCGTAGCACGCCGTCTTGCATAATCAGGCGACGATTGAGTTTTTCCGCCAAACTTAAATCATGCGTCACCAACAAAAAGGCGATGTGCTTTTCTTGGTTTAGCTGTTGAATCAGCTCAAAAATGCTCTCTGTGGTTTTATGATCCAAATTCCCCGTGGGTTCGTCCGCCAGCACCAGCGCGGGATTATTCACCAACGCGCGGGCAATCGCCACACGTTGGCGCTCGCCGCCGGACAAGGCGGACGGGCGATGTGAAATTCTGTGCTGTAAACCGACCGCACTTAACATCTGCTCGGCGCGTGCCTGCGCTTCACTTTTATTTTGTCGCCCGATTAACATCGGCATCATGACATTTTCCAGTGCGGTGAAATCCGCCATCAAATGATGAAACTGATACACGAAACCCAAATACTGATTGCGCAATTTCGCCAAGGCGTTAGGCGTCATTTGTTGCAACGACTGCCCTTTAATAAAAACCTCTCCGCCGCTCGGTTGATCCAAACCGCCCAAAGTGTGTAACAAGGTGCTTTTACCCGAGCCGGAGCTGCCCACAATGGCAACCAGTTCGCCCGGTTGCATGGCGAAAGAAACCTGTTTCAACACTTCCGTTTGTTGTGTGCCTTCTTGGTAAAATTTACTGATATTTTGGCAGGATAATAATGCTGTAGTCATGTTTTCATCTCTTGTTTATTCGTAGCGCAAGGCTTCCGCCGGCTCAACTTTCGCCGCCCGATATGCCGGATAAATGGTGGATAATAAAGACAATAATAAAGAAAAGGCGATAATCGTCAGAATTTGCCAAGGCTCAAGTGCGGTCGGTAAATACATCGTTTGTGTGCCGAATAAATTCACAATGCCGTCTAAATTTAACGTCACCAGCACACCTAAAACCGAGCCCAGCAAGGTTCCCATCAAGCCCACCAACAAACCTTGATAAATAAAGATGGAACGCACCTGTCCTTTGGTCAGCCCTTGGGTTTGCAAAATGGCGATTTCGCCCTGTTTGTCCACCACCATCAGGCTTAACGACGTAATGATATTGGAAATCGCCACGACGATAATCAGGCTCACCAACAAGCCCATCATGTTTTTTTCCATACGCACCGCTTGGAAAAATTCGCCTTTTTGGGTGCGCCAATCGCTGATTTGATAGTCCGCCGGAAACGCAGTCGGTAAGGCGGTAATCTGGAAAGGATCCGCTAAGAATAAGCGAAAGCCCTGCGCCTCGCCCGGTTGAGTACGCATTAAACGCCCGATGTCCGTTAAATTGGCAAAGGCTTCATAGCCGGACACTTCGCCGCTGTCAAAATAGATTTCGCTCACGGTAAATAAGCGCTGTAAGGGCACGCGTCCGAAAGGCGTATATTGGCTGTTTTCGGTGATCATTAAGCGCACTTTATCGCCCACATGCAGATTTAATTTCTGCGCCAATTGATCACCAATAATGATTTTAAACTCGCCCGTCGGCAACATTTTGTCGAATTCCTGCTCGGGGAAATCAAATAAAATCGGATCATCAGAAAACTGCCGAATCCCAATCACCTGCCCCGCGCTCACACCGCCCGCCGTCTGAAAAATCACGTTAGTCATGTTAATCGGCACGGCTTTTTGCACGAAATTCGGCATCGGCGGCTGTGCGTCATCAATTTTGGCATTGCCGTTCGGGCTGACAATGGCGTGCGGAATGGTGGACAGCACCTGTTGCTTTTGGTAGCCCTCCAAGCCGTTCATCACGGACAACACAATGATCAACGCCATCACGCCGAGCACAATCCCGAAGCCGGCTAAGTTTGTCACCAAACGCCCGAAACGATCGGCACTTTTCGCCCGCCAATAGCGTAACGCGATAAAAAGAGGTGTAGATAAAGTCATAACTGATTAAAAATAGTCAAAAATACGGAAAAAATTGCGCGCTAGTTTAGCATAGACAGAAATAAAAAGGCGAAAATCAGCAAAGAATTCTCTATGCCATGCCTGAAAAAACATTGCGAAAAACGACCGCACTTTTATACAGATAACATTTGACAGCGCAGGCACATCTTCCTACTATTCACCCCATTTATCCAACACCTTACAAACGGGAATCTTATTTTGAAAAATACAACTGAAATCCTAAAAAATGCCCTTGCTCAACGTATTCTGATTTTAGACGGCGCCATGGGGACGATGATCCAAAAATATAAACTTACCGAAGCGGATTTTCGTGGCGATCGCTTTAAAGAAAGTGCGGTGGATTTACGCGGCAATAATGACTTGCTCACCCTCACCCAACCGCTTCTGATTAGCGCCATTCATGAAAAATACCTGGAAGCCGGCGCGGACATTATCGAAACCAACACCTTTAGTTCCACCACCATTGCCCAAGCGGATTATGAATTGCAATCCATCGCCTACGAATTGAATTTCGCCGGCGCAAAATTGGCGCGGTTGGCGGCGGATAAATACAGCACGCCGGAAAAACCGCGCTTTGTGGCAGGGATTCTCGGACCAACCAACCGCACCGCCTCCATTTCCCCCAATGTGAATGACCCGGGGTTCCGTAACGTCACCTTTATGGAATTGGTGGACGCCTATTCTGAAGCGACTCGCGGCTTAATCGAAGGCGGTGCGGATTTGATTATGATCGAAACCATTTTCGACACGCTCAACGCCAAATCGGCGGTGTTCGCCATTGAAAGCGTGTTTGAAGAAATGGGAGTGGAATTGCCGATTATGATTTCAGGCACCATCACCGACGCTTCTGGGCGTACCCTTTCAGGGCAAACCACAGAGGCGTTCTACAACTCCCTTCGCCACGCCAAACCGCTCACTTTCGGCTTGAACTGTGCTTTAGGTCCGAAAGAGCTGCGTCAATATGTGGAACAACTTTCCAAAGTGAACGAAACCTACGTTTCCGTTCACCCGAATGCAGGCTTGCCGAATGCTTTTGGCGGCTACGATTTGGGCGCAGAAGAGATGGCGGCGCACTTAAAAGAGTGGGCGGAAAGCGGCTTTGTGAACATTATCGGCGGCTGTTGTGGGACAACGCCAGAACACATCAAAGCCTTTGCGGAAGCCGTGGAAGGCATTGCGCCACGCAAATTGCCTGAAATCAAAACGGCAATGCGTTTATCGGGCTTAGAGCCACTCAACATTGACGATGAAAGCCTGTTTGTAAACGTGGGTGAACGCAATAACGTGACGGGTTCGGCGAAGTTCAAACGTTTAATTAAAGAAGAAAAATTTGCGGAAGCCATTGAAATTGCCATCGATCAAGTGGAAAACGGCGCGCAGGTCATCGACGTGAATATGGACGAAGCGCTGCTTGATTCGCAAAAATGTATGACCCGTTTTCTCAACATTATGGCGACAGAACCTGATGCGGCGAAAGTACCTGTGATGGTGGATTCTTCAAAATGGGAAGTGATCGAAGCAGGCTTGCAATCCATTCAAGGCAAAGGGATCGTAAACTCCATCTCGCTCAAAGAGGGCGAGGAAATTTTTATCGAACACGCCAAACTGGTGCGCAAATACGGCGCGGCGGTGGTGGTGATGGCATTTGACGAAGTGGGACAAGCAGACACCGAAGAACGCAAGGTGGAAATCTGTACCCGTGCGTACAACATTCTCGTGAATCAACTCGACTTCCCGCCTGAAGACATCATTTTTGACCCGAACATTTTCGCCATCGGCACAGGGATTGAAGAACACAACAACTACGGCGTGGATTTCATCAACGCCACAGGTCGCATTAAACGCAGCCTGCCACACGCCAAAATTTCAGGCGGGGTGTCGAACGTCTCCTTCTCATTCCGCGGCAACAACTTTATGCGCGAAGCCATTCACGCCGTGTTCCTTTATCACGCCATCAAACAAGGTATGGATATGGGGATCGTAAATGCAGGGCAGCTTGCCATTTACGACGATCTCGATCCTGAATTACGCGACATCATTGAAGATGCGGTGCTGAACCGTACGCCAGATGCCACAGAAAAATTACTCGATTTAGCCGAGAAATACCGCAATCAAGGCAGCGAAAGTGCGGTCGATTCTGTGGCTGAATGGAGAACTTGGGACGTGAGAGAACGCCTCAAACACGCCCTCGTGAAAGGTATTACTACCCACATTATTGAAGACACCGAAGAAGCGCGCCGGCAATTTGCCTCACCGTTGGAAGTGATTGAAGGCCCGCTAATGGAAGGAATGGACGTGGTGGGCGATTTGTTCGGCGACGGCAAAATGTTCCTCCCGCAAGTGGTGAAATCCGCACGCGTGATGAAACAATCCGTTGCCTATTTGGAACCGTTCATCAACGCCACCAAGCAGAAAGGCTCAAGCAACGGCAAAGTGGTGATTGCCACCGTGAAAGGCGACGTCCACGACATCGGTAAAAACATCGTGAGCGTGGTGATGCAATGTAATAACTTTGAAGTGATTGATTTGGGCGTGATGGTGCCTGCGGACAAAATCATTCAAACCGCCATCGACGAAAAAGCAGACATCATCGCCTTGAGCGGTTTGATTACGCCGTCATTAGACGAAATGGAATACTTCTTAGGCGAAATGACCCGCTTGGGCTTGAACTTGCCTGTGATGATTGGCGGGGCAACCACCTCCAAAGAACACACGGCGATTAAACTTTATCCAAAATATAAAGAACACGGCGTATTTTATACCTCGAACGCTTCCCGTGCGGTGACCGTGTGTGCCACCTTGATGAACCCAGAAAGCCGCGCGGCATTGTGGGAGCAGTTCAAAGCCGATTACGAAAAAATCCAAAAATCTTTCTCCAACCGCAAACCACTGCGCAAGCAACTTAGCATTCTTGATGCAAGAAATAACCGCTTGCACGCCTTTGAGGGCGAATGGGCGGATTACGTTCCACCGACACCAAAACAAACGGGCATTGTAGAGTATAAAAATGTACCCATTGCCGAGCTGCGTAAGTTTATCGACTGGTCGCCGTTCTTCCGCGTGTGGGGCTTAATGGGCGGCTACCCTGATGCCTTCGACTACCCGGAAGGCGGCGAAGAAGCACGCAAAGTGTGGAATGATGCCCAAGTGGTGTTGGACGAACTGGAACAAAATCGCAAACTCAATCCAACAGGCATTATGGGCATTTTCCCTGCCGAACGCGTGGGCGATGACATTGCGGTGTTCAAAGACGAAAGCCGTCAAGACATCGCAGGCACGGCATACCATTTGCGCCAACAAACCGAACGCGGCAAAAACAGCAAAAGCGAACACAACTTGTGCTTAAGCGACTACATTGCAGATCGTGAAAGCGGTAAAAAAGACTGGCTGGGTATGTTCGCCGTGTGCGCGGGTATGGAAGAACACGACTTGGTGGAAGGCTACAAAGCCGCAGGCGATGATTACAACGCCATCTTACTCCAAGCCGTCGGCGACCGTTTAGCCGAAGCCATGGCGGAATACCTGCACTTTGAACTACGCACCAAAGTATGGGGCTATTCCGATGAAGCCTTCGACAACCAAGGATTAATCGCCGAAAACTACGTCGGCATCCGCCCTGCCCCAGGCTACCCAAGCTGCCCGGAACACACCGAAAAAGCCCTCATCTGGGATTTATTGGAAGTGGAACAACGCATTGGTATGCGTTTGACTGAAAGCTATGCGATGTACCCTGCGGCTTCCGTCTGTGGCTGGTACTTTACCCACCCGGCGAGTAATTATTTCACCCTTGGTCGCATTGATGAAGATCAGGCGATGGATTATGCGAAACGGAAAGGTTGGAGTAAGAGGGATATGGTGAAGTGGTTGGGTGTGGCGATGAAGTAAGTGAAACTTTGAGCACACCTCTCAAGCCATTGATTTTTTAACAAATTTTAAAATTTATTTGTAGACTTTATATTTACATCATCCAGAAAAACATTTAATTATTGGAGAATTATATGATTACATTTCAATATAATTGCCCACATTGTGGAACTGAAAAAAGTGGATTTGAAGTAAAAACTTATTACGAAAATAAAAAATATAGTGATAAGTCAATATTTTCTATATTAGCAACTTGCAACACGTGTGATAACAGCATTATCTCAGATATTAAAATCCATGATCATTATTATGATGCTAATATTGTTCGATTTAGGGATAAGCTAAAAAGTAGTAATTTTTATAATTTATATGAAGCTTTACGAACATCATATGTTAGTTATATAGAGTTTGCCCCGAATAACCAACTTAAAGCAGAAATCCCAGAGAATTTACCTGATAGAGTTATAGATGAACTCAAAACAGCAGAAGATTTATATATTCAAATTAAAGCTAAACCCCATTTTATTAAAGTAGCTGGTAATGCATATAGAACTACACTAGAACGAGCATTATGTGAATTAGCTGAAAATGATGAAAGAGCTAGATTAAACAAGCGAATTGAAAAGCTTTTTCAAGAAGGAAAACTTACAAAAGATTTAAAAAATTTCGCACTACACATTCGTTCTTTAAGTGCAGATGCTTCACACACTTATAATGAGTTTTCTGAAGATGAATTGAATGAACTTCGCTTATTTACTCTGTTATTCTTACGTTACACTTTTACGCTGCCGGCAATGATTCCCGATGATTCAAAAGAAAATATTACCGAAAATACAAATGAATAATAAATTATACTATACGGGCAACTCCTTGATGGCACACGCTTCCTAGCATGTGCCTAATTTCATGAAAAAACACCTCAAAAACTCACCGCACTTTTGGCTCCTCAGGCACGCGTTGGGAAACGCGCGCCATCATAGGTGTTTGGCTGAAAGCTACGCCATGTTCCCTGCGGCTTCTGTTTGTGGCTGGTACTTCACCCACCCCGCGAGTAATTATTTCACCCTTGGGCGAATTGATGAAGATCAGGCGGTAGATTATGCGAAGCGGAAAGGTTGGAGTGAGAGGGATATGGTGAAATGGTTAGGTGTGGCGATGAAGTGGGAATGTTCAAAGTAAAAAAATCGGGCAATATCCCGATTTTATTTTTCATATTTTTGGATATGTATATTTTCTCCCCAGATTATCTTCTCAAAATATTCATTAATTAGCTTATAAATATAGTCTGAATACATATCTTTTTTAACTTCAGAAGATCTTTTTTCAAGTTTTATATCATTTTCAAAATCTGCATCGTATGCGAACTCAAATATAAAATCAGCCATGGAGTTTTCCTTTTTCTTTTTAAATAGATACTCTGCCGACTTCACTCTAATACCTATGATAAATCTTATTGATAACGGTAAATGTTCTAATATACTAAATTTCTCTAACAAATCCTTATATCTACTAAATTTGGGATTTAAAGCATTTATTGATACAAGTAAAAGAATTTCATATGGAATGCATACTCTCAATAATCCAGTATATCTTTTCTTATCTTCGTTAGGTACTGCAATATCAATACGATCTAAAATCCTATACAATAGGATAAAATATCTTGACACCTCTTCTCTTCCATAAATATATGTTTCAGATATCTTAGTTAAATTAGCTTTACTATTTGTAATCTTATGAAGTAAGTAGTTTGCATGAAAATTTAATTTCCCATCTAAATCATAAAAGTTAGAATTTAGAGATTTTTCATGTTCCTTCAGTAAATTATCAAATTCTGTTTGAAATGCATTCAATTTCTGATTTCTATATGTTAAAAAGGCTATCCAAATAAGACCTAATGCAGAAAAGACACCTGATAAGCTAGTCAATATATCCCATAGTGTTTTTGGAGTTTTCAAATCAAACATATCTTTATAAAAATAAAAAAACAAACAGATTCCGATATAAACCCCAATCATAATCCCTATAAAAAGTGGGATATTCCTTTCTAGAAAATTCATAAATTTCAAGAAATATTTAAATAATTTATTATTCACAGTTAACTCAATATAAACATTTTTAATACTTATCGTACCAATTCCAAAAACAGTTCATATGTTACTGTAAAAGTTCCATAGAGTCTATGAACAAAAGCCCCCTCGATAGCGCGCGTCTCCTGACGCGTGCTTTTTTATATTCTGAATTTTGGATACGCGTCGGGAGACGCGCGCCAGCATAAGAGTGTTCATCCGTGGGTAAGTATACCCACGGTTAAGCATAACCATACCCCGTTGGGGTATTTCAAGCATACAATCCGAATGGAGCTGAACTATGCGTAACCGAGGGTAACTTGTTACCCTCGGCATTTACATCAGTTCTCAATTTATTAGTGTTATTCATGGCATTTTCCTAAGCATATATCAATAAATTTATTTTTTCAGCCAGAATTGCCCTTTGGCGAGTTTATAAAGGGTTAAGATGATTACCCCACGATAGCGCGCATCTCCTGACACGAGCTTTTATATTCTGAATTTTGGGCACGCGTCGGGAAACGCGCGCCAGCATAAATGGTGTTCATCCAACAGATTACACCCTCGTTATCTTCCTTATTTGCACTCTCCCCCATTTGAGCTATCATAACCACTTCTTTCTTATGCTTATATTTTACTCGGAAATAAATATGAAAAAACTTAGCCTGATTTTGTTCACTGGGGCGTTGTTGAGCCTGTTTGCTTGTACGACGCCTCCGCCAAAGAAGCCCGTCAAAACGCGATTCCTGAAAAACGATATTACCCAAGCGGAATTAAATAATGCGATGGATTACAAGCGATATAACTATCGTTGCAAGAACGCGGAAAACGGTTCTATCTCTTATCTGGCGACCTATTTTCCACTCTCCGTAGAAAGCCGAATGAAGGATAACTTCGGTTTTTATTTTCAGTTGGACGGCGGCAGAGCTATGCCTTTTGATCATCTCGAAAATCGAGCGTTAAATGCACGCGGTAGCCGTTTTGAGGTGCGCTATCGATCGTACAATCTCATTCAGGGAAGCCATATTGATTTAGTGGCGCGTGAACGCAGTTCTATTTATTACAAAAATAAACCGGGCTCACGGACGCCGTGGCTGGACTGTAAGGGCGGTTGATCCATTCAATAAAAACAACGTGAAAATCAACCGCACTTTTGATCCTTTGGCATCAAGCGTCCAACTTCTCCACACCGGAAATTTCTTTTTTCGCTAAATCAAACGTCGCTTTCACGCCAAAGGCTTTCGCTAAATTTTCTGCGTTTAGCACCGCTTGCGTTGTGCCGGAGGCAATCACTTTGCCTTTGTCGAGCAGAATGACTTCATCGCAGAACTTATACGCCAGCGATAAATGATGAATCGCCACCACGCAGGTGTGTGTCGGCGTGAGGGATTTCAGTTGTTCCATGATGTCGATTTGATAATAAGGATCGAGGGGCGCGATGGGTTCATCGGCGAGCAGCAAAGGCGTTTCTTTAATGCAACAACGGGCAAGTTGCACGCGGGCTTTTTCGCCGCCGGAGAGCTGTTGGAACGGTTTATCCAATAAAGGTGAGACGGAAAACGCCTCTGAAATCGACCGCACTTTTGCCTGCTCTTTGGTTGAATTCAGCGGAGAAGGCAACCCTAGGGCAATCACGTCATACACGGACAAATCCCAATGAATGTGGGTATTTTGCGCAAGGTAGGCAAGGCGGTGATTTTTTTGCTCCGGAGACATTTCGCTTAATTTGTCATCGCCCAGCCAAATCTCACCCTGTGCAATAGGCAAAATGCCTGCAATGGTTTTGAGCAAGGTGGATTTCCCCGCGCCGTTCGCGCCCATAATACCGATCAATTTGCCTTCGGGAATGACGCAGGAAACGTTCGTTAAGCCGTAGGGTTGAGAAAGGTTTTCGATTTTGATCATCTTGCCAATCTCCGTTGTTCCGTCAATAAAATCCAAATCAAGCACGGCGCGCCGATAATGGCGGTGAGCGTGCCGATGTAAATATGTGAGAAAAACGGGACGTATTGCACGCAAAGATCAGCGATTAAAAGCAATAACGCGCCGAATAACGCACTGCTGATATAAAGCTGCGACGGGCGTTTTTTTAGCCAAATGCGGGCAAAGTGCGGTGCAATTAAACCGATAAAACCGATGGCGCCCGTTTGCGGAATGGTCGCACCGACCAATAACGCCACGCCGAAGGTGTTGATGAAAAAGCTGCGTTTGGGGTTAATCCCCATGGTGCCGGCGGTCTCTTCGCCGAAAGTGAGCAGATCAATATAACGCCGTTGACGATACAAACACAGTAGCCCGAGGAACACAATAGGCAGCGAAATCAAGAACGTATCCAATTTTGCCCACACGAGCGAGCCTTGCAGCCAGCGATACAATTCCGCCAGCGCCCACGGGCTTTCGGCGTTGGAAAGAAGCAGCGCGATGGCAGCGCCAAGCAACATATTCACCGCTAAACCGCTTAAGATCATGGCGGTTGTGCCGTGATTTTTTGCAATGAAATAGACAAGTAAAAAACTCACCAACGCCCCCGCCACGCCGCCGAACAGCAAGATGGTAAAGGGTGCGGAAAAGTAATAAAGAATCAGCACACCGGCGGTCGTCGCCCCTGCGCTACTGCCAAGCAACCCCGGGCTGGCAAGCGGATTTTGGAAAATCCCCTGCATGGCATTCCCCGCCAAGGCAAGACACGCCCCCGTAAGCAACGCCAAGCCAATGCGCGGCAGGCGAATATCCCACAACACAAGGGAGCGCATATCCGTCAGCACACCCTCGGCGTTTTTAAGATGAGCAAAATCGCCGAGTTGGTGGTAGATGGCGAAGCTGACAATGAGCAGCAAAATGGCAAAAAGTGCGGTGTTGAGTTTTTGTGTTTTGGTCATTTTTCGTTATTTAATAATTTTAAATATGGTGATTTTAATTTCGTATATTCTTCGCTAATGACTTCTGCCAAATCTCCCCTCCCCCTCTTTGCTAAAGAGG